>CALWNQ010000023.1 GCA_944382875.1 uncultured Clostridia bacterium
CATTAAATATGCGGATTATCTTTTTTTGTTTCCTTTTGCATGAAATCTGACATTTTGACAGCTGGTCTTTTTACTGGCTGTTTTCTACTTAAAGAAAATTATAAAGAAAAAGAAAAAAATTGGATTGCGCCAACATGAAAAGCATGTTATAATGGCGCATGGAGGTGTTTTCAATGAAAAATTTTGATTTCGATACCTTTCCTGATAGAAAGAATACTTGTTCCTCAAAATGGAGTGAATTAAAGTCAGAAAAAGAAATACCAATGTCCATTGCGGATATGGATTTCCGATCACCTGACTGTGTTGTCGAAGCGCTGAAAGAACGCTCGCAACATGGAATGTTTGGATATACATATGTTGGGGATGACTTTTATCAAGCTTTTTGCGATTGGGAAAAGAAAATTCATGGAAGTGATGTAAAAAATGAGGAAATTATTCCAACTGCAGGAGTAATTACCGGACTGCAATGGAGTATGCAGGCGTTGACCGGAAAAGGTGGCGCGTTGGTTATGCTGCCGGCATATCCGCCCTTTCTGTCAGTTCCAAAGAATCTGGAAAAGCCACTGGTGACAATGGAAATGAAGCCGGAAAACGGAAAATGGAACTGGGATAAAGCGGAATTTGAACGAATTGCCAAAAGCGGCAAGATAGATACTTTTATCCTCTGTAATCCGCACAACCCGACTGGTCGTCTTTGGAGCAGAGAAGAACTCTGCTGGATGCTCTCCATCTCCCGGGAAAACAACATCCAAGTATTTTCGGATGAAATTCATGGAGATATCATCCTGCCTGGAGAAGAATTTGTGTCGGTTCTTTCACTTCCGATGGAAATTGCTGGCGACGCAGTTGTGCTGACTGCACCGAGTAAGACTTTTAACCTGCCGGGTTTACAGACTTCCTGTGCAGTGATCCGCAATGCGGATTCCAGAAAGAGAGTGAAAGACCTGATGGCAAAATCTCATCTTCCCGGCCCGAATCTGATGGGAATAACTGCCGCAACTGCTGCTTATCGGGGCGGAGAGGAATGGCTGCGGGAAATGATCTCTTATTTAAAAGAAAATATAGACTTCACTGAAAAGTTTTTGCGGGAGCATCTGCCGGAAATCACCTTTATCCGGCCACAGGCCACCTATCTGCTTTGGCTGGATTTCCGAAAAACAGGATGGAAATGCGACAAATTATCCGAAAAGCTGCGGGACGGCGGAGTTTTCCTGAGTGCTGGAACGAACTTTGGAAAAGAAGTGGGAGAAGGCTTTATGCGTCTGACTGCTGCATGTCCGCGCAGTCTGCTTAAGGAAGCACTCGAGCGTATTGAAAAAGTAATCAAACAGGGATAAAAAAACCGGCTGCTTTTGGACAGCCGGGTTTTTCTTATTCTGAAAAGACATCATTTGTTACCGCATTTTCACGAAGCAAATGCACGGTGCCATTTTCATCCGATAGAATTGCTTCCAAATTCTGTGCCGAAATCTGAGACAGCACCAGGGTATCGATTACAGCATCCGGCCCAGTTTTTACAAGACAGCTGCCTTTTCTGCCCAGCACCTCTGTATTGCGGATGACCACCTGTTTTGCTGGGCAGTCCAGATAGATGTAATCTGTTTCTTTTTGGGTTTCCGAATTGTCCAAAATATGCAGACCGTCAATCAGAAGACTATTGATCCGGGTGGAATCCCCGGTACGTCTGCTGCCGTCATAGGGAAGGCCGGCTTCCAGAATGCGGCGGCTTTGTTCCGGCTGGATATGGTAGATATTTTTTAACACGAGGCTGTCAATATTGCCGCCCAGTTTGAACAGAAATGGTTCCATATAGGTATAGTTGGGAGTCAGCGGATTCAGGTTGATTCCGTCAAAGACGATATTGCCGTAGTTACCGCCATTGCTTTCCACCCATGGATTGATGATGAATCCAAAACTCTTATAAGTTCCGGTGACATTTCGAATCAGTACCCGGTCGAGACGACCGGTCCCGCAGGAAAGGAGGCGAATCCCCTGGTCGGCACCTTTCAGTGTGACACCGTCGATCAGCACATCGGTGATATTCGATACAAAATCATGTTCGTCCGGCGCCAGTGCGATAAAGTCATCTCCCGATTCCCCGCTAATGCCGCGCAGCGTCAGATTCCGTCCCGGCCCCCAGAAATGCAGACCGTCCTGGTTCTGGCAGTCCTGATGGTCTGGCAGCTCAATCCGGATATTCTCCATCCAGACATCTTCCCAGTTTGCCGCCAGGAGGGCGAAAGTAGTTTGGTTGCGGATGGTAACATCCCGCATGATCAGATTCTGGACACCAAAAAAGACAAAACCCATCACCCAGTAACGATCGGAAAAACAGGGAAAGCGGCGGTATTCCGGCGGTATTTCCACATCGTGCTGCTGGCCGCGGCAGTTGTGGTTGTAGGTTCCGCCGATCAGCGTGATGTTGTTGTCGCGGATCTCTTCCAGATCCCAGTGTGCGTTTTTGAGGATGGCGTCGTTGGAGCCGTCGCGGAGGAAAAAGCCGCAGCTTGTGTCAAGACACTCAATGGTAGTGTTGGGGTAGACGCGCAGGCCGGTCACCAGCGCCGCGCCGTCCATAATCAGACGAAGCCCGCCGGATTCTTCTGCCTGGTCGAGTAGCGCCTGCAAGGCCGCGGTATCGTCGGTTCCGCCGCCGGTCAGCACATTGCTGTCTAACATGGCGTAGTCACTTGCATACAGAATTTGAGTCATTTTTCCTTCTCCTTTCATGTGGGAATCTGCTTTACCATGAATATAGCATAAATCCTGCAAAACGGCAACAGGATTTTAATAAAAAAACACCGCCCTTTTAAAAGGACAGTGTTTGTAGTTTCTTATGCTTTGTTTACAAGGATCACAGCAAAAGAGTAGGGCGGGAAGCGGAAGGAAACCTCGCCGTTTTCACAGCAGACCGGGGCTTTAACTGCCGCGACATAGTCGGGATCGAGCAGCGAGTTGGTGTCGGTCGGAAATTCGGAAGCGAGCAGCCATCCTTCGGCCGACGCGACCTTTTTGTCTTTCAGGGAGAAGGTAGCGGTGATGGCTTCAGTGCCGAAGTTGGCGGCTTTGATGACATATTGGTCGGCTTTTTCGCCCGCTGTTACAAACAGGTTGCTGTCGGCGCCTTTTTGGGCGGTGCAGTCGTTATACAGGACGGTTTCAGGCGAATAGGCCGAGAAGAGCCGCTGTACCTCATAAGACGGGATGCCGAATACCCGGCTGCCGTCAAAGTTGATGAGGTTGACCGGCCATTTGCGGTCGTGGTCGTTGCAGAAAAGCGGCGCGTAGGAAGCAATCCGCACCCGGTCGCAGCGGTTTTCCATCCGGATCATAAAGGTCGCGTCGGATACCGCACCCAGTAGGTTGCCGTAGCCTACTTCGGTATTGCAGGCGTATTCGCCTACATAAACCGGTACGCCGTTGCCCTCATAGGCTTCGGTCATGTTGGGGAAAGCCTGCGGAACAGTGTAATAGTGGTCGTCCACCATGTCCATCGGCGCGTCGGGGACGGGCTGGTCGGCGATCAGGATGAGATCCGGGTATTTTGCCTTGATGGCGTCATAGAAGCGGCGATAGCGGCAGTGGTATTCCGGTCCCCAGTTTTCGTTGCCGATTTCGACATAGCGAAGGCGGAACGGAGCAGGGTGGCCGTCGGCGGCGCGCAGCGCACCATAGGTGGTGGAGGTATCGCCGCAGATGTACTCAATGCCGTCCAGTGCGTTCTGGAGCCAGTATTCGATGCCGGCTTCATCGGCCGGTTCGCTCTGCCGCCCCTGGCAGGACATGCCGCAGTTGACCACATACATGATGTCGGCGTCCAGATCCTCGGCGAGCTGGCAGAATTCCAGCATTCCCAGTCCGTCAGTGGCACGGTAGCTCCACAGATCCCAGTGGCCGGGGCGGTCTTCAATGGGGCCGCGTGTCTTTTTCCAGTGAATAGCGTTAGCAAGGTTGATACCTTCGACAACACAGCCGCCGGGGAAGCGGATAAAACCGGGCTTCATGCCGCGCAGTTTCTCCATCAGGTCGCGCCGGAAGCCGAATGGACGGCTTTGGTCGGTGTCGGCGGGGAAGAGGGTGACAAAGTCGAGGTAGAGGGTGCCTTTTTCATAAATCCGGACAAAAAACCGGGCGTTGGGCGTTTCGGCTGGGCAGTCCAGGGTGAACGGGATTTTGGCAAAAGTTTCGGTTACTTCCAGCTCCTTGCTGCAAATGACAGTGCCGCCGCTGTACATCAAGCCGATTTCAGCGTGGGTAATCCCTTCGCCGCGGAGGATGACAAAACCGTAATAGGACTGAGGTTTCAGCGGGATTCCCCAGTAGCCGCCGTTGACCGCTGCAGAGCTTTCTCCCCGCACCAGCGACATGCAAAGCTGTTCGGGACATTCCGGGTTGCGGGGATTTTCACGGGTGCGCTCCATGGCGGCGGTGCCGTCGCAGAGCAGTGTCCAGCCGGGAAGCGGATTAGTGGGATCAAAATCCTCGGTGTGGCCACGCAGGGTACGGACCTTTCCGCCGGCGTAGACTGTGTCCTCGGGGAGATTGGCCTCCGCAAAATTGCGGTTGCGGATCAATTCCGCATACAGTCCGCCGTCGCCTGCGTGGTTAATTTCCTCATAAAAAATACCCCACATTTTGGGATTCGGCCGGCCGATGACATGGCCGGGATCGATGGTAACCTTTTTGTTCATGGTCACAGCTCCTTTACAAAAAAAATTTTGTATGCTATGATTATAACAATTCAGGGCCGGGAATTGTTGCTCCGGCGGCGGAAAAAATGATTCAAAACGATCATCTTGCGGGAGGAGAAAAGCTTGGATTTTACTTTGCAGCAAGCGGCGTATCACGCTTTTTGTGCGGAAAATTTCTCGGTCTGCCGGCCGGACGGGCCGGAAAACTTTGCCTTTGTGCATTTTTTGCGCCCGATGGAGCTTTGGCAGAATGGAGAACTGGTTCCAGTGGAAAAGGGAGCGTTTATCCTGTTTGCGCACGGAATGCGGCAGCAGTATCATCCTCAAACGCCTGACATGCTGGAACACTGGTGCCATTTTTCCTGCGAAGGCTTCCGGGAATGGTGCGGGGAGCTGGGGCTTCCGTTCGGGGAGCCGTTCTTTGTTCGGGATGCCACCGCTGCTGACGCGATTTTCCAAACTGTGACAGCCGATTTTTATGACGGCAGTGTGAGCGCAGTGCGCTACGGGATGCAGGCGCTTTTCCTCTGCCTGGCGGCGGCGCGGCAGACAGCCGCCAACCGGGAGGAGCATGCCCGGCTCTATGCGCTGCGGGCGATGCTGCGGGACCGGCTCGACGAGGAATGGACAGTGGAAAAAATGGCCGAGGCAGTGGGATATTCGGCTTCACACTTGAACCGGCTCTACCGGCATACCTTTGATATCAGCCCAATGCAGGACCTCTGCCGGATGCGGATGGAGCGAGCAAAATATCTTCTGACAGCCACTTCCTATTCCGTGGAACACATCGCTGGGCTGCTGCGGTATGATTCCTGCACCAGTTTTATTTCCCGCTTCCGAAAAGTCGCCGGTGTGACGCCACTCCAGTACCGCAAGCGATGGGCACGTTAGACTCCTTCGCAGTCAAAGGGCGGGATAAAGCTTTCGTCGGCGGTGCCGCCCTCCTGGATAAAGCCGTTTTCCACTCCGAGGTTGACTGCAAAGTCGATGATGCGGTCGTATTCATCCTGAGTGATGGTGCGGTTAATTTCGGGGTAGTCTTTGACATTTTCGAGCGACGTAAATTGGTTCATAATGCTTAAGTAGATGCTGTTGCCGTATTTCCGGTGGAGATACCGCAGCAGCTTTTTGCTTTCCTTTGCCATGCCGGGCAGCAAAAGGTGCCGGACAATCACTCCTCTGGTCATGATGCCGTGGCAGTCAAAGACAGCCTCCCCGGTCTGGTGGACCATTTCGGCGAGGGCCTTTTTGGCATGTTCAAAATAATCGGGGGCTGCCGAATACCGGGCGGCATGTTCAGCTGAAACATATTTGAAATCCGGGAGGTAGACATCGACCAGCCCTTCGAGCAGCCGGAGTGTTTCCACCTTTTCATATCCGCCGCAGTTAAAGACAACCGGGATGGTAAGGCCATTCTGTTTGGCCTTTTGCAGCGCTAAGATGATCTGGGGGACATAATGGGTGGGGGTGACTAGGTTGATATTGTGGGCTTTCTGCTGCTGGAGCTCGAGAAAAATCTCGGAAAGACGGCTAACGGATATTTCTTTCCCTGCCTGTCCGCGGCTGATTTCCCGGTTCTGGCAGTAGACGCACCCGAGAGGGCACCCTGAAAAAAAGACGGCCCCGGATCCGTTGGCACCCGAAATGCAGGGTTCTTCCCAGTAATGCAGGGCGGCACGCGCTACCTTGATTGTATCTCCGGCGACACTGCAGCGGCCTTTCTGCCCGGCAAGCCGGTTGACACCGCATTCGCGCGGGCACAGGGTACAGTGTTTGAGCAGTTCCAACATAAAATCCTTCCTTTGCAGCAGTTCTCTGCTTGTAATGATAGGGGAAAGCCGTCGTTTTGTCAAGAAGAAAGCCCGGAAATTGCGCAGAATGCCGGTTTTTTGGGAATCTGCCGCAGATACTTGCGCCGCGGTTTCAAAAGCGGTACAATAGGAACAAAATGACCGGAAAAGGAAGTGCAATGATGTTTGGTGTAATTCTGGAAAGAGCACCGCAGGATTGGCAGATTCTGCAGCAGGAAAATAGCTTTGCAATGCTGGAAGCGGAGGGACGGTTTGAGATTCCGGAAGGAGTAGCGTTACCTGAGCCCACGGTATACCTGCGGCTGGTGCGGGAAGATAGCGGCGCTGATGTGACTGGTTGGCAGAAGGCGGAAACGCTGCCCGGAAACCGATGGAAAGGCACAATCCGGATGCCGGCGGGCGGTCTTTACCGGCTGGAAACCTGTTTGAATACCGCAAAACAGGTGGAGCTGGAGTGGTCGGCGCGCGGCGATATGCGGCATCATCTGGGTGCTGGCGACCTGTTTGTCATTGCCGGGCAGAGCAACTCGGCTGGTTACGGAAAAGATCCGCTCTATGATCCGCCCGAAATGGGCGTTCATCTGCTGCGAAACAGTCTGCGCTGGGATCTCGCTACTCATCCGATGAATGATTCGACCGACAGCGTACACATTGTCAACACCGAGGGGGCAAATTCCGGGAGTTGTCCGTATCTGAGTTTTGGCAAGATGCTCCGGCGGGAACTGGGATACCCCATCGGGCTTTTGCAGACTTCGCTGGGCGGTTCGCCGCTTTCCCGCTGGAATCCCGCTGAAAACGGCGATCTCTATGCCTCTATGCTGGAGGTGATCCGCTCTCAGGGCGGCAAAATCCGGGGTGTCCTTTGGTATCAGGGTTGCTCGGACACCGGGGAACACCTGTATGAAAGCTATGAGGAGCGGTTTGGACAGATGATGGATTCGCTGGAAGCCAATCTGGGTTACAGAACACATTGGCTTACCGTACAGCTGAATCGTCAGCTCTTTAATGGCAGCAACGGCGCCGATGAGGGGTGGGGAACCATTCGGGAAGTACAGCGGCAGCTGGCGCGGAAATGTGAGTATGTGTCGGTCGTTCCCACAACAGACTGCGGGCTGAGCGACGGTATCCACAACAATTCAAGCGGCAACCTTGTGATCGGGGAGCGGCTGGCAGCAGCGGCGCTGCGGGATATTTACGGGCGTGTTTGCGGGAGTCCGGCGCCTGATCTGGAAACCGCCGAGCTGACACAGCCTGATACCATTACGCTGACCTTTTCCGGGGTTTTCGGGTGGCTTTGCCAGTATGGTTCTCTGAATACGGTACAGCACGCCTTTACGGCAGAGGATGCAGCTGGTGAAATTCCGGTCATCGGTCTTGATTTTGCCAAAGATAAGATTATGGTTCGCCTTTCCCGTCCTGTTGGGGAGAACTGCCGCATTTCGGGCGGCTGGCAGATGGATCCGCCCCTTTTGCCGGTGGATTACGGCAACCACCAGCCGATCCTTTCGTTCTATCAGGTGCCGGTGGAGAGATAAATTTATATGGAAAAGAAAGGTCAGTCGCTGACCGATCAGATTTACTGGCTTTTTAAAAGAAACCTGCCTGAAATCGAACGTGGCGAACAAACGGTGAGAGATATCCTGAACGACAGCGAAAATCATCTGATTCTCAGCTGGGCGGAAGACAATTTGGCTGGTGTTTCGGTTGTCAATGGGAGCACTGTTTATTTGCTCTGTGTGGACAAGCCGTTTCAAAACCGCGGAATTGGTACGGCGCTTTTGCAGGAAAGCGAGAATTATGTGGCTTCCAGTGGAATACAGAAGTTGGTGCTCGGCACTGGGAAAGAATATATCATGCCGGGTGTTCCGATGAACCGAGGCGCACACCTGTTTTTTCAAAAGAAAGGATACCGTCATTCCTGGGGAAAAATGAGCTGTTATGATATGGAGCAGAGGCTCGATAGTTTTGACTACTGCTGGTTTTCGTTTGGGGATACCGTGGACGGAGTCATCTATCGGCTGGCTGTGCCGGAGGATCTGGAACGTGTGGTGGGCAGTATCACCCATGCGGAACCGAAATTTCTGCGGTACTATCGGAATAGTAATTTCTATCAGAAGGGGACACAGCGTCCAATCCTGATTGCAGAAACGGAGAAAGAGGTTGTTGGGGCGCTTCTGCTCTATATTAGTGATGACGGGGAAATGGGAAGCGTGGGAGCAACTGCTGTCAATTACGACCAACGCCACCGTGGAATTGCCACCAACCTTGTCAGGCTGGGCACAAAGTATTTGAAAGAGTTGGGCCTGAAGCGGGCATGTCTCGGTTATACTTCCTCTAAAATTGCAAAAATATATGAGCGGGCCGGTTATCGGGTCAGTATGGAATATTTTATGGGAGAAAAGGAACTGCCCGGTTTCCGAGAGTAAAAAACCGGAGGCTTTTGCCTCCGGTATGTATTTATCTCCGTTGTTCGGTGGGGAAATAGGTGGTGTAGGTTTCGTCCCCAATGGCGTAGAGCGGGCAGAATTTGAGGTTAACGGGCTGTCCTTTGGTTTTCCATCCGGGCAGCCATTCCCCCCAGCGCCGTTCATCGCATGGAACCAGGATTTCAGCGGGATCGTTTCGATAATATAAAGTGCGTTCCTCAGCCGTCAATGCGGCAAGTGCCACCGGCCCATCCAGGAAAGCGCCGGTTTCCGGTTCGTCCGCCAGCGGATAGAACCGGATTGTTTTGGGGAGAACAACGGTGAGTTCCTCGTCCTTCCATTCCCGACTGATCCGGACAAATCCGTCCGTATCGGGCGAAACAGCGGTTTCTTCCCCATTGAGGAAGAGACGGAACAGACCGGACAGCCACACCGGACAGCGGAGCGCCACTGTGAACAGGGCAGGTTTTTCGGCGTGGATGAATAGTTTCCTCTTCCAGCAGTTGGGGCGTCCTTCGGGGCTCAGGTTCTGATTGGAAATCCGGAGACTTCCCCAGGCCTGCGGATCGGTTTCCAGAGAAACGGATACCTCTGTCCCGCCAATCTCCAGACGGACCGAAGCGTCCAGATACTGGCTCACCAGAAGGGTGTCGCCGTCCCGGTAGAAAATGCCGCTTGGCAGGAATGCGTTTGCCTGCAATAACGTGCAGTGGCAGCACCAGAAATCACCTGTCGCACTGCCCCAGGCTTTGCGGGAGCCGGCTTCGAGCGGCAGATAGTAGGAAACAAAATGGCGCATTTCCGGGAACGGATTTTCTCCCAGCTGCGGGCATGATGGCTCTTCCCAAAAGCCCTGGGCAAGGATGCCGTTGTAAAAATTGCGTTCCCAGTAGTCGGCAAAGCGGCTTTCCCCTGTCCAGCGGAACAGGTAGTCGGCCAGCCGCATCATGTTGTAAACGGTGCAATGCTCCTGATTCATCCGACCCAGCCGGGCGGCGTGACGTCCGGGCGGCGTCCAGATTTCCCCGCTGGTCTGCCCACCGGTGGCAAATGGAATGGCTTCTTCCGCCGCAATCTGCCAATAGCGTTCGACAATCCGGCGGTAGCGTTCCTCGCCTGTCACTTCATAAGCGCGGGCTGCACCCTGAATTTCGGGAATTGTGGTGTTGGCGTGCATGTTGCCGAGCGGGTTTTCGCCGTTTAGCAGATGCTGATAGAGATCGCCGCGCTCATAGCGCCGCATCAGGAGCAGGTGGTCCGGGTTGCCGGTGACGGCGTAGAGGTCGGCCCACAGTTCCATGATTCCTCCGGTTTCCTCGCTCATCATCTCCTGCATCTGTTCCGGGGTGATGTCGTCGGTATAGCGCAAAAACCACTCTGCCGCCTTTTCGACAACCGATAAGGCCAGGCTGTTTCCCGCAAATCGAGCCATATCGAGCAGCCCCATCATCACCTTGTGGCAGACATACTGCGGTGCCCAGGTGTGCTTGCCCTTTTTGAGCCAGAGCAGATATTTTTCGGGGATGGGGAAGCACCATTCTCCGCCGTTTTCTTTCTGGCAGAGGGCGATTTCCTCCACAATATGATCGGCGCGGAGTTTGAGCTCGGCATCGCCGGTTTCCGCCCAGATCTGAGCCGCCGCGCTCAGCCAGTGGCCACAGAGAGTGCCGCGGATCTGGGAAAGCGGGGAATCCCAGCCGTCATGGAGGTTTTTGGGCAGATAGGTGACCGGATGCAGGCCGGCTTCCTGATAAAACGGGAAGAGCAGGTTTTCAGTGGTAAGCTGCATCAGATAATTCCGGTTCAGGTCGCGCCGGTGGGCGCAGAGCCCGGAGAGCCGCACGTCTTTTTGAAGAGAAACAGGCATTTTCTCACACTCCTTTGTATCGTATCATTATTGTAGCACAGGGATTGCAGGCTGGCAAGCAAAAACATCCGCATCTGCATCTCGGACTGGAGGAATTGGCATGAATTTTACAAAACGGCTGCTGCTGATGGCAAGAAAACACTGGGGAACACTCCTGATTGCAAGCTGCGGCATCATTGGAGCAGCGCTTTTAAACCTGGTGACGCCGGAAATTGTGCGGCGGCTCACCGCTTCGCTGGAGGAGAAAGGCGGTTTGACCGGTGCCTTGCTGACCGGCTATGTACTGGCGCTGGTGGCAGCTTACCTGCTGCGAGCGATTTGCCGGTTCATCAGCCTGGCGATCAGCCATGTGGCGGCCTGGCGGTTTGTGCCGGAACTCACCCTGACAGTTTATGACAAACTGCAGTCGCTGTCGCTTCGCTATTATCAGGACAAGCAGACCGGCGAGCTGATGAGCCGGATGGTCAATGACACCCGGCAGATCGAAGTGCTGGTGGCCCATGCTCTGCCCGATTTTGCGAGCAATCTGCTGGTGGTTCTCAGTGTGGCGGTGATGCTCTTTGTTATCAATCCGCTGCTGGCGCTCTTCACCCTGATCCCGGTGCCGTTTGTGCTGGCGGTCAGCACCCTGTTTTCCAAAAAAGTTGCGCCGCTCTTCCAGATCAACCAGCGGGTGCTCGGGCGGCTGAACGGGATATTACAGGACAACCTTTCCGGCATGAAAGAAATCCAGACCTTTGGGCAGGAAGGAGCCGAACACGACCGGATGGTGGAGGAGTGCAGGCTCTACTCCCGCGTCAACATCCGGGCAAACTACGCGGCGGCGCTGTATCATCCCGGCGTCGAGTTTCTCACCTCGCTGGGAACCGTTATTGTTGTCGGACTGGGAGGATGGATGGCCCTGAACGGGCAGATTCCCGCTTCGGATGTGGTGGGATTTGTCCTTTATCTGAGCCTTTTCTATCAGCCGCTGGCCGTACTGGCCCGACTTGCCGAGGATGTGCAGACGACCTACGCCAGCGCCATTCGGGTGTTTGAGGTGCTGGACGCCGATTCCGAGGTGAAGGAAGCGCCGGACGCTGTCGAGCTGACCACATGCAAAGGGGAAGTGGAATTCGAAAAGGTGTCGTTTTACTATCAGCCGGAGGAGCCGGTTCTTGAAGATCTGAGTTTTCAGGCTAAACCAGGCGAGATGGTTGCCATTGTCGGCCCGACCGGTGTGGGCAAAACCACCGTGATCTCGCTGCTGGAACGGTTTTACGATCCGGTTGCCGGTCGTATTTTGGTAGACGGAAAAGACATCCGCGGACTGACACTTCACTCGCTGCGCAGCCAGATTTCAATGGTGCTGCAGGATACGTTCCTCTTTAACGGCACGATTGCCTCCAATATTGCCTACGGAATGCCAGGCGCGACAGCCGAACAGATCCGGGAGGCGGCAAAAGCAGCCGACGCTGACGGATTTATATCGGCCATGCCCGAAGGATATGAAACAGTGGTGGGAGAACGCGGCGTCCGGCTTTCGGGCGGACAGAAGCAGCGGATTGCCATCGCACGGGCTATCCTCCGCAACAGCCCTATCCTGGTGCTGGACGAAGCCACCTCGGCGGTGGACGCTGAAACCGAAAACGAGATCCAACAGGCGATCGACAACCTTGCCGGCAGCCGGACGATTCTGGTCATTGCTCACCGGCTGGCTACGGTGCGCCGCGCTGACCGGATTCTGGTGCTGGAAAACGGCCGGCTGGCTGAACAGGGCACTCACGAGGAACTCCTTGCCAAAGGCGGGCTGTATGCCTCCCTTTGTAAAGCGCAGCAGCTTGGCGGGAATCCTTCCAAAGAGTAAGAAAAATCCCCGGTTCACCGTTGGAACCGGGGATTTGCTGTTTTTTCTCAGAATGCAGCCTTGTCGCCGCGCCATTCGCGCACGGTTTCGATCATGGCAAGGTATCCTTCTACCGGCACATAGTCGGGAATGGAGTTGCCGGAGCTGAACGCGATGCCGCCGTGGCCTTTGACTTTGCCCAGGCAGTCCAGGATGTACTCGCGGATGTATTCGGGAGAATACCGGCAGAGAACGTCGGTATCGATGCCGCCAAAGTTGCCGATCCGGTCGCCGTAGCGGTCTACCCATTCGGTGAAGTGAGCAATCTGGTCTTCGTTGGAGTGTTTGGCGTCGATTTTGGCAGTGCCAATCAAATCTTCCATGACGTCAAAGATGCAGCCGCAGGAATGGAGCAGGAACGGTTTGTTTTCCTGATGGACGCGGGCGATGATCTTCTGGTAGACGGGGATGATGTTTTTACGGATGTCATCGGGGGAGATGAGGGTCTGCTGCTTGAAGCCGAGGTCATCGCCGAAGCGGAGGACGCAGAATACATCGGAAAATTCGGCCATAAAGCGATCCCAGATTTTGTATTCTACTTCGCCCATCTTGCGGAAAATGTCGCGGTAGAGCTCTTCGTCGTCCGATTTGATGTAGCAAAGATCCATGTATCCCACGATGTCCTGTACAGCCTCAAACAGGCCGTTGCCGACGCCGCCGACTGCTTTCATGCCTTCCGGACAGGTTTCGGTGAAATTGCGGATATAGGGGGCATAGAAGTTGAAATAACGCTCCAGGATTTCTTCCCAAGGATAGCGGTCAAAATCCGAGCGGTCTTTAATACAGCCTTCCTGATGAGCGCCAAGTGCGCCGCCGCCGACCAGTGCGCCGCAGACGCCGAATTCCATGGAAGCGGTGTCGTAACCCATCTTTTTCCAGAAGTCCCAGAACTGGCGGAAGCCTTCCCGGCTTTCTGCCATATCCTTGGAAAACCAAAGGTCGTAGGGGCGGTTGCCGGTGATTTCCTCGATGGCTTTGGCACCGATGCCGTGTTCATAAAGCGGGATGTGGTCTACCCATTCGTTGTGGGCAACTTTTACCATATTGCGGTAATCGGGATGATTTTCCTGATATTTTAAAACCTGCATTTGGATTCTTCCTTTCTTTTCTTGCCGAAATGTTTGTGCTTTGTTATAATAAGAATAGCATATTTACGGATGTTGGAGTTAGAACAGAACATTTATAAAGTTGGACGATTCTACTGGGGAGGGAAAATGGAACAGGTACGTTTTGAATCGCTGCTCGATGGGGAGCCAATGCCGGGGATTCCGGTGGAATATCATCTTGTACGGGAAACGCGGCCGGGAATTTTCGCGGCGGCCCACTGGCAGAATACAGCGGAATTCCTGTATGTCAAAAAGGGTGGATACCGGGTGATTGCGGGGGTGTTTCCCGCATGCTTTCCGAAGGGGAAGCTGTTTTTATCCGGCCGCGGCAGATTCACACTACCATCTGTCCGGAGCTTTCGGATATTGAACTGGTGGTGCTCAAATTTGATCCGGCCTTGTTCCTTTCGGGTGAAAAGCTGGCGGGAGAAACCGAGTTTCTGTCGATGATTCTGCGGGACGGTCCGGCTTTCTGGATGACGGCGGAGCAGGGGAAAATCGGGGAAATCGGGCGGCGGCTGGAGGAAATCTGCGCTGAATGGCAGCAGGAAAAGCCGGGCTGGCGAGTGGCGGTGCGGAGTCTGATTTGGATGATTCTGCTGTATCTCTGCCGTTTCTGCGGGGAAGAGTCTGCCGGGATGGCGCCGGGTGAATCCGGACAGGACGAGCAGTTTTATCCGGTGTTTCAATATTTGGAAGAACATTTTACCGAGGAGCTCCGGGCTGCGGAGCTGCTTTCCCTCTGCCATTTGAGTTACAGCCGGTTTTCGGTGCGGTTCAAGCAGCTGACCGGCCTCTGTTTAACCGAATACATCGGGCGGGCGCGGATTCAATTGGCGCGGGAGCTGCTCTCTTCGGGGGAACTGCCGGTTTCGGCGGTGGCGGAACGCTGCGGCTATCTGGATGTGTGTTATTTTGATCGGGTGTTCCGGCGTTACACCGGTTGTTCGCCGTCGGAATTTCGCAAAAAGGAGGAAATGTGATGCAGCTGCCCACACAGTATCTGAATCCGGTTCTGCTCCGGTGCAGCCACTACAACGGTTATCCGGCTCCGACAGTCGGCGCATATGCGGTGCGCACCGTTTATGATTATGAGGTCGAGTTTTATCTGCGGTCCGAGGGCGGAATCATCATTGACGGGCATTATCAGCCGTTTCGTGCGGGGGAAATGAACATCCGCAAGCCAGGGCAGGTGGTGTGCGGTGTGCCGCCTTATGAATGTTATATCCTCTGCGTCGATTTTCTGGGCAATGAGAGCCGCAG
Organism: uncultured Clostridia bacterium; assembly: GCA_944382875.1. Classification (GTDB taxonomy): domain Bacteria; phylum Bacillota; class Clostridia; order Oscillospirales; family Ruminococcaceae; genus Merdivicinus. Next base: position 15,050 of record CALWNQ010000023.1, read on the forward strand.
CGCCGGCTATTCGTTCGGTCAGCCGGACGAGGCGCAGGAACGGTATGAAAACCCGCTGATCGATTCGCTGCCCGATCGGCTGACCATCAGCAAGCGGGACCTGATGGCAGGGTTGTTTGAAAACATCATCCAGAATCAGGACATTCACACTGATTTGGCCTATTTCCAGGTGAAATCGAGCCTTTATTTCCTGTTTTCGGAGCTGTTCCGGGAGGTTGCCGACAGCCGTGTTTCGGGAAGTACGGCTGCTGTCCGGCAGGTTGTGCGGGAGATCCGGGCGCATTTTGCCGAACCGCTTTCGGTCGAGGAACTGATTGCCAGCACCGGCCTGAGCCGCGCATTTTTCCATCGCCGCTTTTTGGAGGAAACCGGAACTACTCCCGGCGAACTGATTACCTCGCTCCGGATGGAGCAGGCCAAAAACCTTTTGAGCTTTACCCGGACGCCGGTCGGGGAGGTTGGTGCGCTCTGCGGATATACGGACAGTGTCTATTTTTCCCGAATTTTCCGCCGGAAAACAGGAATGACGCCTTCCGCTTATCGTAGGCGGCTGGAGGGGGAGCAGAGTCCGGAAGGATAAAAGATACTTTTGTCCTGTTTTTCATACAAAATTCCTACCACAGCCCGGCAAATTGTGCTATACTGGGAACAACAGGCAACCGGAAAGGAGAGTTTTGTATGACAGGAAAAGAGCGGATGATCCGCATTTTGAACCATCAGCCGGTGGACCGCGTCGGACTGTATGAGCATTTTTGGGGCGATACCTATAAAGAATGGCTGGACCAGGGCCATATCGCCGAAGGGGAGTCGTTTGAAGATCATTTCGGCTATGATATGCAGGAATGCTGGCCGTTTAACATGGTGGCGGATCTGGATTTCAAGCCGGAGGTTGTGGCGGAAACCGAGGATACCATTACCTTTTTGGATGGAAACGGCGCTGTGCTGCGGCGGCACAAATTCCACGATACCACCCCGGAACATGTAGATTTCCATGTAAAAGAGCGGGAAGACTGGGAGAAGATCAAACCGCTGCTCACTCCCGACCCCAGGCGAATCAACTTTGAAGCTTACCGCAACGCCAAAAAAGCCGCTGCCGATGCGGGACGCTTTTTTGTCTGGAGTGGCGTCAATGTGTTTGAGTGCATCCATCCGGTCTGCGGACATGAGAATATGCTGGTTGGTATGGCGCTCGATCCTGACTGGGTGCGCGATATGGCTGATACCTATGCCAAATTAACCGTTGAGCTGCAGAAGATGCTGTTTGAACAGGAAGGCTATCCGGATGGTATCTGGTATTATGAGGATTTGGGCTACAAGGGCAGTCCGTTTATGTCCCCGAAAATGTACCGCGAAATCATCAAGCCGGCCCATGTCTACACCATCGATTTTGCCAAGAGTCACAATCTGCCGGTCATTATGCACTCCTGCGGTTTTGTTGAGCCGCTGCTCCCCGATATGATTGACGCCGGCATCAACTGCCTACAGGTCATTGAGATCAAGGCGGGCATGGATCTCTTAAAGCTTCACGCACTGTACGGTGACAAGATCTCTTTTATGGGCGGCATCGACGTCCGCACTCTTTACACCAACGACCGCGAGATCATCACCAAAGAGCTGGAAACCAAGATTCCCGTAGTCAAACAGGGTTACAATTATGTGGTGCACAGCGACCATTCCATTCCCAAAACAGTTGACTACGAAACCTATTGCTTCTTTATCGAGAAAGCACTCGAACTGGGGCGCTATGAGGATTTTTCCGAGTAACAGCGGATGGGACATTCTGCTAAAATATGAATAAAACGATCCATAAAAAGATCGCCGGTTCTGTCCAAACAGAACCGGCGGCTTTTGTTTTACGGATAATAGATGATCTGAGCGTCTACGTTAGCAAAGTCGTTGTCGCTGATCGCGTAGTAGCCATCTGCGTCCTCCGAAACCAACAGTACCAATGTGACGTCGTCGAGCAGTGTGATCTGGTCTACATATTTTTCGCAGATATCCAGCGCACCTTGGGCATATCCTTTGTAAAAGTCGGCGTCCGAAACTTCATCATACAGTCCGGCGTTCAGCCCGTTTTCCACCTCAGTAATATAGGTGTCAAGTTCGGTTAATGCTGGTGTAAAGATGTCGATGGGCTGGATGGTAACCTCTACGTTATAGCCGCTGTCAGTTTTAACTGCATCTTTAACCTGGTAGCTTGCATGCTGGTAAACTTCGCGGTAGAAGTCAACTAAATCGGTTTTAAGCTGAGGATCCATCTCTTCGGAATTGAAGTAATCGGAAAAACCAATGTAGGAAGCAAAATAACCGGCTTCTACTTCAAGACCACTTTCATAGCTGCTCACACAGTCATCTTCTGTGGCTTCGGTGGTAGCCATATAGTCAGCGTATTCACCCTTATAAGTGCAGTCAAGGATGCCTTTGACATATTTGTCGGCTTCAAATTCCATGCCCAGTAGTTCCGAAAGAGTACCACAGCCTGTCAGCATTAGTGCCGCTGCAAGGAATGCGCCCAAAACCGCTTTCCATCTGTTGTGTTTCATAAATATTTCGTCCTTTCCATCTGTCCTGTCATGGTTTTACGCACCATGTAACCTGCTGTTTACCTGATTCTTCTCGCTGCCATCTCACCTGGATGGTGCCGGATGGTGTGCGGATCGATCCGCGTGCCCAGTCAAGCGCTTTGATATCCGCCGGTTGAATTTCCACATCCAAATATCCTGTGGTATCTGGTTTCTGGCGGATGCCTAAAATTTCGGTAAAGAGCAGCTCTACCGCGGCGCCGAACATGGGGTGGTCGTGGGAAGCCACACCCTCCCAGGTTTCCCAAAGGGTGGTGGCTCCCACTTCCATCATCCGTGCAAAGGAAGCTTCGGTTCGGTCGGTGAGCAGCGAAAAGGCAAGATCAGCCTCGCCAAGATCAAAGAGGGCTTTGAGTAGGAACGGCGTTCCGAAAATTCCGGTATCCAGGCACCGGGTGCGGCGGTATTTTTCAATCAGACAGGCACCCGTTCGCTCATCTCCCAGTCCAAGCCGCACAGCAAAGGCGTCGGCGCCGTTTTCTCCCTGACAGAAGCTGCCGGTATCGGGATCAAAAAATTCCCGGAGCAGCGCTTCCTCCGCTTTTTGCAGCCGAAGCGGAATAACAGCAGGAAGTTCTTCTGTTAATAGAGTTGCCGCTTCTATCGCAGCGCGGAGCCCTTCGATATAAAAACAGGTGTTGACAAAAGCCGGGGGGACTTTTGGTGGTTCTTTGCTGGGGGGTGTGCACCAGTCGCCCAGGCACCATCCGCCTGCTTCCTCCCGGACAATCAGTCCGTTTTCGCTACGGCTGTCCATATAGTCAAGCCAGCGGAGAATGGCGGAGAAACTCCGGCGCAGCAGGGAAAGATCGCCTTTGATCCGGTACATTGTCATTGGTACAAGAAAGACAGCGCCGCCCCAGCCGCCGGGGCCGCCGCCTCCGCCCAGAAACGGTGCTGTGTGTGGAATATGACCGGTTTCCGCTCCCTGACTGTCGAGGATATCTTCCATCCACTTGCGGTAGAGCGGGGCAGAATCCAACATCAGCAGCGCCGCCCCGGCGGTAAGCTGTCCATCCCCGGTGTATCCAAGCCGTTCTCGGTGCGGGCAGTCGGAAGGAATACAGCCGTGATAGTTGTTGAGCTGGGTGCGTAAATAGGTTTTATAGAGCCAGTTCAGCACGGGATTGGAACATTCAAATTCTGAGGTTACTGAGATGTCGGTGTGAACGACTGCAACATTTTCCGGTTTTGCCGGACCGGAAACGGTAAAATATCGGAATCCGTGCCAGCAGAAATATGGCCGGGCAATATGTGATTTTTCTCCACACAAAAACTTGTCGCTTTGGATCTGTCCCTCGCCGCCGGCTGAGGTGAAATCAAGGGCATTACCGTCTTTTGAGAGCTCTTCGCTGTATCGAACAACAACTTCTTTTCCCGGTGCTGCCTCACACAAAAGCTGTACCCACCCGGTGATATTTTCCCCACAGTCGTAAAGAGCGGCGCCATCCGGCGTTTCGCCGATCTGCTTGGGCAGGATGGTGCGGATAATTCGGTCGGGCGGAAAATCCTGTTCCATCAAGCGGGTTTCGGGTGCGTGGGTTGGAAATGCAGGCTTCCACCCATCAGTCGAAGCATCGGGCAAAGACCAGCCTTCCAGTTTTTCTGCGAGGGAGAGGTCGTGCGTCTCCCCATAAAACAGGTTGTTTTCCAGTACTTCACTTTCCCGCCACAGCGTTTCCGGGTCACTTTCAATTCGAATTTCGCTGCCATCTTCTTCCCGAATAATCAGCTCATATCGCAGCATCGGGTTCCCGAACAGGAATTCCCCTTCCGCTGTTCGCCGGTACTGGTGGTACCAGCCATTTCCAAGGCGGACACACAGTGCGTTTTTGCCTTCTTGCAGCAATGGAAGGATGTCATAGGTCAGGTAATAAGTTCGGAAACCGGCGCGTTCTTCCCATACGGGATAACTTGTGCGGCATCCTAAAACAGAATGATAATTGCTGACAGCCGGAACACATTCAAAATCGTCGGCTTGTTTTCCGTTGATATACAGTCGGAAAAATCCCAGCCCACAGATTTGAAGCTGTGCGGAAACCGGATGTTTTATTTGGAACTCCCGGCGAAATAACGGTGCTTCACAATATGGATCTCCCTGAATCCAATGTATATTCTCCATAAGCTTCTCCTGTTGCCGGGCATGGAAGCACCGGCGTCTGAAATATGATGGACTTTAAGAATATTGTACTTATTTCAACAAAAAAAGTCAAGAAGGACGAAATATTTTTTGTGAAAAAACATCCTGGTTTAAGGTAGTTTCTGCTTCGTTTTGGATAAAAAAACGGAAGCGATTGGACGAATTTTATCCAAATATAAGAAAAGCGCTGGAATCCGGCCGGAATCTGCCTGTTTTGGCGGGATGCGTCTTGACAATGCCAGAAAGTTATAGTAAACTGATAATATTCAAACCATGTAAAACGCCGCCGTCATTTGCTGATGCGGTGTTTTATGGTTATATTGGGTAAAATCTGTGATCCGCCGTTTCACCAGAGTTTACAGAAAAGGGGTATTGACAATGGCTTTCTATTTTGAAGAACCGTCCCATACTTTCAGCGAGTACCTTCTTGTTCCGGGTTATTCCTCGGCAGAATGTATCCCCAGCAACGTTTCTCTCCGCACGCCGCTGGTTAAGTTCAAAAAGGGCGAAGAATCTGCAATCTATATGAATATCCCGCTGACATCTGCCATCATGCAGTCGGTTTCGGACGACAAAATGGCGGTCGCGCTGGCACGCGAAGGCGGCATCTCTTTTATTTATGGCTCCCAGTCCATTGAAAGCGAAGCAGCTATGGTTGCTCGTGCGAAAGCTTATAAAGCCGGCTTTGTTGTTAGCGATTCCAACATTACTCCAGAGAAAACATTGGCTGATATTCTCGCTCTGAAAGAGAAGACTGGTCACTCCACCGTTGCAGTTACCGATGACGGAACCGCAAACGGCAAGCTGATGGGCATTGTCACCAGTCGTGATTACCGCGTGAGTCGGATGTCTACCGATATCAAAGTCAGTGAGTTTATGACCCCGTTTGAAAAGCTCATCTATGCTCCCAAGGGCACTACGCTGAAGGAAGCCAATGATATTATCTGGGAGAACAAGCTGAACTCTCTTCCTATTGTGGACGAGGATGGGCACCTGCTTTATATGGTTTTCCGGAAAGACTACTCTTCCCATAAGGAAAACCCGTTGGAATTGCTTGATGACCACAAGCGTTATGTCGTTGGGGCAGGCGTCAACACCCGCGACTATGAGGAACGCATCCCCGCGCTGGTTGAGGCGGGCGCCGATGTCCTCTGCATCGACTCTTCAGAGGGATATTCCGAATGGCAGAAGCGCACCCTTGCTTTTGTCCGTGAAAAATATGGCGATTCGGTTAAGATCGGTGCCGGCAATGTGGTGGACAAGGATGGGTTCCGCTTCCTTGCCGACTGCGGCGCGGATTTTGTCAAGGTTGGCATCGGCGGTGGTTCCATCTGTATCACCCGTGAGCAGAAGGGCATCGGCCGCGGACAGGCTACCGCGCTGATCGAGGTTGCCAAAGCTCGTGACGAATATTTCGAGGAAACCGGTGTCTATGTTCCGATCTGCTCCGACGGCGGTATGGTTTATGACCACCATATCACACTCGCGCTGGCAATGGGAGCTGACTTCCTGATGCTCGGCCGATACTTTGCCCGCTTTGACGAAAGCCCCACCAATATTGTCAACATCAACGGCAGCTATATGAAGGAATACTGGGGCGAAGGTTCCTCCCGTGCCCGCAACTGGCAGCGCTACGATCTGGGCGGCGCGGCCAAGCTTTCGTTCGAAGAGGGTGTTGATTCCTACGTTCCCTATGCCGGCAGCCTGCATGACAATGTCACCCTGTCGCTGAGCAAAGTCCGCTCCACCATGTGCAACTGCGGCGCTATCACTATCCCCGAACTTCAGAAAAAAGCGAAGCTTACACTGGTTTCTGCTACCAGTATCATTGAAGGCGGTGCGCACGACGTTGTCCTCAAAGACAGTTCTGCTGCTAAAGTGAAATAATTTTTAAGGTTCTTTTCCGATTATACGGAAAAGAACCTTTTTCTGTATGAAATGGCAGATTTTGAAAATCCTATTGACAAAAGATGAAAAATCGCCTATTATAATAAGTACAACAAAAGGGAGTAGCTGGCAGCGTGGATGCTGCGGTTCGGTGCGCCATCCCGATTTTATATCCGCACCGGTCTTAAGGATTTTCCGACAGCAAGACTTTTATTGTGGCGGTTTTGCCATAATAAAAGTCTTTTTTATGCCGGTTTCTCCCAAAAATCGAAAGGAATGAACAACATGCAGCAAATCCTGGCACTCTTTGAGAATGTCATCCAGGTAAACTGGCAGATGGTGGTTATGTGGGTGATCGGTGGTATTCTGATTTATCTCGGCATTCGCAAAAAAATGGAGCCTACTCTGCTTATCCCGATGGGATTCGGCGCGATTCTCGTGAATCTTCCCAACTCCGGCGCTGTGACACAGGGTGGCGAAATTGGTCCGATTGATGTCCTGTTTAACGCCGGTATCGCAAATGAACTGTTTCCGCTTCTTCTCTTTATCGGTATTGGTGCGATGATCGACTTTGCGCCGCTTCTGTCCAATCCCAAGATGATGCTTTTTGGCGGCGCGGCCCAGTTCGGCATCTTCTTTACCCTGAGTATGGCAAGTCTGTTTGGCTTTGAACTCAAAGATGCGGCTTCGATTGCCATTATCGGTGCGGCGGATGGCCCAACCTCTATCTTTGTGGCAAATACCCTTGGTTCCAATTATGTTGGCGCGATTGTGGTTGCTGCGTATTCCTATATGGCGCTGGTGCCTATTGTCCAGCCGCCTGTGATCCGCCTGATTACTACCAAAAAGGAACGCATGATCCGGATGCCGTATCGCCAGAAACCGGTGAGCAAAACTGCCAAGATTTTGTTCCCCATTTTAATTACTATGGTAGCCGGATTGGTTTCTCCGAAATCCGTGGCGTTGGTTGGCTTTTTGATGTTTGGTAACCTTATTCGTGAATGCGGTGTGCTGGATTCTCTTTCCGAAACCGCGCAGAACGCCCTTGCAAACCTGGTAACTATTCTGCTTGGCTTTACCATTTCTACGAAAATGCAGGCGGAATCCTTCCTGGCTTGGCAGACCATTCTGATTATGGCGCTCGGACTTGTCGCTTTTATCTTTGATACGGTAGGCGGTGTTCTGTTTGCCAAGATTCTGAACCTCTTTACCCCGCACAATAAAGTCAATCCGATGATCGGTGCAGCTGGTATTTCTGCTTTCCCGATGTCTGCCCGTGTCATCAATCGCATGGGCTTGGAGGAGGACCCCGAAAACTTCCTGCTCATGCATGCGGTTGGTGCCAATGTTTCCGGCCAGATTGCTTCCGTTATCGCTGGCGGCTTGGTTTTGACGCTCGTTACAAGACTGATGGGCGCTTAAGAAAGGATGGTATAGGATGTCAATTGATGTTGCAGCCTTTTTAAGCTCACTGAGCATTATGGGAATCGGGATGCTGGGTATTTTCATCGTTGTGGCTGTGTTGATCGGTGCAATGGTGCTGCTCACAAACATTTTCCCGGAAAAGAAATAATCTGATTCAAAATAAAAGCCGCTTGTTCCCATTGACGGGAGCAGGCGGTTTTTTGCATAAATTAGCAATTCCAGTTGATTTTGGCCGGGTGCGGCTCGTTTGGAACGGCGGCTTTTTCCAGGGAGGAAAGAGCCCTTTGCAGTTCTTCAGAGGCTGCGCGGTCATATTCTTCCTGTTTTGCCAAAAGTCCCAGTTTGCTGTAGGAAATTGCAGCTGCACCGTAAAAAAGAAATCCCAGTGAGGAAGTTGGGGTTCGAATCACCGCACAGGCGGTGGCAATCGCGCGGGCGGCAGCCTGCGCTGCAGGAGAGGCTGTGAAAAGCTCCCGTGCGATTTGGGTGGCTTCGTTTAAAGCAGGGCGGATCTCCATTTTGTTGTCTTCGAGATAGGCAAAACAGCGCTGAATGATTTCGTTAAAACGGTTGTCCTCCGGAAATTCTGTCTGGAATATCGGGAGATACATTTTTTCTGCATAGGATATGGACCAATGCGATAGTGTATATGCACTCTGTGTTTCCAGGAGGCGCATCAGCGCTTCACATTCCGGGGAATGGATATCTCCCAACATTTTTCGCAGTTTTGGCATGCCGGTCCCTCCTTATTCTTTCAGTTTGGAAAAGGCGTCGGCGAGCAGGTCGCCCAATGTGGAGCCGGTACCACTCGGGGTGGCAGGTTTGAAGACCTGCTGAATGATGCGGGTACGTTCGGCAAAGGCTTCCTTGTCCTTTACCAATGTAAGCAGTGACGCCGACATTTCCGCATCGTCCACAGCTCGGTGCTGCCTTCCTTCAAAGTTCTGCTCTACAGACCCGATGGCGTTTTGGAGCGACAGGTTGGAACGGCGGGACAATCCCACCAGCCGGGTATAAACCCGCTGAAAGTCCATCCATCGGAAAAACGGGTCAGGAATATATAATTCTTTGAGGTCGCATTCGCCGAAAAGCTGGATGCGGTCACTGTCGCTCCAGGAGTAAACGCGGACTGGTCCTTCTCCAATCCAATCTGCAAAATCTTCGAGTGCATCCGCTAAAACCGGCGCATTTTCCACATCAGCCTGGGTAATGCCGGTCAATGCGGTAATCTTTTTCGTAATGGTATTGCGTTCTGGACGGACAAACTTGTCGTATCGGTCGATCAGCTTGTAATCTGGGTCAAGTTTGACTGCACCGATTTCAATAATTTCATGTCGGACCGGATCATCCGGACTACGGTTTTCAGCCGCAATGGGGTTCATTTCAAAATCCAGAAAAACGTGATACATACAAAACAGCCCTCCGTTGCTGCGAATTTTGTCAGATCATTGCTATTATTGTAACACACTGAGTTTGTGGTTTCAACTTTCTTTTCAAAAAAGGAGGAGCCCCCGCTGTTTGCACAACGGAGGCATCCTGTTTATGGGAGGTAAGAGGTCTTTCAGGAATCAGCAATCTGGCGCATCACTTCTTTGGCCAGATCGGGATTTTCGGTATTGCTTACATAGAAGACACCGTATTCGGTATCACCGTAGATGGCATCCAGCTTTTCATTGCCATTTAGCGAGATTCCACATTCCGGGAGCATTTCACCAGTTGGTTCGCTGTTTTCATCCACCGCTTCAAAGGACATTGTGCGGCCTTCGTAAGTGGCAAGCTCTTCTTCTGAAAAAATATCTGTAAGCGGGGAATACATTTCGCCGCGAGCATTCCGCTGAGCATTGTCAAAATCGCAGATCATCAGGTCTACTTCTTTTGAAGTCACCATCGCGGAAATTTTCATCATCGATGCGGCAAAGGCAGAGGGGTCGATATCCTCGCTTCCACCGCTGAAAGCGACAAATTCAACCGCGGATTCCCCTTCAGCCCATTCAGGGTGTTCGGCATACATAGCGTCTGAATAAGCGGAGAGTGTTTCTTCATCGACATATGGAGCGCACACTACAACTTGAAGTGCATCACTCTTTTCACTGCCGCAGGAGGTGAGTGTTGCGGGAACAAGAAGCATGGCGGCACAAAGCAGTGCCGATAATTTTTTCATTTTCATAATGGTTTCCTTTCGTTGCATTTTGAAAACAAACCAATCAGTCTATATTTTTATTATAACCACAGAATGTGAAAGGAAAAACCGATTGGCTTGAACGTTTTGTAAAGATTCCGTTACGGCTGACGCGCAATTCCAAAGAGCATCCGGTCGAGCAGCATCCGTACCAGTGGTTCCGGTTCCGGATGCGTACCGGTAGGTTGCTGTTCTGCATAACGGGAAAGAAGCAGCGAGAAAATTTCTTCAAAATGCTGACAGTAGCGTTCAGCTTCGGCAGGGGTGATTCCTTCCCGCAGCTCCAGCTGAGAACAAATCGAGCGGAGAAAAGAGAGGTTAACCTCCGACAGCGGGGCGCGCATTGCTGCGACCTGCTGCTTCAGATGGGCAGGGCACTGATACATTGCAAAAAGGAAAATTTTCTGAAAAGACGGGTTTTGCTCAAAAAAGAGGCTGCGCTGCCGGAAGTACCAGTTGATTGCGTCGGCAGGTTCCTGCGGGCTTTGAGCGGCACTTTGCCGGAGATGCTCTGCCAGGGCGTCAAACACCGTTTTGACACAGAGTAAAAACAGTTCATCCTTGCCGCTGCAATAATGATAAAACAATCCTTTGGAGATATTGTGGCGAGAACAGATGCTGTTGAGAGATACTTCCGCATAAGGAACTTGGCTAAATTCAGCCATCGCAGCATTCAGGATTTCCTGTAAGCTTTTCTGATTTTTTTCTTCCCGTTTCAATCAAACCCTTCTTTCATCAAAAAAACAAACTGACTGGTTTGTTTTTATTATAGCAGGGAAAAAAACGGTTGTGTAAACACATTTTAAACTTTCCGCCGGGAATTTGTAACACCTCTCTCCACATCTCCAACTGGCAAATGTGGAAAACTCAGAACAGTTTTCGCACCAGCCATCCGGCAGAGAGAATGACGGTGAGATCTCCTGCAAGGGAACAGAACGCGGCGTACCGCTGCCGGGAGATGCCGACGGCTCCGAAATAGACAGCAAGGGTGTAAAAGGTTGTTTCAGAGGCGCTCTGAATGACCGAAGCAGTCCGTCCGGCAAGGCTGTCGGGGCCGTATTCGGAGAGAATCTGCTGAAAGATTGTCATCGCGCCGCTGCCCGAAAGAGGCCGCAGCAGTGCGAGTGGGATGACTTCGCGGGGAACGCCGAAAAGCTCCGCCGCAGGCGCAAGAAAGTGACAGAGCACATCCAATCCGCCGGATGCTTCAAACATGCCGAGTACCGCAAAAAACAGTACCAGAGGAGCAAGCATCGATGCGGCGGTGTGAAGCCCTTTTTTTGCTCCGCGCGCAAAGCAGGAAAGAATGTCTGTTTTTTGATAGAGCCCATAAACCAGGATGCCAACCACGGCAAGCGGCGCGGCAAGGGCGGCAAACAGTTTCATCGTCCTCCCTCCCGATCTGGGAAAAGCCGGGCGCAGACTGCCACCAATCCCAGCGATACCACAAGTGAAAGAGTAGACGAAGCCAGCACGGCGGGCAGGATTTCCATGGGAGCGCTGCTTCCCGCGGCAAGCCGCATCGCTGCTGCCGTAGCCGGGATGAGCTGTACCGAGCAGGTGTTGAGAACAACGAGTGTAATGACCTCTCGGGTGGCGGTTTTTCCGGTTTTGGCGGTCATTTCTTGTAGGGCTGCAAGTCCCAGCGGCGTGGCAGCGTTGCCAAGCCCCAGCAGATTTGCGGTAATATTCATCGAAACAAGGCCCAGTACTTTGGCATCTTTGCGGAACGCCGGCAGCAGCCGTCCTGTTACCGGACGAAACAGCGTTGCAATTTTTTTGGTGAGCCCCGATTCTTCTGCGATCTCCATCAGCCCACTCCACAGGCAGAGTGCTCCGGTGAGTGAAATGACAAGCGGAACGGCGTCTCCGCATTTTTGCAGCAGAGCAGTACTGACCTGTTCGATTCGGCCGGAACAGATGCCGAAAACAACAGCCAGCACCGCCATCAAAGTGAGAATCCGGTTCATGGCAGCCTCCTTATCCATGCGTTTGATACATTCTATCGGATTTTTGCCGGATTATCCGGATTTTTTGAAAAATTCACAAATTATGGTGGAAGATGAAGAAAAAAACGGGTATACTAAAAGAAACTTTAGAATCATTCAAAATGGAGGTGTGGCATGAAAACAGTCTATTACGGGGGGGATATCCTTACAATGGAAAATGGCCCAATGCCTGAAGCGGTTTTGGTAACCGATGGGAGAATTGCCCGGTTGGGAAGTCGAGAGGAGCTCTGTTCGGAACCGGATGTACAGCTCGTTGATCTGAAAGGACATGCACTGCTGCCGGCTTTTATCGATCCTCACAGCCACATTATGGCGGTTGCCCGGACACTTGGCATGGTCGATCTGAGCGATGCCGCATCCTTTGCAGAGATTCAGCAGAAACTGCGGCAATATTGGGAACAAGAGCATCCGGCACCGGGCGAATGGGTGATTGGGTTCGGCTATGACCACAACAATTTGGCAGAACAGGCACACCCGGACCGGGAAGTTCTCGATGCTGTTTCAGACCAAAATCCTGTTCTGATCTCCCACGCTTCGGGGCATATGGGGGTGACCAACTCGGCGGGATTGAAAGCTTTGGGCGTTACCGCCCAGACTACCGATCCTGAGGGCGGTCGAATTGGACGGCTGGCAAACGGTGAACCGAGCGGCTTTCTGGAAGAAACTGCCTTTATTGCAAGGACAGCACAGATCCCGCTTCCGCCGGAGGAAAGGCTGCTCGAACGGATCAGCAAGGCAGAGGACATCTATTTCCGTCACGGTATCACCACGATTCAGGAGGGCGTCTGCGGCCGGTCCGAGTGGACGTTGCTCCGCAAAATGGCGGAACAGAAGCGGCTGCGTGCCGATGTGGTCTGCTATGCCGATATGGTGCAGCATGCGGCGCTGCTTGCGGAATATCCGGAGTATGTGAATCAGTACCGGAACCGGCTGAAACTGGGCGGGTACAAAATCTATCTGGACGGTTCGCCGCAGGGGCGGACAGCCTGGATGACTGAACCGTATGAGGGAGAAGCCGAATACTGTGGGTATCCGGTCCATTCAGGCGAGAAGGTTGCCGGCTTCCTCAAAAAGGCACTGCGGGAAGAGGCACAGCTTCTCGCTCACTGCAACGGCGATGCGGCGGCAGAGCAGTATCTTTCCTGTATGGAAGAGGCTGTGCTCGAAACGGGACGGCGCCCGGTCCGTCCTGTAATGATCCACGCGCAGCTTGTGCGTCCGGATCAACTTTCCCGGATGACAGAGCTTGGAATGTTCGCTTCCTTTTTCACAGCACACAGCTGGTACTGGGGTGATGTGCATCTCAAAAACTTTGGCAGGGCGCGCGCCGAAAAAATCAGCCCTGCGCGTTCGGCGATGGAGCGGGGGACAGCCTTTACCTTTCACCAGGATTCCCCGGTTATCCCGCCTGATATGATCGAAACGGTCTGGTGTGCGGTCAATCGCGTGACAAAGAACGGTGTTTCGCTGGATGGAGGCGAGAAAATTCCGGTTCTCGAAGCACTCAAAGCGGTGACTATTTCCGCGGCAGCACAGTATGGGGAGCAGGCAGAAAAAGGTTCCATCCGGGAAGGAAAGCGAGCGGATTTTGTGATTCTGAGCGAAAATCCGCTGCAAGTTCCGCAGGATGAGCTGAAACGGATTCGGGTGGAGGAAACCATCCGGGAAGGAGAAACAGTATACCGCAGCAATGCGGCAAAATAAGGAGGAGACAACATGGATTTGCAAGCATTTTTCAAAATGAGCTACGGGCTTTATGTGGTGAGCAGCAGCGATGGGGAGAATCGTTCCGGCTGCGTGGTGAACACCCTCACTCAGATCACAGCGGAACCGCCCAAACTGATGGTGGCGGTCAACAAAGATAATTTTACCACCGATATCATCCGCAAAGCGGGATATTTTACCGGAACAGCGTTCGGCGTTGGAACCGATATGCTCCAGATCGGGCATTTCGGGTTCAAATCGGGCCGGGATTTTGACAAGTTCGGGGATATTTCGTTTGCTGTAGACGAGAATGGGATGCCCTATCCCACTGAGCACATGGTCGCGCGGTTCAGCTGCAAGGTGGAGCAGGAGCTGGATGTCGGTACCCACATTCTCTTTGTAGGTGAGGTGACCGGCGCTGAAAAGATGGTGGATGAAGAGCCGATGACCTATGCCTACTACCATCAGGTGAAAAAGGGCAAAACGCCGAAAAACGCTTCTTCCTATCAGCCGGAAGCGCCCAAGGCAAAAGGCTGGCGCTGTACGGTTTGCGGATATGAGTATCAGGGGGAAGAGCTTCCGGCAGATTTTGTTTGTCCGATCTGTGGCGTAGGAGCCGATATGTTTGAAAAAATTAAATAAAACCGACAAAATTGCCCGGCGGGATGACCTGCCGGGCTTTTTTCATCGAACATAGTAGGGATTTGGTTTGGTGAGGAGAGAGATGAAGTCAATCAGCGCGCCGATGCCGCAGAGCCCGCCTGTTATCAGGTACAAAAATCCCATTCCGATTTTGCCCTCATAAAATTTATGGGCGCCGAATATGCCCAGGAAGAAGCAAAGGGCGACTGCTACCCATTTGTTTTTGGGAGTACCGGGATATACACCGTTCAAATTTGTGTTGGTATTGTTGTTTTCATTGTTGATGACAATGGTGGGCTGTGCTGAGTCGGTGTGTTTTATTTCCTCGACCTGACGGCCGCAGGCGGTACAAATAACGGCATCTTCCGGGATTTGGGCGGCACAAAATTTGCAGAATTTGGTTTTGGGGGCGGGAGGACTCTGTGGTTCATTTTGATTTTCCATTTTGCATGCTCCTTTTTCTGTATTGATAAGTATAATATAACACATAAGTATTTATTTGTCAACATATGTATTCAACGCAAAAAAAGATCTGCCATAGAATATACATAGAGGTGATCGATATGTATATTCCAACTTTGAATCCGGTTACAGTCGGTGAAGTCATTGCGTATTTCCGACATCAAAGCGGCATGTCACAGGAAGTGCTGAGTGGTTTGGCGGACATTGGGCGGAGTCATCTAAGTGCGATTGAGCGCGGAGAGCGAAAGCCAACGTTAGAAACCCTTTACCGCATCTGTACTGCCATGAACGTTAAAATGAGTACTGTTGTTGCAAAATTGGAAGAAGAACTGGAACAAGAAAAAAATGAATCTATATAAAGACAGCAAACACCCGGCAGGAAAAACCTGCCGGGTGTTTGCCGATGGAAAAGCTCGGAAATGAGAGGTCTGTCAAAATTTAGGAGTGGGCTTCTTCCAGCGTAAGCTGGCCGGAGTATTTTTGCCCGTTGCGTGCGATAACGATTTCGACCGTATCGCCAACTTTACAATCTGCGATGGCTGTGGTCAGGTCATCGCCGCTGGTAATGTCAACACCATTAAAGGAGATGATCTGGTCTCCGGCACGGAAACCAACCTGATCTGCGTTGGAGCCTTCGGTTACACTGTTGATATAGACGCCGGTGCTGGAAAGGCCATACATCATGGCCATCTGGGCGCTGGTGATATCCACGGTACTCATGCCAAGGTCAATGCGGCCTTTCACATAACCGTACTGCATAATATCATCGATGATATCTTTTGCGGTGTTGATCGGAATTGCAAAGCCGAGGCCTTCAATGCCGCTGCCGGAGGATTTTGCTACAACAACACCAATCAGTTCGCCGCGGTCATTGAAGAGACCGCCGCCGGAGTTGCCGGGGTTGATGGCAGCGTTTGTCTGAAGAAGATTCATGGTTTTGCCGTCCAAGTCAATTTCACGGTCAAGAGCACTGATAATACCATTGGTTACAGTGCCACCCAGCTGTCCAAGCGGGTTGCCCACCGCAACAGCTGTGTCACCAACCTCCAGCGAATCAGAATCGCCGAGGGTTGCAGGCTGCAAGCCGGTTGCATCGATCTTTACGACTGCAATGTCACCCTGAGAATCTGTGCCTACCAGGGTGCCAGGGTAAGAGGTGCCGTCTTTTAAGGTAACGGTGATTTTGTTAGCGCCTTCAATGACGTGGTTATTGGTGACAATGTAACCATCCTCAGTGAGGATAACGCCGCTGCCGGCACCTTCTGCTACATACTGGCGCATGAAGTTGTCATATTCGGTAACTTCTGTTGTAATTTCTACAACGGAATCTGCCACTTTATCTGCGATTTCGCTGATAGAAAGAGTTTTGCCGGAAGAAGACGAATTTGCAGCCATGGTGCTGAAACTGGAATCATTCTGCGTGGTAGATGTCTGGAGGCTGCTCTGCATGGAGGAAGAATCGGTAGCCTGCGGTACAGTGCGGAAAGTTCCTGCCGCGTATCCGGCAGAACCGGATGCAAGAATGCAGAGCGCTGCGATTAGAGCACCCATCTTTTTGGTGAGGTACGGACTGGATTTTTTCTCGGGAGTTTTTGGAGCTTCCGGAGTATTGTTCCGATCATTCAGGTTCATGTTGTAATTTTCCATCATATAAATCGCTCCTTATTATTGAAACGGATTTTACTGAATCTCTGAAACCTCTTTCGTTTCATTGATTATAGTATATTCGGAGCAGGTGATTTGCATTTGTTTTCCAAGTGAAACCTAAATGAAAATTGTAAATCATTTTTAAACCCAAAATGACAAAATCTGGCATCATTGGATTCCAAGGTGCTCCCGCAGGTTTTCGGTCAATACAGTGATGTTTTGCGTGTTCAAATGGTAGAAAATACGATTTTCCCGGATTTCGTCGGTGATAAATCCGGCATGGATCAGCAGGCTCATGTGGTGAGAAATGGTGGGAGTAGTGAGTTTCAGGCGTTTTGCAAGATCAGCTTGATAAGTGGGTGTTTCCCCCAGAATCCGGAGAATTTCCAGCCGGGTGGGGTCGCCCAATACCTTCATCCGGCTGGAAATCTGTTCTCCGGTCAGTTCTGTTTGCGAGAAGATATCCGTTGCGCAGAAGAGTATTCCCATCATAAAATAGAAATGGTTGCAGTGGGGCGGCTGATAGCTCCATCCCATGTTGAACATGCTGAGGGATGGGATGACAAGGGTGTTTTCCGGAAGTCTGAGGCGAATGCGTTTCTGCATTCGCTCATGCAGATTGGGAGCCGCAAAGAAATCTTGCGCATATTGGAATCTGTCTTGATACTGATCCAGAACTGGTGCAATCCGCTGCGCAATTTCTTCCAGAAGTCCGGCAAGCTGAGCAGCATAAATTTCCGGAAACAGGGCAATTTCCATCACAGCGGCCCGGTATTCCGGTGAGAAATCCTCCACCCGCAGCTGTTTGAGCATTTCTTCCTGAGGAGGATAGACAGACTCTGTATTGATGGTATTAGCGTCGTCAATATCCAGCACGCAGGAAAGAAACACTTTGTTCCCTTCCGAACGAAGATTGGAAAGCATTTGTTCCAGAGGCGGCCGGGGATCTTCCACGTTATAATAAGAAATGAAAAATTCCTGAAACGGCCGGGATTCCATAGGATCGTCGGTTCGCTTCACCTGGAACAGCGGCGAATCGGGCAGAGAAATATCCGCACAGACATCCAGCATTTTCTGACAGGGTTCCGCCATGATGGGAACCAATTCCGGTTTTTCCGCCCGGGAACGGATATTCTCCAGCGTTTGCGGGAACAGGTCCAGGTCTGATTTTTTCCATATTACGCCCAATGCTTCCAAATACAGGTGGAAAGGGTGCAGTTTCATATCAATCCGCTCCTATGGTTTCAGTTTCTTCCATTATAGCGGTTTTTTCTTCCTTGTTCAAGGCATAGCAGATTTTTAACCGGACGAGAATGACGAAAACCACAGCAGCAGCCGCAGCACCGATAAGGAGAACTGCCTCAATAGGCAGAAAGGCCACCACTCCGGCTACTGCTGCGGCGGTCAGTGGCGCGAAGCAGCTTCCCGTTGAGTTAAAGACCGCCGCTGCCTGTCCCAGATAGTCCGGTTCCACAATCTGGACAAACTTGACGCTGAAAAAGCTACTGGTAACGCCGTTGATGATTGCCCAGCCAAACATCAGAATCCCTGCCGCCGGAAAGCGGAGCCAGCCTAATGCAGGAATCAGGACAAGTCCTGTATAAGCCACTGCAACTGCGGCATAACCGGATAGAAACTGTACCCGATAGGAAAATTTCTCCGAAATTTTGGGATAGAAGGTAAAAGCCAGCAGCAGTCCCACCGTATTGCAGATGCTGAAAAAGGAAAGGGTTTCACTGCCGCCATGAAAAACATCGGAAATATACGGTGCCATTACGGAACCCATAATCGCCCCAATGCTGTTGAATAGCACTGCTCCGGTGACAATCAGCAGAAAGAGCCGGTTTTTTGCCAGATACAGGAATCCGCCTTTCAGTTCGGCAAAATAGCCTTTCTGCTCATTTGGAGAATGAACGGCTCCCCGGAATTGCATGGCCAGAATCAGCAGGCCGGACAGGACAAAGGTGCAAAGGTCAATCGCAAAAGCGATTTCCATCGAAAAGGCGACGATGACTCCCCCGAGAGCAGTACCGGCCAGATCCATCGCCATACAGGCGGAACGAATCAAACTGCTGGCTTTTTCATACTTTTCTTTACTCAATAATTGCGGCAGCATCCCGGCACCGGCGGGAATCCGGAAGGATTCCACCGTATTCATAGCAAAGGAAAATGCGAGGAACATCCAGGCCTGCAGGGAATCGGTCAGAAACAGCAGCAGAAAAATTCCCACCAGTGCTGCCCGAATAAAGTCGCAGATTGCCATGACCGGCCTTTTTGGCAGCCGGTCGGTGATGGGGCTGAACAGAGGCTGGAAAATTACGGTGGGAAGTCGGTTGGCCGCCAGTACCAGAGCACTCAGGGAAGCGCTCCCGCTGAACTGGTAGGTGAGCCAGGTGAACGCGATGCCATCTATACTGTCACCAAATTCGTTGATTACATCGGCAAAAAGCAGCTTGCGGTAGTCAGCATTTTTTAAAATGTCCCGATACATATTCGATACACCTCTAACATTATATTCGATAATTATACAATATCATAATATTATATTAATGTCAAGTATATTGTTAGATAATCATCAAATGCGAGAAATGAAAAAAACACCCCATTTTTGGGGTGCAGGATTTAACGGTTTGTTTGCAGATCCGCTTCTTTCAGTTCACGTCCTTCCCGCAGAATATTCCGAAGGGTATCGGCGTCCCCGGCGGCAATGGCGTCACGGTATTGTTTCAGATTTTCGATAATGGTGTCAATTTCAAACAGCAGCGGGTCTTTGTTGAGCAGAAAAAGGGAGGTCCACATCTCTTCGCTGAGTTTTGCTACCCGGGTGAGGTCAAGGTAGCTGCCGGCGCTGAAACCCGCCTGTTCCCGCAGGGTGGGGCTTTTGATGTAGGCATTGGAAACAACGTGGGCAAGCTGTGAGGTTGCCGCAATGATGCGGTCGTGTTGTGTGGGGGAAGCGGTGACTGTTTGTCCGAAGCCAATCGAGCGGGCAAACTCTTCTAAAAAAGCAATTGCGTCCGGATCGGTTTCCGCAATCGGTGTAAGGATAAAGCTGGCTCCATCGTACAGATCGGCTTTGGAAGCCCCAAAGCCGGAAAGCTCCCGGCCGGCCATCGGGTGACAGCCAACAAACCGCACGCCCGAACGATCAAGCGAGCCACTGACCGCATCCACAACAGCAGTCTTGACTCCGCAGGCGTCGCAGACAATGCCGCCTTTTCGGAAATCTTCCCGGTGTTCCAGCAGAAAAGAAATCGTTTGTTCTGGATACAAGCAGACAATGACCAGGTCAGCCGTTTTTAAAGTAGCTGCCGTTCCCTCGGCGTGAATGGCGCCTTCTCTCAGCGCTTGTTGCACAGTTTTAGTTGAAATGTCCATTCCCAGCACTGTGTGGTCGGTACTGCGGCGGATTGCCTTGCAGAAAGATCCGCCGATCAGTCCAAGTCCCACAATCTGTATCACCATACCTACAACCTCTTTTCTGCTTTAAAGCTTTTATGCAGAAAAGTATAGCACACAGCTGTCGGTTTGTCAAGGGAGCCCGGCGGGATTTTCATTTTCCGGTGAGTCTGAGTCAGCAGTGTGTGCAGTCATCCGGTCAAAACGCAGCCGGTAGGTGCAGTGCCGGCAGAGAGGCAATGTGACATGACGGTTGTTAAAATTTTTGGATACGCGCTGGAAATAATCGCCGTTGACGATCTCCGAAAGCGGTTCCGTAAAGATATTTCCAAGCGGCGCTTCACCGTTGGCGTCCAGGCAGCAGGGAACTACCGTTCCGTCGCAGAGGATGCCCAGCATGCTGCGGGTTCCGTAACAGATACCGGAATCCGATACATAGTGATTTTTTATTGACGGCCAGGTGAATTCCTGTTCCCAGCTTAAAAAGACGCCCTTTTCCAGTGTAATGCTGCGGTGCTGACGCATTTTTTCTTCCAGTGGCGCCGCATTGGGGTATACTTTTTCAATTAACTCCATCATTTGTAGCGCAGCGGGATCTGCTTCCCGATTGCGATCCAGTGTCCAGAGCCGTAATACGGAAAACTTTTTCCGTTCCCGCGCAAAGCGCTGACAGAAATGGAGCACGCCATTCACATAGCTTTCCATTCCGGAAAGATCAATTTCGTTGTAAAATTCCCGCTCAGTACCATTGGCGCCATTGTGAAACGGGAAGCTGTGCAGCGAAAAATTCATCTGCCGCAAGGCGCTTTTACGAAGCAGCATTTCTCCGGTTTTATAAAGCAAAGTGCCATTGGTAGTAAGATTGACCTGGAGATTGTGTTCCTCGCAGATATCAAGGAAACGCTCTAACTGTGGGTGGAGGAGCGGTTCACCTTTGACATGAAAATAGACGTAATCTGTATATGGGGAGATTTCCCGAATGACGCGGCGGAATTCCGCTTCGTTCATTGTGCGCGGCGCACGGGTGTTCTTGACACAAAACGGGCAGTTCAAATTACAGATATTGCTGATTTCGATATAAATCCGCTTAAAACGCATCGTTCTCCTCCTTTTCGTCATTTTATTTATTATATCACAGCCGCACCAGAATTCGCAACGATTTTTTTTAAAAAGAAACGCTTTCCCTTAAAAATCGTATGACTTGTCGTCAAACAAATAACTTTTGTGAAAAAGAGATAAAAAGAAGTGGATTCGTTCACAAAAAATTCACCGAATTTATTCCGTTAATTTTCTGTCAAACCCTTGTCATTTTGGGAAATTTGGTATAAAATAAGGATAGAAAAAATTTTGGAGGTTTATGATTATGGCAGTTAAAGTTGCAATCAATGGCTTTGGCCGTATTGGCCGTCTTGCTTTCCGTCAGATGTTTGGCGCTG
>CALWNQ010000024.1 GCA_944382875.1 uncultured Clostridia bacterium
CTCTTCCGATCTAAAGCGGGGTTTCGGCGGGGAGAGAGGCAAACCTCCGGCTGCTGCTCCAATATGCGGGGGATTACGAACGTTCCGGCCGGAGCGAGCTTTCGGGTTTTGTGGGCTACATCCGGCGGCTGATCGACCGGGGCGAGGATTTCCAGGTGGCGAATCCTCTTTCAGCGAGCACCGGCATGGTGCGGATTATGAGCGTCCACAAATCCAAGGGGCTGGAATTCCCCATCGTGATTCTTGCCAACTGTGCCAAAGGCTTTAACCTTGCCGACTCCAATCGTCCGGTGGTGCTGCATACGGCGCTTGGCTGCGGGATGCAGGTGGTTGACCGGCAAAAGCTTCGGCGGTATCCCACTCTGAGTTGGGCGGCTGTCCGGCGCAAAGAGCGGGAGGATACCCTTTCGGAAGAAATTCGCCTTTTATATGTGGCGATGACGCGGGCGCGAGAAACACTGATTCTGAATATCAGCCTGAAAAATCCGGAGAAAAAGCTCTGGAATCTTTCGGCATTGCTGGATGGGCAGCAACCGGTTGATCCCGGCATTGTGCTGGGAATGAACAGCTGGAGCGACTGGCTGCTGGCAGCGCTGCTGCGGCATCCGGATTTTGCGGAAGTCCGCCGCCGGTTTGCGCTCGAAACGGAGGTGCGGGCGGAGTCGTTTGCTCTTTTTGCCGAGTGGGCAGGCGGGGAAGCTTCTTCCAAAGAAGAAACCGAAACGGAAGTTTTGGCGGAAGTAAATCCGGTTTTGACCGCTCAAATTGCCCGGCAGTGCGGTTGGCGCTATCCCTGGCGGGAGCGGACCGTCATCCCGGCAAAGCTGGCAGTCACCGACATCGTTCGCCGGGAAGAGGAAGCGGAAGGCTCGATTTTCCTGCCGCTGCCGGCTTTTACTCAGGAAAAGGGCTTTTCGGCGGCTGAGCGGGGCAGCATTTTCCACCGCGCTTTGCAGTTTGCCGATTACGCGGCGGGGCGGCTCGACCCGGCGGCCGAGCTGCTGTGGCTGGAGGAGGCGCGCTACCTCACCCACGAGGAGGCGCAGACCATTCCGCTGACCGCCTTTTCGCGGTTTTTCCGTTCCGAGCTGATGGAGCGGATTCTCGCTTCGCCGCGTGTCCTGCGGGAGTACCGCTTTTTCGATACGGTGCCGGCCAGCCGCGCCGGCTACGAGGGGGAGGATGAAATCCTCATCCAGGGCGTGGCCGACTGCGTCTTTGAGGAGGATGGCGCCGGGGTGCTGCTCGACTACAAGACCGACCATACGGGTGCATCCGAGCTATTGCGGCGCTATTCGTCTCAGCTTTCGCTCTATCGGCGGGCGCTCGCCCCCCTTTTCCCGAAAGGAATCCGGGAGTGCCTGATCTATTCGGTCTATGAGGGGAAAACAGTGCCGGTTCCAGAAGAAAAATAAAAAAGGACGCCGCACGTCCCATAGGGGAGGTGCAGCGCCCTTTTAAATATTAACCTTCAATCTGAATGGTGCGTTTCTGCGGAGCAGTTTCGGCGACCTTCGGCAGACAAAGAGTCAGGATACCGTCTTTATAGCTGCCGGTGATCTTGTCTTTGTCGATACCGCTGACGTCAAAGCTACGGGTAAAGGAACCAAACCGGCGTTCCCGGCGCAGGTAATTGTCCTTCTTGTCTTCTTTTTCGCTGTTGTGACGGGCGGTGATGGTCAGGCAATCTTCGTGAACATCCACCGAGATATCATCTTTCTGGAAGCCGGGGAGCTCCGCGTCGAGCTGATAGTGGTCGCCTTCTTCTTTAATATCGCAGCGGAAGGAGCCGCCCTCCAGTCCGCCGAACAGGTTCTTTTCCATATTGTGCCATTCATTCCACAGGCTATTTTCTTCGTGTGTAAAAGGAATCATACCAAACATAAAATACTCCAATCTCTGCGCTTGTGAGATTGGGAACAACGCTCTCTGCGCAGGCGCCGCGCTGTTCCGTCTCGGGGGATCTTTTCCCTTTCAACAATTATCAGTATACCCCTGGATTGTGAACAAAGTGTGCTATTTTTATTGATGTTTTGAAAACATTAGCACTCAAAACTATAGAGTGCTAATTTGACGAAGAGTACTGGAAATCCAAGATCAAAAATGCTATGATAAAAATAACTTAAAAGGCTGCGGAGGGATGAAGATGAATCAAAGATTCTGGTCACTGTTTGGGGAATCTTATACCGATAACTGCAAAAAATGGGTGCACAGCCCGCATAATCCGGTGATTCCGGCTACCGGCGGCAGCGAGGGAATGTGCTGCTGCTGGACCGCCAATCCGGATATTCTGCTGTTTGGGGGGAAGCGCTTTCTTTATTACCGGGGAAACGGGATTCTGCCCTCCCGTCCGGGAGAGCGGCACGACCGTATTACCGCGGCGGAGCTTTTGGGGACACAGGACGGCAAACTCCTGTTCCAGCCTCTGACAGATGGGCCGATTGTGGATGTCGGGGAGCCGGGCAGCTTTGACAGCCGGGATGTGCTCGATCCGGCGGCGGTGGAATTTGGGGGAAAGGTTTACTTGTACTATTCCGCAGTCGGTGACGGCCCGGACAGTGTGGGGCTTAGCATCAGCGAGGACGGTGTTCACTTTGAAAAATACGGGTTTGTCTGTGTGGGGCGCGCGCCGGATGTGGTTTGCAAAGATGGGGAACTCTTTATGATCTCGGTCAAACGGGTGGAAGGCAGCCAGTGTTGGGTTCCCACCCTGAGCCGTTCGGCGGATGGAGTCCATTTTTCGGATGTCGGTCCGCTGACGGGGTTCTCTCAAAAGGGGAACTGGGACAGTTTTGCGCTGACGACCATCCGCCTTTCGGAAGAAGACGGCACCTATTATATGATGTACGGCGGCAGTTCCTATCTGGAGGACGAGCCGGATTACTTCGGGCTGGCGCGTTCCCGCGACCTGCTCCACTGGGAGGAGCATCCCGGCAATCCGGTGTTTGGCTGCGGTCCCAAAGGAAGCGAAGACGGCGGCGCCATCTGGTTTCCCGCTGTTTTTGAAGAGGAGGACCATTTCGCCATGATTTATGAGGGGAGCCGCGGCAAATATTCCTGGGATCTCAGCTCTCAGATCTGCCTTTCCACGATTGCCAAGTGAAGTCACAGGAATTTTACAGCCGGTTCCTTGTAAAATAGACTAAAAAGTGATACAATAGATTCGTACATTGATTCCAATGTCCGATTTTTCGGAAGAAAGGAAGGTTATTCCATGCTGACACGAGAACTGCTGGGGGAAGTCCTGCAGAAAGCCGTTTCCACCGGAGCGGATTTTGCAGAGATTTTTGCCGAGCATACCAAATCCAATGCCATCACCATGATTGACGGCAAAGTTGAAACCATAACTGATAACTATCTTTCCGGCGTTGGCGTTCGGGTTTACAAGGACCTGAAAAGCGCCTACGCTTCTACCACTGATCTTTCCCGCGAAGGGCTGCTCCGCTGCGCGGAAAACGCAGCTTATGCAGTCGCGAACGGTACCGGCCGGTTGGATTTCCGCCTGACCGAGCGCCTTTTTGGGGATGTTCACCCCATCAAAGTAGTGCCTGCCACTGTTCCCAACGCTGTGAAGGCGGAGATCCTCCGCACCGGTTCCAACGCGGCAAAAGCCTACCACGAAAGCATTTCCCAGGTGCAGGGAACGCTGCTCGACATCGACCACAACATCCTGATTGCCAACACCGAGGGTCTGTACACTGAGGACCGGCAGATCCGCACCCGGCTGATGATCAACGCGGTTGCCAGCAAGGACGGCGAAAACCAATCCGGCGTCCAGAGCCCGGGCCGTCGGATGGGCTTGGAAATGTTTGACGAGATCGATCCGGCCGCGGTGGGCCGGGAAGCAGCCCGCCAGGCGGTAACGATGCTGAGCGCCGGTTACTGCCCGGCCGGCAAGATGACGGTTGCCATCGAGAATGGCTTTGGCGGCGTTATTTTCCACGAAGCCTGTGGCCATTCGCTTGAAGCCACCTCAGTTGCGCTGGGCAAGAGCCAGTTTACGGGAAAGCTGGGCCAGCAGATCGCCAACCCCAAGGTGACTGCCATCGACGACGGAACCATCCCCGGCGCGTGGGGCTCGATCAACATTGATGACGAGGGCAATCCTTCCCGCCGCAACGTTTTAATTGAAAACGGCATCCTCAAAGGCTACCTCATTGACCGGCTGAACGGCCGCCGGATGGGGATGGAGCCGACCGGAAGCGCTCGGCGGCAGAGCTACCTGTTTGAGCCGACCTCCCGTATGACCAACACTTTTATCGCCAACGGCACCGACGACAACGCTGAAATCATCAAATCCATCGAAAACGGCCTTTACTGCCGGCAGATGGGCGGCGGCTCGGTCAACCCGGTAACCGGCGAGTTCAACTTTGCGGTAACCGAAGGGTATCTGGTCCGCAACGGTCAGATCTGTGAGCCAGTCCGCGGCGCCAGCCTGATCGGCAAAGGCAGCGAGATTTTGATGAACATCGACATGGTGGGCCAGAACCTTGACTGCGGCCAGGGTATGTGCGGTTCGCTGAGCGGTTCGATTCCCACCAATGTGGGCCAGCCGCTGATCCGCGTTTCGTCCATCACGGTCGGCGGACGTTAAAGGAGGGGATTTTGTTGACGTACGAACTCTTTAAGGAAGCGGTCGTCCGTGCGGCCAAAAAGCGCGGGATCGCCGAATATGAACTGTATTATATGGAAGAAGAGAGCATCTCGGTTTCCGCCTATCAGCGGGAAGTGAACCGCTTTAACGGCAATGTGACCGGCGGCGTCTGCTTCCGCTGTATTGCGGACGGCAAGATGGGCTACGCTGCCACCGAACTGCTCAACGAAGAGCAGGCCGAGGAGATTGTTGCCCGCGCGCTCGAAAACGCCGCGACGATCGAGAGCACCGATGAGGTGTTTCTTCATCCGGCGGGCGACTCCTACCGGGAAACCGGGGAGCAGGACTTTCCGCTGCCTTCTGCCGAAGGGATGATCCCGTTTGTCCTCGACTGTCAAGCCAAAGCGTATGACGCCGATCCGCGCGTCTGCGACGGAACCTCCAGCCAGTTTGTGGCCGAGCGGGTGACCACCCGGCTGACCAACTCCAAAGGACTTGACCTCTGCAATGTGTGCAGCTTCCAGGGCGGCATCGTCGGCGCGGTGATGGAGCAGGATGGCCTCAAATACAACGCCTACGACTTTAAGACGGGCACTCTTTCCGGCATCAGCCGCAAGGAGCTTGCGGCAAGCGCGGTGGAAAAGGCAGCCAGTACCATCGGGGCCGAAGTGCCGGTGAGCGGCAAATATCCGGTCGTCTTTGATCCGGAGGTTATGGCCGATTTTCTGGCGATTTTCAGTTCTGTCTTTTCGGCGGACCAGGCGCAGAAGGGACTTTCGCTGCTCCGTGGGCGCGAAAACGAGCAGATTGCATCGGCGGCTGTCACCCTGATGGACGATCCGTTCTATCCGGGCTGCACTGTACAGACCAGCTTTGACGCCGAGGGTGTGGCGACTGCCACCAAGCCGGTGATTGAAGAGGGAACCCTGAAAACGCTTCTGCACAATCTAAAAACAGCGGCAAAAGCAGGCGTTCCCAGCACCGGCAACGCCTGCAAGAGCGGATACGCGGCGAGCGTATCGGTGGCGCCGTACAGCTTTTACCTCAAACCGGGCGAGCTTTCGCAGCAGGAGCTCTTTGAAAAGGTTGGGGACGGCATTTACCTGACCGAGATCAACGGCGGTCACGCCGGCGCCAATGCAATTACCGGTGATTTTTCGCTGCAAAGCGCCGGGTTCCTCATCGAGGGCGGCAAAAAGACCAAAGCGCTGCGCGGATTTACCGTGGCGGGCAATTTCTTTGAGCTGCTCCGGGCAATTACGGATGTCGGTTCCGACCTGAAATTCGGACTGCCTTCCGGATTTACCGTCTTTGGTTCTCCATCGGTTCTGGTCAAGGAGTTGTCGGTTGCCGGAAAATAAAAGAATACGTCAAAGCGGGAGCGTTTGCTCCCGCTTTTTTGCTGTAAGGGGTTGACAGGAGAAGAATCTTCTGCTATATTGAGTATAGATATATCGAGTATCAATAGAGAGAAGGTGCCGGATGTCGCGGGAACAGCTGCAGACCTTGACCGAGCCGATGTACTATCTGCTGCTTGCCATGCGGAAACCCCGCCATGGCTATGACGCCATGCAGTATATCGAGCATGTGACAAAGGGCCGCGTTCACATCGGGGCGGGGACGATGTACGCCCTGATTGCCCGGTTTGAAAAGGAGAAAATCCTCTGTCAAAAAGCGGAGGAGGGACGGCGGAAAATATACGGGCTGACACCGAAAGGGGAAAAACTGCTGCGGGATGAAATTTCGCGTCTCTTTCGGATGTTGGCGGATGCCCAGGCGGTTGCGGAGGAGGCGGAACAGGATGAAAATTGACGAAAAACGGGTGTGGCTGCCCTATCGAATCACCGAACCGAAACAGTTGGAACAGTATTTTGAGCAGATGGCGGAAGAGGGCTGGCATCCCGAATCGGTGGGGAAGTATACGGCCAAATTTCGCCGCGGGAAACCCCGCAAACTTCGGTACTGCGTGGATTTTACCGAGATTCGCCGCGATGAGGAGGAGCTGCAGCGCTACACGACACTCTGTGCCGATGCGGGCTGGCGGTTTCGGCTGCGTGCACAGGAGGGCTGGCTCCTCTTTTTTACAAAAGACGCCTCGCTGACGCCGCTTCAGACCGACGACAAACTGGCGCTTCGGAATTTCCAGAAGGCGTTCCGCCGCAGCATTTTGGACAACAGTTCGCTGCTGATCCTGTGGGCGATCTGGACGCTGCTGGATCTGGGCTTTGGTGTGGGCAAGGGGAGCAAGGTTCGAATTCTGTCGGGCTGGAATACGATGGTCGAGCTTTTCTGCCTGCTTTTGTTTGTGCTGGTGCTGCTTTTTCTGGCGGTCAATGCGGCGACCGGAATTGTTGGCTATCTTGCCGCTGGAAGAGCAATGAAAAAAGGAACGCCCATCCCGGAAATTTCCCGGAAAACTGCTCGCTGGCGGGTGATCCGCCGCCGGGCGATGCTGTGGAGCTGCGGCGTTTTGCTCGGTTTATCGATATTGTATGATGCTTGGGCCGGGAACATCCGGCCGCAGGCGGAACAGTGGATTGCTATGGCATTGGGTGCTGCAGTCTTTGTGGGCGGTTTCTTTCTTAAAAAGAAGTGGCTCGACCGGATGGCGCGGAAGATTGCCTGGGGTGTGGGGATTTTCTTCTTTGCGCTGGGATTGGTGATGGCTTATCCTCTTTACCGGATGGAGCCGGTTGATTTTGGTACGGAAGCGCCTGTGGTGCAGGCAGAGGAACTGCTGCCGGGCGCCGAGGTGCGCACTCATACCAGCGAATATGGCCGGACACCGCTGTATGAGCGGTGGGAAGTTTATGAATCTGGCAGCGTACAGGTGGGAGAAGATGAGTATCAAAGTGTTACCGTTTCCTATACTGCCTACCGCGCTTGTTCCCGCAGGATTACAAAACGACTTGCCTGGGAGGAAGCCGAGACAATCCGCCAAATTTTTTCGAGTACTTCCCGGCGGGATTTGGATTGGCCGGTGGAAGAAGCCTATCTGGTGGGAGATTTTGCACTGATCCTCCGAGACGGGAACGGTGTTATCAGTTATTTTCTGGCCGGAGATGATCCGGAACAGTACCGGAAAATTTTGTTACAAAAAATGGAGATGCTGAATACTGAACAATAACGGAAAACCGTGGGGACAGAAGTGGTTCTGTCCCCACGGTTTTATTTATATCGTGTCGTTTTTGACAAAAACAGGGCGAATATCGGCAACTGCAAAAATATGTTCCCTGAAAACAGTATAATAATGATGGACTGCTTTCCAAACGGCTTGCTGTTTATTCGTGCTGTAAAAGTGCTGTTCGCACATTTTGGGAATACCGCCTGCTGATGGGGAGTATTTTTCCGTTTTTCAACAGGAGGTTGCTGTTTTGTACGCTCTGAATCATTTCCAGATTGACCAGGTAGCTTTGGTGGCAACGGATAAAGCTGGATTCCGCCAACATTTCCTGCAGTTGGTCCAGTTTTTGGTAAAATGACAGCGGTTCACGAGTGCCGTGTACCACGATTTTTCGTTCCTGGCTTTCAAAATACCAAACCTGATGCAGATTGATCCGCACCGGGCATCCCCGTATCGGGACCTGTAAGAATGGAATATCTTTCTGCATTTTTTCCCGGATGAACCGGTTCATCACTTTTTTCAGCCGGGAAGCGGAGAAAGGCTTTTTTATGAAGTCAAAAGCATGCAGCTGGTAGCCTTCGATTGCGTCGTCGGCATTGTTGGAACATAATACCAGCTCTGTTTGAAAATGGCGCAGGCGGAGAGCCTGTGCGGTCTGGGCATCCAGAAAAATCAGGTCGGGGCTGGCGCCTTCCATCAAAATACGAAGCAGTTCTTCCCCGGTTTTGCATGTGGCAATGTGACATTCTTCAATTTCAAAAAAGATTTTGGTAAGAGTTTCCTGCAAAAGGCCGCACCATTCCTGTTCCGGATCACAAAGGATGATTTGTACCATGCCTGTCCCCTTTCGGATGTTATTCAGATTTCATATTTAAATTATAATCGGTAGTCGGGGTGTTTTCAATCTGTGTCAAAAAGTGTGACAAAGAAACCAATGATTTTGTCACAGATAAGCTGTCAGCTTTGGGAAAAGGAGGATGCTGATGTCCAAATTCAGCGAATATCTTAAGTTTTTATTGGATCAAAACGGGGAATCCATTTCGTCGGTTTCGAGAAAAGCAGGCATCGAGCGGACTTCGATTCACAAAGCGTTGAGCGACCGGCGAATCCTGGCTTATAAGGCAGTGCAAAAGCTTTCGGAGTATCTGCAGCTGACATTGGATGAAAACGCGGAACTGTTCCGTCTTTACAATATGCTGCTGCAGGGCGAAAACGCCTATGCTTCCCGTCAGGAAATCAGCGAGCTGTTCCAGGAGCTGTCAGCTGTCCGTTTTGACAGCGAGCCGGTGCTGCTCCAGATTGACAAACCTCCGCAGGAAACCAACATCCTCCATGGACAGCTTGCGGTTTGTTCCGCTGTGCGGGAGATCTTATTTTACGAAGCGCAGGAGCCCGGCACGGTAGAAATTGATCTTTACCTGCCGCCGCGCTTAAATTTTGTGGAGGATTTTATCAGCCTGTGGAAGAGCGGGCGTGAGCTGCGTGTCTGCCATTTGCTCTGTTTTTCCCAGAATCCGGGAAGTGAGTTTGCCTGCGTGGAGGATCTGCGGCTTTTGCGGCAGGTGATTCCCATGTGTTTGTTTTCCATGGGACGCTATACGCCCTACTATTATTATGACCAGCCCGCTGCCGCTTCGGTGAATCCGTTCTGCCGGTATATGATTACGCCACGTTATCTGGTGCTGATGACCGAGGATTTTTCCGCTGCGCAGATCTACACTTCCCAGCCGCTTATCAGCCATTACCGCCGCCATTTTCAAGGGTTGCTCAGCCGCTGCCATGTGTTAAGCAGATATGCGCGGGATGTTCTGGATATTTTTCGGCACAATATGCAGAACGTTCGTCAGAACGGGTTGGCTTATCTGATGGCGCAGCCGTGTCCCGGCCGTTTTTATACCAATGAACAGGCGGAAAAATATTTGCGGCAGGATGTCCCAAACCGTCGGGAACTGCTGGATATGTTTCGGGTGTGGATTACAAGGCTTCAGGAGATCCGGGGCAGCTACATCACGGTGTTTTCGGAAGAAGGCTTGTGGGAATTTGCGCGCACCGGGGTGCTGCTCGATGTGCCGTCCGGATTTGTGGAGCCGCTGGAGCAGCAGGACCGATTTACATTGATTTCCCAGCTCCGAGAGGAAACGGCTGCGGAGGTAATCTGCGCCTGTGTTGCCAATCCGCTCTATCTGCCGATCCCGGCCTATTTGGCCGTGTATTCCGATTTGGATACCGGATTGCGCATCTATACCAACAACCGGTATGCCCATGGGTTTGGCACCTGCAGCATCCATATTGCGGAAAAGGGGATCTGTCATGCTTTTCAAGACTTTTTTGCTTCCCTGCCGGAGAGTCAGCTGAGCAGCTCACGGGAAGAAACATTACAGCTCTTTGACCGGGTTTTAGAATATCTGAAAAAATAAAACCTCTGCTTTGGCAGAGGTTTTTGTATCAGTCTTGAGACGGAACAGCCGCGGTTTCGGCCGGAACCAGGATGCGAAGCGCCTGGTGGCAGGCGGAAATTTCGGTTTCCCGAAGGTCGCCGCCGAATTCGCCGTCCAGTGTCCAGGGGATGGGCTCCGGCGCTTCGATGCGGAGTATTTTGCTCCGGAACAGGTAAAGCAGCCCCGGCACCGGCTCCTTTTTCATCATACCGTTTAAAAGGGCTTGCTGCTCGCTGATGTTGCGGGGATGCCGGATGAGCAGCACCTCCAATAAGCCGTCCTGCATGGAGATGCCGAATTTGTCCGAAAAATGCAGCCCGGCAACCGAGGTGGAGTTGGATACCATCCCGAACAGGAATTCTCCTTCCAGACATTGGTCCTCCAGCTCGACACGCATCCGGCTGGGATGCAGGGCGGGGAGCTGGCGGACACCTTCCATAATGTAGGCAAGCTTGCCGAAGAGCTGTTTGGACTGTTGGCTTGTCTGATAGGAAACGTTGGTAAAAGCGCCAAACGCAGCGACATAGGAAAAATATTGGCTGCCAAACCGGCCGATGTCACAGCAGAACGGGACACCGGTTTCGAGAAGCCGGGCGGCCTGTTCAAAATTTTTGGGGATTTTTAAAGAGGATGCAAAGTCGTTGACCGTTCCGGCCGGAATATAGCAGAGGAGCGGCGGATTTTCACAGCCCATCAGGCCATTGAGCGTTTCATTCAGGGTGCCGTCGCCGCCGCTGCTCACCAAAAGGTCAAAACGGCCGGCGTTTTTGGCAATATATTCCGGAAGGTCGCGCGGATGCTGGGAGGTGTGGACCGAAACTTCCCAACCGAGCGAAACGCAGTAATCGATCAGCCCGGCCAGGTTTTCCTTTACCTGCCCGCTTCCGGCGTGGATATTGGCAGCAATCAGCAGATTTCGATTCATCAAAACACCCCCATTTTTCCACCAGTATAACATGAAAATGTGAAAAACCTGTGTCAGATTTTGACGGGTTTCAAGATTTTTGCTTGACCGGGCAGGGAAATGGGGGTATAATGAAAGCAGAGCACAAAACAAGAGGAGGATTATCTGAAATGAATTCGTTTATTGTCGAAACATCTGCCCGTCACGTCCATGTGACCAAAGAGGCGTTGGCCGTTCTGTTCGGCGAGGGCGCTACCCTGACTAACAAGAAAAACCTTTCTCAGCCCGGCCAGTTTGCCTGTGAGGAGAAAGTTACCGTCGTCGGCCCCAAAGGCCAGCTGAAGGCTTCCATCCTGGGACCGGAAAGAAAAGACTGCCAGGTAGAACTGAGCGCTACCGACGCCCGTTCGATTGGTGTGGCTGCCCCTGTTCGGGAATCCGGCGACATCGCGGGAACCCCCGGCTGCAAGCTGGTTGGCCCCTGCGGCGAAGTGGAACTCACCGAAGGCGTGATCGTAGCAAAACGCCACATCCACCTCACCCCCGCCGATGCCGAGGATCTGGGTGTTGCGGATAAGGAGGTCGTTTGGGTAAAGGTCAACACCGAAGGCCGTAAACTCATTTTCGGCGATGTCGTCTGCCGTGTCAGCGAGAAATTTGCCCGCGCGATGCACATCGACACCGACGAATCCAACGCTGCCGGATGCAAGGGCGAAGTGACCGGCGAAATCGTTCGTCTGTAATCTTATACATCACAAAAGAAAGAGGCGTGTTCCCAACCGGGAGCATGCCTCTTTTTGTTATGCGTGTTCGCCTGCCAAAACGCCGGTTGCAAAGGCGATTTGCAGGTTGAAACCGCCTGTATAGCCATCTACGTCGAGGATCTCTCCGGCAAAGAACAACCCCGGAAGCTTTTTGGATTCCATGGTGCTGGGATTGACTTCCCGGACGTCGACGCCGCCGGAGGTGATAATCGCTTCCTCGATCGGGCGGAAACCGGTGGGAGTCAGGGAGAAGTCCTTGATGGACAAAAGCAGCGCACGCCGCTGTTCTTTGGTGATAGTGTTGATTTTGGTTTCAAACGGGATGCCGGCCCGCCGGAGCATCACCGGGATGCTCTTGCGCGGCAGCAGTTCGCTCAGGCTGTTGATGATGTCGCGGTTCTGGAACTTGGCAAAATCGCGCAGCAGCCGTCGGTCGAGCTGCTCTTCCGAAAGGCCGGGCTTCCAGTCGATGGAAAGGCGGTAGCCCTGTCCTTGCAGCATGGAGGCATAGAACGTTTCATCACAGCGTCCCTCCGGTTTTTTGCCGGTCATGTGCGCCGAAGCGGAGAGGACCAACGGTCCGCTTACGCCAAAGTGGGTAAAAAGCAGCTCGCCAAGCTCTTCATAAACCGTTTTTCCGCGGCGGCTGACTGTCAGGGTGACATTTTTCAGAGAAAGGCCCTGCATTTCTTTGGGATCTGTTTCTTTGGTCAGGATGGGAATCAGCGACGGGACTGGCGGCACAATCCGGTGCCCGGCCTGTTCGGCCAGACGGTAGCCGTCGCCCGAAGAGCCGGTGCGGGGATAGGATTTTCCGCCGCAGGCCAGCAGCACCGAAGGTGCGCGGTATTCTGTTCCGTCCTCGCAAGCAACGCCGCAGACGCCGGTGTTATCCGGCAGAATGAGCAGCTTGGAAACCTGCGCTTCTTGGATGGTGATGAGCGGATGGCGGAGTCCTTTTTCCAATGCGTTCAGAATGTCGGCGGCCTTGTCGGAAACCGGGAATACCCGGTTTCCGCGCTCGGTTTTGAGCGGAACGCCGCGGGATTCAAAAAATTCCATCGTGTCCGCTGTGGAAAAGCGGGAAAATGCCGCGTATAAAAAGCGGGGATTGCGGGGAATATTGGCAAGGAGGGTGTCGCGGTCGCAGTTGTTGGTAACGTTGCAGCGCCCTTTGCCGGTGATGAGCAGCTTGCGGCCGGTTTTTGGGTTCCGTTCCAGCAAGAGCACCTTTTTTCCGGCTTCGGCCGCCGTGATGGCGGCAATCATGCCGGCCGGGCCGGCACCGGCGATAATCAGATCAGCGTCGTTCATGGATCTTCCTTTCTAATTCTTCTGATAAACATGGTATTCGTCCCAGATGTCCTCCAGCCGGCGGAAGGTGTTGAGCACATCCTCCTGTTTGAGCATCCCCACCCGGACAATCAGCGCGTTGATGAGGCTGAGCGGCGCCACCAGTGAATCGACAAAAGAATTCATGTCACTGCGGGCCGAGAGCAGGAAGGAGGCGTCGCGGGCCAGCGGGGAATTGGGGCCGTCGGTAATGGCGACAATCTTGGCGCCAGAACGCGCGGCAAACGAAAAGGCCTGCACCGTCATGTTGGAATAGCGGGGAAAGCTGACGCCGATGGCGACATCTTCGCTTCCGATCCGCATGATCTGCTCAAACAGCTCGCTTGAACTGGTGGTGGTGACCAACTTGACATTTTCAAACATCAGGCTCAGGTAGTAATGCATAAACCGGGAAAGGGCGGAAGCGCTGCGGTCTCCAATCACGAAAATTTTTCGCGCGTTGGCAATGGCAACGGCGGCGTTTTCAAAATCCTGCCGGGAAGTTTCCTCCAGCGTCCGTTTGATTTTTTCCATATCCTGTGCAAGCACTTCGTCCAGAACGCTGCCAGTTCCGATGCGGTCTCGGGTGACTTCGATCCGCTGCACCGAGGTGAGCTGGGTGCGGATAATCTGCTGTAAAGCGCGGGAAAGCTCCGGATAGCCGTCAAATCCAAGCTCATAAGCAAAGCGGACAACGGTGGATTCGCTTACTCCAACGGTGGCTCCAAGCTTTGCGGCAGTCATAAAGGCAGCTTTGTCCGAATGGGCGCTGATGTAGTTGGCGATTTTTTTTTGCCCTTTTGAAAATCTGGGATATTTGTTTTCAATTTCTGCCAGTATATCCATGGCATGTCCTCCTGTGAACGATATCTCTTCTTATTATATATGGTTTTTGTGAATTTTGCAAGTTCTCTTTCTGAATCCTGCAAAATGAAAGTTGATGACTCTGTAGACTGCATTTTGAGATGAATGATTTACAAAATATATAATATATGTTCATAAAAAATTAAAATACTTCCCTTGACAACTGATGAAAACCGTGGTAATCTTATATTAGCACTCGAGGATGATGAGTGCTAAGAAAAAACAATAAGGGGTGAGCATGGTGAAAGCGCTGGATGCGCGCAAGCTGGATATTCTGAAGCTGGTAGTTGACCGCTATATCCAAACCGGTGAACCAGTCAGTTCCAAGACAGTTGCCGAAGCGCTGAAAAATGCTGTTTCACCGGCTACAATCCGAAATGATATGGCTTCGCTGGAACGGATCGGTTATCTGGAACAGCCCCATACTTCTGCCGGAAGAATCCCAACCTACCGTGGTTATCGATTTTATATTGCGAATCTGATGACGCGGCAGCCGCTTTCCGATTATGACCGCCGGGTGATTGAAGACACGCTTTTAAACGGCGATTTGAATCCGCGGACGCTGATAGCCAACGCGGCTGAGCTGCTGGCGCAGGTGACAAACTGTGCGATTGTCAGCTCGACAACTCGTGTGGACTTTTCGGTGATTACACGCCTGGATGTCATTCCGGCCGGACGCAGGCTCTATGCGCTGCTGCTGATTACCTCCAGCGGTGTGGTAGAGAATCGGGTGTGCCGGTTGGACTTTGAGCTTTCCAATGAGCAGATTGCCTTTTTTGTCAACTTTATCCGACAAAACCTGACCGGGATGCGGATCGACGAGCTGACACACCAGAAGATGGTGGAGCTTGGCGTGGCATTGGGCAGATATGCGGCGGCATTGGCTCCGCTGCTTTACGGCATCTACGACATTGTGAGCAAGCTGCGGCAGCAAAAGGTGGAGGTTAAAAACGAGAGCGCCCTCTTAACCAGGGAAGATTTTCAAACTGACAGCATCCGTTCTTTTTTGGATGCAAGACAGCATTTGGAAATGCTGCTCAACCAGGGATTCAATGGAATCCAGATTATTTTTGGAGATGAAAGTGAGGAATTCTCTGTCGCCAATACCAGCCTGATTGTCACCGGTTACAGCCGGGCGGGAAAAAGGGCCGGTTCCTTTGGAGTGATTGGGCCGCTGCGGCTGGATTACAGCCGGATTATCCCGTATATCGAATATTTGTCGGATACGGTTTCCCGCCTGATTACGGAACAGTACGATGAACGAAAGGATTGATTTTCAAAGTGGCAAAGAAGGACAAAAAAATAGACGAAGCTGTTGCCGAAGAGGAAACCGCGCCGGATTCCGCTGAGCAGCAGGAAACAGATAAAACGGAGCCGGCACCGGAGCAGAAAGAGGAAAAGCCGGATGAGCTCGCAGAGCTCAAAAAAACAAACGCGGATCTTTCGGATAAAATTCTCCGTCAGATGGCCGAGTTTGATAACTTCCGCAAACGCACGGCACGTGAAAAGGAAGAGATCGGGATCGTGGCAAAGAGTAAATGTATATCTGAGCTGCTTCCGGTTCTCGATAGCTTTGAGCGAGCTATGCAGGCGGATTGTTCGGATGCTGAGTTTAAAAAGGGCATGGAGCTGATTTTCAAATCGATGTCCGATGCGCTCAAAAAGATGGGCGTGGAGGAAATCGAGGCGGAAGGCAAGCCTTTTAATCCGGACTTCCATTACGCGGTATCCACTGTGGAAAACGAAGAGCTGGGCAGTAATGTGGTTGCTTCCGTTCTCCAAAAAGGCTATCAGCTGGGCGGCAAAGTGATCCGTCACGCAATGGTAGCCGTTGCAAATCCGTAACGATTTCATTTGTATAGATGATTTTTAGGAGGAATATTTTATGGGAAAAATTATTGGTATTGACCTTGGTACAACGAACTCTTGCGTAGCTGTTATGGAAGGTGGCGAGCCTGTTGTTATCACCAACCCGGAAGGCGCACGCACTACTCCTTCTGTTGTTGCTTTCTCCAAAGACGGTGAACGTATGGTAGGCCAGGTTGCAAAACGCCAGGCGATTACCAACCCAGACCGGACCATTAGCTCCATTAAGCGCCATATGGGTTCTGATTATAAAGTAAATATTGACGGCAAATCTTATACCCCTCAGGAAGTTTCCGCGATGATCCTGCAGAAGCTGAAATCCGACGCAGAAGCTTATCTTGGCGAACCTGTTACCGAAGCAGTTATCACTGTTCCGGCTTACTTTACCGACGCACAGCGTCAGGCAACCAAAGACGCCGGCCGTATCGCCGGTTTGGATGTCAAACGTATCATCAACGAGCCGACCGCTGCGGCCCTTGCTTACGGCATGGACAAAGAGGGCGACCAGAAGGTTATGGTTTACGACCTCGGCGGCGGTACCTTTGACGTATCCATCATCGAGATGGGCGAAGGCGTTCAGGAAGTTCTGGCTACAGCCGGTAACAACCACCTGGGCGGCGACGACTTTGACCAGCGCATTATCGACTGGATGGCCGATGAATTCAAGAAAGACAACGGCATTGACCTCCGCACCGACCGGATGGCGATGCAGCGCTTGAAAGAAGCGGCTGAAAAGGCCAAAATAGACCTTTCCGGCATTACTTCCGCAGACATCAACCTGCCCTTCATCACCGCGGACGCGACTGGTCCGAAACATCTGACCATGACGCTGACCCGTGCAAAATTCAACGAGCTGACCGCAGACCTGGTAGACGCTACCATGGGCCCGGTAAACCAGGCTTTGAGCGACGCTGGTCTCAGCGCTTCTCAGCTTGATAAAGTCCTGCTGGTTGGTGGTTCCACCCGTATCATTGCGGTACAGGAAGCGGTTGCTCGCGTAACCGGCAAGGAACCCTCCAAGAACCTGAACCCGGATGAATGTGTTGCCATCGGCGCGGCAATCCAGGGCGGCGTTCTTGGCGGCGAAGTCAAGGGCTTGCTGCTCCTCGACGTTACCCCTCTGTCTCTCGGCCTGGAAACGCTGGGTGGTGTCTTTACCAAGATCATCGACCGCAACACCACCATCCCGACCAAGAAATCTCAGATTTTCTCCACTGCGGCTGACGGCCAGACCTCTGTTGAGATCCATGTCCTGCAGGGCGAGCGTGAATTTGCAAAGGATAACAAGACACTCGGCATGTTCCGTCTGGATGGTATCCCCGCAGCTCCCCGCGGCGTCCCGCAGATTGAGGTAACCTTTGATATCGACGCCAACGGCATCGTGCATGTTTACGCGAAAGACCTCGGCACCGGCAAGGAACAGCAGATCACCATTACCTCCTCGACCAATATGTCCAAAGAGGACATCGACAAGGCAGTCAAAGAGGCGGAAGCCTTTGCCGCTGAAGACAAGAAAGCCCGTGAAGCGGTGGATATCCGCAACGGTGCTGACCAGATGGTATTCCAGTCCGAAAAGACGCTGAAAGAGATCGGCGACAAGGTGGATGCTTCCCAGAAGGCGGAGCTCGAAACCAAGATCAACGAGCTGAAAGAGGCGCTGAAAGGCACTGATATCGACGCCATCAAAGCCAAACAGGACGAACTCCAGAAGGTGTTCTATGCAGTTTCTGAAAAACTGTACCAGGCGCAGGCTGCACAGCAGCAGGCTGCCGGCGGTGCGGCCGGCCCTGATATGGGCGGCGCTGCCAACACCGGTTCGCAGGGCGGCGATCCCAATGTTGTGGACGCTGATTTCCGCGAAGTAAATGATGACAACAAGTAAGGAACGCACAAAAGGGCGGGCATTCTGCCTGCCCTATGGTGCTGTTATCCGATAAATGGAGGTAACCGCCATTGGCTGAGAAACGTGATTATTATGAGGTGCTGGGGGTACAAAAGGGCTGTTCGGAAGATGAGCTGAAAAAAGCTTACCGTCAGATGGCCAAAAAGTACCATCCGGACTTAAACCCCGGCAACAAGGAGGCCGAGGAAAAATTCAAAGAGGTCAACGAAGCATACGAAGTCCTCTCTGATCCGCAGAAACGCTCCCGCTATGACCAATTCGGCCATGCCGGCGTAGATCCCTCCTATGGCGGCGGAGCAGCCGGCGATCCGTTTGGCGGAGCCGGTGGTTTCGGCGGCTTTGATATGGGTGATATCGGGGATATTTTTGAGGGATTTTTCGGCGGCGGCTTTGGCTCGTCCCGTCGGGCAAACCCGAACGCGCCGCGCCGCGGCAGCGATATCCGCACCCAGATTTCAATTTCTTTTTTTGAAGCATGTGCAGGTGTAAAAAAGCGGGTAAGTGTTGCGAAAACCGAAGCGTGTCCGAGTTGCCGTGGAACCGGCGCGGAAAACGGAACCGCGATGAAGACCTGTCCCGACTGCGGCGGCACCGGCCAGGTGCGTGTTCAGCAGCGGACGCCGTTTGGCATGATCAGCAGCCAGCGTCCCTGTGAAAAATGCGGCGGACGCGGCCGTATTATAGAAAAAGCTTGTCCGAAGTGTGGCGGAAAGGGGTATAACAGCACAACCAAGACGGTGGAAGTGCAGATCCCGGCCGGTATTGACGACGGGCAAACGCTTTCGCTTGCTGGACAGGGCAACGCCGGCACAAACGGCGGACCGGCGGGCGATCTGCTGGTAATGATTACTGTCCGCCCAGACAGCCTGTTCACTCGAAAAGATTATGATATTTATTGCGAAATCCCGGTTTCGTTCTATCAGGCGGTCACCGGCGATGAGCTGACCGTCCCCACGATTGACGGCAACGTCAAATACAATCTGCCGGAGGGCACACAGCCCGGTACCGTCTTCCGTCTGCGTGGAAAAGGCGTGCAGCGGCTTCAGGGACGTGGACGCGGCGACCAGTATGTGACAATTACGGTGGATGTGCCGAAAAACCTCACTAAGGAACAGCTTGATAAGCTTCGTGCTTTTGATGATGCCATCACCGAAAAGCAGACAACCAAAAAGAAAAAGTTTTCGGATAAGCTCAAAGAGATGTTCGAAGGCCGTGAATAACGATAGGAAAGCTCCCCACAAGTACGGCGGGGAGCTTTTTGTGTGCATGCAGTAAAAACGGACCGGTATAAAAACCGGTCCGTTTTGTTCTGTTTAATATTTGGGACGTGCTACATAAGAGGTGTGGAGGACCTCATGTGCCACATGGCTGCCGGGTTTCTCCAAGAATTCCTCGTAGAGCTTCTTGATTGCAGGATTTTCATGGGATTTCCGCAGCTCCATGGTAGCGTCGGTGTTGTAGAGCGCTTTGGCACGAAGAGCCTTCAGGTCTACAAAGTTGCGGACAGAAGCCGGCTGGAAGGGCTGACCGCCGCCGTTGACACAGCCGCCGGGGCAAGCCATAATTTCGATGAACTGATAGTCGGCTTTGCCTTCTTTAACAGCCCGGAGAACCTTCTTGGCGTTGGCCAAACCGGAGCAGACGGCAACTTTCAAGGTCAGGTCACCGATGGTGTAGGTAGCTTCTTTGATGCCTTCGGTGCCGCGGACATCGCTATATACCAGAGCGTCGCCGGAAGCATTGCCGCCAGTGAGCCAGTCAGCCGCGGTACGGAGAGCAGCTTCCATAACGCCACCGGTTGCGCCGAAGATCAAGCCAGCGCCGGTGTCAATGCCCAGAGGAGCGTCGTAATCCTCATCCGGCAGGGAGGTGAAGTCCAGACCAGCGGTTTCGATCATTCTGGCCAGTTCTCGAGTGGTCAGAGCGATATCTACATCGGGAACACCGGCTGCGGATTCATTGTCCCGGCCAACTTCGAATTTCTTGGCGGTACAGGGCATAATGGAAACCATGACGATATTCTTGGGGTCTACGCCGATCTGTTTGGCGTACCAGGTTTTCGCCACAGCGCCGAACATCTGCTGGGGAGATTTGCAGGTGGACAGGTTGGGGATAAACTCGGGGAAGTAATGCTCACAGTATTTGATCCAGCCGGGAGAACAGGAGGTAATCATTGGCAGTGCGCCGCCGTTCTGGATGCGCTCTACCAACTCATTTGCTTCTTCCATGATGGTCAAGTCGGCGGCGAAGTTGGTGTCAAACACCTTGGCAAAGCCCAGGCGGCGGAGAGCGGCGACCATTTTGCCCTCGGCATTGGTGCCGATCGGCATGCCGAACGCTTCACCGATAGTGACGCGGGTAGCGGGAGCGGTTTGAACCAGCACAACCTTTTCCGGATCCGCCAGAGCATCCCAGACTTCCTTGGTCTGGTCTTTTTCGGACAATGCGCCGGTGGGGCAAGCCACGATACACTGGCCACAGGAAACGCAGGAGGTTTCGCCCAAAGGAGTTTCAAAGGCACAGGAAATGTTGGTGTTGAAACCGCGCTCATTGGCGCCAATTACTCCCACATCCTGCCACTTACGGCAAACAGCTGCGCAACGGCGGCAGAGGATACATTTGTTGTTGTCCCGGATCATGTGGGGTGCGGAATCGTCGATCTCATACTGGATGCGTTCGCCTTTAAAGGCATCCACATCCTCGACACCGTAATCTTTACAAAGTTTCTGGAATTCGCACTGGCCGCTCTTGACACAAGCCAGGCAGTTTTTGTCGTGGCAAGAGAGCAAAAGCTCCAGATTGCCGCGGCGTGCGTCCCGAACCTTTTTGGTATTGGTGAACACTTCCATACCTTCGGTAACGGGGTATACGCATGCGGTTACCAGTCCGCGGGCACCTTTTACTTCGACCACGCAGATCCGGCAGGCACCGATTTCATTAATATCTTTTAAATAGCAGAGGGTTGGGATTTGAACCCCGGCCTGACGCGCGGCCTCCAGAACGGTAGTGCCGGGAGCGACCGAAACCGGGATATTATTCACTTTCAGGTTGACCATTTCCATGACTAGAGCCACACTCCTTTATTTCTTGACGATAGCGCCGAATTTACATTTCTCAATGCAGGCGCCGCACTTGATGCACTTGGCCTGGTTGACTACATGAGGAACCTTGACGGAACCTTCGATTGCGCCGACCGGGCAGGTGCGCGCACAAAGGGTGCAGCCTTTGCACTTATCGGTGAGGATGGTGACCTGCATCAGGTGTTTGCAAACGCCGGCAGGGCACTTTTTATCCAC
This sequence comes from uncultured Clostridia bacterium, assembly GCA_944382875.1. GTDB lineage: Bacteria > Bacillota > Clostridia > Oscillospirales > Ruminococcaceae > Merdivicinus. The sequence continues at coordinate 21,086 of CALWNQ010000024.1, forward strand.
AACATGGGCAACATATTCATCCCGGAAATAGCGGAGGGTGGACAGAACCGGGTTGGGGGCTGTCTGGCCCAAGCCGCAGAGGGCATTGTTTTTGATGTAATAGCAGAGTTCTTCCATCTTGTCCAGATCTTCCAGAGTGCCTTCGCCGCGGGTGATCTTGTCCAGCATCTCGTAAAGGCGTTTGGTACCGATCCGACAGGGGGTACATTTGCCGCAGGATTCATCAACGGTGAATTCGAGGAAAAACTTGGCGATGTCTACCATACAGGTGTCTTCGTCCATAACGATCAGACCGCCGGAGCCCATCATGGAGCCGATGGCAATCAGGTTGTCATAGTCGATCGGCACATCCAGATGTTCCGCCGGAATGCATCCGCCGGAAGGACCACCGGTCTGAGCCGCTTTGAACTTCTTGCCGTTGGGAATGCCGCCGCCGATTTCCTCGACAATTTCCCGCAGGGTGGTGCCCATAGGAACTTCTACCAGGCCGGTGTTCTTGATCTTTCCGCCCAGAGCAAATACCTTGGTGCCCTTGGATTTCTCGGTACCCATCGAAGCGAACCAATCAGCGCCTTTCAGGATAATCTGGGGAACGTTGGCATAGGTTTCTACGTTGTTCAGAATTGTGGGTTTCTGGAACAGACCTTTGACAGCCGGGAACGGAGGACGGGGACGGGGCTCACCGCGGTGGCCTTCGATGGAGGTCATCAGAGCGGTTTCCTCACCGCAGACGAAAGCGCCTGCGCCCAAACGGAGGTCGATATCAAAGTTAAAGCCGGTGCCGAAGATGTCTTTGCCGAGCAGGCCGTATTCCCGCGCCTGTTTGATAGCAATCTGCAGACGGTGAACCGCAATGGGGTATTCCGCACGGACATAGATATAGCCCTGCGAAGCGCCGATTGCGTAACCGGCAATGGCCATTGCTTCCAGCACGACATGGGGGTCGCCTTCCAGAACGGAACGGTCCATAAATGCGCCGGGGTCGCCTTCGTCCGCGTTGCAGCAGACATATTTTTGGTCTGCCTGGTTGGCAGCTGCAAACGACCATTTCCGGCCGGTGGGGAAGCCGGCGCCGCCGCGTCCGCGGAGTCCGGAGGCGAGAATGGTGTCGATGACCTGCTGCGGGGTCATTTCGGTCAGTACTTTGCCCAGTGCCTGATAACCGTCAACAGCGATGTATTCCTCGATATTCTCAGGGTTGATGACGCCGCAGTTGCGGAGTGCCACACGATGCTGCTTGGCGTAGAAATTGGTTTCATTCAGGGATTTGACGTTGTTTTCCTGAACCGTTTCCTTATAAAGCAGGCGTTTTACAATACGGCCTTTGAGCAGGTGTTCCTGAACAATTTCCGGAACATCCGAGGGTTTTACTTCCGAGTAGAAAGAGCCTTCGGGATAAACGATCATAATCGGGCCGAGTGCGCAAAGTCCGAAGCAGCCGGTTTTGACGACTTTTACTTCGTCAGCAAGGCCGGCCGCGGCGATTTCGGTTTCGAGTGCGTCGATGATCTGCTGGCTGTTGGACGAAGAACATCCGGTACCGCCGCAGACCAGTACATGAGAACGATACATGAAGCTGCCTCCTTATTTCAAATTGCTGATGCTGCCAATGGTGTATTCCTCAACGACTTTCCCATTGACGAGGTGTTCGGTCACAACCCGGGCAGCTTTGTCCGCAGTCATTTTTACATAGGTGGTTTTTTTGCCATCCGGCTGGAAAACCTCCACAACCGGCTCATATTGGCAGATGCCGATGCAGCCGGTCTGTGTTACCATTACGTTGGTGAGGCCGCGTTTTGCCACTTCTTCGGTAAAGGCAGCCAGAACGGGACGTGCGCCTGCCGCGATGCCGCAGGTCGCCATGCCGACGACAACACGAATCGCGTCGGCGTCTTCTTTCCGCAGGGTGACATTGTTTTTCACCCGGTCACGGATTGCTTTCAGTTCTTCCAGACTCTTCATAACGGTTCATTCCTTTCCTCAAACAGCGGGGCTGCCGAGCAGTTCGGCTTCCCCTTCTTCCAGAGATTCCTTTATATATGCCGAAACCTCCGGTGCGTTCAGCGGGACATCTTCGAGCACTGCTTTGAGTTCCCGCGTATCCAGTGTATACACTTTATCGTCCATTGAACGGCGATAAAGGAAATCCCGGTCGGGGTTCATGGTAATCAGGGTAAGAATGGTGGCATTCATATCCCCCAGCGGCAGCATGTCGATATGGCCGGTACAATAGGAGGCAGTGGTGGTAGTGCCTTTCCCCGGTTCCGAAACAATGGAGAAAGTCCCACCGGTCGCTTCAGCCGACATCTTAAAGAACGGCACGCCCAAACCGACTTTGCGGGTGGTGCGGGTAGTGAAAAACGGATCCATTACATGAGCCACCTGTTCCGCTGTCATGCCGCAGCCGTTGTCTGAAATGGAAATTTCCAGAAACTGGTCTGTCGAACGTTCAGTTAGACGGATTTCAATCAGGGATGCATCTGCACGAATGGAATTCTGCGCAATATCCAGCACATTCAGAGATAGTTCCTGCATAACCTCACCTTCCGGGCTGCAAATAGGGGGTTTATACGCCGTACTTTGCCAGGATATCGTCGATATCATCGGGCAGCAGCTTGCCATACACTTCATCGTTTACGGTCATGACGGGAGCCAGGCCGCACGCGCCGATGCAGCGGCAGGCATCCAGTGAGAATTTGCCGTCGGGGGTGCATTCGCCGCCTTTGATGCCGAGCTTCTGCTGCAGCTTGTCATAGATATCGCCGGAGCCTTTTACATAACAGGCAGTACCCAGGCAGACAGAGATTTTATACTGTCCTTTGGGATAGAGGGAGAACTGTGCATAAAAGGTGACAACCCCGTAGACCTCTTCCAGCGGGATGTCCAGGCCTTCCGCGATAGTTGCCTGCACTTCATAGGGAAGATAGCCGTAAACATCCTGCGCCTGCTGCAGGACGGGCATCAGAGCGCCGGGCTGGCCTTTGTGCGAAGCGATGATTTCTTCAAGTTTCTGCTTTTGTTCCGGAGTATCCTGAAACAGAACACCGGCTTTTTTGCTGGACATAGTGATAGACCTCCTTATTCGGATGATGGCGAAAAGAGCGCATCGAAACCACACCGGCCGGCGAAAAAGGTCTTCCGAACCGGTGAAATCGTTTTCTGTGTTTCGTAGAAAAACAACAGATACTTTAATAGATTATATCATATTTCGGCTGAAAATGCCAGAAGACACGGTGCAAAACCTTTTTGCGGATTTTTATGCAGAATAGATAAAACTGAATTCGTGAAATTTAGTCTATTGCATACAGGCAGAATATCCGATATAATATGAATAAATAGCACCGGGATTTTTGTCTGGAACTGTAAATTTATAAATCCAATATAAGGAGGAACTGCGATGAACGTACAGGATGTCATGCGTGTTCTGGAAGCGGAGCTGGTCTGTGGTGAGGAAAACCTTGACCTGGAGGTCCACAATGCCTGCGGTTCGGATATGATGAGCGATGTGCTTGCTTTTGTCAAAGACCAGGCGGTGCTGCTGACAGGGCTTGTGAATATCCAGGTGGTCCGGACGGCGGATATGATGGATATGGTCTGCATTGTCTTTGTGCGCGGCAAGGAACCGGATGCCGACATGATCGCGCTTGCCAAACGCCGCGGCATGGTTGTGCTGAAAACAAAGCACCGGATGTTTACAGCCTGCGGGCTGCTGTGGGAAAACGGGTTGCGGGGAGGTGGCACCGATGAACGGGCTAAAATGGACATATGAGGTGGACGGCAGTGATTTTACCCGGGCAGGTGAAGCTTCTTCCAATGTCAAAAAGAACCTGCGCAAGCTTGGCGTTTCACCGGAGGTCATCCGCAAAGTCTCGATCGCTCTGTATGAAGGGGAAATAAACATGGTGATCCACGCAAACGGCGGGAAAATTGATGTGGAGATGACACCGGAAAAAATTGATATGGTGCTGGCCGATACCGGCAAAGGCATCCCCGATATTGAACAGGCCATGCAGGAAGGCTGGTCCACAGCTCCTGACGAAGTGCGGTCACTTGGCTTCGGCGCCGGGATGGGGCTGCCCAATATGAAAAAATATTCCGATGAAATGCGGATTGAATCGACGGTAGGCGTTGGTACGACCGTGTATATGACAGTATACATCAAATGAAACTGCCGGTATCTGTATATTTCTGCGGCGGGATTCTGGGCTTTGGGGCATATTACCTGCTGACAGGATTGCTCTGGAATCTGGTGTTTGACGGCTCATTTCTAATGTATCTGATTCTGGCGCTGGCGGTATACATCTGTCAGGCCTGGTTTCGTTTTCAGTGGCATAAGCCGGAGCGGTGGCTGCGTGCTCTCCGGCCGGAAGATGAGGATTTTTCTTCTGGTGATAAAGCCTGGTGGCGGTTTCATCAGAAGTTTAACTGGCTTTTGTATGCCGGTGAAACGCTGGCTGTATTGCTGGTTGCCATCTTTCTGGAAGAACAGGGAGCATTCATGGCTGCTGCTATGTTTCTGGGCGCGTTGATAGTGACGTTTCCGGTTTATTTCACGATTTGGGGAGCATTTCAGCCGCATCATCTGCGTTGGGTGCTCCGGTTTCTTCCTTTTTTCCGGGAAGAGCCGTCACGGGAAGAGCTTCGCTGGATAGCTGTTGCCTGTATGGGCGGGATGTTGGCCATGCTGATTACGGCTTTCTGTGTTCTGTAAAAGCCGCTTAAGGACAGGAGGTTTATATTATGCAGGAATTTTTCCACTCGGTGACGCTCGACCGGGACAAATGCATGGGGTGCATCAACTGCATCAAGCGCTGTCCGACCGAGGCGATCCGGGTGCGCAACAAAAAAGCTTACATCATCAAGGAACGCTGCATTGACTGCGGCGAATGTATCCGGGTCTGTCCCCATCACGCAAAGCGCGCCATTTATGACAGCCTGGATGTAGTAAACCAGTTTGAATATGTGATTGCATTGCCGGCGCCTTCGTTTATGGCGCAGTTCAACAATCTGGAGGATGTGGATATCGTCTTAAACGCGCTGCTCGATTTTGGGTTCCACGAGGTGTATGAGGTGGCAAAGGCGGCGGAGATTGTTTCGGCGGCAACCCGGATTCTGATGAAAGAGGGGAATCTGCCACGGCCGGTTATCAGCTCGGCCTGTCCGGCGGTGACAAGGCTCATCCGGGTGCGTTTTCCGGGGCTAATCGACCATATTCTGCCGCTGCTTGCTCCGGTGGAGGTGGCGGCCCGGATTTCTAAACGGGAAGCAGCCAAAAAAACAGGACTGCCGCCCGAAAAGATTGGCACCGTCTTTATTTCTCCCTGTCCGGCAAAGGTGACCGCCACCAAAATGCCGCTGGGAACCGAAAAGAGCGCGGTGGACGCCGTGATCGCTGTGAGCGAGATTTATCCAAAGCTCGTATCGGTGATGAAGGATACGGCGGCCCATCCGATGCAGCCGCTGACCGAAGCGGGAAAAATCGGCCTTTCGTGGGGGAGCAGCAGCGGGGAATGTTCCGGTATTTTAAACGACAACTATCTGGCGGCAGACGGCATTGAGAATGTCATCCGGGTTTTGGAGGACTTGGAGGACGAGAAATTCCGGGATGTGGATTTTATCGAGCTGAACGCCTGCTCCGGCGGCTGTGTGGGCGGCGTTTTGAATGTGGAGAACCCTTATGTCGCCAAAACCAAGCTCTACCGCATCCGCAAGCACCTTCCGGTCAGTTTGAATCACATTGATGCCGTATCTTCCGAGATGATGTGGGATACGCCGCTCGAATATGTGCCGGTGCTCAAGCTTGACGAGGATGTCTGGACGGCAATGGAGAAGATGGCCAAGGTGGACGAAATCTGCGCGACGCTCGAAGGGCTCGACTGTGGTTCCTGCGGGGCGCCGTCCTGCCGGGCGTTGGCCGAGGATGTGGTGCGGGGGCTTGCTTCGGCGGACGACTGCATCTTCCGGTATAAGAGCAATATTACCCATCTTCTGGACGATCTGCATAAACTGGAAAACTATATTCCCGCGCCGTTCCGTCCCGAAACTGGCGAAGAGGAAAAGAAGGAGGAGTGAGCATGACACCGCTTGCATTTGCGGAGAAATACGGATTCCATATTGTGGTGGAAGGAGCCGGTGGCTGCCGGGATATTGAGGGGGCGTACTGCTGCGACCTGCTCAGCATGGTGATGGGCCGGGCAAAGGAAAATGACGCCTTTGTCACCGTAATGGCCAACATCAACACCATTGCGGTGGCGGTGCTTGCCGATGTGGCCTGTGTCATTCTGTGCGAGGGGATCCATTTTGACGACGCCTGTATTGCCCGGGCGGAGCAGCAGGAGGTGTGCGTCCTTGAAACAGAGGAATCCAGCTTTGCGGTGGCGCTCAAACTGGGGAAGGAGCTGGGGCTGTGTTAGTGCCCTATGACTTCCACATCCATTCCTGCCTCTCTCCCTGCGGGGAGGAAGAGATGACGCCGAATAATATCGTGGGAATGGCGCAGATTCTGGGCCTTTCGGCCATTGCGGTGGCCGACCACAACACGGCAAGGCAGCTTCCCGCTGTCAGCAGACTGGCGGAGGAAGCGGGGATTCTGCTCATTCCGGCCATCGAGGTGACAACGGCGGAGGAAGCGCATGTTCTTTCCCTGTTTCCCAGTGTGGAAGCTGCTATGGAAATGGGAGAAGAGCTGTATGCTGCGTTGCCTCCCATTCGGAACAAGCCCGATATTTTTGGGTATCAGCGGATTTTAGACGAAAACGACCAGCAGACCGGAGAACTGGAAAAACTGCTCATCAACGCGGTTTCTTTTTCGATTGACACGGTGTTTGAGAAGGTGCGTGCCTGCGGCGGCGTTCCGGTTCCCGCCCACATCGATAAGTCTGCCTATTCGGTGATTTCCAGTTTGGGCATCATCCCGCCGGAGCTGGATGTAAAGACGGTGGAGATCAGTCCCGGTGGTATCGACCGGGGATTTGCGCCGCCGGATGGAGAACATTATTTTGCGATCACCGATTCGGACGCTCACGACCTGGAAACAATGTCCGGGCATGAGCCGCGCGCTTTGGAGCTGGAAGAACTGTCGGTGGAAGCGGTTTTGCGGAAATTCCGGGAGGGACTTACATGACACAATTATTTTTTGTGCGCCACGCGGAGCCACAGCATTCCTGGAAGGATGACAGGACGCGGCCTTTGACCGATGAAGGGATGCGGGATACCGACCGGGTGCTGGAATTTTTCCGGGATATCAAGCCGGATGCGGTGTACAGCAGCCCTTACAAGCGAAGTGTGGATACGATCCAATCTGCGGCGGAATATTGGAAGAAAGAGATTCAAACCGATGAAAGGCTGCGGGAACGCGAATCCGGGATTGGCGGAGCAGGACGCGAGATGATTGCAAAACGGTGGGCGGATTTTGACTGGCATGAAACCGGCGGCGAGTCGATCCGGATGGTACAGGAGCGCAACATTGCCGCCGTTTGGGACATTTTGGAGCAGAATCCGGGGAAAACGGTGATGATCGGTACCCATGGAACCGCTTTGAGCAGTATTGTCAACTACTTTGAGCCGGATTTTGGATGTGCGGATTTCTTCCGGATAATGGGTTGGATGCCGTATATTCTGGAACTGGATTTTGAAGGGAAGACCTATTTGGGGAAAAAGGAGCATCTGTTTGTTCCGAAAGTAATTTGAGTGAGCGGGCAGAATATCTGTCCGATTGGAAAGGAGCGATTGCAATGAATCCGAGAATGGAGTTTCACACAGTGCCGGAATGGCAGAGCCGGGAGGTGACTTCTGTCAATCGTGTGCCCGCGCACACAAAATGGGAAGCCTATCTTTCCGCGGAGGAAGCCGCTGCCGGACAGCCGTCTTCGGCCAAAATTTCACTGAACGGAATATGGAAGTTCCGGCTGCTCGATTGTCCGGAACAGGCCGGTGATTTTTACCGCACCGACGCGTCGGAGGAGGGCTTTTCCGACATTTTGGTGCCCGGCAGCTGGGAGGTGCAGGGCTTTGGCAAGCCGATTTACACCAATTATTTCTATCCCTGGGATTACAATTCCCGGGAAGCCTGTATGCTCCGTCCTGCGGCGCAGTACGGCAAGCAGGTTCCCAATCCGCCCTTTGTCCCGCGTGAGAATCCCACCGGCTGTTACCGCACTGCGTTTGATTTGCCGGAGGATTTTGCCGGGAAAGACGTGTTCCTGCGCTTTGACGGGGTGGAAACAGCTTATTACCTTTGGGTAAACGGCCAACCGGCCGGTTACGCCGAGGACAGCAAGCTCCCCTCGGAGTTTGACGTTACCGCTTTGGTCAAACCGGGGCGGAATCAGCTCGCCTTACAGGTGATGCGCTTTTCCAAGAGCAGCTATCTGGAGGACCAGGACTACTGGCACCTTTCGGGAATCCACCGCAATGTCTGGCTGATTGCCAAGCCGAAAAAGCGGATCGAGGATTACAAAATCGAAGCGATGCCGGACCTTTTGGGCAACGGCACTGTCCGGGCGGACATCCGGATCAACCGCTTTGAAGATTTTGCCGACTGCCGGGTGAGGCTTTCCCTCTATGACGCGGACGGAGCGCTTTTGGCGGAAGATGAGGGGGATATTTCGCCTGAAGCTGGTTTTCGGCAGGATTTGTACCCAACTGCCAATTCCGGTCATGTGGAGCTGCGGCTTCCGGCGGTGCAGCTCTGGTCGCCGGAACAGCCAACCCTTTACCGGGCGGTCGTCAGCCTTTTGTCGCCGGACGGAACCGGTCTGGACTGGGAAGGCTGCGATATTGGCTTTAAAAAGGTGGAGATTCGCGACGGGGTTGTTTTGCTTAACGGACAGCGTTTAATTGTCCGGGGTGTCAACCGCCACGATTTCTGCTGGAAAGGCGGACGCACCGTTTCGCGAGAGCATATGATCGAGGAAATCCGCCAGATGAAGCGGATGAACATCAACGCGGTGCGGACCTGTCACTATCCCGACTGCCCTGAATGGTACGACCTCTGCGACGAGCTGGGGATTCTGCTGGTCTGCGAGTGCGATCTGGAAACTCACGGTGTTTCCGGCGCGCTGAGCCACGATCCGGCATGGGCTTTGCAGTATCTCGACCGCGGCGTGCGGATGGTCCTCTTTTACAAGAATCACCCGTCCATCTTCTCCTGGTCGCTCGGCAACGAGAGCGGCACCGGCCCCAACCATGCGGCAATGGCCGGATTTATCCGGGAATACGACAAAACGCGGCTCTGCCAGTATGAAGCGGGTGAGCCGGGCAAAAATATTTCGGATGTCCGGGGAAATATGTACGCTTCGATTCCGCAGATTTTGCAAATGCTGGCCGATCCTAATGACGACCGGCCGATCATCCTGGTGGAATATCTCTACCAGATTTCCAACAGCGGCGGCGGAATGGACAAATTCCGGGCGATGACTGAGCGGTATCCGCGTTTTCAGGGCGGCTTTATCTGGGACTGGCAGGACAAGGCGCTTTGCAAACAAACGGCGGATGGAAAGGATTATTTTGCCTATGGCGGAGATTTTGGCGAACCGGTAGTGGACTGGGAGCAGCCGCCCTATATGACCAACAACGGCATTGTGCAGGCGGACCTGCGCTGGAAACCGGTGGCCTTTGAGGTGAAAGAGGGTTACGCGCCCGTCTGGTTTGAAAAGCCGACCAGTTTTTCCGCTTGGGAAACAGTGGCGTCGGAGGAAGTCTTCCTTCTCAAAAACCGCACCATGACCGAATGGGGCCGCGATTTCCGCTGTGAGGCAGTCCTCCGGGAAAACGGCGCGGAAGTCGCCCGGTGGGAGCAGGAACTCCCCGATTTGCCGCCCATGTCCCAAAAAATGGTGACGGTGAAAATTCCTTATAGTAAAAAAGCGGACTGCGAATACTATTTGGAATTTATTCTCCTTCGAAAAACGAAACAATGGTATGCGGAACAGGGAGAAACAGTGGGTGTCTGCCAGTTTGAACTGGCGGGAGGACTGTACACATCGGAGCGGATGGCTCCATCCGGCTGTCCCGTTGCATTGGAAGAAACCGATGCGTTGTTCCTGGTGAAATCGGCGGGATTTACGGCAGCTTTCTCCAAAAAGACCGGCGGCCTGGTTTCCCTCAAACAGAACGGCGTAGAATATCTGGCAGGGGAGCTGCGGCTCTGTGTTGACCGGCCGCGGAGCGGGCTGGATGTTCGGAGCGGCTGGGGATGGAAGGATATTCTGGCAAAGCTGGACGGGATGGAACCGCATGCTGGGGAAGCGGCTGTTCTGTGCGGAAAAGACCGGGTGCGGCTGGATTTCCCGTGGCAAATGACCAGTAAGACAGGCGTCCCTGCGGAAGGAACGCTCTGTTATACGGTGCGGGATGGCGCTGTGGAAACGGAATTTACCATCCGGCTGCCGGAATCCTTCCCATTGATTTCTCGGGCTGGCATCGAGCTGGTGCTGGCTCCCGGATTTGAGGAGATCCGTTCATATAGCCGGGGGCCGATGGAGTCCTATTGTGACCGGAAGCTTTGTTCCGGGCTGCAGGTTTGGGATTCCACCGTTTCGGATCAGCACTTTCCGTTCAGTCCTCCCTCGGAGTGCGGCGGACACGAAGACGCGCGCTGGCTGCTTGTGAAAAATCAGGCGGGGCACAGCCTTTATGTAACAGCAGATCGGCCGTTCCACTTTGATATCCGGCATTACGCAAATCCGGATTATGAAGCGGCACATGATCATGAGCTGCCCGAACGAGAGGAGAGTTGGCTTCATCTGGATGCCGTGCATGGCCCAATTGGCGGGGATATGGCTTGGAGTACCGGGATGGCGGAGGAATACCGCTTATCCGGCGGAACTTATTCTGCAAAGCTGCTGTTGGAGCTTTCTAAAAAATAAAAATAAAAAAAGCGAGAAAAAGGGTTGACAAATAACTCTATATATGATATAATCATTTACGTTGTCAACGGACAACGTAAATGTGCGCTCGTAGCTCAGTTGGATAGAGTGTTTGACTACGAATCAAAAGGTCGCGGGTTCGAATCCCTCCGGGCGCGCCAAAGAGAAGAGCCGCAGATCGCGGTATTTGCGGCTCGTTTCTTTCAAAAAAGAAAGTGCTTGACAATCCCACAAGTTTGTGGTATAATAGTTGAGCTGTCATGAGGACTAACACCGGGGCGTAGCTCAGTTTGGTAGAGTGCTTGGTTTGGGACCAAGATGCCGCAGGTTCGAGTCCTGTCGCCCCGACCATTTGGGGCAGGGATAACCATTTGCTGGTGTAGCTCAGTTGGTAGAGCAGCTGATTTGTAATCAGCAGGTCGGGGGTTCGAGTCCGTCCACCAGCTCCACTTTCTTTAATTGAATATGGACGAGTTCCCGAGTGGCCAAAGGGGGCAGACTGTAAATCTGTTGCTTTTCAGCTTCGGTGGTCCGAATCCACCCTCGTCCACCAATGTTGAAAGGAGTCTATTTTTGTAAAAAGATAGACTTCTTTTGCATTTTCTGATAAAATATAAACGGAACTTTTTATATTAGTTTGGTTATACCGCAAATGCGATATAATAGATAATTTTATTGAAAGATTAACTATTAAAAGTCAAGCCCTAAAAATGAGTGGTGGTGAAACAGATGGCTCAAAAAAGGTATAGCAAA
>CALWNQ010000025.1 GCA_944382875.1 uncultured Clostridia bacterium
CAGCCGCTCCCCTCGCGGGACAGCTTCCTTATCTTACCACTTTCTTTTTCCTTTGTCAACTCATTTTTGCCTTTTTTCGACAGGTTCCGCTTTTTCTATTATTTGTATCCTTTACCCCTGCTCTCTTTTGGATATTTTTTATGATTTGTACGACTAACGGATTTATTTACAGCTTTAAAAGCACAACTGCTCGTATAACGAGCAATTCTTTGTTCCCGCTACCTATCTCAAGACATAAAAAACGCCTGAACATAAATTGTTCAGGCGTTTTTTGGTGAGCCACCGGAGATTCGAACTCCGGACCCTTTGATTAAAAGTCAAATGCTCTGCCAACTGAGCTAGTGGCTCTTATGGTTCGTTGGGGAGAATCCCAGCGATATAAAAACCGGAAACCGGTTGGAAACAAACTGGTGAGCCACCGGAGATTCGAACTCCGGACCCTTTGATTAAAAGTCAAATGCTCTGCCAACTGAGCTAGTGGCTCATATTCACCATTTATTTTCAACGCTTTAATATTATAGCAAATACTGCTGAGCTTGTCAACACTTATTTGAAAAATTGATGCAAGAACTAATTTTAAGCAATAATCCCACGCATATTTTATGCAAAAAGGCCTCATATATCCATTAATTTGGACAGCTGAGGCCTTTTTTACTCCTTATAAGTCGTTGCGAATTAAATCATCCAGCGTTTCGCCACGCACAATTAAACGAGATTTTCCATCCTTTACCATTACAACCGGAAGGATTGGCCGCCGGTTATACCGCGACGCCATGGAATAGTTATAGGCACCGGTAGACAATACCGCCAGCAGCTCACCCGGCTGCATCTCGGGCAGCGGCACATTTTCCCCCAAAAGGTCCCCGCTCTCGCAGCATTTTCCCGCCACAGTGTAGAAATGGTCAGCCGGCGCATTGGCGCGGCAGGCTGGTAACATATCATATTTTGCCTGATACAAAATATAGCGCGGGTTGTCTCCCATTCCACCATCTACAGCCAGATAGGTACGCACATTGGGGATCTCTTTGATTGAACCAACCGTATACAGCGTTGTCCCAGCTTCGCCCACAATCGAGCGGCCAGGTTCAATCAGAACAAAAGGCATCCGGATTCCGCGCTTGTCCGCGGTTTTCCGGACAGCCTCTGACACCGGTCCCATATAATCACCAAACGGAACCGGCTCATCCTCATCGGTGTAACGGATGCCAAATCCGCCGCCCAAATTCAGGTCGGTCATTTCAAAACCGGTTTCCTCTTTGACATCCCCTATAAAGCCAACCATTACCTTTGCTGCTTCGACAAATGGCTGAATTTGAAAAATCTGGGAACCAATATGACAGTGAATACCCAAAAGCTGAAGATTCGGAGAAGAAATCGCCTGCTTTGCCGCCTCCATCGCTTCCCCGGTTTCCAGTGCAAAACCAAATTTAGAATCGATCTGGCCTGTCATAATAAAGCTGTGTGTATGCGCATCAATACCCGGTTTGATCCGGAGCAGTACCGGCGCCTTTTTGCCCATCTCGGCCGCCATCCAGTCCAGCTGCACAAGTTCCGGCAGATTGTCAGCGACAATCCGTCCTACACCGTATTCGAGTGCCGCGCGGAGTTCTTCCTCCGATTTGTTGTTTCCGTGGAAGCAGACCTTTTCCATCGGAAAATCCACCGATTTCGCGGTATAGAGTTCCCCCAGCGACACGACATCGACACCCAGGCCCTCCTGCTCCGCAATCCGATAGATTTCCTTGCAGCAGAATGCCTTGGAAGCATAGCAAACCAGACCGTCCCCATAAAATTCCTTCATGGAGTCCCGGAACGCCTGCATATTTTTCCGGATCAGCGCTTCATCCATCACATAAAGCGGTGTGCCATATTCGGCAGCCAGCCGGGAAGCCGGCACACCGCCCAGCATCAGCTCACCGTTTTCCACCGTAACTCTTCTTTTCATCCTTAGTACCATACCTTTCCTGTAAGTGTATCCGAAAAAATCACACGAAGCATCGCCTGGGCAGTTTCGTCCGGCGTTAGTTCCGTCACATCAATCCGGGGCCAGTCAACCGCATCGTACACATTTCCTGAATTTTTCATACCCCGTTCGATCCGTTCCAAATCCCGCCCGTCCGCTTTCGCCCGCCGGACATTTTCCTCCGGGCTGCAGAAGAGCAACAGCGGGATCAGACAGGTATCCGAAAATTTCCGCTTTGTTTCTTCCCAAAGCCGCTCAAACAGCTCCTTCCGGTGGCCATGGAGACCATACGGAAAAATCACATATTCGATCTCAGGGCAGGCCAGAGCGTTGCCGATGAGCGCGCAAAGGTTCTGAAACTGCATTTGCAACAGAGCCGGCCGGAAGTCATTCGGATTCGTCATCCGGCAGAAATCGCTTTCCACATAAGCCGATTTCTGCAAAACAGAAAGCAGCGCTTTGCTTGCCGTTGATTTTCCGATACCGTTTGCACCACAGATCAAAATCAACTTTTTCATTCCGTATCCTCATCCGGCGCGGAAATTTCCTCCAAAATGCTCCGGAGCTGCTCCACGCCCTCCCCGGTTTCGGAAGAAAACGGAAGGATGGTAAGCTGATCGCCGCAGGGAAGCTCGTCCGCAATCGCGGCCAGCCGCTTTTCCCGCTCGGTTTTTTTGAGTTTGTCCGCTTTCGTGAGGACAACAATAAATGGCCGTCCGGTTTCGATTAGATAATTCGCCATATCGCAGTCAAGATTTGTCGCCGGGTGCCGCATATCCACCAGCAGTACCACCAGTCCCAAATCCCGATTCGGATCGTTCAGATATCCTTCAATCAATTCTGCCCAGCGGAACTTTTCGGATTTTGCCACCTTGGCATAGCCGTAGCCGGGAAGGTCCACCAGATGGATCTTCCCGTCCAGGTCATAAAAGTTGACCGTTGCGGTTTTGCCGGGCACCGCACTCACGCGGGCAAGAGCCTTGCGGCCGAGCAGCCGGTTGATGAGAGAGGATTTTCCTACATTGGAACGCCCCGCAAAAGCCACTTCGAGCCGGCTCGACGGCGGAATCTGGCGGGAAAGGCCGTAGGAAGCCAGGAATGACACATTGTGATAGTTCATAGCTCCTCCTTACTGGACTGCAATTCCCTTCGTTTCAGCGGGATTTTCCGGCGGGACCGCCGCTGCTGGTTCCACCCGCTGAACGGCCGGTTCCGGTTTGCGAACCAGCGCTTCGCGGAGGATCTCGCTCACATGAGACACCGGGATAAAGGCCACATGTTCCTTCACCACATCGTCCACTTCCTCCAGATCCTTGCGGTTTTCTTCGGGGATAAAGACGGTTTTGACTCCCATCCGGTAAGCCGCCATCGATTTTTCCCGCAATCCGCCGATCGGGAGCACCCGGCCGCGCAGCGTCACTTCGCCTGTCATCGCGATATCCCGGCGAACCGGAATCCCACTCAGCGCGCTTGTCACGGCAGTCACCATCGTCACACCGGCCGATGGGCCGTCTTTCGGCACCGCTCCTTCCGGCGCATGGATATGGATATCCTTGTCTTTGTAAAAATCAGGCTGAATGCCGTACTGCTCCGCCACACTGCGAACATAGCTCACCGCAATCTGAGCCGATTCGGTCATCACTTCACCGAGCTGCCCAGTCACCTGTACCTTTCCGGTGCCGGGGAGGACGATGGTTTCAATGTCCATCGTTTCGCCGCCCACCGCGGTCCATGCCAACCCTGTTACAACGCCAACCTCATCGGCGGCGCGGAGCCCTTCATCCAGATATTTCCGGCCGCCCAGCATTTTACCGAGCATTTCCGGGGTAATATTGACCGAAGCCGCTTCTTCCGAAACGATCATCTTTGCTGTTTTGCGGCAAACCGATCCGATTTCCCGCTCCAGATTTCGCACGCCCGCTTCTCTGGTATATCCGTCAATCAGGGTGTATATGCCTTCTTTGGAGAATTTGAGCTGCCGCCCGTTCAGGCCGTGACGCTTCACCTGTTTGGGAATGAGATGCTGTTTGGCGATGTTCCATTTTTCCTCGCGGGTGTAACTGCCCATTTCGATAATTTCCATCCGGTCGTAGAGCGGCGCCGGAATATTGGCCACATTGTTGGCGGTGGTGATAAACAGCACTTCGCTCAGGTCAAACGGCACTTCCAGATAATGGTCGCGGAAAGCGGAATTCTGTTCGCTGTCGAGAACTTCCAACATTGCCGACGAGGGATCCCCTTTAAAATCGGCACCCATCTTGTCGATCTCATCCAGCAGCATCAGCGGATTGCGCGTTCCAGCCTGCCGCATAGCGTCCATAATCCGGCCCGGCATCGAGCCGAGATAGGTCTTGCGATGGCCGCGGATGTCGGCCTCATCCCGCACACCGCCCAGCGAAATGCGGACATATTTGCGTCCCAGTGCTTTGGCGATCGATTTGGCAACCGAGGTCTTGCCCACACCGGGAGGCCCTGCCAGACAGATGATCTGCCCTTTGATATCGGGAGCCAGCTTGCGGACTGCGATCAGTTCCAAAATCCGCTCTTTTACTTTTTTCATGCCGTAGTGATCGTGATCGAGCACCTTTTGAGCCCGCTGTACATCGGCATGATCTTTGGTCACAGTATCCCAGGGCAGCGCCAGAACTGCTTCCAGATAGCTGCGCACCACCTGCGCTTCCTGCGACTGCGGCGGCATCCGGTAGAGCCGCTCACACTCTTTGATCAGCTTCTGGCGGGATTCATCTCCAATGTGGACAATCCCCTGAATCGCGTCCATGTATTCCATCGATTCTTCCTGCGGGTTATCGCCTTCGCCCAGCTCGTTGCTGATGACGCGGAGCTGTTCCCGAAGGAAATAATCCCGCTGGTTTTTATCCATGGATTCCTTCACCTGGCTGTAAATATCCTGTTCAATGGTGAGAATGTTGGTTTCCCGTTCCAGCACGGATACCAGCATTTCCAGCCGTCCTACCAGTGTCCGCTCCTCCAGCATAGCCTGTTTGTCCTCCACCTGGAAATACAGGTTCTGGACAATCTTGTCAAACAGCCCAGACAGTGTCTTCTGAGCATAGACATTGGCGATAATTTCATGCGGAATCTTCGGCACCAGTTCGCAGTAGTTTTCAAAGCTGTTCATCACAGCGCGGAAAAGCGCCTGTTTTTCTTCGTCGGTAAGAGGCGGCGTCCGCTGATCCCCCACCGTTTTAACCTCGCAGGTCATATACGGCCCGCTCAGGTCCATTTTTACAACGGAAGCGCGGTAAAGCCCCTCCACCATAATGCGCACCGAGTTTTTGTCGGTGTGCAGCATCTGTACAATTTTGGCAACAACGCCCACACGATAAAGATCATCTTCGCCGGGCTCTTCCACCGTATAATCTTTCTGTGCCACCAGAAAGATTTCCTTATCCTCTTCCATTGCCTGCTTTACTGCAAGAATGGATTTTTCCCGGCCTACATCAAAATGCAAAAGCATCGACGGGAACATCACAATGCCCCGCATCGAGACTGCCGGTAATAAAACGGTGCTTCCGGGTCTGTTTTCTGCGCCCATCCTGCCACACTCCTTTATTTTCTGTCGGTAATCGGAATTTCCACAAGAAAAATCCAGTTTCCATTATACGTTGCTTTTTTAAATTATGCAAGAGAAAATTTGTGAATCCCGGCGGCTTTCACAAAACCCGCAGCTACAGCATACGATACAGAGAAGCCGCGGCGCGGGAGGCCTCCGCCCGCTTCATATAGAAAAAGCCCGCCGCTGCGTATTCGTGCGCACCGGCGGGTCTTGCTGTTCTTACAGAACTTTTACGCTCCATCCGAACGGATCTTCTGCTCTGCCCCACTGAATTCCGGTCAGAGCGTCATACAGCTTCTGGGAAAGTTCCCCAATCTTGCCGCCGGACAGCTCCATATCTACATCCTTGTAGCGAAGCAAGCCAACAGGCGAGATGACCGCGGCGGTGCCGCTGCCGAACATTTCTGTAAATTTCCCTTGCTTATAATCCTCGATCAGCTCATCGATTGCGATCCGACGTTCGGTTACCTTAATGCCCCAGCTGCGGAGCAGTTCAATCACCGATTTACGGGTAATGCCGGGCAAAATACTGCCCTGCAGAACAGGAGTAACAACCTCATCGCCGATAACGAAGAAAACGTTCATTGCGCCGACTTCTTCCACATATTTGCGCTCCACGCCATCCAGCCAGAGCACCTGGGAGAAGCCTTCTTCTGCCGCCACATCCTGTGCTTTCATGGAAGCCGCATAGTTACCGCCGCATTTTGCAAAGCCGGTGCCGCCGCGGACTGCGCGGACATACTCATTTTCCACATAGATCTTAACAGGACTCAATCCGGTAGCGTAGTAAGCGCCAACCGGGCTCAGAATGATGAGGAACATATACTCGCTCGAAGTATGAGCGCCCAGCGAAGGCTCGGTGCCGATCATAAACGGGCGGATGTACAGGGATGTATCCTTTTTGTGCGGAACCCAGTCCGCATCGATTTCAATCAGCTTTTTCAACGCTTTGATGCAGAAATCCACATCGACCTGCGGCATGGAAAGACGGTCGTTGGAGTTGTTCAGCCGTTTAAAGTTCTCTTCCGGCCGGAACAGACGGATGCTGCCGTCCTCACAACGATAAGCTTTCAGGCCCTCAAAGGTCTCCTGTCCATAATGGAAGCAGTTGCAGGCCGGGCTGAGGGTAAGCGGAGCGAACGGAACAATCCGAGCATCATGCCAGCCGTCCTTCTGATTCCAATCCATTACAAACATGTGATCGGTAAATTCATGTCCGAAAACGAGATGGTCCTCATCGGGTTTCTGTTTTGGGCTGTTGGTCAGCGTCACTTTGATCTCTTCACACATGACAGTCATCTTCTTTCTCACGATATTGGATTAGGTATCAGTATAGCACACTGTGCCAAACTTGTCAATGTTCTTGCTTTGTAAAATTCGACAAAGTTTTGCATGTGAAAGGCGTATTTTACTGAACAATATTTTTCATTTTCTTTTCTTTATAAAATTTTCTACAGACAAATCCAAAATGCAGGATTTTATTTAATTTGATCATATTACTATAATTACACCCATGCAATTTTTTATCTATAATATGAATCGTTTATAGCGAATTTGTTTTGACATGCTCTATAGTAACAAAACTACTTGCATAAAATTATGCAAAACGCCAATCTTTGCAAAAATTCAAAAAAACCTCTTGATTTTTCTGAAAAAGTGGCTAAAATAAGAATTGTTAGCACTCAAAGAATACGAGTGCTAAGAAATTGAAACTTATTGCTATCATATAAGGAGGAAGCATTTATGAATATCAAACCATTGGCTGACCGTGTTGTGGTCAAGATGACAGAAGCGGAAGAAGTCAGCAAGGGCGGCATTATTCTTACCGCCGCATCTCAAGAGAAGCCTTCTGTTGCCGAGGTTGTTGCAGTCGGCAAAGGCGGCGTTGTAGATGGCCACGAAGTCACCATGGAACTGAAAGTCGGCGACAAAGTGCTCATCAGCAAATATTCCGGCACCGAAGTCAAATTGGATGGCCAGGAATACACCATCGTCCGTCAGAGCGATGTACTTGCTGTTGTTGAATAATGAGCTGCAGAATGAACTGAGGAGGAAAATCCATCATGGCAAAACAGATTATTTACGGTGAAGAGGCCAGAAAGGCTCTTCAGACCGGTATTGACAAACTCGCAAACACCGTTAAAATCACCCTTGGACCGAAAGGCCGCAACGTTGTGCTCGATAAAAAGTTCGGTGCTCCGCTGATCACCAACGACGGCGTTACCATTGCAAAAGAAATCGAATTGGAAGATGCTTTTGAAAACATGGGTGCACAGCTGGTAAAAGAAGTCGCAACCAAGACCAACGATGCTGCTGGCGACGGCACCACCACCGCTACCCTGCTGGCACAGGCTCTGGTCCGCGAAGGCATGAAGAATGTCGCAGCAGGCGCCAACCCCATGATTATCAAACGCGGCATCCAGAGAGCTGTCGATGAAGCTGTCAAAGCAATTGTCGCCAACTCCAAGAAAGTAGACGGGTCCGATGACATTGCCCGTGTTGCTACCGTTTCTTCCGGCAACGAAGAAGTCGGCAAACTGATTGCGGAGGCAATGGAGAAAGTTACCGCTGACGGCGTTATCACTCTGGAAGAATCCAAGACTGCTGAAACCTACAGCGAAGTAGTAGAAGGCATGCAATTTGATCGCGGCTACATCTCCCCGTATATGTGCACTGATACTGACAAGATGGAAGCTGTTATGGACGACGCTTTCATCCTGATTACGGATAAGAAGATCTCCAATATTCAGGAGTTGCTGCCTTTGCTCGAGCAGATTGTCCAGAGCGGCAAGAAACTGGTTATCATTGCCGAGGATGTCGAAGGTGAAGCGCTGACCACCCTGATCCTGAACAAACTGCGCGGCACTTTCAACTGTGTAGCTGTCAAAGCTCCCGGCTTTGGCGACCGCCGCAAAGAAATGCTCCGCGACATTGCTATCCTGACCGGTGGCCAGGTTATCACCTCTGAACTCGGTCTGGAACTCAAGGACGCTACCATCGATCAGCTCGGCCGCGCCCGTCAGGTTGTTGTCCAGAAGGAAAACACCATCATCGTCAACGGCTACGGCGATGCGGATGAAATCAAATCCCGTATTCATCAGATCAAATCCCAGATTGAAACCACCACTTCCGACTTTGATCGTGAAAAACTCCAGGAACGTCTGGCGAAACTGTCCGGCGGCGTAGCGGTCATCAAAGTCGGCGCTGCTACCGAAGTGGAAATGAAAGAGAAGAAGCTCCGCATTGAAGATGCTCTCTCCGCTACCAAAGCTGCGGTTGAGGAAGGCATTGTTGCAGGCGGCGGCACTGCTCAGCTGAACGCCATCCCCGCTGTTAAAGCGCTGATGGAAACCGCCTCCGGCGATGAAAAGACCGGTATGTCCATCGTGCTGAAAGCTCTGGAAGAGCCGGTTCGTCAGATTGCCGCAAACAGCGGTCTGGAAGGCTCTGTCATCATCGACAAGATTCTGACTTCCGGCAAAGTCGGCTATGGCTTTGACGCTTATAAGGAAGAGTACTGCGACATGATCCCGGCTGGCATCGTTGACCCGACCAAGGTTACCCGCAGCGCTCTGGAAAACGCAGCTTCTGTTGCAGCCATGGTTCTGACCACTGAATCTCTGGTTGCCGATATCAAGGAGGAAACTCCTGCAGCTCCCGCAGCTCCTGCCGGCGGCATGTATTAATTCTCCTCTCCAATAATAAAACCCGTCTGTCCTTTTGGCAGGCGGGATTTTTATTTTATATAAATAGTTGCTCCCCCGTACAAAATGTGTAATAATGAAAATATCCTGAAAGGAGGAATTTTTATGACAAATTGCTATGATAACAATACTCTTCCAATGCCGGTTTCCTTTCCTGCCGATTGGAAAGCCTGCCGCCGCGAGATCATGGAAACACTCTGCCGGGAGGAGTATGGTCTTCTACCGCCGCCTCCAGATCGTATTGAGAACGAAATCCTGCTAAAAAGCGGGGATTTTTGCGCCGGGAAAGCCGATTTTATTAAAATCCAGCTAACTACATGGGTCGGTGACCGCTGCGCATCTTTTCCCTTTTCTTTAACAATTCCCAAAAATAGTCGCCCTGTTCCCGCCGTTGTATTTTTAAATTTTCGCAGTCTTGTACCGGACGAATACCTTCCCATTGAGGAAATCTGCGATCACGGTACCGCAGTTGCTTCCGTCTGCTACACCGATGTTTCTTCAGATGACGGCAATTTTTCAAACGGCCTTTCTGCCCTTTTTGCAGAAGAGGGGGAACGTGTTCCAAATGCCCCCGGCAAACTAATCGTCTGGGCCTGGGCTGCCATGCGGATTCTGGATTTTTTGCTCACCTGCCCCCAACTGGACAGCAACCGCATTGCAGTGGGCGGGCATTCTCGACTCGGTAAGACGGCACTGCTGGCCGGCGGGCTAGACGAACGCTTTTATGCTGTCTGGTCAAACGATTCCGGTTGCAGCGGCGCCGCATTAAGCCGCGGCAAAAATGGCGAACGCATTGGGGATATCACCCACAGTTTTCCTTACTGGTTCTGCCCACAATATGCCTCCTGGAGCGAAAAAGAAGAGCTTGCGCCCTTTGACCAGCACTGGCTGCTCATGCTTACTGCTCCGCGATTGCTGTATGTTGCCAGTGCGCAACAGGATGACTGGGCGGATCCCTCGGCAGAATACCGGGGCTGTACCGCCGCTTCCGCGGCATGGGAACGGCTAGGCTTTTCCGGTCTGCGCGCAGATTCCATGCCGCCGGTAAATAGCCCTCTTCACGATGGACGGATCGGATATCATATCCGCAGCGGAACACATGCTGTCAGTCGTTACGACTGGATGGGATTCCTTCATTTTTTGGATCAGCAAAATACTTTTAACAAATAATGGTTTATAGCTAATAATTTGAAATTGTATTCCATATCAATTCACTATTTTATTGGATTTTTGATGGAAAAAGTTGGACAATGGGGATGAATTTTGGTACTTTGATTGACGAAAACGTTATTTATCATTATAATGAATCCAGACAGAGGAGGCGAAACAGATGTCTTTTTTCACACGGAGAACTTCAGTTTTACATAAAGCCGTTGATGCCGGCTGCTCGCTGTTCGCAACGGCTTCACCCGATACCATCTGCTGGCTTTGCGGGGCAGTTGCCCCCGCTCCCATGCTGCTACTTTTGTCGGAGCAGCAGTGCACATTGCTCGCACCGGCGGGAACAGAAGCGGAAAATTGTACGGTTTTGGAATATCCCTATGCTTGCGGCGATGCGGTCACACAGCCGGAAGCCGATATGTCCCGGATTCTTTCAGAACTGATACTGCCGGGAAAAGCCTGTATCGAACAAAAAAATATGCCGGGTTGGATCGAACACCGGTTTGCGAAAATCGTTCCGCTGGATGACCAGCTGCATGACATGACCCAAATAAAAGACGAAGATGCGCTTGCCGGAGTGCAGCAGTGCCTCGCCCTGACCGCCAAAGCTTTCGATGCCGTCAAACGCGAAATCCACGTTGGAAATAGTGAATTGGATGTTTATTATACCATCCTCCGCGCCATCAGTGCCGAAACCGGTTGTGCACCGGAAATTGTCTGTGACATTCTCGCCGGGAACGGCACAGCCGGTATAGCAGGCGGTCCAAGCGGACGGATTCTGCCGGAGGGCGGATGCCTGATTGTCGACCTGCTAATTCATCACAACGGATATTGGAGCGACGTCACCCGGACTTTCTTTGCCGGCGAACCGGACGAAGAGAAAAAACGCGCCTTTTCCGCAGTCCGCACCGCTTTGCGTGCGGGAGAAGAAGCACTGCGGACATGTAAAACAGCTGGCGAAATTGATGCTGCAGTAAAAGGAAGCCTGGCAGCATCCGGTTATCCGGGCAACATGACCCATCATGCCGGACATGGCGTCGGCTATCTGAATTATGAATCTCCGAATTTTGTAACCGATTCTCCCCAAGAGCTCCGGCCGGGCATGATTGTCACCCTGGAACTGGGTCTGTATTTCCCGGACCAGTTCGGCATTCGGATGGAAAACAACTATCTGCTCACCGAATCCGGCATCCAGCTTCTCTTCCATTATTCGGAAGAACTGGAAAATCTGATTTTATTCTGATTTTATAAGGAAGTGTTCGGCATGGAACGAATCAAAGGAGCATACGGCATCATCCTCACGCCGTACAAACCGGACGGCAGTATTGATTATAATGAAATGCAACGCCAGGTGGATTATGTCTGCCGCACCGGCATCCGTGGACTGGTCGCCTGCGGTTCCACCGGTGAATGTGCCCAGCTTTCTCCGCAGGAAAATATGGACATCATGTCTGCGGTAGCCGAAGCCATTGACGGCCGGAAACCGCTGGTCTGCGGCGCAACCGCCGGCGATGTGAAAACATCGCAGAAATATCTTTCTCATATGGCAAAGCTCGGCGCCTGCGGCGCATTAACAGCACCCTCCTACTACTTCCCGCTCAGCGATGAGGATGTGCTGGAATTTTACAAAGAAGCCGCCCACGGAAACAGCGGCGTCCCCATTGTCGCTTACCATATTCCGCAGTTTTCCAGCGGCATTTCCCTGCCGGTCTATGAAAAACTGCTCGAAATCCCCGAAATCTGCGCCATCAAGAACAGCAGCGGCAACATCAATTTCCAGATGCAGATGATCAGCCTCCGGAACGAACGGCGCCCCGACTTCTCGGTGCTGACCGGTTCGGATGAAGCGCTGCTTGCCTCCCTTTCGGTGGGCTGCGACGGCAACTTTACCGCCCTCGCCTTCCTGCTGCCCGAACTGACGCAGGCAATTTACGACCGGTTTGCCGCAAACAGTGGGGCACTCGACTGCCAGATGGCGTCCGTTCCGCTCATCCGATTCGCCGGAACCTATCCGTTCCCGGTGGGCTACAAGCTGATCGGTGAAGCGCGCGGATTCCGCTTTGGCCCCTACCGCCAGCCACTCTCCGCCCGTTTGCTGGAGCGGTTCGACGCCGACCGCCATATGCTCCGGGAAACCATCCGCGGCATTT
Organism: uncultured Clostridia bacterium; assembly: GCA_944382875.1. GTDB lineage: Bacteria > Bacillota > Clostridia > Oscillospirales > Ruminococcaceae > Merdivicinus. Next base: position 12,556 of record CALWNQ010000025.1, read on the forward strand.
ATGAGAAATTTAATCTTGGACAGGAGGATATTGGAGAATGAAAGCAGCAGTCTGGACCGACTACGGCAAAATGGAAGTCATGGAAGTCCCCATGCCGGAAATTTCCGACGATGAAGTATTGATTAAAGTCATGGCAGCCGGTGTCTGCATCACCGACCTGCACGTTTATACCGGGCAGTTTGCATACGGCAAGCCGCCGCACATTCTGGGACATGAGATTGCAGGCCAAATCGAAGCGGTGGGCGCGAATGTCACCGATTACCAGCCCGGCGACCGCGTTGTCGCCGAAACCTCTATCGGCTGCGGCAAATGCGCTATGTGCAAAAGCGGCAACCGCCACCTCTGCGCCGATATGACCGAAATCGGCTTCACCCCCAACAACGGCGCTTATGCCCAGTATGTGAAAGCTCCGGCAGCCAATTTGTTCCGGATTCCGGATAATGTCAGCTACGAGGAAGCCGGCATCATCGAAAGTGTTGTCTGCCCTTCGGGCGCATTGATGCGCTGGGGTGTCAAATTCGGTGAAACCGTCCTGGTATACGGCGTCGGACCTGCTGGACTCGCTTTTATCCAGACCGCCAAAGCAATGGGAGCCGGCAAGGTGATTGCCGCAGCCCGCAATCAACAGCGGCTGGAACGCGCCCTCCACTTTGGCGCAGACCTGATTATCAATACTTCGACGGAAGATCTGCTCGCCCGCGTTCTGGAAGAAACAAACGGCCAGGGAGCCGGCCTGGTCTGCGAAGCAGCCGGCGCTCCTGCAACCATCCTTCAGAGCTTTGACGCCGCGGCCCGCGGCGGACGTGTCATTCTCTACGGCATTCCCGGCGATAAGGACGAAATCCTGATGCCCACTTCAAAAATTATCACTAAACAGCTGGAAATCTACGGCGCTGTGGGCAATCCCTTTGTGTGGGAGCCACTCCTCCAGATGGTTTCGGCAGGACGGATTAACCTCCGTGACATGGTCACCCACACCTTCCCGCTGGATGATATTGAAAGCGCGTTCCGTCTGATTGCGGATAAAAAAGAAAACCCCATCAAAGCCGTGGTTTACCCCAACGGCAAAACCTGGTAAGGAGGAACTCCCATGATTATCACAGATGTCGAAAGCATCATTCTCAAGCAGCCGGTTATTGACAATGTCGGCGACGGCAGCCAAGACACCATCTTGATCCTGATCCACACCGACGAAGGCATCACCGGCATTGGGGAAGTGGACTCCTCCCCCTACATCATGCGGGAGATCATCCAGTCCCCCATGTCGCACGAAGCCTGTTTCGGACTGCGCGAGCTGCTGATCGGCGAAGATCCCATGAACCGCGAAAAAATTTGGCGTAAAATGTATAACAAGAGCATCTACTACGGCCGCCGGAGCGCCGCCATCCACGCGATGAGCGGTGTGGACATTGCCATTCACGACGTTATCGGCAAAAAGCTCGGTGTTCCGGTCAGCACCTTGCTGGGCGGCGCGTTCCGCAGTGAAATTCAGGCTTACTGCAGCGTTCTGATGCCGGACAGCGAAGAGGAAATCCAGCGTCTAGTAGACAAACACATGACCAAAGGTTACAAGGGAATGAAATTTGGCTGGGGCGCATTTGGCCAGAGCTTTGAACGCGACATTCAGCTGGTCAAATGGGCACGGAAAGCGCTGGGCGACGATAAAAAACTCATGGTCGACATCGGTATGCTCTGGACGGACGTCAAGGGCGCCATTAAAACCGCCAAAACCTTTGAGGAATACGGCGTTCACTGGATTGAGGAGCCGTTCTCTCCCGACTGGACCGACGCTTATAAGACTCTGCGGGAAAACACCAACGTCAACATCGCGGGCGGCGAAGAAGTTACCACCGTGTACGAATACCGCGAACTGCTGGATGGGGGCTGTGTGGATGTATTACAGCCGGACCTCAGCCGCTGCGGAGGCTTCACTGTTGCTTCCAAGCTGATTCAAATGGCGGATTTCCACCATGTTCCGATCGTCCCGCACGCATTTAAGACCAACATTCTGATGGCGGCAACCCTTCAGTACATCGCGGCGCTGCCCAACGCGTGGCTGCTGGAATTCTGCGAACAGGACACCATCCTCCGCCAAACACTCACTAGTCCCATTTTCCATGTGGAAGAAGACGGCAGTGTTAAAATCCCATCCCGTCCCGGAATCGGCGTGGATCTAAACTGGGACATTGTATCCAAATATCGAATTGACTAATACCGCAGCGGCCCTGCTTTTACTGCCTTTTCAGCAAAAGCAGGGCTTTTTCAAAAGGAGGCTTCCGCATTGAAAATACCAAAGCTTCACAACCGGGTAAAAAGCGGTATGACCGCCAAATTTTTTGCGTTGATCCTCACCTTCGGCACCTTTCTCATTGTCAGTTTAACTACTGTCATTACCGGCATCAGCAGCAAATACCTTTATGCCAGTGCCCGCACATTGCTCGACAACCAGACACAGCAGGTCATCAATGTCTTCGACCAGCATATGGAAGTTCTATCCAATGTGGTAATGACTGCTTCCGAACAACAAAGCATCAAATCCCTGGTTAATCAAACCTATAGCGGATATCAGACTTATACCGTATATCGGGACGCTTATCAATATGTAAACAATATCCACAATTTCTATAAATGGATCAATCTATATATTTTTGTCGATGACATTGATTACGTCATGAGTTCCGCCGGAGAGCAAGTTTCCAGCCAGATTGACCTTCGCACAAATCCAAATACAGAATGGTTTTCCCAGGTGGAAAAAGGCTTCTCAAATATCAGTGTACGCTCCGATTTTAAGCAGCCGGTTACCGGCGGAGAAGAACAATTTGCCTATCTTTTTACCGTGCGTGAAACAGACAGCTGGAAAATCAATGGGATCATTGCCGCCACACTGGACAAAGCTGTCTTAGACGATCTGCTTAAAAACACACAGCTCCAAGAAAACGGCTTAATGCTCGTTTTGGACGCACAAAACCGTCCTGTCTACATATCCAATTCACAATGGTTTGATGAAACAGCGGAATTGCTAATGGGTTCGGACTATTTTAAAGATAAACCCAACTATTTTGCCGACGATACATTGGACAAATATTACCTGGTTTCAGAAAAATCCGAATATGGAGATTTTCGATTTGTCTCCGTTTACAACAAGGAATTTTTGCACACCCAGATTTTCCAGCTTCAAATGTTGGTGCTGGCAATCGTGCTCACTTTGCTTGCACTTCTACTTGCGATTGCTCGGCTGATTTCATCCCGGATGACCAGGCCGATCCGCCAACTCACTCAGTTCATCCACCGGATTGAAACTACAAACCTGTCAGAGCGCGTCTCCATACAGGCAAAAGATGAGGTAGGGGAGCTGGTAGAATCCTTCAACAACATGCTGGATTCGGTGCGGGAAAACCAAATCCTGCGGCGGCGCGCCCAGATGGATGCGCTGCAAAAACAGATCGATCCACACTTCCTTTATAATACACTGGAATCCATCAAAGCCCTTGCGATCCGAGGAGATACCAAAACCGTCTGCTCCACAATTGACAGTTTGGGGGATATGTTCCGCTACAACACCAACCGGGAAGATAAATCCACAACCTGTATCCAAAATGAACTTCAGCATATCCGGGATTACCTCAACATACAAAAAGTACGGTTTGGGGATCGACTTTGTTATCAGATTAATGCAGACGAAGACCTGCTCCACTGTCAAACGCTTAAATTTATTCTGCAACCGGTAGTGGAAAATGCCATTCGCTATGCGATGGAGGCCATGGAGCATTCATTTCTGCTGACAATCCGGGTAACGGAAACAGAAACCGGCGATGTCCGCTTTGAAATAGAGGACAACGGTCCTGGCATTGATCCGGAACAGCTCAAGCGGATGCAAAACTTTTTGCTCGACGAAACCGGCCAGCAAAATCGCAACAGCCTTGGTGTAGGGCTTCGCAACATTGCAGACCGGCTGCGGCTCTATTCCCCACCGCCGTATGGCATGTGGCTGGACAGTGTGCCGGGCCGTTACACCAAAGTGATCATTACCATCCCCAAACGAAAGGAAGAATCCCAAAATGTTTACCGTAATTCTGGCAGACGATGAGGAGCTGATTCGTGTCAGCCTTCGCTATCTTCTTTTGGAAAATTGTGAAAATGTCAAAGTGATCGGAGAAGCTGCCAACGGCGAAGAAGCCTTAGAGAAAATCAAAAACCTGCACCCCGACATTCTGATTACCGATATCAAAATGCCTCGGATGGATGGTTTGACACTGCTCAAAGAAATTCGTGAGCAAAATTTTTCCACCAAAGTAATTATCCTGAGCGGTTACGCAGAATTTGACTATGCGCGACAGGCCATGAAATACGGCGTTTCAGATTATGTTCTCAAACCAGTTAAGGGAATGGAACTGCGCGACGCCATTATGGATTGTATCGGGGAGATTGCGGCGCCAGAAGAGGAGCCAAGCGCCGCGGAAAAGGTAATTGCCTATATTCGTGAAGAATACTATCGTCCGCTATCCCTGGAACAGCTCGCCGCATATTTTAACTTTAGTCCCAAATACATATCCAATTTGGTCAAAGCCCAAACAGGAAAAAGCTACACCGATTATCTGACTGATCTTCGAATCAGCCACGCGGTAGAACTCTTAGTCCGCACCAATATGGAGATCAAGGAAATTGCCGCCGCGGTAGGTTACGAAGACCAACAGTATTTCCACCGGATTTTTAAGAAAAAAACCGGGCAGACGCCTACCCAATATCGGAAATAACTCTGTGCGGATTCCATATATAATATGTCTGAATTGTAAAGAAAAATGGTGATTCTCCACCTTTCGTTCTGAATTGTCCAATTACAAATCCAGTCTGTCATGTTATAATTTGACTATAAAATCTGATAAAGGTTAAAAAAAACATGTCAGATAGACGAACGAAAGGGGTAGCATTCCATGACAGCGAATCAAGTATTGACAAAGCAGCCGGATGCGGATTCCAAAAAGGATTCGCACCGGCTGTTTGGCCCTGAACGGCGCAAGCTGATGAAAAAGTACCGGGCACTTTATCTATTTCTGGTGCCTGGCGCAATTATTCTGATCCTGTTCGCATACCTGCCAATGATAGGAATGGTTATGGCTTTCCAGCAGTACGATCCCGTCTCGGGCTTTCTGGGAAGCAAATGGGTTGGTTTCGACAACTTTATCCGAGTATTTAACTCCCCGGATTTTGGCCGTGCGATGCGAAACACACTGGTCATCAGTTTTTTAAAACTGATTTTTGGGTTCAGCATGCCCATCATCTTCTCCCTGCTACTCAATGAGTTGCGCAACTACCGTTTTAAAAAGACGGTACAGACAATGATTTACATCCCAAACTTTGTATCGTGGGTTATCGCTTCCGGTATTTGGTACAGCCTGTTGGGAGACACCGGCATTGTCAACAACCTTCTGATCCAGCTCGGCATTATTGATGAGAGCATCCTGTTCATGCAGAGCAAAGCGCTCTTCTATCCGATCATTATCTTTACGGATTTGTGGAAAAGCCTGGGTTACAACACCATCTTCTATATGGCTGCCATGTCCTCCATTCCGGTTGAGCATTACGAAGCCGCTATGATCGACGGCGCAGGCCGCTATAAGCAGGCAATTTACATCACGCTTCCCGCACTTTCCAAAACCATTGTGCTGCTCTTCATCCTGCAGGTCGGCAACCTGCTGAGCGCCGGATTTGACCAGCTGTGGACCATGTCCAACCTGGCTGTCCGCGATATTGCAGACATCCTTGACACCGCAGTTCTGCGGACTTTGACCAGCGGCTCCATCAACGACCTTTCCAACGGCGCTGCTCTTGGAATGTTCAAGTCGGTTGTGGCACTGCTTCTCTTCCTGATTACCAACTGGATTGCCAACAAGCTGGATCAGGGCTCGCTTATTTAAAGGAGGGGAATCAGAATGGCTTATGCAAAACGCAGCGGCGGTGAAAAAGCATTTGATGCCTTTAACGTCACTTTGATGGTCCTGTTTGCGATCATTTGTATTTATCCGTTTGCTTATGTACTGGCGCTTTCGTTCAACGATGGACAGGACGCTATGCTCGGCGGCATTTATCTGCTGCCCCGTGAATTTACCTTTGAAAACTATACAACCGTTTTCCAGGACGACCGGCTGCTGAACAGTCTGGGAATTTCCATCTTCCGCACCGTGATGGGAATTATCCTCGGTGTTGCGGTCAACACCCTGTACGCCTACGCGATCAGCAAATCCGATCTTCCGTTCCGCAAACTGTTCAACTGGATGATCGTCATCCCGATGTATTTCGGCGGCGGTATTATTCCTTACTACATCGTATGCCAGAAATTGGGCATGATCAACAACATCTGGGTTTACATTATCCCGTGGGCAGCGGCACCCTTCCACATTATGCTCCTGCGGATCAGCATCAAAGAACTTCCGCCTTCTCTTGAAGAAAGCGCTCAGCTGGACGGAGCCGGATACTTCCGGATCTTTGCCCAGATTGTTACCCCCCTGATTCTCCCCAGCCTTGCAACCGTGGCACTGCTGACCGGTATCTTCCACTGGAACGACTGGTTTGACGGAACCGTTATGACCAGCAAATCCTCTATGTGGCCGCTGCAAACCCTATTGCTCAACATCATTCAGGGCTCGGATATGACAAGCTTTTTCAAAAACGGAAACATGTCCACCGCTGGCGGCGTATACCGAAAAATTACCATCACGCCCGAATCCCTCAAAATGGCTATGCTGGTCATCACCGTTGTGCCGATCTTTATGATCTATCCGTTTGCACAGAAATACTTTATCCGCGGCATGATGGTCGGATCGGTCAAAGAATAAACATTGAATCTCTGGCGATTTCGCCTGAATGAAAAGAAAGGAAAGGTTTTTCATGAAAAAGAACATTTGGAAAGCAGCAGCACTTTTTTTCCGCCGTTGTCATGGCAGCTTCGGCACTTTCCGGTTGCGGCGATGAAGCCGTTACCAGCAGTCAGGAAGAAGGAAGCACCGAAGCTCCCGAGTTGGCTGCTACCTATCCGGAATTTGAGCAGCATCGCACCATTGACATCACCTGGTTTGAGCAGGGTTGGACAGGGTTAGAAGCAGACAAAGACATCATCACCCCTGAAATCGAGCGCAGAACCAACCTGAAAATGAATTACGAAGCAATGACTGTCCCCACCGGCGACGATTACACCCAGCAGCTTAACCTGATGATCGCATCCAATGAGGTTCCGGACGTTTTCTTTGGCGGCATTGATACTTATACCCGTACCGTTTATGAGAAATTGGGACAGGCGGGCATCATCTGGGATCTGAAGGATTTGGTTCCTGAATATGAACAGCTCAACGAGTTGGTTTACCCCGAAATGAACCTTTACCGCACTGCCGACGGCAATAACTACTTTGTTCCCACCCAGACCGGCCGTGGCTATGAAAACCTGAATGAGCCGCCTCACGGCATCTATCTGCGCCAGGATTATCTGGAAGAATTGGGAATGGAATATCCCTCCACACCGGATGAGCTTTACGAATACCTGAAGCGCTGCAAAGAAGAGCTTGGCTCCGAAGGCTATTTGTTCGGCGAATCTCTGGGCGGCATTACCAATCTGTATGAAATGTTCTTCCCGCTGCTGGGCAGCCATGAAAGCTACTCTCTCCCCTTTGACTCGGAAGACAATTATAAAGTTTGCAACTACGAATACACCAATTCTCCCGAACTGATGGAAGCTGCTCAGTTTATCAACAAGCTTTCCCGCGAAGGCCTGCTGGACAAGGAAGCGCTGACCATCAAGACCGCGCAGTATCAGTCCAAAGCTTCTTCTGCTACCCACGCCGCAGTGGCTGCTTCCTGGTGGGATGCCGATACCTTTAACGATAACGCAAAGGCAATCGTTCCCGATGAAGAATACATCTATGTTTGCCCGCCTCCCATCTATGCTTCCGAAGAAATCAAGGAATCCCGCACCCGTCCGTGGACCGACTGGGTTGGCTGCTACTCCAGCCTGATTATTAACACCGACGTCGATGAAGAAACTGTTCGTCACCTGCTGGCAGTTATGGATTACCTGACCACACAGGAAGGCCAGATGCTGGTACAGGTTGGTATCGAGGGAGAAACCTACACCTGGAATGACGAAGGCAAATATGTTTTCACCGATGATTTCAAAGAAAAGACCAATGACCTTGACTGGAACAAAGCCGCTGCTTACGGCGTCTTCTACTATGCACAGCTGGTAAACAACACCCCTGCCATCACCGAGCTGCAGGAAACTCCTTCCGCTCTGACCCGTGCCGACAACCTGAAGAGCTGGGAAAATCAGCAGGAAATGCGGGATGTTTATGACAAGCACATGGAACCCACCAAGGACTACTACTTCCTGCCCGGCGAAGTGGAATTGGAAAAATTCCCGGCAATCCAGGACGCCAAACTCGAATTCTGGGCCAAGATCATCTCTGCTCAGTCTGAAGACGAAGTTACCCAGCTCGTCAACGAATGGGGCGAAACCTGCAAATCCATGGGCATTGATGAAATCGTTGCAGAGCGCCAGGCATTCATCGATAATCTGGAAATCGAATAATTTATAACCTTCTCTATTGAAAAGAGGGACGTCAATGAATTTCACCTATATTGTCACGCTGGACGGATTTGAACTGCTTCATGAGTGCACCTATCACACTCGTGAAGTCCTGCCGGACGGCACAGAACAGCTCACCTTCAACCGCTTTCACAATGCAGACGGTCTGCTTACTTTAACATTGACCGCCTGCCGGGATCCGGAAACCGACGTGTATCGCTGCAATCTGGCCATCTTCAATGAGGCTTCGCTTCCTGTCCGTCTCAGCCGCGCAGATGTGGGCATTTCTCTGGAAACAACACACATGAACCTGCGGTATTTCTCCTCTGATTGGGGCTCGGAATATAACCCCTGTGAAAAAGAGATTTCCGGAGAATTTTCCTTCGGTGTCATTTCCGGCCGTTCCTGCAAAGGCTTTATCCCCTTCGCCGCCTGCGAGGGGGATGAGGCAGCAGGCACAGTGGCTATGGCATTGGGTTGGTCTGGAAACTGGACCTGCACCGCATTTCGGTGGCAGGAGAGCTACTGCTGCTACAAACCGTGGACCTATTGCTGCCTGATGGGACTGACCGACGGAAGTTTTTACACCGATATTCAGCCGGGCACAACCTTTACCACCCCCACCGTTTATCTTTCTGCCGCTCCGGACGGAGAAGCTGCCAGCTTAAACCTCCGCCGCTATTTTCGCAAGCATTTAAGCCTGCTTCAAAATGACAGCCGTTTCACCCCCATGCCGCTGGAATACAATACTTGGTGGGCTTATGAAGATAAGCAAATCACCGAGGATGTTTACCAGCAGAACGCCGAGCTCGCCAAACAGCTGGGCTGCCGGTACGCGATGATGGATGCCGGCTGGTTCGGTGACGAGTCGGATGAGCAAGGCTGGTATGAAAAACGCGGCGACTGGGCCACCGTTAACCAGGTGCGATTTCCCTCCGGCATGAAGTCCATGTGCGACAAAGCCAAAGCGGCCGAGATTCTTCCCGGTATCTGGTGCGAAATCGAAGCAGTGGGCAAAGACGCACAGCTCAACAAAACCCACGAGCACATCATCGCCAAACGGGACGGACGTTCTCTGGGATATGTCTGCTTTGGCAGCGCCGAAGGCCGCAAATTTGCCATGGAAGTTGCCGACCGAATTTTGGGGGAATACGGCGCCAAATGGATCAAGTTTGACTTTAACCTGGATCCCGGTATGGGCTGCAATCGCACCGACCACGATCACGGAAAAGGCGACGGTCTTTGGGCCCACTACAAAGGGTACTACGAATTTCTGGATGAACTCCGCGCCAAATATCCGGATGTTGTCATTGAAAACTGCTCTTCGGGCGGTCTTCGCGGCGATATTGAGATGCTTTCCCACACCCACTTTAACTATCTGAGTGATCCGGACCAGACCGATTTCCAGCTTCAGCTTTTCTGGGGCGGACTTTCCTTCCTGCACCAGTCCGCACTGATGCACTTCACCTGGTCTGAAACCACTTACTGCGATCACAACAGCTTTATCCGGATGCCGATCACCGAAGATATGCCCCGGTATAAATTTGATTACATCATCCGGAGCGCGCTGATGGGAATGCCCGGGTTTTCGTACAAACTCCCCGAATTCCCCGAATGGTGCTTTAACCGTCTGCGGGAACTGGGCGAATTTTACACAGCACATTCCACCGACTATGTCTTAAACGGAGATGCCTACCGCCTGACACCTCAGCCTCTGACAAACGGCCGCGGTGAACGGTTCCCGGTATTTGAGTTTGTCAGCCAGGAGAAAAACGCACTGGTTTACGCTTTCCGCATGACCGGCGCACCTGAAAAGCAAAAAGTCATGCTGAAAGGGCTGGAAGCTGATACCCTTTACCGCGCAGAATATCTGGATGCCGGTATCGTCATTGAAAAAACCGGCGCTGAACTGATGCGGGATGGCCTTGGCTTTGAAGGCCTGCCGGAAGAAGCCTCCGAAATTGTGGAAATCCTGAAAATCTGAGCAAGAGGGACCTTATGACAAACAAAGAACGTATGCTGGCTGCTCTGAATGGGCAGCCAACCGACCGGATGCCGGTAACGCCGCACTGGTGGGGCCTTTATAAATTCGCGGATGCAGGTCTGATTTCAGACGGCTATGAAGACGCGGACAAAGCCTGGTCCATGAGCGGCCAGGAGCTGGCCGATGTGGACAGCGCTTTTTATCAGAAATATAATCCCGGCTGGTTCCATTTGACTACCGGAGCTGCCTGCAAAAATAAGGCGGTGTATTTTTCCGATCAAGCAAAAGACGATGCAGTCCGCTTATTTGAAGCGGTTAAAAACCTGGAATCCTATGCAGTGCTGGATGAATACATCGACTTTATTTCCCGCACGCCGGAAGAAATCCTTGAAAGCGGCGAATTTGACCATATCCGGATTCTTTCCGAACGTTGGGGAAACGAAAGCCTCTTGATGCTCAACGAAGGCAACCCTATCAGCAATATCCTGGATCCACATGGCTGTGTAGGCTTTGTAGAAGGGCTGATGGCGCTGATTGAGGAGCCGGATAAAATGGAATACCTGATCCGCGGGTGCTACCGGGCTTTGATTCCCCGGATGGAAGCGCTCAAACAAGCGGGCGGAAGCGGTTTTATCGGCTCGGAAACCTACTGTTCGGCCGACATTATGTCCCCGGATCTCTGGCGGAATATCATTTACCCGGCGCAGAAGGAATTTTACCACAAAGTGCGGGAAATGGGCCTGATTTCGGTCAGCTACTTCCTGGGCGATATCATGCCGTTGCTGCCGGATCTCTGCGAGATGGGAATTCATGGATTGCTGGTTGAGGAAGGCAAAAAGAATTTTGCTCTGGATATCGGCGAGATCTACGATCGCATTGAACAGCGCGTTTGTCTTTTCGGCAATCTGGACAGCGTTTATACGTTGCAGATGGGAACTCCGGAAGCGGTCGAAGCGGAAACGCTTCATCAGATTCATCGCTGTAACAAAGGCAGCTTTGTGATGGCAAACGGCTGCCCAATCTCCTTTGGAACTCCTGCCGAAAACATTCATCGGATGATTGAAACCTGTTTCAACTATTAAAAGCCTTCCCGTTTTAGCTAATTTTATTGGCTGAAACGGGATTTTTTTGTTGACAAAATTAAAAAGCAACGATATAATGAAGCCAGTGAAAAAGGAGGAATTATGATGAGAATCTGTATCCCTGTTCCCTGCTTTTTTGGGCAGATGGACTTCTGTGACGCTATCCGTCAGATTGCCGCGCTGGGATTTAACGCCGCAGAAACCTACGATTGGAAATCACTTGATTTGGAACAGACAGCCGATACATGCCGGGAAACCGGCGTGGAGCTGCTTAGTATGTGTACGACCGAATTTTGTATGACAGCCCCCGAAAAACGCCGAGACTGGCTTGCAGGGTTGAAAGAAAGTTGTATTGCCGCCAAAAAGGCAGGAGTCCAACGCTTGATTACGCAGGTCGGCCCGGATACTGGAGCAGAACACGGATTCCAGCGGCAAAGCATTGTAGATGCCCTGCTTGAAGCCCGCCCCATTCTGGAAGAAAGCGGCGTTACCGTGATGATTGAACCACTTAACACCCTGGTTGACCACAAAGGTTATTTTCTCTGGTCTTCCCAGGAAGCATTTGAAATCGTCCGGGAAGTCAACCACCCTTTTGTCAAGGTTGTTTACGATATTTATCACCAACAGATTATGGAGGGCAACATCATTCCGTCTATTACACAGAATCTGGATTGCATTGCCCATCTGCACAGCGCCGGTCATCCCGGCCGGCATGAGCTTCAACTGGGCGAAAACGATTATCATGTGATCTTTGCCGCTGTCGACAAAGCCGGCTATCAGGGTGCCTGTGGCCTTGAATACACGCCTACCATGGAAAGCTGCGAAAGTCTCCGGGAATTCCGGCGCCTATATCTGTAGCAAATGCGGAGGTGTTTTCATGGCAATTTTTGAAAACGCAAAATGGATTTGGGGAGAAACCGACAGTACACCGAACCGATGGTTTCTTTTTTGCAGGGATTTTCCGGCTATGCACCGAGAGCATGCCATCATAAGAATCGGCGCAGAGAATAAATACTGGCTCTACATCAACGGCATAGAAACAGTCGTATACGGGGGATTAAACCGTGGTCCAACTCCGGAAAACGGGTACTATGACGAACTTGAAATCGGAGATTTTCTGCAGGATGGCAATAACCGGATCGAGTTAATCGTTTGGTATTGGGGAAACGGCGGCCGCAACAACTGGCCTTGTGAAGCCGGTTTGTTATTTGAACTGGAAATTGGAGACAGAAAAATCATATCAGATCAAAACTGCCTTGTCTCTGCTTTGCCGGCCTTTTTGCCGGATTGTCCCCCTCTGCCATCCCACCTTTACGGTGGCCACAATCTTATTTATGACGCGCAGAAAGAAAATGACCTCTGTTTTTCCAACAGCATTGAAAAGAGCTGCTATCCAGCCTCACCCTGGAACACTCTGGAGAAACGATCCATTCCTCTTTTTCGCATTGGAGAACCTACCAGTCTCTCCTTTAAGACAGAAGAAGATGGGGAATACATGCGTTATACGCTCCATCTCCCATACGCAATGCACTGTTTTCCACGTCTGCATATTCAGGCATCCGCAGATATTCCTCCCATTCACATCTGTACCGACCGCTATCTTGTCAACGGAGGGCCTGGGGATCCCGGCCAGTACCGCGCCCATCGAGCGGAATACCGCGCAAAACCCGGAGAAAATTCCACTGAACTTCGCATTGTGCTGTACGGAGAAGCACTGATTTTTCGGATTCCAAAAGGGACAAAAATCTTTGAATTGGGTTATCGTGAAATTGGCTATGACTGTGATCTTGCAGGAAGTTTCTCATGCAGCGATCCACAGCTCAACCAGTTGTATCAGAAATGTGCCCGAACTCTGTATGTCTGCATGATGGATAATTTTATGGATTGTCCAGATCGGGAACGAGGACAATGGATTGGAGATGTCAGTACCCAGGTCCCTCAGGTTTTTTATGCTCTTTCCCGTTCTGCAGACCGCCTTGTGGAAAAAGCTATGTCCGACTTTATCCGCTGCCGGAATGGCAAAATTCTTTGTGGTAATGTCCCCGGCCCACATCGCAGCGAGCTTCCTTCCCAATCACTCAATGCAATCAGTGAACATGGAATCTTTTTAACTTATTACGAAAACACCGGAAATTCTGCTTATATTGCACATTCTATTTCCGCGATACGCGACTATCTTCTCCTTTGGAAAGTTGCAGCGAACGGAACAGTTATTCCTCGAACCGGCGATTGGCAATGGTATGATCATGGATATAATCAGGATAAACCACTTTTGGAAACCAGTTTTTATTTTCTTGCGTTAAAAGGTTTTCAAAAAATGCTTTCGATTCTCAGTCAGCCGAACGACATAGAAATTCAGACTCGTTTTCTTTTAATAAAAGAAAATTTCGACCGAAATTATTGGAAAAAAGACGGGTACCGAAGCGGAGATTTTTTGGATGACCGTGCTAATGCCCTCGCTGTTCTCACCGGAATTCCTCAGAAGGATTCTTTTTCCATTCTTCGAAATGTCCTGATTGATATTCGCAACAGTACCCCGTATATGGAAGGATACGTGCTGGAAGCATTAGCCAAAATCGGCGAAATACCTGCTATGCTTAAACGAATGAAAGAGCGCTACTGTTCCTTAATATCTAATGAAAATACAACACTCTGGGAAGATTTTTATACACTGGGCACTAAAAATCATGCCTGGAGCGGTGCACCTCTTACGCTTCTTATCAAATATATCGCAGGAATCTTTCCAAGCAAGCCAGGATGGAACGATTATAAAATTCAACCTACATTATGTGATCTTTCTTTTGTAAATGCCATTGTTCCAACATTAATTGGAACAGTTGAAATGACGGCTAACCAACATGAATGTATGTGTTCAGTCATACCAAATAATATTGTTGTTTAAACCAGTAAAAAGACCAGCTGTCAAAATGTCAGATTTCATGCAAAAGGAAACAAAAAAAGATAATCCGCATATTTAATG
>CALWNQ010000026.1 GCA_944382875.1 uncultured Clostridia bacterium
GGAAATCCGGCCGCATTTTGTCAAAGCGCTCACCTTTGCGGAGGCTTACCACAATGCACCGGTCGGCAAAATCAAAGTGCGCTGGGAACGGAATCCGGAAGGGATTCTTCTCTCGGTGGAAATTCCCACCGGAATGAGTGGGCAGATTCTGCCGCCGAAAGGCTGGGTGTTTGAAAATGACTGTGCATTCCGCCCGGCTGTATCCGGGAGTTACCAACTGAAAAAGGCAGGAACTGTATAATTTCGTTTTAATATTACAAAATGGAAAACGCCCCGGTATTGAACCGGGGCGTTGCTATTACCGTTTGGAGGAATCCGGGCGGTTTTTTTCATAGATGATGCGGAGCCCTTTGAGCAGCAGGTCGTTGTCGTAGATAATTTCCCGTTTGCAGTAGGGCACTATGCAGCCGGCCAGTCCGCCGGTTGCGATGACGGTGGTTTTGTGGCCCAGCTCTTCCTCAATTCGCTCGATCAGCCCATCGAGCATCGCTGCCTGGCCGAAAATAGCGCCGCTCTTCATGCAGTCGATGGTGTTTTTGCCAATGACATGAGCGGGTGGTTCCAGCGCGATGCGCGGGAGCTGAGAGGTGCGGCCGGTGAGGGTATCCTGTGAGATGCGGACGCCGGGCAGAATCAAACCGCCCATGTAACCGCCCTGTTCATTGACAACCGAAACGGTGGTAGCTGTGCCCATGTCAATGATAATCAGCGGCTTGGGATACTGCGCAATGGCAGCCACTGCGTCGACAACCAGGTCGCTTCCTGTCTGTGCCGGATTATCCAGCAGGATATTCAGCCCGCTTTTGACACCAGGGCCAACCAGCAGCGGCGTGGTGCCGGTGAGGCGGTTGACGGCGTCGCGCAGTGTCTGGTTCAAGGGCGGCACAACCGACGAGATGATGCTACCATCGATTTCAGAAGCCTTGCGGCCGTAAAGCCGGATGATACTGTTAAAACTGATGGCGTATTCGTCCGCCGTTTTGCTGTGATCGGTGGAAAGGCGGCCGGTAAACAGGATTTTTTCTCCTTCAATACAGCCGATGCAGATGTTTGTGTTGCCAACGTCAAGGGCCAGTAGCATGGGACACGCTCCTTTTTATACGTTTCGTTTTAAAAACCGGAACAGCGCTTTGCAGACGGCGGCAGTCAGAATTGCCGCCACAATTGCCTCCGGCACGCCGTTCATCAGGATAACGCCGAGGATAACGCTGTACAGGTTGGAGGTAATTTCTTTTGCAGCGGCGTACTCTTTTCCGAAAAAGAGATAGATGAAGTTCATGACCAAAAGGGTGTTGGTGAGCGAACCAACCAAACCTGCCAGCGCTAAAGAGAGCGTCTGACGGCCTTTTACCTTTTCGGGCATTTTCATCAGCAGCTTGTAGACGAAGAACGGAACAATTCCCACCAGAATCCGCGGGACAAAACAGATGACCAGGCTGAGCGCGTTGCCGTGTACATCCCCGAGGGAATAAAACGGGGAGAAGGCGAACGAAGTGATGTTGGGATTGAATGTGGCCTGTAAAAAACTGGTCAAACCGAACAGAAATCCCAGTATCGCCCCTTTTTTCGGTCCCATCATCAGACAGCCGATGATGACCGGGACATGAAGAATCGTGGCACGGGTGAACGGCAGCGGGATGTAACCCAGGAACGGCACTGACGCCATGACGACGATAATGGCGGCAAAGAGGGCCAGCTGGACCATTTCCAGAGTTTTTGCGGATGGTTTACGATTCATAATACATTCCTCCTGCTGCTGCTCCTTTTGGGATGCAGCGCAATATATTTATGCAAAAGCCGGCAAAACCGCATTTTTCGCCGGGAATTACATCAACGGAATCATTTTGTTTTATTATAAGCAGTTTTTTCGATGATTGCAAGCCGTATTTTCCACAAAGAAGCGGCAAAAGCGTCGCTGCCTTTTAGGAGGATTGCTCTCCTTTTGGACGGGTGCGAGCGGCAGATGCCGCGCAAACCGAAGCTGCGCCGTGTTCCCGTAGGATTTCTGCGGCCGCGGTCATGGTGGAACCGGTGGTGACAACATCATCTACCAAAAGGATTCGCAATCCGTCTGGTTTTGCGTTTTGGGCAAGCGATAATGCCCCTTTCAGATTAACCGCACGTTCTTCCGCCGATAGAGTGTGCTGAGGCGGCGTTTTGCGAATTTTGCGCAGGAAAATCCGGAGCGGGACGCCAGTTTCCTCCGAAAGATAACGTGCCAGCAGTTCAGCCTGGTTGTAGCCGCGCTTCCGGATTCCGGAATGATGCATCGGAATGGGGACGATGCAGTCGAACCGATCTGCGGGCACCACTTCCGCCATAAGCTTGGCCAGATGCCGGGCAATTCCGGGTTTTGCGGAAAATTTCAGCTCACGAATGGCATCGGCGGCTTCCCCTTCATAATAAAGCGGGCAAAGCAGTGCGTCAGTGCCAGGAACCGGTTCCAGTGTTCCGGATGTTCGCGGGAGCTTTGCCTCGCAGTCCCGACAGCAGCCGGTGTGTGGCGGAACGACCTTCCGGCAGAACGGACAAAGGTCGGGAAATAGGAGTATCCGAAGCCTTTCCGACAGAGAAATCCGCATCTAAGTTTCCCCTTTCCCATAAAAAAGCCGCAGAAAATGGTTCCGCGGCTTCTTTTTAATAATTCCGGATTAAAGCGGCGACCTTTCCCAAAATGGTCAGCCCTTCGGATTCTTCCACGATAATCGGCTCATATGCGGGGTTTTCCGGCATGAGCTTGAAATAGCCGCGTTCGCGGTAAAAGCGCTTGACGGTGGTTTCATCGTCAATCAGCGCGACAATGATCTCTCCGTTGCGGCAGACCGGGGTTTTCCGGACAACAATAATATCCCCGTCGAGGATACTGGCGTTGATCATGCTGTCTCCCCGGACATGGAGGGCAAAATAATCGTCCGAACCGCCTTTCAGATTGGCGACTGGGATGTATTCCTCGATTTCCTCAATCGCGGTAATGGGGACGCCGGCTGTTACTGTTCCCAGGAGCGGTACCGAGCACCCACTGTTCTGCGGGAGCTTGATAGTGCGCTTTTTCATATCATCCTTGATAATATATCCTTCATCAGCCAATTCCTTCAGGTAATAATGAACGGTGGAAGTGGATTTGATTCCGACTTCTTCACAGATTTCGCGGACTGTTGGGGAAAAGTTGTGGTTTAAGATGCAGTCGCGGATGTATTCATAAATCAGCTGCCCTTTTTCGCTCAGCATATTCAAACCTCCTTAATCAGTGAGCCGGAGCTTTTCCTTGACCAGATGCAGCGCGTCGTTCTGTGCCAAGATGAGCAGTTTATCGCCCGAAAAAATCAAAGTGTTGCCTCGGGGAATGAGCATTTTTCCGCCGCGTTCCACTGAAACAATGATAGATTCGTCCGGGAAGCGGATGTCCATCAGCTTTTTGCCAGAAAACTTAAAATCGTCCGGAAGCTGGATTTCGCAGATGGAGGCTTCCCCCTGATTTAAGGAAACGAGCCGTTTGATCCGGCTCATATCCACTTCCTGTTCCAGCATCCTTGTAATGGCGTCAACGCTGGAAACGGCGATATCCACTCCCAATGTCCGCATGACATCGGCGTTTTTCGGGTTGTTTGCTTTGGCGACAGTGCGTCGGATGTGAAATTCCGCGCGGGCAAGCTGGCAGGCAATCAGGTTGATCTCATCCCGGCCGGACACAGCAATCAGGGCATCGGCGGTTTCGGCGCCAGCTTCCTGCAGCGTTTCCACACTGGTTCCGTCTCCAAGAATAATGGGGATATCCAGGTTGTTGGCAAGTCCTGCGCATACCGAGCGGTTTGATTCGATAATAACAGGATCATGTCCATGTTCCATCAATGTTTTTGCGAGGTAAAACCCCACTGTTCCGCCGCCTACAATCAGTATTTTCATAAAATGAAGCTCCTTTATCAGTCGACAGACCGGGCAATAATCAGTGTGTCGCCATTTTCCAAGGTGACAGGTTTGTGGGTAACCAGCGATAACGTTCCGTCCGGATGGCGAACAGCAAAAACGGATTCCTCGTCCCCCACATCAATCGAATCGGTTGAAACCCCAAACAACCGCCGGGTAACCGGCACTTCCTGGAAGGAAACGGTGCTGGAACCGATCGTAATATTCTGTGACTGTTCCCCAAGTAAGACATGCCGGAGGGTTTCAACTGTTAAACGGGTGGGGCAGATGGTTTGCAGACCATAATGACTAAATACATTTTCGCGGCGCGGGTCATTGATTCGTGCCACCAGCGTTTCAATCTTAAAATATTCCCTCGCCACCTGGCACACCATGATATTGGTATTGTCATCCGGGCTGACGGCAGCGAGTGCATCACAGTTTTCAATTCCGGCCTGCCGCAGGACATCCAGATCGATGGGGATGCCAGCTGTACAAAATCCGCCAAAATCATGCGGGAGAAGCTCAAACGAAGCTTCGTTTGCGTCAACGATTGTAACCGTATGGCCTTCATCATTCAAGGCAGCAGCAAGCTCGGAACCGACGCGGCCACAGCCTACAATAAGTATATTCATGATAATCTCCTGTTAGGAGGCTTTGGAAGAAGCCTCATTTTTTGTTAATTTTCGGTAGTATATCAGCCCGATCAGGGCGCCGATTCCCAGCAAACCGTAAAGCACCAGCGCTAAAATCCAGTTGCCCTCTAGCAGGCTTTTTCCGGCATAGGTGGTGATGAGCATCCCAGGCGCACGGCCAAGAGTTGAAATCAGTACAAACCGGTGCATCCGGATGGGAGTCAGCGGTGCGGCAAAGGCAAAAAAATCCTTTGGCAAACCGGGGATTAGAAATAGGATAAAAGTGAGCAGCTCTGCGTTTTTTTCGGAGCGGAAACAGGAAAGATGGTTGAGCTTTT
This sequence comes from uncultured Clostridia bacterium, assembly GCA_944382875.1. Taxonomy (GTDB): domain Bacteria; phylum Bacillota; class Clostridia; order Oscillospirales; family Ruminococcaceae; genus Merdivicinus. The sequence goes on from CALWNQ010000026.1 coordinate 4,877, forward strand.
TGAGCTTTTTTTCATCATGAAATGCGGCAATCAAGCTGCTTCCAAATTTCTGCACCGCGAAAAAAACCAGATAAGTGCCCAGCACAACACCAGCCAGACACAGCAACGTGCCAAAAAATCCGCCGTACATCATCCCCGAAACCAGTTCGATTGGTTCGCCAGGGAGGAAGGCTACAACAATTTGCAACATTTGAAAGAGCACCAGAATCAAACAACCCCAGATACCAAATCCGGCGATAAATTTCTCTAAGCCGTCAGATGGAGTTTCGCTTGTGAAAATAGAGAAAAGGGCATCCCAATGCCAGGTAATGAATCCCACCAAGAAAATCAGCATGGCGAATAATACTCCAATCCCGATGTATTGGGCAGTTTTTTTAATGGTATCCGGATGCTTCATGGGAGGTGTGCAGCCCTTTCTTTTGTCTGGTGTTACTTTCATTTTAAATGCATTCCTTTCAAATGTCAAGAGAAAAAACGTTTGGAAAAATCAATTTGCAGCTTTTTTTGCAAAAAATCTATATTTGGAGAGATTATGCAGAGAATTTCGCCGGATATTGGAACTCTGTCCGGAAAAATTATCCGAATTTCTCCCAAAACTGGCAGCCTGCCTATTGACAAATTCGACAAGATCCGGTAAACTGTTAGATGATAATCACCTTATCAAGAGTGGCGGAGGTACAGGACCTGTGAAGCCACGACAACCTCCCGGCTTTGTTTAGCCGGAAAGGTGCCATTTCCTGCGACGCAGTCGAGAGCAGTCGAGAGATGAGGTTTTTGAGTAAAAACTGGAAGCGCTCGATGCCGGGCGCTTTTTTGTTTGCGCGACTCCTTGCTGCCAACCGGTTCCGCAGCGCACAGGCGGTTCCGGGGCTTTTTCGCTGTGCGGTGGATACTTGCCGGCAAGGCCGGACAGAAAGGATGTTGTTATAATGGCACGTACACTTTTTTCTTCTGAATCCGTAACCGAGGGCCATCCCGATAAAATCTGCGACCAGATTTCGGATGCGGTACTCGATGCAATCCTCGAACAGGATCCGATGGGCCGTGTAGCCTGTGAAACCTGCTGCACCACTGGAATGGTGATGGTTATGGGCGAAATTTCCACCTCCTGCTATGTGGATATCCCGAAACTGGTGCGGGATGTTGTGGTTGACATCGGCTACGATCGCGCGAAATACGGTTTTGACGGCTATACCTGCGCAGTGCTGAGCTCGATCCACGAGCAGTCGGGCGACATCGCGATGGGCGTAGACAAGGCGCTAGAAGCCAAAAACGGCGCCGACACCGATGAGAATGAAAACGGCGCGGGTGACCAGGGCATGATGTTCGGCTATGCCTGCGACGAAACCCCCGAATTAATGCCGATGCCCATTTCGCTGGCACACAAGCTTTCCAAGCGTCTGACCGAAGTCCGCAAGACCGGAGTTCTGCCTTATCTGCGGCCAGACGGCAAAACACAAGTGACGGTGGAATATGAAGATGGCGTTCCGGTCCGTGTGGACACCATCGTGGTTTCTTCCCAGCACGCGGAAGACGTTTCACTCGACCAGATCCGAGCCGACATTATTGAAAACGTGGTAAAACCCATCATCCCTGCAAACCTGCTGGATGAAAACACCAAATATTTTGTGAACCCCACCGGACGTTTTGTGATCGGCGGCCCCGCCGGCGACAGCGGCCTGACCGGACGCAAGATCATCGTTGACACCTATGGCGGATATGCCCGTCACGGCGGCGGCGCCTTCTCCGGCAAGGACCCAACCAAGGTCGACCGTTCCGCTGCCTACGCTGCCCGTTGGGTTGCCAAAAATGTAGTAGCCGCTGGCCTTGCCAAACGCTGTGAGATCGAGCTCGCCTATGCTATCGGCGTGGCACATCCGGTTTCGATCATGGTCGATACCTTCGGCACCGGTATTTGCAGCGACGCGGAAATTGCCGCCGCGATTGAAAAGGTGTTCGATCTCCGCCCCACCGCCATCATCAAAGCGCTCGACCTGCGGAAGCCGATTTACCGTCAGCTTGCCAAATACGGCCACATGGGCCGGGAGGATCTCGGTGTGAGCTGGGAAAAAACCGACCGTGTCAGCGCGCTGCGCGCCGCTTTGCAGAAATAACAAAAAGCCCGGCCACTCGCCGGGCTTTTGCAGACCTGCTGGAATTTTCACCATTTGCCCCGTTTTTTCATAAAATGCAGTATCTTTTTTAGAAAGGGCGGAGCAAGATGGGAAATTTCTGGGCGGGACTTCTGGTTGGGCTTTGTATCTGGGTAGCTGCTGAGTCGCTGATGCGGTTCCGGCGGCCGGTTTCCAGGCGGCTGCGGGAGCATATTTTCGCGGTGGCGGAGCTGCGGGGGGATACCGATGATCTGGAATACCTCCTGCGGCGGCTGCGGGCTGATCTGGCTGGCTGCGGCTTTGGAAACTGTACGATCCTGCTGGCGGACAGCGGGCTTTCTCCCGAACAGCGGGAGATTGCGGTTCGGATGGATGGGGTGCGGCTCTGCACCGAAAAGGAGCTGGCCGTACTCCCGTGACGGGATTTTTCGGAAGGCTGGGGAAAATGAGAGAAGTGCAGATGACACAGATCCGCGGGACTGTGGATGAAGTGGTGTTTCAAAACCCGGAAAACGGTTTTGCGGTGATCGAACTGGACACCGGCGAGGAGCTGCTTCCGGTGGTGGGGGAGCTCTGCGGCGTCGAGCCGGGGGAGGAGCTGACCATCACCGGGAGCTACGCAAGCCATCCCAAGTTTGGCTACCAGTTCAAAGCTGTGCTGTATGAGCGCAGCCTCCCCACCAGTGTCCCCGCCATCCGCAAGTATCTGGGCTCCGGTGCCGTGAAAGGGATCGGTCCGGCGCTTGCCGGGCGGATCACCGAAACATTCGGGGAGAAAACGCTGGACATTCTGGAAAAAGAGCCGGAGCGCCTTTCCGAGGTTAAAGGAATCTCCCCCCGCAAGGCGAAAGAAGTCGCCCAGGAATTTGGGAAGATGTTCGGGATGCGGGTTTTAATGATCTTTCTCACCGGGCACGGCATCTCCTCTTCTCAGAGTGTGAAAATTTATAAAAAATGGGGCGCTATGGCTTCCGACCTCATCAAAGCCAATCCGTATCTCCTCTGTATCGGGGACATTGGGGTGGATTTTGAGAAAGCGGACGCCATCGCCCTGTCTGAGGGCCTTTCCCGCGAAAATCCGGAGCGGGTGTACGGCGGGATTGCCCACATTCTGCGTTACAATCTCCGCAACGGTCACACCTGCTTGGCGCGGGAGGTCATTGCCGACAAAGCTTCTCAGCTGCTGCGGCTCGACCGTGAAACGGTGCAAGCCGAGATCGACCGCCGGCTGGAATCGGAGGAACTTTTTGCCATCCAGCGAAACCGGGAGTATCTCTTTCTGCCGGATTTTTACGGGGCGGAGCGGTATTCGGCGATGCGGATTTCGCTGATGCTCCAGAACCGCTACTTTGAAACCCGCAGTGTGGACAAGATGATCGACCAGTTTGAGAAGGAAAAGGGGATTCACTACGAATCTCTGCAGCGGGAAGCCATCCGGCAAGCGCTCTCCGGCAGCGTTATGGTGCTGACGGGCGGGCCGGGAACCGGAAAGACAACCACTCTAAACGCCATCATTGGGCTTTTGGAGGAAGAGGGCCTCAAAATCGCTATTGCCGCGCCGACCGGACGGGCAGCCAAGCGGATTTCGGAGGTGACCGGCAAGGAAGCCAAGACCATCCACCGGCTGCTGGAAGTGGATTTCAGCGACGAAAGCCGCGAAAAATTCCTCCACAACGAACAAAACCCGCTCGACGCCGATGTGGTTGTGGTGGATGAAATGTCGATGGTGGACAGCCTGCTCTTTGAGTCACTGCTCCGGGGGCTGCGGATGGGCTGCCGGCTGGTGCTGGTGGGAGATTCCGACCAGCTTCCGTCGGTCGGCCCAGGCAACGTCCTCCGCGATCTCATCGACAGCGGGAAAATCCCGACTGTTGAGCTGAAACAGGTCTTCCGGCAAGCCGCTGAAAGTCTGATTGTCACCAACGCCCACCGGATTGTGGAGGGGGAAATGCCCGACCTTTCGGCAAAGGACCGCGACTTTTTCTTCCTGAGCAGGCAGGACCCCGAAGCAGCGGCTCAGACCGTGGCCGAACTCGCAGCGGTACGGCTCCCCAAAAGCTACGGGATGAAGCCGCTCGAGGATATTCAGGTGCTGGCGCCGCAGCGCAAAGGAGAGCTGGGTGTCTATGCGTTGAACAGCCGCTTGCAGGAGCTTTTGAACCCCAAAAAGCCGGGGCTGAGCGAATACAAGGGGAGCTTTCAGCTCTTCCGCGAAGGGGACAAGGTGCTTCAAACCCGCAACAATTACGACATCGAGTGGGATAAAAACGGTGAAAAAGGGATGGGCGTTTTCAACGGAGACATCGGCATTATCCGGGAAATCAATCACCCAGCCGGGACGATGACCATCGAATTTGACGAGCGTGTCTGCGAATACACCTTTGAGATGGCCGATGAGCTGGAGCTCGCCTACGCAATCACTGTCCACAAGAGCCAGGGCAGCGAGTACGACGCTGTTGTCCTTCCTATATTAGGCGGATATGACAAGCTTTATTACCGCAATCTTCTCTATACCGCTGTTACCAGGGCCAAGAAATTGCTGGTTCTGGTGGGATCCCGGAACCGGTTGGAATATATGGTGCGCAACAATCTGCGGATGCTTCGATACACCGGGCTGAAATTCTTTTTGCAAAACGGAGAAAAATAAGAACCGCCTTCCGGTATTTTCCGGAGGGCGGTTTTCTTAAGTTACAGGATTATTTTATTTCCAGCAGTTTTTGCAGGTTTTCTCCAATCGGATAAGCAGCGCTGAAGTTTTGTAAGAGGGATTCCGCTTTGCTGTAAGTAAGGGTAAAGGTCAAGCCGTTCCGCATTGTGACAACCAGCATAGAATCCGTTTCGGCATTGTGATCAGGTTGCTCAGCAGCAATTCCGCAAAGGGCTTCGGCTGCTAATGTACAGGTTTTCTCGTCCAGTTCGGTTTCGGTGCCGTTGGAATAGCGCACGGCAATCGAAGTCACCTTTTCCGCTGAATCCAGCCCGTAAAGCTCCACCAGAGAACGGGGGGAATCTGTTTCGGTGCAGAGGAGGAAAACCGGCTCGGCGTTTTCGGATTGCAGGACCCGGACAGCTGCCGCATCTTCCATTGGCTTGTACAGGCAAATAGTGCCGCCGCCTTCGAGTGTGAGAACCGGTTCGCCGACCTCCATTTCGTCAATGGTGTCGGGCAGACCTGTTTGTTTCAGAATTGCGGGATCAGCCTGCTGCTCATAAAAGAGTCCGTCGACTTCGTAAAGCGGCATGTCAGCCGCTGTTTCCGCAGAATAAAGAGCTGCTTCCTGCTGCTTTTCCATCCCGGCAGAATTGTCCGGGACTGCCTGACGCAGATCTGGTGCGGCATTGTTTGCTTCTGCCACTGAATCTTGTGTGCTGTCCTGTTTGATTTGCGTAGTCCGGAGATAGAGAAGACCGCCGGTTAGCGTGATGGCAAGGCAGGCTGCGGCTGATACTGCCCGGAGCAGGATTTTGCGGGGGAACGGATGCCTGTGGGGAGAAGAGGCAAAGTCCTCCGCTTCGAGCAGAAAGCGGTCATCAATTTCGCCAATTCCTTCCAATAGGCGGAATGTATTCATATGGAAATTCCTTCTTTCTCAAAATGGGCGCGGAGTTTTTTGCGCAGCCGGAACAGAACGGAAGTCACTTTACTTACTGTCAGTCCCATTTTTTCCGCGATTTCTTCGATCTGGTCGGCATACCAGTAGCGCCGGACAAAAATGATCCGGTGTTCCCGGGGAAGCTCGTCCAGAAACCGGCTGATGCTGCTGCCGATGGCGCGGGATTCCAGAGTATCCTCGGGAGAGCCAGGCGCCGCAAGGCAGTCTTCGAGTTCGGAAAGGAGGAGCGCCGTATCGCCGCCGCCGCGTTTTGCCGCGCGGTTTTTCTGCCAGCGGTGAAGCGCAATGTTGCGGGTGATCCTGCCGATAAAGGCTGAAAAAATCGTAGGTTTTTGTGGCGGGATCGCATTCCAGACACCAAGGTAGGCATCATTGACGCATTCTTCGGAATCTGGCTCATTGCGGAGGACGTTCATGGCAATCTTCCGGCAGTAAGGGCCGTATTTGCGGTCGGTTTCGGTAATGGCATCTTCGGAGCGCTGCCAGTAAAGGTCGATGATCTGACTGTCGTCCATGGTTTGACTCCTTCCTGATAATATAGACCCAAAAGAGGGGAAAATCTTGCGCGGAAAACCGCATAAAAGGAATTTTTTCTGCCCATACTCCGTCAGAAAGGAGTGAGTAATATGCCGGTTCCCTATCATCCTCCTAAAAAGGAGGCTTCTCCGGTACAGATTTTTCTAGTTTCTTTTGCCGTTAGTCTGGTGGTGCTGTTGGCGGCGGTGTTTTTCATTATGCAGGCAGTTTTTGCACCGCCCGGCGGACAGACTGCCGCCGAAGAGGATACGCAGCCGGCGGAAGAAGCGGGGCTTCCCTATCAACCGAGCAGCCGGGATGCGCTGAATGTTCTGGTGATCGAGAAAAAAGAAGGGGAAACGGTTCCATTTGCCTACACGCTCTGCCGGTTTGATCCGGCAGATGAGCGGATTGTGCTGGCGGCAATTCCACCCGAAACCATCTCACAGGCGGACGGGAAAATCGGAACCTTTGGGGAGCTCTATGCTTTTGCGGGAAGCCGGAACGCCGTTCTTGCTGCACAGAACCTGATTGACTGTGGTGTGGACCGTTATGTCGAACTGGATTCCGATGCGGCGGTGGCGTTGGCCGATATGCTGGGCGGACTGGAATATCATTTTGACGAGGGATATGAAACCGAGCGAGTTTCGGTCCCGGCGGGAACTCATCTGCTCAACGGTGCGCTGCTCTGGGAGGTGGCCAATTCGCCGCCGGAGGACCAGAACCCCGAAAGCTGGCGGCTGGAGCTTGCGGGGGAACTGTTAATGCAGCGGCTGGACGCTTCGGCCGAGAGCAGGCTGGATTTCTTCCTTGAAACTTTCTGGGAGGAAGTCAAGACCGATATTTCGCGCTTTGACTATACCACCCGACAGAAAGCAATCGCATCTTTCCTGCGATCGGAAAACCGGCGGGTGGAGATTTATCCGTTGTCGGGGAACTGGAACCAGAGCCGTACCGAATTTGAGGCCGGTTCGGCTGCAATCGAGGAACTGCGGGGAATTTTTGCGCCGCCTTTGCAGGAATAATCAGCGGCAGAATTTTCCCTGCCAGGAATCCCGACGAACCAGCTCCTTGTCGATTTCGTTCATCACGATGGTCTTTTTTAGGCTCCAGAGCGGCGCGATCAGCTCATCGCGCAGGCCGTCGCCGGTGATGCGCTGGATGACTGTTTCAGCGGGAAGAAGCTCCAGTTGGTCACAGACAATACCCACATAATTCTCCCGCTCCATCATCCCGAAATCAGCCGGGCAAGCGGCAAATTCGTCCGCCATTCGGGTGCCTTTTAAGATGTGGAGCAGGTGAATTTTGACACAGTGGGGCTTGAGTTTGGCCACCTGGCGGGCAGTTTCCCGCATCCTATCCGGTGTTTCTCCCGGCAGTCCGTCGATCAGATGGATGCAGACCGGGATGCCGCGGTCGGTCAGCTTGTGATAACCTTCCAAAAAAGTCTCATAATTGTGGCCGCGGTTGATGCGGCGGGCGGTGTCGTCAAATGCGGTCTGAAGTCCCAGCTCGACAATGAGGTAGGTGCGGCGGCCAATTTCTTCCAGATAATCACAGACATCGTCCGGCAGGGCGTCGGCGCGGGTTGCAATCGAAAGTCCCACCACGCCCGGCTGGGTGAGAAGAATCTCATATTTTTCGCGCAGTTCGGAAAGCGGCGCATAGGTATTGGTGTTGGCCTGGAGATACGGGATGTAAAACCGAATCTCCGGCCATTTTCTGTGTAGCATCTGTTTGCCTGCTTCAAACTGTTCGAGCAGCGAGGCAGGCGTCTGTTTCCGGAAAGCGTAGGAACAGTAAGTGCAGCCGCCCTTTCCGCATTTTCCGTCAATATTGGGGCAGGAAAATCCGCCGTCCAGCGAAACTTTGCCCACCTTTTCCCCGAATTTGGTTTTCAGGTGATAATCCCAGGTGTGGTATCGCTTGTTAGCCAGAGAATAGGGGAATGGGTTCTGTTGCATGAAAGCTCCTTTCAGTGGGAGGACCAGAGGATCATCAGCAGGTCGGAAATGCCCGAAACAACCAGGCTTGCGCCAAAAAAGACAACCGAGAAGCGCACCAGGCTGAACGGATCAAAGATCAGGATCAATCCGAGAATTGCCAACAGCAGGGCGAGCAGCAGCTCCACCCACCAGCGGGAAAAGCCGAATTCCCGCATCGAAAAAGCCCGAGGAAGCTTGGCTGCGCCGTCGATGACCAGCGCGATGCCAAGGATAAAGGGGAGGAAGGAGAGCACTGTCCGGAAGGATACCAGACAGAAAATACCCAGCAGTACAAATATGACGGCGAGCACCAGTTCAAAAGTAAAGGCAAACCCACTGCGGCTGCTTTTCCAGTAGCGGACAAAGTGGTAGACACCAAATAACAGGGAGCAGATGCCGATAATCCAGCAGAGCGCTTTGGCCGCCTCGGTCGGCCAAATCACCAGGATCATCCCCAGCACGACATATCCCAGCGCAAGCAGGACGGGAACGGTATTCTCCTTATACTTCATATAAAAGCTCCTTTCTTATTCCCGGAACTGATAACGGTACAGTCCGGCATAGACACCGTTTTTGGCGAGCAGCTCTTCATGAGAGCCGCGCTCCTTGATGCCTTCATCCGTGATGACGATGATTTCGTCGGCATTCTTGATGGTGGAAAGGCGGTGCGCCACAATGATGGAGGTGCGCCCTTCGGCCAATTTTTCAAGCGACTGCTGGATAAGCATCTCGGTTGCGTTATCGAGCGCCGAGGTCGCTTCATCCAGAATAAGGATGGACGGATTTTTCAAAAATACACGAGCAATCGAGATGCGCTGCTTCTGTCCGCCGGAAAGTTTGACGCCGCGTTCGCCGACATAAGTGTCGTAACCGTCCGGCAGCGTGAGGATGTAGTCGTGGATGTTGGCCTTTTTGGCGGCTTCGATGATCTCCTCATCGGAGGCGTCCAAATTGCCGTAAGCGATGTTTTCCCGGATGGTGCCGGTGAAGAGGAATACATCCTGCGCTACCATGCCGATGTTGCGGCGGAGCGAATCGCGGGTGAGGGTGGTGATGTCCTGCCCATCAATGCGGATCTGGCCGGAAGTTACCTCGTAAAACCGGGGGATCAGGTGGCAGAGGGTAGTTTTACCTCCGCCAGAAGGTCCGACCAGCGCAACCGTGCGGCCCGGCTCGATGTGCATCGAAAGGTCGCGGATGACCATTCGCTCCTTGTCTTCCTTGCTACTTTCATACTGAAAGCTTACATGGTCAAAGTCGATGGCGCCTTTAACATTCTCGAGTTCCTTTGCGTTGGGATCTTCCGGTTCTTCTTCCTGTGCCATCAATTCTTCAAAGCGTTCAAAGCCGGTCATACCGTTTTGGAGCTGCTCAAAAATATTGATGAGCTTACGCACTGGGTTCAAAAACATGTTGACATAGAGCAGATAGGCGGTAAAGCTGCCGGTGTCGATTTTGCCGTAGAAAAAGAATAGGCCGCCCGCAACGAGAACAACCAGATACATAAAGTCGGTAAAAAAGCCGGTTGTGGAAAAGAATTTTGCCATCACGCGGTAGGATTCTCCGCGCGCCTTTTGGAAGCGGTCGTTGTAACCGCGGAATTTCTCCGCCTCATGGGCACCGCTGACATAGGAGCGGGAAACCCGGATGCCGGAGATGGAGTTTTCCAGGTTGGCGTTGATTTCGGCCATTTCCTGCCGGGTGCGGAGAAAAGCGGCGTTCATTTCCTTGCGGACATAAACGGAAAACCAGATCATCAGCGGGATAAAGGCGAAGATGATGAGAGTCAGCGGGATATTGATGGTGCAGAGGATAATAAAGCATCCCACCAGGGAGATGGTGGAGATAAAAAGATCCTCCGGGCCGTGGTGAGCAAGCTCTGTGATGTCCATCAGGTCGTTGACAACCCGGGACATGATGGAACCGGTCTTGTGCTCATCAAAAAAGGAAAACGGGAGTTTTTGCAGCCGCTTAAAAACGTCACGGCGCATATCAGCCTGCATCCGGACGCCAACAATGTGGCCGTAGTACTGGATGAACCAGTTGAGTCCCGCTTTGAGCAGGTAGATAACGAGCAAAACGCCGCCCCAAATTAACAGCAGCCGAAGCTGACGGTTGGGGACATAGTCGTTGATCATGTTTTTGGCGATCATTGGATAGAACAGGTCGGCAATCGCCACGATAAAGGCGCAGATCATATCGGCGCAGAAGAGACGGCGGTGCGGCTTGTAGTACTGGATAAAGTGTCGGATTTTTGACATGGATGACAGTCCTCCCATTATAGATGTAATTTCAGTATAGCACAATCTTTCAGAAAAAACAGGTAGTATCCCTTTTTTTGGCAATCTGCCGCAGGGCGGTATTGCTCTTTTGTGAGAGTTGTCTACCGCAGCTTTTTGGAAAGATAGAGAACCAGGCTGTTGTCATTTTGGCAGGGCGCATAAGGTTTTGCGGGTTGATCCTGAAACCAGACGCCGCTTCCGTCGGGAAGGTATCCGCGCCGGATATAGAGGCGCTGTGCGGGACCGTATCCACTGTGCAGCCCCACACCCAGGGTGACCGTATCCGAAAGTCGGGAAGCGGCTTCTTCCGCAGCGTCCATCAGTGCCGAGCCGATTCCGCGGCGCTGATACGCTTTCAATACGTTGAAATCCTGAATTTCCGGCCATTCTTTTCCGGCAAACGGTCCGGTTTCTGCCTTTGGCACCAAGGTGAGGTAACCCGCCGGAACACCGTTTGTCTCGGCAACAAATACACGGCGGAGTCCTTTTTCCTGTTCCAGAAGATAACGGCGGTGGACTTCCGGCTTGGGCGTCCAACCCTGGGCACGGAAGGCTTTTGCAAAAGCATCCATGTCGGATTCCAGAAGTGGGCGGATAAGCAGCGATTCCATATGATTTTCTCCTTTTTGTCAAAAGTATAGCATAAATCAACGGAAAAGTCTACAAATACGGAAAAAGCGCTTGCATGAGAACGGCGGTTTGATTATAATGAAGATGAGAAACATGGACCTTAACAAAGGAGTTTATATGAACAGACATTTTGAAATGAGGAAACTCACCAAGAAAGATATTCGGGAATTTGATGATCTGCTGGCATATGCTTTTCAGGTTACTACCAAAGTGTTGGGGCAGGCGGGATGGTCTAAGGATGAGATGCGTCGTTCCAAAAAGCCGATATTTGATTCTTCCTATGTGCTGGGATGGTTTTACAAAGATCAGCTCGCTTCTCAGATTGTGATATACCCGATGGAAATGAATATCCACGGCCGGATTTGTGCTGTAGGCGGTATTACCGGTGTGGCTACATATCCGGAGTACACCGGCCAGGGCCTTGTCCATTCGTTGATGCGGGAATGTATCCGCCATATGAAAGAGAGCGGGGAAACGCTTGGTGTTTTATGTCCCTATTCCATTCCGTTTTACCGCACGATGGGATGGGAACTGATTTCCGATAAGATGCAGTATATCATCCGGGATAATCAGCTGCCCAAAAAAGTCCCGGTTCCAGGCATGGCTGAGCGGGTGGATGTAGAGCATGAGGATATCCGGGAAATCTATCGTCAACACGCGCTCATCCATCATGGTGCGCTGGTACGCGGCGAGCGAGAATGGGAAGAATACTGGCGTTGGGATTCCGATGACATCAAGGCGGCGGTGTATTACACGCAGGAAGAAGAACCGGCTGGTTTTGTGATCTATGAGCTGGAGGAGGAAGTCCTCCGGATCAAGGAAATGGTGTATCTTTCCCAGGAAGCTAAGCACGGGCTTTGGAATTATATCAGCGCCCATTATTCGATGGTGAACTTTGTCAAAGGTTATCATTACGACGGGGAGACCATCGCCTTTGAACTGCCGGACAGCGAGATCACCGAAACCATTACCCCTAATATCATGGGGCGTATTGTGGATGTGTGCGGATTCGTCAATCAATACCCGTTTCAGAATTCTACCGAGGAACGGACTCTTTATCTGCGGGTGGAGGATGGGATGGCCGATTGGAACAATGGGCTGTTCCGGTTGGATTTTTACGGTTCCTCCTGCCGGTGTGAACCGGCCGAGAGTACCGGTGGAGAACCGGTAATCCGGATGGACATCCGAACGTTGACTACCATGATGATGGGCTATAAGCGGCCGTTTTATCTGTGGCGGAACGAACGGATTGAAGCGGACGACATTCTGATTTCTCAGTTGGAAAAAAGGATTCCACATCAGAAACCCCAATTCTCAGATTACTTTTAAGCGGATGGGAAGACGACAGGCAACTAATTTGCATATGAGGAGGAAATAATATGCTGCTGATAAAGAACGGATTGGTAAAAACAATGGAAGGCCCTGATATTGTGGGCGGAGATGTGCTAATTGACGGTGGAAAAATCGTTGCGGTGGGCAAAAATCTGGAGGTCCCCACCGGGACTGAGCTGCTCGATGCCACAGGGCTGCTGGTTGCGCCCGGTTTTGTGGAGGGACACTGCCATGTTGGGCTTCATGAGGAGATTGTCGGCGCAGTGGGATTGGACATCAACGAAACGAGCAGCCCCATCACTCCGCAGATGCGGGCGATTGACGCCATCAACCCGATGGACGAGGGACTTGCCAACGCGCTGCATGCCGGCGTGACCTGCGCTGTGACCGGCCCGGGAAGCGCAAATGTGGTGGGGGGAACCTTCTGTGCCATCAAGCTTTTTGGCAAACGGGTGGACAAGATGATTGTAAAAAATCCGGTGGCAATGAAAGTTGCTTTGGGTGAAAATCCCAAACGGGTGTATGGCGGCAAGCAGCAGTCCCCGGTAACCAGGATGGCAACGGCGTCGCTGCTCCGAGGACTGCTTTTTAAAGCGCGGGAATATGAGGAAAAGTGGTCGGCTTATGAGAGCGGCAAAGAGGAAAAACGCCCGGAATTTGACTTTCAACTGGAAGCAATGCGTCCGGTCATGCGGCGGGAGATTCCGCTGAAAGCGCATGCGCATCGTGCCGACGACATCTTTACGGTGCTGCGGATTGCGAAAGAGTTTGCTCTGGATATTACCCTTGACCACTGCACCGACGGCGCTCTGATTGCCGATGAACTGGCGGAGGAGAACAAACCGGTGCTGGTGGGGCCTTCTTTTGGGAGCAAATCCAAAATTGAGCTTGCCAACAAGAGTTTTGAAACCCCCGGTATTCTTTGTCGCGCAGGGCTTCTCACAGCGATTATCACCGATGCGCCGGTTATTCCGCTGGAATACCTGCCGCTATGCGCCGGGCTTGCTGTTCGCAGCGGAATGGCGGAGGAAGACGCCTGGAAAGCAATCACCATCAATCCGGCAAAGATTGCAGGCATCGACAACCGGGTGGGCAGCCTGGCGCCCGGAAAAGATGCGGACATCGCGCTGTTCCGCGGAAATCCGCTCACCGATATCGGCGCAAAGGCAGAAACTGTGCTGGTAAACGGCAAGCAGGTAATATAAAAGCGGTGTGTCCGGCTGGGACTGAGCCGCAGACAAGGGGAGAATCCGAATGAATCGTGCCAAGAAAAAGAACCGGCAGAAGCGCGGGATATTTATGGGTACCATGCTTGCCGTGTTTGTGTTGCTGTCTGCTGTCAGCATTTCGCTGGTGCAGAACTCCATGTTGAAAAATGCGCAGGTGATGGGGGATGAAATCGTTCGCAGCTTTACCATCAGTGAAGATGCAAGTCTGTACGCGTATGAGCTGATGCTGGAAAACGCTGCGAATTGGCTGGACACCCAATTGGAGAGCGGTTCCGATACGGAGGAAATTTCGGAGTGGATGCAAAAATATCTTTCCTATTTGCTGAATGGTATTGGTTCCGAAGGTATGGATATGTATGCCGCAATAGACGGGAAGATTGTTGCGGCAAATTACTGGGAAGGGGAAGAAACCTTTGATCCTACTACAACTGAATGGTATCAGGAGGCGATGGCAGCCGGAGGGCATGTCATCTTTACCGATGCTTATACGGATGTGGTTACCGGAAAAAAGGTAGTGACCATCGCCCAGCAGGTAGGAAATCGTGATGCAGTGGTAGCAGTGGATTTTTTCACCCAGCATTTCAAAGTAATCGTATCGGCGGATTCCCTGCCGGATTCCAGTTCCTTTTTCCTCTGTGATACGAATGGCGCGCTGATGGACTATTTCACCTATTGGGATGTGGAGGAAGATCGGATTCAACATTCTATTGATCAGCTTTTAGAAGAAATCGACCAATCAGACGATGCGGATCAGATTTTGTTTTATACGGACTTTGAGAATGAAAAACGTGCGATTTTTTACCGGCAGACACGCAATGGATGGATTTCCATTGTTACAATTCCATATAGCTATCTTGTTAATGGGTTGGATACCCTTAGTTTGTGGTATTTAGGAATTTTTGCCTTCTTTTTAACAATGGCGGTGCTGATGTGGGTGCGGGAAAGCCGGTTGAACCACCAGGTAGAACTGACTAATGAAACTGTGCGGGTGCTTGGAAACTCGTATTATGCAATTTACCGCATCAATTTTGATCAGGGACGGTATACGATGCTCAAGGGCTCCGACTTTATTCGTTCCCGGCTGCCGTCAACCGGCAATTACGATGATTTTGTCGAGGTATTGGGGGAAGTGATTGAAAAGGACGCCTATACGGATTTTGCCCGCAGCTTTTCAATTGAAAATATTCGGGAGCTGGTGAAAGAGAAGGTTTGCGATTACGGCGGGGATTTTTTGCGGTTATTCAACGGAGAATATCGCTGGGTGAATGTGCGGCTTTTATTTGATCGCTCATTGGAGCTGGACGAGGCGGTGCTCTGTTTCCGCGTAGTAGATGAGGAGAAACAGCGGCAGCTGCAGCAGACACGGCTTCTCAAAGAATCGTTGGATGCCATGAAAAAGACGGTGGAGGCGAAAAACCTCTTTTTTGCCAACATGTCCCACGATATGCGGACGCCGCTGAACGCCATCATTGGCATGTCGGAGTTGGCGGAACGTCATCTTGACCAGCAGGATAAAATGGCGGACTACCTGAAAAAAATCAATCTTTCGAGCAAACATCTGTTGGGACTTATCAATGATGTGCTGGAGATGGCAAAATTTGAACAGGGCAAACTCAGTCTGGAAAATAAGCCGTTCCTTTTGCGTGAAAGTATCGAGCAGGCAGTTGATATTTTCCGGATCCAGGCAAAAAATGAGCAGAAAGAATTTGTAACCGAATATGAAATTCACAACGATCGTGTGGAAGGCGATCTTTTCCGGATTCAGCAGGTACTCAACAATTTGTTGTCCAATGCGCTGAAATTTACGCCGGAAGGCGGAAAAATCCGGCTTTCGGTTACTCAGCTGAACGAAGGCAACTACCCCAAATATCGGATTTCCGTTTCGGATACCGGTGTGGGGATGTCGGAAGAATTTTTAAGCAAAATCTTTATCCCGTTTGAACGGGAAACCCGGTTTGGCGCCCGGAATGTGAGCGGAACAGGGCTTGGCATGCCGATTGTGCACAGCATTGTGATGCAGATGGAAGGGCAGATCACGGTAGAAAGCAGGTTGGGAGAAGGCAGCACCTTTACGGTCATTTTGCCGCTGCAACTTGCGGAAGACGCAGAATCGGTTGCTGTTTTGCCGGTGGAGGAAGCAGACCTTGCCGGGAAGCGGGTGCTGCTCGCTGAGGACAATGAACTCAATATGGAAATTTCAGCTGAGCTTTTGGAGATGCTGGGCATCGAAGTACACAAAGCCTGGAATGGAAGGGAAGCCCTGGATTTATTTGCCGGTTCGGAAGAAGGATACTTTGACGCGGTGCTGATGGATATGCAGATGCCGGAGATGAACGGCTGTGACGCGGCGCGTGCGATTCGGGCCTTGGGGCGGAAAGACGCGCGGACGGTGCCGATTATTGCGGTGACAGCCAATGCTTTTGCCGAGGACATTGCGGCGACCGAGGCAGCCGGAATGAACGCCCATATTTCCAAGCCGATTGATTTTTCGATGCTGCAGAAAACACTGGCAAGGCTGCTTGCCGGGAAGCAGGCAGACCGGGAAGGATGAGAATGATGGTGAACTGGGAAACGCTGGAAGCGGCCTGTTACGGCTGCCGGCGATGTGTTTTAGGGGAAACGCGGACCAATGTGGTGGTGGGCGACGGTGCAAAACAAGCCGACATTATGCTGATCGGCGAAGGCCCTGGCGAACAGGAGGATCTACAGGGACGAGCTTTTGTCGGACCGGCGGGGCAACTTCTGGACAAAATGCTGGCCTGCATCGGATTGGACCGGACACAGGTATATATTGCCAATATCGTCAAATGCCGGCCGCCGCACAATCGTGACCCAAAGCCGGAGGAGGAAACCGCCTGCCTGCCCTATCTGCGGGCACAGGTGCGATTGGTGAAGCCCAAAATTATCGTCTGTCTGGGAAGGATTGCGGCGCAGGTTATCATTGACCCGGAGTTCCGCATCACCCGGCAGCACGGCATCTGGGTGGAGCGGAAAGGTTTCTGGCTGACTGCGACCTACCATCCGTCGGCGCTTCTGCGGGATCCGTCTAAAAAGCGGGACGCCTATGAGGATTTAAAACTGCTGCGCGCCAAAATTGATGAGCTGAAGATCAGTTGACTTCTCTGTTTTGCGTGGAGGAAGAAATATGACGATATTGATTGGCTGTATAATTGCCGGATTACTGGTCATTGCAGTCAGTTACTGGATGCTGCTGCGTCCGGATCGCTGGGAGTGGCTGGAAAGGCTGCAGGATCGGGCAAAACGGTGGAAATATCGCAATGTGCGGCGGACAATGATCGGGCTGGTTATTTTGATGGCGGCTGTATTTGCGCTGCTGTCCGGATTGTTGCCGGATTGGGCCTGGCTTTCGATTCTGCTTGCCATTCTGGCGGCGGAGACGGTCATTCATTTGCTGTATTTCCGCTGCCCGGGATGCGGCAAGGCGGTGTGGAATATTCCCAACCGGCACTGCCCGTACTGTGGGGAAAAGCTGCACTGGGACTGACATTTCTTGCCAGAAAAAATGTACCGTTTGATAAAGATGTGAAAAGATGGAATACATTTCTGTAAATCCGCAGAACCGCGCCGCTGTAACAGCGTTTATATCGGAACATTGGCTCACAACCGAGATGATTATCCGCGGCAACGTGGTGGATATGACACAGGTTGACGGGATTGTTGGAATGGATGGGGAAGAGATTGCCGGATTGGTAACTTATACTATAGAGGGCGACACTTGTGAAATTACTTCGCTCAACAGCCTGAAAGAAGGAGTGGGGATCGGCAGTTCCCTAATTGTGCGGGTACTCGAAACAGCGCGCCGGGAGCATTGCCGGCGGGTGATTGTGGTCACGACAAACGACAATATCGGCGCAATCCGGTTTTATCAGAAACGCGGCTTTGATATGGCGCGGTTTTCTCACAATGCCCTGGACATTTCCCGCAGGTTAAAGCCCGAAATCCCGCTGATCGGGGAAGATGGCATCCCTCTCCGGCACGAAATTGAGTTTGAATACAGCCTTTAAGCGGAAAGGAACGGATTGTTATGTGGAAAACGTTGGGGAAATCCCTTTTGGCCGGAATTGCGGCAGCTTTTGTCGGGCTCGTTTTTGCGGACTTATTTTCCGTCCTGATGAGCGGCCTTGACCGGGATACCGGACGAATTCTGGGGATCGGATGCTATCTGGTTTTGGTTATCGTTGTGTGTACTGGTTTGATTTTGGGGAAATGGAACCGCTCTGACAAAAAATAGGAGGAGACATCATGTTCTGGTCTGTTCTGTTGGTAATTTTTCTGATTGGAATTGGCCTTTTTGCGGCAATCCGGCCCGATCTATGGTGGAAAGCCACCGAAGCTTGGAAATCCTATCGTGCGGACGAACCGTCCGATTTTTATCGTATTACAACCAGAATCGGCGGGATCGTTTTGGTCGTGACGATGGTTGTTATACTGATTGTGCTGATCGTAGTTTCATAAGAAAAGGCTGTCCGTTCAGGACAGCCTTTTTCCGAGTTATTTTACCTCTTTGAGCAGTTCGTCTGCCGGGATTCCAAAGAGCTTTGCCAGCGCCAGCAGGTTGGAGGTGCTGGGATCGGATTTGCCCGTTTCCCTTAGTTAAAGATATTGTTGGGTATCTCAAGATGTGTCATTCGATTTTGCCGATAAAGCGGTAGAAG
>CALWNQ010000027.1 GCA_944382875.1 uncultured Clostridia bacterium
TCCACTGCATCCCTTACAGTGTAGCACAGACCTTGGAGAGGGTCTCTAATCACTACTACTCCATAATACAAGGATGACTGTGATGTACCGGATTGAAAAAGCACCCGAAACGATGAGCGCAAAGGAGCGGGTTCGCCGCACCTTTGCTTTTGAGAAAACCGACCGCGTCACCATCGGTTACGAGGCCAATGGCGCAATCCACGAACGCCTCAAACAGGCGCTTGGGGCAAAGGACGACGAGGAGCTGCGGCAGGCGCTCGGTGTGGATTACCGCGGGGTGGAGCCGCGATACATCGGCCCGCGGCTTTTTGCGGAGCGTCCCGACCGGATCGTCAGCCCGGTGGACGGATGCGTGATGCGGCTCATTTCCCATGAAACCGGGAGCTACTGGGATTACTGCGATTTCCCGCTGAAAGACGCGGACGACGAAGCCTTTGCCCGGTTCCCGGTGCCGAACCCGGACGATTTTGATTACGACCAGGCCGAAGAGGAGGTCCGCTTCTGGGGCAAACAGTACGCGGTTCATCTGGGCAGTCCCGGTTACGGGGATATCATCAACAGCAGCGGCATGGTAATGGGCACCGAGGATATCCTCTGCCATCTGATTCAGGGCACGCCGTCGGTAATGGACTTTATCCGGCGGCGCGCTGCCTGGCGGTTGGGGCTTTTGGAGCGGATGTTTGACCGCTGCCGAGGGATGATCGACTTTCTGTGGCTGGGCGAGGATCTGGGCACCCAGATTGCCCCGATGATCAGTCTGCCGCTCTACCGGGAACGTTTGAAGCCGATTCACAAACAGTTTGTCGATCTGGCAAGCGCCTATGATGTGCCGGTTCTCATCCACACCTGCGGAAGTTCCAGCTGGGTGTACGAAGATTTTATCGAGATGGGGGTCAAAGGGGTGGACACCCTTCAACCCGAAGCGGCCAACATGTCGCCGGACTACCTGGCCGAGCATTTTGGCGGGCGGCTCAATTTCCGGGGCTGCATTTCCACAGCCGGGCCGCTCGCCTACGGTACGGCCGAAGAGGTGCGGGAAAACTGCCGCCGGACACTCGAAACCCTGATGCCCTGCCGCGGCTACCACTTTGCGCCCACCCACTCCATTCAGGACAACAGCCCCACCGAAAACGTCATCGCCATGTATCAGGCGGCGAATGATCTGGGGCGGTACCGCTGACTTTTCCCGGGAAAAGTCAGGCGAGTGCTTCCCGGATACGGCCGGTGACAAGACGGACCGCTTCGTCGAGGGGGAGCTGCTCCGAAAAGCTCTTGTCCCGCGCGGAAAATTCGCAGACGCCGTTTTTGAGGTTGCGGGGGCTGACAATCAGCCGGAACGGGATTCCCAGCAGGTCGGCGTCCGAGAACATGACGCCGGCGCTCACCTTGCGGTCGTCGTAGAGTACCTCGACGCCGGCTTTCTGCAACTCTTCATAGAATCGGTCGGCACAGTCGTGGGCGGCGCTGTCGTCGGCACGCATGCAGCAGAGGTGGAGCTGCCAGGGCGCGATGGAAACCGGCCAGATGGGGCCGTAGTCGTCGTGCCGCGCTTCGCAGACCGAGGCGGCGAGTCTTCCCACTCCGATGCCGTAGCAGCCCATAATAGGGTACTGCGCTTCGCCGTTCTGGTCCAGGTACTGCATCCCCATCGAACGGGTGTATTTGTCGCCGAGCTGGAAGATGTTGCCTACCTCGATGCCGCGGCGGATCTGAAGCGCCGGTTTGCCGCACACGGGGCAGAGTCCGCCTTCTTTCGCCTTGGCAAAATCGTGGTATTCAGCATTGGGGAATTCCCGGGCCATATCCAGTCCGACATAGTGATATTCCTCCCGGTTGCCGCCGCAGGAAAGGTTGTTTGCGCCGCAGAGCGACCGGTCCAGCAGCATCGGAATCGAATCCGGCAGGCCGACAGGACCGATATAGCCGGGGTGCAGTCCGGTTTCGGGGGTGATGACTGCGGGACGGATGCCGCAGCCCAGATAGGCGTTCAGCCGGGCTTCATTTACCTCCAGGTCGCCGCGGAGAAAGAGAACGAATACGCTGTTGTCGTCCTCCCGCTGATACACCACCGCCTTGCAGCTTTTTTCCTGGGGGGAATGGAGAAATTCGCAGACATCCTCGATGGTGTGGATGTTGGGAGTGTAAACGGCTTCGAGCGGCGCGGAAACCTCATCCCGGTTGTTTTCCATCCGGCAGACAGCCGCTTCCATGTTGGCGCGGTATCCGCATTCCGGGCAGAGGACGACGGTGTCCTCTCCAACCGGGGTGAGCAGCATGAATTCGTGGGAAACGCCGCCGCCCATCATGCCGGAATCCGAGGCAACCGAAATCACTTCGGGCAGTCCCACCCGCTGGAAAATCCGCTCATATGCTTCGAGGCACCGAGCGTAAAACGCTTCCAGATCCTGTTCCGAAGTGTGGAAGGAGTAGCCGTCCTTCATGGTAAACTCCCGCACCCGGATCATACCGCCGCGCGGCCGCGCTTCGTCCCGAAATTTGGTCTGGATCTGATAGATGAAAAACGGGTACCGGCCGTAGCTCTGGCCATATTCCCGCACCAGCTGGACAGCGGCTTCCTCGTGGGTCATGCCCAGCACCAGCGGGCTGCCGTTGCGGTCGGAAAAGCGCATCAACTCGGCGCCGACACTCTGGTAGCGCCCCGATTCCTCCCACAGAGAAGCTGGAAGCACTACCGGGAGCTGTACCTCCTGTCCGTCCAGCGCATCCATTTCCTGCCGGATGATCTCCTCAATCTTGTGGGTGATCCGTTTGAGCGGCAGGAAAGACGAATAAATTCCGTTTGCCACTCCTTTCATATAGCCGCCGCGCAGAAAAAAGGCATGGCTGTTGATGACGCAGTCTGCGGGGCGTTCCTTGAACCGTTCGCCCACCAGTTTTTCCAGTTTCATACCGTTTCCTCCTTTATAAGCAATAAAAAACGCCCCAAACCAGCGGTTTGCTGGTTCAGGGCGGACGATACACGATCCGCGGTACCACCTGAATTCGGAAATGGTTTCCGCACTTTTGCGCTTCATCTGCAAAGCGCTTCTCTGTTACGGGAGAACCCGGCGCGGCTTAGTGGGAGGAATACCGTTCGGCCCGCAGCTCCAAGAGGGGTTCCCAGCCCGTTCATAAAGGCTCGCACCGGCCGCCTTTTCTCTGAAAATCCGGGGATGGTACTGGTTCTTTTCTTCACTTTGGTATCAGTGTAGCACAGCGGAGCGGATTTGTCAATCTAAATTTGCGCCAACTCTTCCCCCAGCTTCCGGCAACTGCTACGGATCACTTAAAAAACCCATCCTGCCGTGCAGCAGGATGGGTTTTTATCATTGTTCCAGTTCGTTGACACGGAAGCAGAGGGTGGAAAGGCTGTCGCCCAGATGGACGTTTTCCACCGCGATTCCATCGTAGTCAAGGGTGAGGTCGTAGTGGCTGAAGTTCCAGAATCCCCGGATTCCGTGTTGGATCAGCATGGCAGCGGTGCGTTGGGCTGCTTCTTTGGGGATACAGAGAATCGCCACATCGGGATGATTTTGGCGGCAGAATTCCTCCAGACCGGCGCTGTTCTGAACAGCGATCCCCCCGACATCCATTCCAACCAAAACCGGGTTGGAGTCAAAAATACCGATCAGGGTGAAGCCCCGGGAGGCAAAATCCATGTGCAGCGCAATGGCGCGGCCAAGATTTCCGGCGCCGAGCAGGATGGCTTTCCGATGCTTGTCGAGCCCCAGAATCCGGCTGATCTGTTCATACAGGTCTTTGACGTTGTAGCCGTAGCCCTGCTGCCCAAAACCACCGAAACAGTTTAAATCCTGTCGAATCTGGGAGGCGGTCAGCCCCATTTTCGCCGAGAGATCGCCCGAAGAAATCCGGACGGTGCCCGAAGCGAGCAGATCTTTTAAAAAACGGTGATACCGCGGCAGCCGGCGGATGACGGATATCGAAACATTGCCTTTCGCCAAGGTAAAACCTCCTTTGTAAAAATCAGAATCAGGTTTAAGCCATCAGCTTGTCCAAGCGTTCGCCGATTGCGGCAAGGAACGCCTCGGTGCCGACCACCTGTTTGCCGGGGATGGTGCAGAGAGCAGCCAGGTCGCCGGACATAATACCATCTTTGATGGTCTGGATGGTTGCCTGTTCCAGCTTGTCGGCATAATCCATCAGCTCAGGAATATTGTCGAGTTCGCCGCGCTTCCGGAAAGCACCCGACCACGCAAAGATGGTGGCAACCGGGTTGGTGGAAGTGGGTTCGCCCTTGAGATATTTGTAGTAATGGCGCTGAACGGTGCCGTGCGCGGCTTCGTATTCATAAACGCCATCCGGGGAAACGAGAACCGAGGTCATCATCGACAGGCTGCCGTAAGCAGTGGCAACCATGTCGGACATGACGTCGCCGTCGTAGTTCTTGCAGGCCCAGATGTAACCGCCGTTCGAACGGATGACACGGGCAACCGCGTCGTCAATGAGGGTGTAGAAGTATTCGATGCCGGCGGCCTCAAACTTCTCCTTATACTCCTTTTCGTAGATTTCGGCGAAGATGTCCTTGAACCGGTGATCGTACTTTTTGGAGATGGTGTCCTTGGTGGCGAACCAGAGATCCTGTTTCTGATCGAGGGCGTAGTTCATGCAGGCGCGGGCAAAGCTCGCGATCGATTTGTCAATGTTGTGCAGGCCCTGGATAATGCCGGGGGTTTTGAAGTCGTGGATCAGTTCCCGGGTTTCGGTGCCGTCGGGATGGGTGACAACCAGTTCCGCCTTGCAGCCGGCGTCTACCTGCATTTCGGTGTTTTTGTAAACGTCGCCGTAAGCGTGACGGGCGATGGTAATGGGCTTGGTCCAGCCGGGAATGTAGGGGTTGATGCCTTCGACCAGGATGGGGGCGCGGAAAACGGTGCCGTCCAGCATGGCGCGGATGGTGCCGTTGGGGGATTTCCACATTTCTTTCAGGTTATACTCCGGCATACGGGCGGCATTGGGGGTGATGGTGGCACATTTGACCGCCACACCGTATTTTTTGGTGGCGTTGGCCGAATCAATGGTCACCTGGTCATTGGTTTCATTACGGTAAGGGAGGCCTAAGTCGTAATATTCGCTTTTGAGGTCCACATGGGGGAGGATCAGCACATCCTTAATCATTTTCCAGATGACACGGGTCATCTCGTCGCCGTCCATCTCGACGAGCGGCGTTTTCATTTGAATCTTGGCCATGGGAATCTTCCTTTCATTCAGATATCAGTTTTCCGGGCAAGAACCGCGGAAACAAAGTAGTGCTTGCTGCTGCGCCGGTTTCCCTGGCTGTAACAGTCGTCAATGTGGCGGATTCGTTCAATCTCATAATCCGAAAGCAGAGAGAAAATGTCGTCCAGTGAAACATAAAAATGCGGGATGCCGTCTTCGGGACCGCCACCGGTTTTTACCACGGTGTTTTCATCCAGTTTGGGGTAGCCGGCTTCCCGAAACGACCACGTTTCCTTGGAACAGAAGGTCAGGAACACCCGGCCGCCCGGTTTCAGCACACGGGTCAGCTCGGATAGGATGGTGCGGATGCCCTTGGAATCGGTATGGGAAATCACATGATAAAGGTAGGCGGCGTCAAAGCTGTTGTCCGGGTAGGGGAGATGCAGCATATCTGCCACACAGGCGTCAATGGACAGGTTTTTCGATTCCGCCCACTGTTTCAGGTGGGCAACGCCTTCTTCCGAAAGGTCAAAAGCGCTGACCTGAAAGCCCTGTTCCGCAAAGTAAATCGCGTGCCGGCCGAGCCCGCAGCCAAAATCGAGGACGCTGCGGACTCCCTGTTCTTTCCATTGATGCGCGTAAAAGTAACTCTCTTCACTGGGCTTGAGCCAGATCGGAGCGGCTCCCTTTTCCCAGTCCCAGGCTTTGGAGATGGTCATCGGAATCCCGCCTTTCGCATCAGTCCCGGCCGTAACCGGCGGCGTAGTAGTTGATGAGGCAGCCTTCGAGGATGATGGTCTTTTCGTCGTTGGTCAGTCCCTTGACGTAAAGGGTGATGTCCTTGACGCCGCCTTTGCAGACAATCTTGCCGGGAATGGTTTCCACGCCGTTTTTCACAGCGTCCCGGATGCCGGGAACATAGAGGTAATCGCCGGGTTCATAGGCAAAGGAGGTGTTTTCGTCCAGTGTGAAGGGGAGGATGCCCCAGTTGATGCAGTTGGAACGGTAGCGCTTGGTCGCGTAACTGTAGGCGATGTTGGCAACGCCGCCCAGCACCTTCTGGCAGGAAGCAGCCTGTTCACGCGCCGAGCCGTCGCCGGGACGGTTGGCGAATACGCCGGAGCCAACGGTGGTTGCTTTCAAGGTGTTGGCAGGCAGTCCCAGCTTGTCCATCACAGCGGCCAGTTCCGCGGGGATTTCCCCGGCACGGACCGCGTCAGCCAGATCGCGTGCTGCCTTGGAGCGGCCCACATACTCGGGAACACGGCGGGAAAGGGCAAACTCGGAGAGTTTAATCGGGTTGGAACGGTAAGAGGAGGTTTCGCCGGAAGGAATCAGCTCGTCGGTGGTGGTAACCGGGTCGTCGATGACGGCGGCCAGCTTGACCAGCAGATTTTCCTGCAGAGGGTACATCTTGGGCCAGTCAGCGATGTTGGGGCCGAGTTTCAGCTCGGCCGAAGGATCCGCCTTGCCAAAACCGTAGTAACAGCGTTTTTTGTAGATTTCCCCGTCATAATTGTAGGGCATTTCCGGAACATTGTAGTCGATTTCGGTTGCAGCCGTCAGCACGCCGCCGTTTTTGGCAGTCGCGGCGATAGAGCGGGCGTCCATCAGTGCAACGGAGGAAATCTGTCCCTGGCCGGGCTTGGAACCTTCGCGGTTGGGGAAGTTGCGGGTGGTGTGGCGGATCGAGAAGCCGTTGTTGGAAGGGACGTCGCCGGCTCCGAAGCAGGGGCCGCAGAACGCCGTTTTCATAATTGCGCCGGCTTCGAGCAGGGTGGCGGCAACGCCGTTGCGGGTGACCGCCATGCTCACCGGGACGGAAGCAGGGTAGACACTCAGCGAGAAGTAATCGCAGCCGGTTGAAGCGCCGTTCAGGATGGCGGCAGCTTCCACCAGGTTTTCATACAGACCGCCGGCACATCCGGCGATGATGCCCTGGTCAACATGAACTTTGCCGTTTACAATCTTGTCCACCAGATGGAAGTCCACTTGTCCGGCGAACTGCTTTTTGCCCTCTTCCTCAATTTTACTGAGGATGGTATAGGGATCGGCCTGCAATTCCCGGATGGAAACGGCGTTGGACGGATGGAACGGCAGTGCGATCATCGGTTCGATGTCGGAAAGGTTGATTTTCACCATCCGGTCGTAGTAGGCAATCTTGCCGGGTTTCAGCTTCTGGTAACGCTCGGGTTTGCCGTGGATTTTATAGAAGTTTTCGACCACTTCGTCGGTTTCCCAGATGGAGGAAAGGCAGGCGGTTTCGGTGGTCATGACGTCGATGCCCAGCCGGAAGTCAGCCGACAGGTTGGCGACACCGGGGCCGACAAACTCCAGAACCCGGTTGGTGACAAAGCCCTGTTTGAAGACAGCGCCGCAGAGGGCGATGGCCACGTCGTGCGGGCCGACGCCGCGCTTGGGAGCGCCTTCGAGATAAATCAGCACCACTTCGGGCGCGTCCACATCATAGGTATTGGAGAGAAGCTGCTTGACCAGCTCGGGGCCGCCCTCACCGACGCCCATGCAGCCAATAGCGCCGTAGCGGGTGTGGCTGTCGGAGCCGAGAATCATCTTACCGCATCCGGCCATTTCTTCCCGGGCGAACTGGTGAATGACCGACTGGTGCGCTGGGACATAGATGCCGCCGTATTTCTTGGCTGCGGAAAGGCCGAAGACATGGTCATCCTCGTTGATGGTGCCGCCGACTGCGCAGAGCGAGTTGTGGCAGTTGGTCATGGCATAGGGGATGGGAAATTCGGTCAGGCC
This sequence comes from uncultured Clostridia bacterium, assembly GCA_944382875.1. Taxonomy (GTDB): domain Bacteria; phylum Bacillota; class Clostridia; order Oscillospirales; family Ruminococcaceae; genus Merdivicinus. The sequence goes on from CALWNQ010000027.1 coordinate 7,945, forward strand.
GGAAGCACGGGCAGTCTGGATGATGCCGACATAGGTGATGTCGTGGGACATGAGCGCGTCAAACTTGATCCGCATCTTTTTGGGATCCGCGGATTTGGAGTGTGCGCGCATGATCTGGTAGGCAATAGTCGCTTCACGAGCTTCGGCGGGGGCGGGAAGGTCTGCGCCGGAATCCGCCGGGATGATTTGGGCGCCGTCCTTGAGATAGACGCCGCCGGAATAAAGTTCGAGCATGGGAAAACCTCCTCAATCGTCCAAAATCAGAATACTCTCTTATTTTAGCACAAAATGGTTTGATAAGCAATTAACAATTTCGGATATTTTCAAAAAAATCACATTCCTGTTGCAAAAAATGGCGATTTGTGATACAATCAAGAAAAAATCGGCGGAAAGGGCGAATTTATATGGATCGGCGGGAATGGATCGGATTTTGTCTTTCGCTGGGGGATTGCTATGAGGATTATCCATTTGATGAAGAATGGACGCTTGTCCGGCACCGGGAGAACAAGCGGGCGTTTGCGTTTTTATATGAAAGGAACGGAAAACTTTGGGTCAACCTCAAATGCAGGCCGGAAGAAGGGGACTTTCTGCGGGCGCATGTACCGGGATTTTTCCCCGCTTACCATATGAACAAAACCCACTGGGTGACGGCGGCGCTGGACGGCAGCGCCGATGCGGAAGAAGTGAAACGCTGCCTGCGGGAGTCCTTTGCGCTGACGAAAGGACGGAAGAAACCATGAGTATTGATCCAAAAGCAGCGGAAATTATGGCCGAGCGGTTTGGCAAAGACAGTCTGATCTCATTAGCAACGGTGGAGGATGGGCAGCCTTGGGTGCGGACCGTCAACAGCTATTATGAAGATGGTTCGTTTTATGTTATTACCTATGCCCTTTCCAACAAAATCCGGCAGCTTGCGGCCAATCCGGCGGCAGCGATTGCGGGGGACTGGTTCACCGGACGCGGAACCGGTGAAAATATCGGGCATCCGGGCGATCCGGCAAATGCTTCGCTGATGGAAAAGCTACGGGCAGCCTTTGCCGAATGGTATGGAAACGGTCACACCGATGAAAACGACCCGAATACCTGCATCCTGCGGATCCGGCTGCAAAGCGGTGTGCTGTTCAGCCACGGCACACGGTACGATCTGGATTTTACAAAATAACAAACGAAACCGGACAGGATATCCTGTCCGGTTTTTTGTCAGCTTATGCGGCCTGTTTTTGTTCGAGAAGTTTTTCCACCGCGGCCAGCTTGACGCAGAGGCAGAGCACTTCGGCCGCCTTTGCCAGCTCTTCGAGGGTGGGGTAGGTGGGCGCAATCCGGATGTTGGTGTCGTTGGGATCAATACCGTAGGGGAAGGAAGCCCCTGCCCCGGTCAGTACCACGCCGGCTTCCTTGCAGAGGGCAACCACCCGTTTGGCACAGCCGGGCAGAACATTCAGCGAGATGAAATATCCGCCGTTCGGATGAGTCCAGTCTGCGATGCCGAGGCCGCCAAGCTCCTGCTCCAGCGTTTTCCAAACCAGCTCAAAACGGGGGTAGATGATGGCGCGGTGCTTCTGCATGTGGGCGCGGATGCCGTCCATATCCCGGAAGAAACGGATGTGCCGGAGCTGATTGATCTTGTCAAAGCCGATGGTCTGCATGGTCAGGAATTTTTTCGCCCAAGCCATATTTTTCACGCTCATCGCCATTGCAGCCACACCAGCGCCGCTGAAGGTGATTTTGGAGGTAGAAGCGAACATGTATACCATATCCTCGGTGCCGCGCTTTTTGCACTCATCCATCAGGTTGAGCAGATGGTCGGGGGTGTCGGTCAGGTCGTGGATGCAGTAGGCGTTGTCCCAGAAAATCCGGAAGTCACGGGCAGCCGGCTTTAGGGAAGCAAACCGGCGGACGGTTTCGTCGGAATAGGTGTAGCCGTCGGGGTTGGAGTATTTCGGAACGCACCAGATTCCTTTAATAGAAGGATCGTGATTCACATAATCCTCGACCATGTCCATATCAGGGCCGGTGGGAGACATGGGCACCGGGATCATTTCGATGCCAAAGGTTTGTGTAACGGCAAAGTGGCGGTCGTAACCGGGGACCGGGCAGAGGAATTTAATGGTGCCTTGCCGGTTCCAGGGGGCTTCATTTTCCATCGTGCCAAACTGCATTGCCCTCGCCACGGTATCATACATGAGGTTCAGACTGGAGTTTCCGCCGACAAAAACCTCGGCTGCCGATACGCCCAACAGTTCGGCAAACATCCGGCGTGCTTCGGGAATTCCTTCCAAAAGGCCATAGTTACGGGTATCCGTGCCGGTTTCCGTGTCCAGAATATCCGCAGAGGAAAGGGCGTCCAGCATCCCCATTGAAAGATCCAGCTGCTCAGCGCAGGGTTTTCCGCGGGACATATCCAGCTTCAGTCCCAGAGATTGTTCGTTGCGGTATGCCGTTTCCAATTTTGATTTCAGTTCCGCCAGCGCCGCGGCGGAAAGGGTGTTGTATGCTGCCATCAGAATGCCCTCCATCGCTCATTGTTGCCGCTGTTTTTCAGCGTGTAGTATTATCATACACCATACAAAGGATTTTTGCAAGATATATTTTAAAATCCTGCAAAAATTTCATTCCAAAGAATCCTATGCTTTGCTTTTGTAAATTGTTCATTATGGATAATGAATGCTTAATATTCCATGAAATCCGCAAAAATTAAGATGAATATGCGGAGAAATTGGGCGTGAATCCAAAACATTCCCAGCTGTTTTTCAAAGGATAAAAATAGGCTGTTTTTTCAGTGTAAGCTAAAAACGAAATTTTATTTTATTAATTTTTCATTTTTTGGAATCGTTTCGAGAGTTTTGTTTAAAGAAAAGAATTGGAAGGAAAAAGCGTGGAAAAACAGCAAAAAAAGATTGGATTTCTATTGATTCCCGGGGTAAAATGGTGTAAAATAAAAATGGTAGCCATTGTGCATCCGATACAAATTTTTTTCCACATTCATGTGAAAGGTTGGCATCAAAAACGCGTGAAAAATGGAAAAAACCTGTTGACAGTTGGTGTGCAAACGGTTATAATGGACTTGTTAAAACATTAACAAGCAAATTTCCCGTGCGATCTTGTTCGGACGGGGAATTTTGAAAAATGACAGGAGGTTTTTGAAATGGCTCAGGAAAAAGCAGCTCCCGAAACCGTCGTCGATGTCAATGCAATGATTGATGAATTGGCGAAAAAAGCAAAAGTCGCCCTGGAAGAGTATATGAAGCTCGACCAGGAGCAGGTGGACAAAATTGCCCATGCGATGGCACTGGCTGGCCTGGACAACCACACCAAGCTTGCAAAGCTGGCTGTTGAGGAAACAGGCCGCGGCGTTTATGAAGACAAGATCATTAAAAACCTGTTTGCAACCGAGTATATCTGGCACGATATCAAGGACCAGAAGACTGTTGGCGTTATCGATGATGACGAACTGGCCGGCATCATTCAGATTGCAGAACCTGTTGGCATTGTGGCTGGTGTTACCCCTGTTACCAACCCCACTTCTACCACCATGTTCAAATCTATGATCGCTGCCAAAGCACGCTGCCCGATCATCTTCGGCTTCCATCCTTCTGCGCAGAAATGCTCTGCCGAGGCTGCCCGTATCGTCCGTGATGCCGCAATCGCTGCCGGCGCACCTGAAAACTGTGTACAGTGGATCGAAACCCCCTCTCTTGCTGCTACTAACGCGCTGATGAATCATCCGGATGTTGCTCTCGTACTTGCTACCGGCGGCGCCGGCATGGTAAAAGCAGCTTACTCCACCGGTAAACCTGCTCTGGGCGTAGGCCCCGGCAACGTTCCCTGCTATGTGGAAAAGACCTGCAACGTAGAGCGCGCCTGCAATGACATCATGCTCTCCAAGACCTTTGATAACGGCATGATCTGTGCTTCTGAACAGGCTGTGATCGTTGACAAGGAAATTGCTCCTCAGTTTGAGAAGTATATGAAGGATAACGGCTGCTATTTCGTCAATGCGGAAGAGGAGAAGAAACTCATCGATTACGCATTCCCGGCGGAAAAGAACCGTGCACTGAACTCGGTTATCGTTGGTAAACCCGCTGCTTGGATCGCGGAACAGGCTGGCCTGAAAGTGCCTGCGGATACCAAGATCCTGATCGGCAAGATCAAAGATGTTGGACCGGATCAGCCCTTGTCCAAAGAAAAACTGTCTCCCATCCTGGCTTATATCGTAGTGAATTCCACCGAGGAAGGCTTTGCGATGGCCAAGAAGATGCTTTACAACGGAGGCCTGGGCCATTCTGCTGCGATTCATTCCAACGATGAGAAAGTGATCGACGCTTACGGCGAAGCAATGGAAGTTGGCCGTATCATCGTCAACTCTCCTTCTTCTCAGGGCGGTATCGGTGATATCTACAATGAAAACACCCCGTCGCTGACACTGGGCTGCGGTTCCTTTGGTAAAAACTCCACCACCTCCAACGTTTCCGCGCTGAACCTTGTCAACGTGAAACGTATCGCCAAGAGGAGAGTCAATATGCAGTGGTTCAAGATCCCGCCGAAAATCTACTTTGAATACAATGCAATCCAGTATCTGGAAAAAATGCCTGACATCAGCCGTGCGTTCATTGTAACCGATGAAACAATGGTGAAACTGGGCAACGTGGACATCCTTCTGCATTATCTGCGCAGACGCGCCAACTACTGCCACGCGGAAATCTTTGCAGAGGTTGAGCCCGATCCTTCTGTGGATACCATTATGCGCGGTGTTGCGGCAATGAACCACTTCCAGCCCGACGTGATTATTGCACTGGGCGGCGGTTCCGCAATGGATGCTGCAAAAGGTATGTGGATGTTCTATGAGCACCCCGACATCTCCTTTACCGGCATGAAGCAGAAATTCTTTGATATCCGCAAGAGAACCTATCACTTCCCGACTCTGGGCAGCAAGGCGAAACTCGTCTGCGTTCCTACCACCTCTGGTACTGGTTCCGAGGTTACCTCTTTCGCGGTTATCACCGATAAGAAAGCCAACATTAAATACCCGCTGGCTGACTACGAGCTGACTCCTGATGTCGCGATCGTTGACCCGCAGTTTGTTCTGTCTGTTCCGAAGTCTGTTACTGCCGACACCGGTATGGACGTTCTGACACATGCAATCGAAGCGTATGTTTCTGTTCTGGCTTCTGATTTCACCGATGGTCTGGCGCTCCATGCTATCCGGCTGGTCTTCAAGTACCTGAAACGTGCTTATGATAACGGCAATGACCGTGAAGCTCGTGAGAAGATGCACAACGCATCCTGCATCGCCGGTATGGCCTTTACCAATGCGTTCCTCGGCATCAACCACTCGCTGGCTCATAAGCTCGGTTCCGCTTATCACATCCCGCACGGCCGTGCAAACTCCATCCTCCTGCCGTATGTCATTGAGTACAACGCGCAGAAGCCCGTGAAGTTCGCTACCTGGCCGAAGTACGAGAAGTTCATCGCTGACAAACGGTATGCGGAAATCGCCGAAATGCTCGGCCTGCCCTGCAAGACTACCGAAGAAGGCGTCAAGAGCCTCGTCAAAGCAATCCGCGATCTCCAGAAGTCTATGAATATGGTAAGATCCATCAAGGATTGCGGCGTTGATGAAAAGACCTTTATGGATAACCTGGATGATTTGGCTGATGAGGCGCACAGCGACCAGTGCACCCCCGCGAACCCCCGTTATCCTCTCATTTCCGAGCTGAAGGAGCTGTATATCAAAGGCTTCTACGGCGAAGACAACTGATTTTAAATCCAGTTGCAGGCCCTCCCCTTTTGGGGAGGGCTTTTTGCGGAATTTGCTTGTTTTCAACGAGAAAATATGGTATACTGAAAAAAATAAACGAAAAGGATGGATTTGTATGCTGACCGAGTCCAAAAAGGAATTTATTGAATTTATGATGAGCGCCGATGTCCTCCGCTTCGGCGAATTCAAAACCAAAAGCGGCCGCCTTTCCCCTTATTTTGTCAACACCGGCAACTACCGCACCGGTGCCCAGATTGCAAAGCTCGGTAAATTTTATGCTGCCTGTGTGAAAGAGGCAGTCGGCGACAACTTCACCGCGATGTTTGGCCCGGCATATAAGGGAATCCCGCTGGCAACCGCTGCGGCTGGCGCGCTCTTCAACGAATATGGCATCGACAAGCCCTATTTCTTCAACCGCAAGGAAGTCAAGGACCACGGCGAGGGCGGCAGCCTGGTTGGCTATCAGCCCCAAGACGGCGACAACATCATTATTATTGAGGATGTGATTACTTCTGGCGCTTCTGTTCGTGAATCCATGCCGATCCTCAAAGCAGCTGCCAATGTCAACGTAAAAGATATGTTTATCTCGGTGGATCGCTGCGAGGTGGGCAAAGAAGGCGTCAAAACCGCTGTGATGGAAGTACGGGAAGAATTTGGCATCAATGTCCACGCTATCATCACGGTCCGCGACATCCGCGAGTATTTGGCTGCACACGGCACCGATCCGGCATTGCTGGCCGCGATGGACCGCTACATGGAGCAGTATTGCAGATTCTGAGCATAAAAAAGAGAGCAGCCCTTCAAAAGGCTGCTCTTTTTTGTTTATCAGAAATTGCGAAACTCCATCACAGGGGCGAAAGCCGGAGCATCTGCAAATTCGTCAAAGCCGTAACGGAACCGCGGATAAGCGGTTGCCGAAACGGTGCGGCTTTCTCCCGGAAGCAGGGTGAAGTACGCTTCTTCCGGCAGCAGAATCGCTGAGCCGGAAACTTCTTCCGGATAGACGTGCAGCGCAGCGTCAGCGCCGTGGTTGGTCACGGTAAAAGTATAACGGTTTCCTTGCTGTTGGGTCAGGACGGCGGAAATCTCCGGTTTCAGTTTCCGTGCTGGTGCATAAACCGGACCGCTTGCCGTGGAGAAGAAATACTCGGTCGAAACAGAACCGGCCTCCGTTTCCGCAGTCACCCGGAGCAGGTAAACCCCCTCTTCTTCCGGCAGGGAGAACGAAACCCCGAAACATTTTGCCGAGCGGTTGTCGGGAACCGGCACGGCGTCCGTTTTTTCACCCAGCAGTTTGCCCTGCATGCTAAAAAGCTTACAGCTTATGGTAGCGGATTTGTCAGAGGTGGAATCCGCGCTCAGCCAGACATCGCCGTCCAGTGTGCCGCCCGGCTTGTAGTCCAGCCGCCGGTAGTCAAAGCTCGGATGCAGCGCCGAAAACGCTTCTTTTGCCCAGAAATAGGCCATCTTCGGCTGGTCGAAATAGCTGTATAGGCAGGTGCAGGAAACGTTCGGCCACGGCTCATTGAACTGCCAGATCATGCTGCCGCTGTTGTGGAAGGCGCGGCGGCGGTTGGCTTCGAGGATAAACCGGAGCCCTTCCGCCTGTATCCACTGGCTTGCTGCGATGTACGGCTCAATTTCGGTGATTTCCCCGAACATCGTTGTTTCCCGTTCCCAGGTGCACCACCAGTCGCCGTGGAACCGCCAGACGGGGCTTTCTTCCATCGAAACCGGTTTGCGGTTTTCGGGGGAGAAGATGCGGTTCACCGTTTCCATGCCGCTCATGCCGTCGCAGCCGAACTCGCTGTGGAACAGGTTGTCGTTTTTCGAATAGGTTTCATACTGTGCCGGGTTGCCGCGATATTTCCAGTCGCCGTGGATGTCGTGGCTCTTGCCCGGCTCGGCCAGCTGCCATTCGGTGGGGCCGGAAGCCGAGGTGGGCAAGAACATCCGGTTGGGATCCAGCTCCTCTACAATCCCTTTGAGCATGGCGATGTTGGGATCTTCATAGGTAGAGGGAATGTTGTCTTTGTCCATCAGTTCGTTGCCGCCGCTCCAGACGGTCAGCGAGGTGTGGCAGCGACGGTTGGTGACGGCTGAACGAGCGGTCTTTTCCAAAAGGCGGAGAAATTCTGGGCGTTTGGAGGGGATATTGTCGATGCCGGAGCTCGACTGGATAAATTCCTGCCAGACCATCAGGCCGTAGCGGTCGCAGAGGTCGTAGAAGGTTTCGGTTTCAATAATGCCGCCGCCCCAGATGCGGACAAGGTTGACATTCATCCCAGCCGCGGCACGGAGGGTGGTTTCCACCCGTTCCGGGGTAAGGTCGCCGTAGATATGGTCGAGCGGCACCAGGTTGACGCCCTTGATGTAGATCTTTTTGCCGTTCACTTCAAAGGTATAGGGCAGCGCGCCGTCGGGTGCCTCTTCATTCTGGAGGTAGCGGAGCCGCCGGATACCCTGGTTCAGTTCCTTCCGGTCGTAAACCCGGCCGTCCGCGCCTTTCAGTTCGAGCAAAACCCGGTAGAGCGGCTGCGCGCCGGATCCGTTCGGATACCAGAGGGCGGGCTCCGGGATGGTCAGCTCGCCGCAGAAACTGCCGTTTGCCGGGAAATCGGCTTCCGCGGCTGTTTTTCCGTCCAGCGCAGCTTCCGCGTGGACGGTGAGGGCTTCTTCTGTTCCGTCCAGCGAGAAGATTTTTCCCGCAACGCGGAGGTATCCCGCTTTTTCATCGGCGTCGCTGGTGACAGAGAGGTCCTCCATCCCGTATTCTTCGTCCAAAACAAGCCAGACATCCTGCCAGATGCCCAGGTTGACCAGCCGGGTGGAGAAATCCCATTTGTAGTTGAACCGGCTCTTCTGGGTGAAAGTGCGGGAGGTGTGGCCGATCTGCCCCATTTCATCCGGCGTGTGCCGGATGAGCACCCGGAGCTTCAGTTCTTCGCTCTGGAAAAACTGCTCTGTGATGTCAAAAGAGAAGGATTCGTACATCCCCTCATGTTCGCCCAGCAGCACGCCGTTCAGCCAGATCATCGCATGATAATCCACGCCGTCAAACACCAGACGGATCCGTTTCCCGGTCAGGGCTGGCCGTTGGAAGGTGGTTTCATACATCCACCACTTGTTTTCCAGCCACTCGCATTTTAAGCTGTTCCGCTCATAGTAGGGGTAGTCAATCAGTTTGGCACGGTAGGCAGCCAGCGCAACCCCGCCCGGTACATCGCAGTCGATCCACGGGGTAATGCCCCGCAGCTCCTGCCCCGTTTCCATGCTGTTCCCCTGCAACGGAACATACGGATCAAACGCCGCCAGTTTCCACCTTTCCTGTTTCAGATTGTACTTCATCTTCTGATTCTCCCTTTCCCGGTTCCGCTGCTCCCTCTTTCGGAACCGGTGTCAATATGATTTTGCCGTTTTCCAGATGGGTGAGCATGGTTTCCCGGCCGGTGATCCCAAGTTCATCCAGATATTCGCGCGGCAACTGAACCCGTCCTGTTTTGTCAACCACAGTACGTTCTTCCACCTCTTCGGGTGGTTCTGCTGATTCGGGGTGTTCGGCTAATGCGTCCAACCCTTCCAGTGAAATTTTGCGCCGGATAAATTCGCTGCTGGTCCGGCCGTCTCGGATCATCACAGCGCGGCTAACAAAGGAAGATACCAGCCGGTCGTGGGTAACAATGACAATTGTAATTCCCAGCTTTTCATTGAGCCGCTGGAAAAGGTGCAGCAGATCTGCCGTTGTTTTGGAATCCACAGCGCCGGTTGGCTCGTCGGCCAGGAGCAGGCGGGGATTGTTCGCCAGTGCAATGGCGATCGCGACACGCTGCTGCTCACCGCCGGAAAGCTCGGTCAGCCGGTTTTTGCGGCGGTGGGAGAGCTCTACCAGATCAAGCAGTGCGGCTGCACGCTCCGAAATCGTGCGGCAATGAATGGGGGTTCCGTCGGCGCCCGGAAGCGGCGGAAGGGATGCTGGTTTGATGCCGCTGATGAGCATTGGAATCTCCACGTTCTTCTGGGCAGAGAGGTATGGAATGAGGTTGCGGGCGGGATTCTGCCAGACAAATCCCACTGTATTCCGCCGGTATTCGCGCATCTGTTTTTTGTCAAAGGCAAGCAGGTTTTTCCCTGCCACTTCGAGCTGTCCGGCGCTGGGAACATCCAAACCGCCCAACATATTGAGCAGGGTGGATTTTCCGGAGCCGGAATTGCCGATGATGGCCATCAGTTCGCCATCCTCCACTGTAAGATCGAGGCCCTGTAGGGCAACAACCTCAATTTCACCAGTTTTGTAAATTTTAACCAGGTTATCGCACTGGATCATTCGGCAGCACCTCCTTCGGGTTGAATGAGGGCTCCGTCCTGTAAGGAGTAAACCTTGTCGGCAATCTGCATCAGATCGGGGTCGTGGGTAGTCATGACAATAGTGATTCCCTGTGTTTCGATCAGTTTTTTGAAAACGGCAATAACCTGCAAGCCCATTGTGGTGTCAAGCTGTGCGGTCGGCTCGTCGGCAAAAATGGCGGCTGGTTTGTGCGCAATGGCGCGGGCAATCGCAACACGCTGCTGCTCACCGCCTGACATCTCCTGCGGGAGGTGATTGGCGCGTTTTAGCAGTCCAACCTGGTCCAGACATTCCAGTGCCCGTTTGCGGCGTTCCGCAGCCGGGTATTTGGCTACCCGCAGCCCAAATTCCACATTTTCCAGTGCTGTCATGGTGGAGATCAGCACCACCGATTGATATACAAAGCCGATTCGGGTGCGGCGGATCTTGTCGCGCGCTGTTTCGCTGATAGCGGAAAGCTCCTGTCCTTCAAAAAAGATGCTGCCTGAAGTGGGGCGGTCAAGTGCGCCGAGGAGATTGATAAGGGTTGTTTTCCCGGATCCGGATTTTCCGTTTAAAATGGTAAATTTGCCGGATTCAATCGTAAGAGAGACATCGCGGAGGGCGTGCACTTCCCCTGCAGAGGAGGAGAAAGTTCGGCAAAGCTTTTCCGTCCGGATGATTTCAGTTTGATTTTGCTGCATATTATCCTTCCTTTCGGATCAGTCTTCGCCCAGTTTGAGGGCTTCATTGGCGTGGAGCCGGAATACAATCCGTCCCAGCACAGCCGCCGCAATAATCATCATGGCAGCTACGATGATGACAATTCGCCAGTAATCTCCGACCGAAGCGGTAACGGTAAACGGAAGGATCTGGTCGGCAGCGTCCACATTGCATTCCAACAGCGGTGCAAACAGCATGGCGGTGAGTGTTCCGATTCCTAAACCGGCAAGAATTGCGGTAACCGAAACCAGCAGCTGTTCCCATAGAAGCACCATAACAACCGACAGCCGGGAAAGTCCCATCGAACGCAGCAAGCCGAATTGCAACAGCCTTCCGCGGATGGCAAGAATCCAATAGATAAAGAACCCGACAAAGGTGATGAACATGGTGACCACAAAAGAAAGAGTAAAAAATCCATTGGTACCCTGTGTCATGGGGTCGTTCTTCATATTAGTGACTTCCACATCAGCATCTGTCAGCGATGTAATCGGAACACCCATTTCTTCCAGCTCGTCATACACCTCGGCAGAGGTGACACCGTCTGCCTTTTTCAGCCAGACCGCATACGGTTCCAGCTTGGTCTCCTGCTGGAGATAGATCAAGTTCGCCACTGCGAGAACTGGTTGTGTATTTCCAACACCAACCGGGTTAAAGGAGGGGAAATAGTCGATACCGGCATAAATCACGAACTGGACCAGATCCTTGTTGTCGCCAATGGAAAGGAGAACGGTGTCGCCTGGCGCAAGGCCATTTTCGTCCATTGCCGACTGAGAAAGAAGCAAGGCGCGTGGTTCGTCTGCCAGCAGGTTTAAGTATTCATTGATATGGTGGGGAAGCAGGCTGTTTTTCATCCAGCAGGTTCGACCGAATTCGTCTGGGACAATACCATACAGTGAAATATTGGTGATTTTGATTGAATTGGATGTGAGGTAAACATCATCCTGGGTATAGACGCGAGCAGCACTCTCCACTGTTTTCATGTTCTCGTATTTGGAAAACTGCGGTTCGGTATAATAAACCGGCTGATCGGCTTCTACGGCAGCTGCAGCGCTCATCCCGACACTTCCGCCTGTGGATGGCCATTCTTCCTGAAGGTTGATGTCCGCTCCGATAGTATAACGGATTCGATCTTCATCATTCTGGTTTAAAGTTCGGACGGTGACCGAGTTATAAACTCCCATGGAAAGGGTAAAGATTAAAAATAGAGATATCATCTGGTTTTTGCGGCTTCCGCGGGAGGTGTTGAGCAGAGAGAGATAGAGAACAGGCCCCCAGAAGCGCTGGCCGATTTTACAAATGAGACGGATGAGCAGGGGGAAAAGCCGCAGAAACAGGAGCGTTCCGCCCAGAATGAACAAGGTGGAGCTGCCGTACATCATAAAATCTACCGGGATTTCCGAGGCGGTAGCGCCGGTTTGCCGGAGCACCTGCAGCCGGTTTTGGAAGTTGTACAGCGCATACCCCGAAACAGCCAGACACACCAGATCCAGACAAAGCTTCTGCCAGAGTGGGGCCGGTTCCTTGCCTGATTTTTTGCGTTTGAACGAAACTATAGAGGTTTCACCGCTGGACAATACGGCAAAGACCATGGTGATAATCAATACGCCAGCTGTTATCGCATCATAAACAAAGGTTGAGGGGGTGATGGATACATCCAGCGCAGTTCGGTTTACAAACTCCATAAAGCCATTGGATGAACCGATGATCCGGCAGAACAGCAAGGAAAGCAGCGGTCCCGCAAGGAAGGAAATTCCCGCAAGCGTTATCGATTGGAACAGATAAATCAGAAGCAGCTGCCCCCGTGAAGCACCGCGGCTCTGCAACACCGCGATTTCGTTTTTTTCATGTTCCAGAATCAGCCGGGATACCATCATGATGTAGAAGAACAGCATCAGCAGGATGGGCACTTCAATGATCCACAAGGTTGCATTCAATTCCGTTCGCCGTTCATCGTATTCCCGCAGGATACTGGCGAATGAAGTGCGGAGAGATGGTGTAAAATAGCTTTGGTCGCTGTATTTGTCAACAACCGCCACGATTTGCCCGCAGTTTTCCGGTGTCATCTGGCGGTAATTGACAGCGGTTGCCCACTGGACATTGTCAAACAGAGGTTCTTCACTTTCAATAAAATATTGCTGAAAAATACCGGGATCAATCATAATGGATGTCTTGAAAGTCGAAAATGGCATGGTCCAGTAAATATCGGCAGCATCTGTTACAGTACAGATGCCTGTAATTTCTACGGTACAGAGTTTGGTGTACACATTTTCCCCGGTTCCGAAATCATATTCATATAAAACCAGATCGTACTGGGTGCCGAGCGCAACATCGAGTGTCTTGGCAGCCTCCTCGGTTACAACTGCGTCAATGATGTCGTTTTCTACTGTGGAAGAGGGCATTTCTCCCCCGATCAGAGTGATATGATTAAAAAAGTCAGTGCAGGCAGCTAAACTAGCCCTACTGCCGCTGGACTTATTCATATCATCCGGATTGGTTCCCACACGGCCGATCATAGCGTTGTCGACTGCCGTATATACGGTATCCGACAAAACTTCCAACCCCATTTCTGTGAGAAAACCATCGTGATACTGACTGTCATACTTATAATACCAATCCCGTTTCACAGAGGGTGAATTGGTTCCTTCAAAAAGATCGACGCTGACATTAACGCGGCCGGGATACAAATTCCGGCTGATTTGAATTTGCTCCAAGTCTTTGATCAGCATCCGGTTCAAAATGGCATGGCTGTATATCGGCATGCTGCAGACAATCGCAGCTGCCATCAGGTAACCAGCTAGCAGGCTGAGGGCCAACCACCGATTTTTTACCATTTTAAGAAGCGCAAAACGAAACATTCCGGCAGCCTCCTACTTGATAATGATCTCTTCGCCTTCTTCAAGGCCGCTCAGAACTTCGATTTCTGTACTGTTTTTAATGCCGGTTTCAATAATCCGTTCCTTTTTCACGCCGTCTTCCAGCACCAGGACATAGGATTCCCCGGAATACATGGAAACGACATTGCGCGGAATTACCAGTACATTTTCCTTCTTTTGCCGGATCAGTTCAATTGTAGCACTTTTTCCAAGCCAGTTTCCTTCCGGAAGCTCATCGGTCACTTCCACACGAATAAAGCTGCCGGTTGTTTCAACATCAACTGGGGATTCTGCGGAAGTCATGACAACTTTGCCAGCATATTCTGTTTGATCGAGCGTGACAATGACCTCCTGATCCAGGTGGAAATTTGATACATTGTCGCCGGTACATTCAATTTGGATGGAATACGGATCCACAACACGGATCAAAGTGCTTCGTGCAGTGACATATTGCCCTACTCCTGTTGAAGCAATATAGGATACAACACCGTCAGCCGGCGCATAAATGCTTTGTTTTTGCAGTTCGTCCTGCAACTCATCAAGTTGTAGTTTCTGCATCTCGTAGTCGATCTCGGCAAGACGGATGGAGTCACTGGTAGCGTTTTCCGCTGCTTTTGCTGCATTTAACGCAATTTGAGCTCGTTCGACAGAAAGCTTTTGCTTTTTGATATCCAATTCCAGCGAATCTGTGTCCAATTTTGCTAGTAATTGTCCTTTTTCAACAGCATCTCCCGGCTGTACATATAATTCACTCAGATAACCGGAGCGCTTATCAAAAGACAGGTCATAAGTTTCAGTTGAAATGAAAGTTCCGGTGGTTGTTACACTGTCGATAATGGTGCCAAGTTCAGCTGTTGTGGTAGTATATGTAACTGCAACCGGCGCTTTTAGTGGCGGTGCCAGAGCTTCCTCTTCTTCGGGAAAAAGCCCGCATCCGGACAGTATCATACACGATGCGAGCGACATTATTAACGAAAGAATTTTGACTGAATTCATAAGAACACCATCCTTATTTAAATATCGGCTTGATTATTTATTAGTATTGCATATTTAAACGTGAAATTCAACTTCTTAATCATACGAAATATTGGAATGAAGATTATGAAAAAGAACGAATGATTTCCTTGAATTATGTGATATTAGACAATTTGCAAACAATGCCAAAAAAACGCTTGACAAATTTTACATTTTACTTTATAATATCTATTGTTGTCAATCGGGGTGTAGCGCAGTTTGGTAGCGTGCATGGTTCGGGTCCATGAGGCCACGAGTTCGAATCTCGTCACTCCGACC
>CALWNQ010000028.1 GCA_944382875.1 uncultured Clostridia bacterium
ACATTCTCAAAGATGGAAGCTTTGATCAGTCGGCTGTTCTGGAACACAAAGGAAACCGTGTTCATCAGTTCTTCCTTTGGAATATCACGGACGTCCACACCGCCCACCTTTACAGTACCGCTTTGAGGATCAAAGAACCGGGAAATCAGATTTGCCAGCGTGGTTTTTCCGCCACCGGACGGTCCCACGAAAGCGACCGTCTGTCCGGCAGGAATCGAAAGGGAGATATCTTTCAAAACCTCCTTTTCTCCGTCATAGCTGAAATGTACCTGTTCAAGCTCTACAGAGCCGTCTTTCGGATGTTTGGGATGGTCTGTTTCTTTCAGTGGATCCAAATTTAAAATGCTGTCAATTCTCTGCAAAGCGTCGTCCACGATCATAGCGTTTTCGCTTTGGAACATAATGCGTGTGAGCGTCACGGAAATGATCGGCGTAATGATGATATAGAATACCAGATTAAGCAAAAATTCTGTCGTGACCTGATTCTGCGTAAACAGCAAAGCTCCTGCAATCAAAAACACAAATACACCGTTAATGGCCACAGTATAGAACATCATAGGCGTGCGCAGCTGCTTGGTATAAGCGATCACCCACACCTTGTACCGGTCGATGGAATCCTTAAACTTCTTAAAGGAAAAAATGGTCTGGCCAAAGGTTTTTACCACCGGAATACCACGGACATACTCTACCGCTTCGTTGGACATATCATCCAGAGCATTCTGATATTCCTTCATCTTCTGTTGCATTTCTTTTCCGGTCATGGCCATCATAATGAGAAAACCCAAAAGTACAGGCGCCAGACTCAAAAGGCCCAGTCTCCAGTCAAATACGAACAGCAGAACCAACAGACCACAGGGGGTTGCAAGGGCATTCGCGCGGTCCGGAAGCTGGTGGGCCAGATAGGTTTCTGTAGCAGCACTTGATTCATTGACAATTTTCCGCAGCTTGCCGCTGCCAAAGCGTTCCACAAATCCCAGGGGAAGTTTTACGATATGGTTCATGGACTGCAAACGTAAATTGGTGGCAATGCGGAAAGCGCCCAAATGGGAACACATCAGCCCGGCGATGTATACCAGTACCGCCATAACCGCAAACAGCACTGCCATCCAGCCGTTGTAGGTCAGATTCTGCGCGTGGCTGAAATCTGGAGCGACTTCAAGCACTTCACGCATAACCTGCCAAATGAAATAATAAGGCACGAGTGCGATCAATGCGCTGATCGCAGAGAGGATCCAAGACGCATAGGTCAAGTACCTGTAACTTCCCGCAATCGTAAGCAGGCGAGATAAATTGGATTGTTTTTTCAAGAGAATTCCTCCTTTACATTTCATTTATGATACAGAGGACAATGGTTTGCCCTTCTTATATCTAATTTAGTTAGTTTACGCTAACTACAAACCAAAAATTATAGGGCGCTATTGCCCCATAATTTTCATCCATCCTGCGCTGTAAAAATCCCGCATTTGCTTTACATAGTTTTCTGCGTCGGGAAGTGGCATTTCATGGATAATGAGTTCAAAAAAAGCATGAAACATCCCGGTAATCAAAATGTGCTCCAGAGTTGGGTCAAGCGGCGGGGAAGGTCTGCCTAATTCCTCCAGCACTCTTTGATAAGTGTGCGTCCCCTCCACTTCAATTTTCACCATCTCATCAATCAATCCGGAAAAGCGGGTCCCCTCGGAACAGCAAAGGATAAGTTTGCACTCCTCCAAATGCTGATAGGCGTAGTGCAGCATATCAAACATGCATATCCCTGATATATCACTCATCACTTCCGGTTGCTGAGCAGCTGGAAGTCCGGCAAACTCCTGTTGCGCCTTTATAAAACAATTGAGAATATAGTTGTAATGCTCGCCAACGATTGCTTCAAAAAGTTCTTCTTTGCTTCTGTAATACCCATAAAAGGCTCCGGTAGTCATTCCCACGGATTTCACAATATTCCGCAGGGAAGCGCCTTTATATCCTTTTTCTAAAAATTCCGCCTTCGATGCCCGGTGGATATTTTCTAAAGTTGTTCCATTTCCGTTTATTTTGCACACCCCCTCTATAACAGTGTTATATAACACTGTTATAATTTTAGTCTATGAAAGGGATTTTGTCAAGAGAATAGAAAGAGTTATGTAAAATATGAAATTCCACATCAACAAGCAGATGTATGTCCTTACAGACGCTGGAAAAATAAAGGGAACACAAGCCTAATCCCTTGTGTTCTTTGTTTTATGGGGAAAATTTATATTCTGTTCTATGTACGCTGCTATTTCAATCTTTCAGAACAATTGTCAATCACTGATATTGCAAGAAAGCACATACATGTAGAAATCTATTTTTTGAGTCTTACTTACATTATCTTGTTTGCATATCAGGCAGTAAATGCTTTTTCACAATCTTCTTTCCAATCATAGCGCCAAGAAATGCGGAAATAATCACACCTGCCAAAAGGATCGGAGTGCCCCAGGACTGCAATATCTCAGCTGCTTGAGTCACATTTTCCACACGTCCGTCTGCCCCGGCACTTTCTATCATGGATTCAAAGATAATAGCATAAGGGTATATGGTGCTACCAATGCAGGCGAAAACCTGAATAATGATGTAAGAAATGGTAAGCCCTTTTGCATTTCCATATTCTGTCTTCCACAGGATGAGTTCTGCAATCACCCCCGCAAGGATGTACAGGATGATGTACGGAAGGAAAGAACCCAAGACACCGCGAACGAAACAATAAATTAAAATAGCTCCACGTTTTCTCACTTTAATACCGATCATAAAGAAGATGATACCTTCTACAAGGGAGTACGCTATCGGCATGAGTAAAATAGTGATGGGTGTGGCATAGAGGAATGATCCTGCGAAAAAGATCACCACATTGATCAGTGACAGCAGTGCGACGGTAATGATGTCCTTTACCTTCAGTTTTTTTGTATTAACAGTTTGCATGTTCATACTTTACCTCCTGAATGATTTATATTGTTAACCCCGTTATGACGGCGCTTACAACCAAAACTAAAACGACAATATCCCATATTCCAAACCGTAGGGAAACAAACGAATTTCGCTTACATTTAAGATCGATTCCTCGTGTCTCGGCAGAAGCTGAGAGCGTTTCTGCAATACGTATCACGCGAAGAGAGAGAGGCACAATCAGAATTTCAATATATTCCGGGAAACAACGTATTTTTTCCCATATGCTAGAGAAAGCTCCTCGGGTTTGAATCGACTGAGACATCAGCTTCATATCATTGGAAATCACCGGAAAAAATCGGAAAATAACCGAAAAAACCATAATCAGTTTCTCCGGGATATAGAATTTCCGTAAAGCAGCCAAAGTTTTTACTGCTTCATTTCTAGCAATCAGCGTTTCCAAACCTGCCCATGTAACCAGGAAACGAGGAAAGAAACTAGCAAAAAAAGAGAATATGCCAGAAGGAAATACTCCATTCAATACCACCAGCAATATCAAAATTCCGCTTTGAACGAAAGCAGAACGATAAAACCTTTCTATAAAGGATAGAAGTATGGTTACAGCAGCTATTGCGAACACAAAGGTAAGATTTGTTGAGGAAGCTGCAACCATAGCAGCAAACAAAAGAAGTAATTTTGTTCTGGGGTCGCACCGTGCGGGTATCTGAGAGAACATTCTTTGATTATCTGAAAGTAAAAAATGCTCATTCATATGACACATCAACGCGTTTAAAGAGGCGTTATCTCGGAGTAAAAACTCCTGTTCAATAGATCCCTTTGAAAGACAAATACATCGGTTGCACACTTGAGAGATAAGTTCAAGGTCATGGGTAATAATCAGAATCATTTTCTTCTTCTGCATTTCCTGAATCAATGCAACACAGCTTTTCAGACTCTTAGCATCTAATCCTGCTGTAGGTTCATCCAAGATAATGATCGTTTTGGATGACAGGCAGGCAAGCATAAGCGTCAGCTTTTGCATCTGCCCTCCTGAAAGCGAGAAGGGATGGCGGTTTCTATACTCCCACATGCCGAATCTTTTCAACAACCGCTCGATTTCTGCACAAAGCTCCGGTGTATCCTTATGCCCGTATTTCAATTCGTTGATTACCGAATTTGTAAAAAACTGAAATTCCGCCTCCTGCATGATAAAGAGGGAGTTCTTTCTTAGCACTCGGGTATTTACCGGCTTTCCGTTATAATGGATTTCCCCACAACCCGCGTGCAGCAGACCGGAGGCTATTTTCCCCAAAGTGGTTTTTCCGCTTCCGTTAGAGCCAATCAGACCCACCACTTCTCCAGTATGTACTTCCATGAAACAATGCCGCAGGATCTCTGATTCATTGCGTCGATAGCTAAAGCCAACATCCCGTATCGACAGCACCGCTGTCTCAGAGCATGGCGAAATAGGTTGTTTGACCTGCAGCGTTAAGTGATCCAGATTTGTTGTTCGTAAGGAAAGTCGGGATAGCTGTTCATCGGACAGGGCAAGCAGTTCCTGAGCCGTTCTTTTTTCTCGGATTTCTCCTTGTGCCATAACCCAGTACTCATCCACAATATCAGTAAGATAGTGCAGGCGATGTTCGCTGATTACAAGGGTTTTTCCTTGCTGCTTCAGTGATAACAACACCTTACGGAGCTGATTGATAGCTGCAAAATCAAGATTAGCGGTGGGTTCATCCAAAAGAAGGATCTCTGTGTCCATTGCCCAAGCGGCAAGAATGGAGACCAGCTGACGTTCTCCGCTGGACAGTTCATAGACATTGCGATCTTTCAATTTTTCAAGATGAAAGACTGCAAAAGCTTTTTCTACCCTGCGTTTCATTTCTTCCTGTGTAACCCCGTGATTCTCAAGACCAAAAGCCACCTCGGTAGAACTGTTCACAGTAAAAAAGTGACTGCGGGGATCTTGGAACACGGAAGCGGCCAGCTTTCCGGTTTCACCAATGGATAAGGCGTTAATATCCTGACCGTTCATTCGGCAATAGCCCTTTCGGCTGCCTTCATAAAATGTGGGAATCAGATGGTTCATACAGCGCAGCAATGTGGTTTTTCCACAACCGCTGTCTCCACACAAAACAATACATTTCCCCGGCAGTACGGTTCCTTTTACATCTTGTAAGGTAGACTGATTTTCCCCTTCATAGCAAAAATTTAATTTAAAATCTATCATTACTGATTTTTCCTTTCGGCAAAAGAATTTATTAGCAATAACTAACTTTTTGCGGTGATGAATTACGGGATAACCCATTTACAGGTCAAGCCCGCTTGTCGTTTGTGTCCGTAAGCTCCTCGAATAAATGCTTCCATCCGGATGCCATAAAGTTTTGAATAGTTTTCATACATGAAACGGCTTCCTTTTTTTCGTACCCAGATTCTAAAAGCTGGCGATAAAAGCAGAATTGAGAGTGCATTAATAATTCCAGCGCATTTCGGTCAATTGGTCTTGTGCTGATTCTCTCAAAAAATAAAACAGTTTCACACACTTTATGCTGAATTAGTTCTTTTATAATGGATTCAACAGAACTGCCTTCACTCTTGCAGAACAGCAAAACAGCTTCTTCATAATGTTCAAATAAAACTTCCAGATAAACATCCTCCTCAGACGCCATGGCCGAAAGAAAATCAGATGAACATTTGCTGATCTCTGATTTATAATACTCCCCAGCTATCGGCTCTGCTTTGGTTTGGAATATAGCCAAAATATTCTGAAGCAAATCGCAAAAAAGTGCATCCTTATTTTTATAGCGAGTATAAATTGCTCCTGTTGTAACGCCAGCTCGTTCTGCTATTTTATTGATAGAAGCTCTTTGAAACCCAAACTCCGTGAATTCTTTTCGAGCTGCTGTTATAATTTTATCATCTAAGGAATGATCTTTTAAAGCCACAGCGCTTTCTCCTTCAAAACTCATTGTAATCAATAATAGTGCTATCAATAACAGTATTATTATAAAATTCTTTTCTTTTGTTGTCAAGTGTTCAAGCAAAGGCATATTTGATTCTATTTTAATACTAAATAAATTGTGTTTGAAATTATATAGCTAATTTTTAATATTTATTAAGTGTTGAGTGTAACGCAAGAGAATGTATCTAATAAATGGAAATATTCTATAGATGTGTAAATAAGCCATATGCAAATCCAAAAGATAATCTCTCTATATAAGATTCTGTATTTGTTTCGTGCGATTTATTTTCGTTTTCATTGACAAAAAAAGCAAAAATTGATATAATACATATACTCCTTACAGTATGGAGGTTGGTATATGAAACAGTGTATGGATTCTGAAAATCTACACCGCAGACTCAAAAAAATTATCGGACAAGTACAGGCAATTGACCGAATGATTGATGAGGATATTCCCTGCGAAGATGTTCTTTCTCAAATTAATGCTGCAAAATCCGCATTGCATAAAGTGGGACAAGTTGTTCTCGAAGGACATATCAAGCATTGTGTAAAAGATGGCATCGAACACGGTGACGCTGATAAAACCATCGAAAATTTCACTAAAGCAGTTGAACGCTTTGCAAACATGAACTAATACTCAATATTCGTAAGAGCAATCTTTTGGGATTGCTCTTTTTTCTTTGCGACTCTTGACTTCCAATACCCATATGGGTATAATATACATATACCCCCATAGGTATAAGGAGGAATTACAATGAAAGCTATCATTGAAAAAACAGAACGATTCCTTGAGTTCGGCGGAATCAAAAAAGAGATTGTATTTCTAATTTTATCCGGTATTGCTTTGCTTATCAGTATTTTTGATTTAGTACCACTACCCTTTGATGCGGCATGGATCGCAATTATTTTGTGCGGGATTCCGATTATCATGGAAGCAATCATCGGATTGATCACTGCATTTGATATCAAAGCGGATGTGCTTGTCTCTCTTGCACTAATCGCCGCCGTCCTGATCGGTGAAGACTTTGCCGCCGGAGAAGTTGCATTTATCATGCAGCTTGGTGCATTACTTGAAGATTTAACAGTAGCAAAAGCAAGAGCCGGGATCGAAAAGCTAGTTCATTTAACTCCGCAAACCGCCCGAATCATCCGAAACGGAGAAGAAAAGACTGTACCTGCCGAACAGGTATCTGTGGGAGATACACTGCGCGTTTTGCCCGGTGAAACAATTCCGGTAGACGGTATGATCATTTCGGGACAAACATCTATAAATCAGGCGGTGATGACGGGAGAATCCCTTCCTGTTGATAAAACGGTCGGGGATGAAGTTTCCAGCGGAACCGTAAACCAGTTCGGTGCATTTGAAATGCGGGCAACCAAAGTGGGAGAGGACAGCTCTATTCAAAGAATGATCAAACTGGTACAATCAGCCGATGCCGGAAAAGCAAAAATTGTAGGACTTGCAGACCGCTGGGCAACATGGATTGTCGTGCTTGCTCTTTCTGCCGCAGCACTTACTTGGGCAATTTCCGGAGAGATAATCCGTGCTGTCACGATTCTGGTTGTATTCTGCCCGTGTGCATTGGTTCTTGCAACTCCCACTGCTATCATGGCGGCAATCGGGAATGCTACAAAGCACGGTTTTTTAGTGCGTGAAGGCGACGCACTGGAAAGGCTCTCAAAAGTATCTAAAGTCACCTTTGACAAAACGGGTACACTTACATACGGAACACCGACCGTAACTGCTGTGAAATCTGTTTCTGATTACAGTGAGGATGAGATATATGATTTTGCCGCTGCGGCCGAACAGATGAGCGAACATCCTTTGGGCAAACCGATTGTCAAATGTTATGGAAAAAAGCCAAAGGAATGCACTGATTTTAAAATGATTCCGGGCGAAGGTGTGACTGCGCTTGTTGATGGTAAAGTGATTCGAGCCGGAAACCTCAAACTGCTCAGGGAAACATGTTTGTCTAAAGCTCTTGCTGAAAATGCCGGAAAATATATCAATCAAGGTAATACAGTCATTTATATCGCAGTAGAGAATATGCTTGCCGGGTTCATCGTTTTATCTGATACCTTGAGGAAAGAAAGCAAACAAATGATTCAATCTCTCAGAAAAACCGGTGTTGAACCGATTCTCCTGACCGGCGATCATCAAAAAACCGCAAATAATATCGCAGAGGCGCTTAGCATTCACAAGGTTCATGCAAATTGTATGCCTGAAGATAAGCTGAATTACATCGACACCTATCAGAAAAACGGCGATATTGTCTGTATGATAGGTGACGGCATCAATGATGCGCCGGCGCTCAAAAAAGCAAACATCGGTATTGCAATGGGGGGTATCGGAAGTGATATTGCCGTGGATGCCGCCGATATTGCGCTTGTGGATGATGAAATTAAGGAATTGCCTCATTTACTGACACTTTCCAAAAGAATGATGACTACTATCAAATGAAATCTCACCTTCTCAATGGGGTTGAATTTCCTTGCGATCATTCTTGCGATTACAGGCTTTCTCGGTCCGGTGATCGGCGCTTTGGTTCATAATGCTGGCTCTGTCGTTGTCATCTTAAACTCAGCTTTGCTTTTAAAATGGAAATAGAAATAAATTCTTTGCTCCGTTTTAAATACACGCAGATTATTTATAATGCCAAAATGGGAAACCACACTAAACTGTGGTTTCCCATTTTTATTAAGTGCTTTATCTAAAAGGAAATAACCTTCGGTGCAAACACAGCACCTTCATGTGGTATGCTTTAAGCTGTCGATATCTTTTTCTTTCATTTCAAAAGATTTCCTGGTTTTCTATTGTCGCAGCTGACCAACCGCAACTCTATTTTACCAGACAGTGGAGAGGAACAAAAAGCAGATTGAAGAAAGTGCCTTAAAGGATCCACCATAAGTCAGTAATGCAGTTTGCTGACCCATTCGTGGCCCTTTGAGGGGCGTTTTCAGTATTTTGTCCTTCTAAGACCTTCTCAAGTTCCCGGATCAGCCAGAGGCAAGACTATCAACTCAATTACGCTAAAGCTGCACCAAGTGCATTGCATTCCGCGACAGCTGCATCATCAGGTGTTTCGTTACAAATTACACTGTCGCAAGCGAAAACTGCACCGTCTGAAGTACAGGTTTCTTCCCAATTACGCATCCATTCTCCGTCTCCCCAGCCGTACGAGCCAAACAAGGCAATCTTTTTGCCTGACAATTTGCTCTCGCACGAAGAAAACATCGGCTCAAATTCAGTTTCCTCCAGCTGTTCTGCTCCCATTGAGGGGCACCCGAACGCAATAGCATCAAACTGATCCATCATGGAAGCATCAAATTCCGAAGCAGTAAACATCACTACTTCCGCGCCTTTTTCTCTAGCTCCTGCCACAACCGCCTGAGCCATAGCTTCCGTGTTTCCTGTACCGCTCCAATAAACTACTGCAATTTTACTCATACAATTCAACCTTTCTTATAATATGTCAAACAGCTGCAGTGAGCTGTTCAATAGACCTACCCTGCATATAGCACCGACAATATGTACTAGTGCATCTTTTGTATCGTTCAAATATTGTTTTCGCCTTTTGTTCATCTCCATATACCTTCCAATATCCCACACATTTGAAATCACGCGCTTGATTCTGGATAAACCCCAAAACATCTTCCGGTGGATATCCTAAAAATAATCCAATTTCATGAGGAAAATCATCACAGGAATTTAGTCGGACAATTAATTTTCGAATAAAGCACTGAGGAGAATTCAAGCAATATCCACACTCTGTAAGAATATTGCGCGCTACTTCATGTTCGAGATCTTTTGAAAGTTTCGTTGGTCTGTACAGATAAATCAAAGCACAATTTTTTTTATATCTTAGCGGAAGAACTCGAATTCCTTTTGCTCTGAACAAAGTATTCAGTCTGCGCATTGTATCGCGTAATTCCAATAAATCCTTAAAACGATAAGTAAACATATTACCTGTTTTCAATCCAGCAAGGGTTGGCGCACAGTGTCTGATAATTATTTCATCCGGCAAAGGAACCCCTCCTTTTATGCATGTTCACTTAAAATATTATGCAAGACAGAAGAGAAACTGATATGACAACTTGTAATCCCTTATATCTTTCCCATTATCTCATTCAAGGTAGACCGAACCATTTTATGAGAAACAGTTGATATAAACAGCACGAACAAATCAGAAGGGCCTATACTTTGTAACTCTTCTGTTTTTGAAAAAATCTTAGATTTGCAATGATACTCATCACAGATTCCTCTATAACAATCAGTCATATACTCGTTTCTGCCTACAATCACAATACTGATACTATTCACCTCTCACTAGTTAACAAAAGCTAACTTAAAGGTGCTTTTGTCGATTCAGTAATGTTATATACATAGTATCAAATTAAAAAGAAGATTTCTACTCCAAAAAGAGTAAGTACAATCCAAAACGACTAAAACCTTATCAAACAAGCATCACCGTATATCCCAATTTCTCTATTTGGTTTATGATAAAGGCATCATCTACCGGCGTTTCATATTCCACTAAAACCTGATTCTTTTTCAGTTTTACTGTTGCAGAAACTCCTTCAATACGGTTAACAGACTCTTCAATTCTGTTTTTACAATTCTCGCAGTGCATGCCGCTTACATAAAATGTTTTTTTCTGAATCACTGTTTTCAGCTTTTTCTTCTTCGGTTTGTAGTCACCTCCCGAACAGCACCCGCCTTTGCTTTTAAGCCGCTTGATTGTTGCACGTAACGCAATCAACACAATAATTGCCAATAGTACAAAAACAATTATATTTTCCATCATATAGCCCCCCTTAAATCCATGCTGTGTTCAATATATTTCTCCTTTTACAGACGGATCTGTATTTTACCGGAGAGAGTCCCTTGGCTGATTTAAAAGCATTTGCAAATTTGCTTGCATTCTCATATCCATGCTTGCTTGCAATTTCAATTACGCTTTCATCTGTATGCTCAAGCATATATGCAGCCGATTCCATTTTATGAGCTTTTAAAAAAGCGTAAAACGGAATCCCATACACTTGTTTGAATGCGTTTTTAATTTTTGTTGAGGAAATCTCAAAATATGAGGAAACTTCATCTAAAGTAATTCTTTCGTCCATATTCGCAGTGAGGTATTCACAAACCTCTTTTGCGAGTTTCACTTGATAGGGAGAAACTCCATGGCACAAAACCTCATCACTTTCTAAATGGAATACACTTAAAAAAAGCATCAGCTCTAAAATTTTTATTTTAAAATAAGGCAATCTGATATTCTGCGGAACAGTATATAACTCTGTAAAAATATGTTCAACCGAAGCATTTGACCGAGCGATAAAGCATGGTTTAAAGCCACTAAATTTTTGTTTTATCTTTTCGGGCTGTACCGAAACATTTTCTAAAAAGCATGACAAGCATTTAGGGGCTTGATTCACATTAATATGAATCGTGATACCGTGATAGTGTTCTAATGGGAAATACATAACATTAGTCAATGAAATCTCGTGTGCAATTAACAGATCACCAGGAGAAACATAATAATAATGATCTCCAGCTTTACATTCCATTCTTCCTTCACGGCAATGAACAATCTCTAAGAAATCTTCATTTGTAGTTCGAGAAATTTCCAGTAAGGCTTCCTTTGCATGAATATTGTGATAAAAAAGCCGGATTCCCGGAAAAACATCATATCCGATTGTGTTAGAATGATTTAAACTATTCAACCTATCCATCTTTTAACTCCCTACTTCCATTGGGAAGAGACGGGCAAGTTTTTCCTCAGATAAACTCGCTAAAAAAGAATAAATTGCTGTTTCTTCTATGCCGTCGCAAAGTTTTGAATGAAACAACCGTTTATTTAACTCCATGCTGTATTTTTCATATTGTAAAGCTATTTTCATTCCGTCACCTGTTAGTATGATATGTTTTCCGCAGTCTCTCTTTACATACTGCATCTGTTCAAAAAGTTCCATCATACGATGCACACTGGCTTTCGAAATTTTTAGTTCCCTGGCAATATCTGCTCCGCGTACATTTCCTTGTTTTTCATACAATCTCTTTATCGCAATCAAATATCGTATCTGAGAAGCAGTTAATTCCGCATGTTCTTTCATACACAGCTCTCCTCGCATTTAAAAGAAAATGCAGAGTGCGGTTTTATGTCCGCACCCCGCATCATTCGCTTTTATTGATTCCGATCCTTTTTCTGGTGATCGCATTTTCCTTTAGTAGCACACTGTTTTGCATAAGGACAACCAATACAGCTTTCGCCACGTTTTTTCGCTTTATACAGATAAACTAGAATGCCTCCTACGATAACCGCAAGAATCAAAATGATAATCAGATTTTCCATTATGATTTGCTTGCAGCATACGCTTTGCCTGTATTATTCAAAGCATATTCTGTTTTCAATTTTTTGTTTGTATTGCGGATCAAACCAATGATTACGGCTGTGAAAACAACCACTGCCGCAAGTCCTGCAAGCGCTGCGCCTACATTCAAGGTTTCCGGAGCAGTCACAAGGGTTCCAATAGTGTAAACCAGATAGCCTACGGTATAGCCAACGCCAAGCTGCAAGCCGATTCCGCCCCAAACCCATTTACTGCTCTTCATTTCGGAATTCATTGCGCCAATCGCTGCAAAGCATGGCGGTGTATAGAGGTTAAACATCAGATAAGCAAGTGCCGCAACCTTAGTAATGGCGATAATACTTGCCGCCTCTGCACCTGCACCCTCAATGAGAGCGAGTTCATCGGCATCAATCAGGTTTTCCAGTCCTACAAAGCAAACTGCCAAAGTACCTACCACATTTTCCTTTGCGATAAAGCCGGTAACCGCTGCTGCTGCCAGCTGCCAGGAAAGAACACCCACGATCGGGACAAGCAGATAAGCAAACGGAGCGGCGATCGAAGCGAGAATAGAGGAATCTGCCGTTTCAGCCACCTGGAAGCTCCAGTTGAAGGTCTGCATGATCTGTACTGCTGTGTTGCACAGAAGAATGATGGTAGCAGCTTTAACGATATACGCCCAGCCACGGCTGCACATTGCTTTGAAAGCAAACCAGAGAGACGGCGCTTTGTATTCAGGCAATTCAATGATAAAGAAGGATTTTCTGTTTTTGTAGCCTGCAATTTTATTAACAAGCAACGCGCCGAGGAAAATAAGTACAATACCGGACAGATACATAGTTGCACTGACCCAGCCTGCGTTGTCAAAAAAAGCTCCGGCAAACAGGGCAATGACAGGGATTTTCGCACCGCAGGGCATAAACGGAGCCAGCATCGCGGTTGCTCTGCGCTCACGGTCGTTTCGGATGGTACGGCTTGCCATAATACCAGGAACCGCACAGCCGATGGTGATAACAAACGGGATAACGGATTTACCGGAAAGACCGACTTTTTTGAAAATCGGGTCAAGCACAACTGCCACACGGGACATATATCCGCAGTCTTCCAGAATGGCGATGAGGAAGTACATGACCATAACCAATGGCAGGAATCCCACAACGGCGATTACGCCGCCAATCACACCGTCCACAAGCAGTGCGGAAAGAAGCGGGTTTGCGCCTTCAAGTAGACCGCCTATCCATCCCTGAAATGTCTCAAGCAGAGGAACAAGTCCCGGAATAAAAGTCCCATTTGGCAGTTCTACGCCTTCCGCAATCCAAGTGCCAAGATAGGTCTGAGATATTTCAAACACAAGGAACATCACAACGGCAAAAATCGGAATACCAAGCCATTTATTCGTCAGAACTTTATCAATTTTGTCATTCAGATTTTTATCTTTTGTCAAAACCTTACGGGTTTCGACCTCTTTTACAATGCCGTTAACAAAATCAAAGCGTTTACGGTCTGCAACTTCTACCGCTTTTTTATCTGTCAGATCGATA
The DNA here is from genome assembly GCA_944382875.1 of uncultured Clostridia bacterium. Lineage (GTDB taxonomy): Bacteria > Bacillota > Clostridia > Oscillospirales > Ruminococcaceae > Merdivicinus. The sequence continues at coordinate 13,750 of CALWNQ010000028.1, forward strand.
TTTCCCTGATGAAAAGGAGCTGTCTGTGTAACCCCCACCTGAGCAACCGCCTGAGTAATCACTGTATTTAAACCATTCGCCGAGGTGGAAACAGTTTCCACAACAGGGCACCCTAATTTTTCAGAAAGTTTTTGGGCATCAATTTTGGTTTCTTTCTTTTTGTTAATGTCGCTTTTATTCAGTGCTATCACAACAGGAATTCCCAATTCCAACAGTTGAGTGGTAAAGAACAAGCTTCGACTCAAATTGGTTGAATCGACAATATTGATAATAACATCGGGGTTCTCTTTTTTTACATAGGAGCTTGTAATGCTTTCCTCACTAGTAAATGGGGACATGGAATACGCACCAGGTAAATCGACAGCAATCAGCTGTTCTTCCCCTGCGTAATAGCTCTTTTTAATGGGGTATTCTTTCTTTTCCACGGTAACCCCTGCCCAGTTGCCAACTTTTTCGTTTCGGCCTGTCAAGGCATTGTACATGGTTGTTTTTCCTGAATTTGGGTTACCGGTTAACGCAATTCGCATAACGCTTCCTCCTCAAATACTATCCATCAATTTATACACAATTAGCGAAAGCTAACTGTTAAACAAAAAATTATGCTTAACAGGCGCTATCATACAATGATAGCGCTAGCAAGCTGATTATCAATATTGTATCTCCCGTCCTTAATTGAAACGACACATCCACCTTTCAGGTGAGATATGACTGTAATAGCTTCACCCGCATAACATCCCAGAGAAAACAAAAAAGCATTCATTTCTTCATCGTCTGTTTCGATTGCCTTTATGATATATTCTATTCCCTCAACAGCTTCTCTTAAGGTCATCTTCTCTCCACTCCAATCATACCGAATAGAACATTTTTCGTTAGCGAAAGCTAACTTGATCAGATTAAATAAAATTAGCAGCAGCTAATCCTCTAATAGTATAAATTGTTTTTTTTATTTTGTCAATACAGATCTTAAAAATTTATTACATTTTTTTTGCTAAATGATACAGCATGTATTTACCAATTCATTATACTACGTTCTTATAATAATTCACCAAAAAAAGTTTCTGTTATATATTTATTATATATTTACAGAAATCAGAATAAGTATACGAGGAAAATAAAGATAAATATATCTGTGCTTTCATAAGTAAGATCTACTAATGTAAAAATAGGTACGTCAAATCAACCCACTCCGCGCATTTTTTAAACGGTAGCAGGCCAGTGAATCTAGAGAATCCATCTCGAATTTTATACAAACAAAAAACAATGGCAAAATCGAATCATAACTATTAGCAAATATTACAAAAGGTGGAAGCAGCAATTCTGCTCGTATTTCAAAATATTTTGGTATAAATGTAGATGTTACCACTATGCTTAGCGCATTTAATGATGAATATTCAGCTGATGATAGTACAAATTGTACATTCAGTATTAATTTTTTAGCTAAAGAAAATGTAGTTACTCCTGGCACAAATGTAGAATCTTTTTGTGTTAAGGTAGCTAGTCGATCTAAAGTGGCAACAGCACTAATTTTAAACTTAGAGGAACATACAAATATTGTTATTCATTCTGAAAGATATGAAAATAGTACAACCGCAGATGTGTTCGATTTATTTACGATTAAACAGACTATTATTCAATCATTGGGAGTTTATTAGACAATACTGATAGTACAGTTACTATTTTTATTGCCGAAAATATTCAGAAGTATTTTGATAACAAGGTTAATCGTAAAATTGATGCAGAAGAACTGAATATAGCCTATACTCTTTCATGAAAATGGCCTTTTGAGAATGAAAGTATCGCATATAAAGATGGAACGGATACTTATCTTGATGGACAGAAATGATAATTTTAATTTTGGCGCTACTATAACTCAAATTCACTTATTCGATAATACATGTATTTATATTTTTTGTAGTTTCTTTTCAAGTGTATCTCAAATATCAGTAAGTGTGTAAAAGTCATATAAATATCCTGTTTCTAAGATTGATTGCTGCGTTGGAATATTCGGTCAATTTACTCTATGCTGTTGGCTATTTTCAGATCCAAAGCTGTCCTATTTTTCTGAAATCACCCACATTGTTCTAGTGGCAATGTGGGTGATTATTATGTGTTCTCCTTTTTTCAAAGAATTTCATCGCATCCACCTCCACACCATCCTCCCTTACCTCAAAGTGCAGATGATTTCCAGTAGAGTTCCCGGTGCTGCCTACCAGGGCAATGACCTCCCCCTGCTGCACCTCCTGCCCATCCATTACAAAAACAGCCAGACAGTGGGCGTAAAGGGTTTCATAGGTTTCGTCGTGCTGGATTTTGACATAGTATCCGTAGCTTTCTCCCCATAGATCTATGGCGTTGGCGTCCACCACAATTCCGTCTGCCGCTGCCAGAATGGAGGTAGCCTCCGGTGCGGCAATGTCCGTGCCGGAGTGGAAGGAAATTTGTCCGGTGATGGGATCTTCCCGGTATCCGAAGGGAGAAGTGATGGTGTAATCTCGGGGAAGCGGCCACTGGAAAATCCCAGTCCCTTCTCAGCTGGTGTCCGGAACGATGGGTTTTCCGCCGTTTGTCAGCATGGAAAACAATCCAACACTGCACACCAGCAAAATGATGATGACCGATACCCAACCGCCAGCGATAACAGCCGCCCCAGTATTTTTGACTGCGGCGGCTGTCGCTTTTCCCGCAGCAATGACTGCATGAACCACCTTCCGGCTATTTTTCGCCGTATTTTGTGCGGCCTGCTTGCTGCGCTTTGCCGTCTGTGCAGATTTGGAAGCAGTGCTTTCCATGGTTTTCACGGTCCGCACCCCCTGTCCGGTGCTTTGAACAGCCCGATCTGCCGTTTTGATGGAAGCGGCAGGCTTTTCCCGGATTCTTGGGGTAGATTCGGGGACAGCAGAATCAGTTTTGACTTTACGCGGTTGATTTTTTCCGGAATTTTTGGTTTCAACCGTCCGCACCGGGGATGGAACCGGCTGTTCCGAAGATACGGAATCCGTCCGGATGGGTGGCTGTACAGAGTTGGAAGATGGATTTACCGGCTGCTGATTCGTAGAAGATAGATCGCTTTCCTGAAATTGTCGGGAAGATAGTTCCTCCCGTATGGAAACAGAGCGTTCTGCTACAGCTGTCTGATTCTTTTCCCGAACAGTCTGTGCCACCTTTTCCGCTAGCTTTTTCCCAGCATGATATGCCAAACCTGCTCCATTTTGGGCAGTATTCTCCATGCTGGACAAGATCTGTTCCCCGGCGCTGTTTGCCGGAGCGTTGGAGGATTCCTGCTGCTTGCTGGCAAAAGGTGCTTCCTTCAGTTCCGAAATTGTCTTTTCCCTGGATTTCAGCCACAGGGCTTTCATGGCGGACTTGGGAACCTGTGCCGCTTTCCCCTCATATCTGTGTTTTTCATCTTTCGGTTTAGTTTGAATCTCTCTCAAAAACATCCCTCCATAAAAAAATAGACCCAAAGGCGAGTCCCTGCTGTGGTATTTTTTCACTTAATCCGTCCCCCGCAATGCCTCATCCGGCTTGGTTGTCATCAGCCGGTAGAGCCGGGTGTCCCGCGGGAAGCTGTTTTCAAAGGGAACGATATTCGCGGCACAGCGGATTAAGCCGCAGCCTGCCGCCACGTTGGTAATGTAAGAAAGCTGGTTCTCGGAAATGTTCAGGAGCTTGGCCAGTTCCTCCCGGTCGGTGGCGGACTGGTTGAGCAGAATCAGAAACTCACTGTTTGCCAGCATAAGCCGCGCGGTATCGGAACGGAGCAGTTCATCCACATTCTGGGTCAAGCCTGTCACTAGACCGTTGTACTTGCGAATCCGCTTCCACAGTTTGTAGAAGAAATTGGCGCTGTACACATACCGGAACAACAGGTAAAACTCGTCGCAGAAAATCCAGGTGGTTTTGCCCTTCTTCCAGTTCTGAATCACCCGGTTGAAAATGGCGTCCAGCGTCACCAGCATTCCGATGGGCATCAGCTGTTCCCCCAACTCCCGGATGTCATAGGCAATGATCCGGGCTTTGGTGTCCACGTTGGTCTGCTGGGCGAATGTGTTCAAACTTCCCGTAATGAAAAGTTCAGAGGACAATGCCAGCCCTCCGGCTTCCGGTTCCGGCTGCCGGAGCAGTGCCTCGTACAGATTCTTCAGGGTAGGCGGCTCACCTTCAAAGTTCCGCGCCATATAGTCCCGGTACACCTCATAAGCACAGCGGTCCAGAATGGATTTTTCCCTGGCGGAGACATTGCCCGCCCCCATGAGCTGCTCAAACAGGGACAGGATGAACTCCGATTTCTCAACGAGGGGATTGCGCTCATCCCCATAGGACCGGTCCATATCCATGGCGTTCAGATGGGTGTCCGAAGCGGCAGAAATGCGGATCACTTCACCGCCCAGAGCCTCCACCAGAAATCCGAATTCCGATTCCGGGTCCAGAATCAGAATGTCGTCCTGAGTGGACAAGGCAATGCTGACGATTTCTTCCTTGGCTGAGAAACTTTTGCCGGAGCCGGATACCCCCAGACGGAAGCTGTTGCCGTTCAAAAGTTTCCGCCGGTCCGCCACAATCATATTTTTGGAAACCGCATTCTGCCCGTAGTAGATGCCCCCTGCCTGCATGATTTCCTGTGCCCGGAATGGCATCAAAGCCGCTGTGCTTTCGGTGGTCAAGGTGCGGAACGCCTGGATTTTTCGCAGGCCGTAAGGCAGAACCGTATCCAGCCCATCCTTCTGCTGCCAGCGCAGGATGCTCATCTGACAGAGGTTTTTCCCGGCAATGGACAGGATCGCTTCGGTATCGCTGTCCAATTGTTCCTTGCTGTCCGCCGTATGCACCAAAGTCACCAATCCGAAAATCATCCGCTGATCCCGGGTGGTGAGATCCTTTAACAGATCGGTGGTTTCTTTCTGCTGCATCTCCATGTCATAGGGCAGCACCGCTGAGAAATTGAACGCGGCATTCTGCTTCCGCTGCCAGTTAGCCGCGTTGGTGGCTACCCCCAGCAGCTTGTTCTGGATTTCTTTTACTGCTTCATCGGTGGGGATGGGCAGAAGATCAATGGACAGCATCAGGCTTTGGTTCAGGTCACATAGTTCCGAGATCATGGAGTCCTTCAGGTAGGTGGCATAGCCCTGTAGATACAGAACACGCCCCCAGCGGTTGTCCATCCGGAAATAGTCCTGCTGAAACTCCATGGAATCGGGACAAATCCAGTCCTTGAAGCTGTGCCCCTGCTTCATCTGTTCTTTCAGATCAAAGGCAAAGGCGGCAGGTTCTCCGCCTTTGAAGAAATCCCGGAGGAGCTCCAGGCGGCTGGATGCGTCCAGTTCCCGGGCAATGGAGGAAAGCTGGGAGAAATGGGTGAGGATGTCGGTTCCCAGCCGGGAAAAGTAGGTCCGGGCTTCCTCAATGTTTTTCTTGTGGACACTGACCGTCAGATACCGCTGCTGGATGATGCTGTTGCTGACACTGGTGACCTTGGAAAGCAGCATTTCGTTGTACTCGTTTCGATAACGGTCCAACCCGTCCCCCTTTATGGGAAGCAGGAGGGAACGCTCAAAATCCCCCTTGTTGATCCGGCGGTTGTGGATGGTGATCTTGGCGGAAACACCGGGGTCCAGGGCATTGAGGAGTTCCGAGTAATCCAGAAACATATCCGTTTTGTCCTCTTTGCCTGCAATCCGGTAATTGATGTCGGTGAAGGAAAAACTCTTGGAAAAACGGTTTCCCACCTGAAAAATCCCATCTGGCCAGATGCGGCGGATGGGAATGGCTTGCTGTACCGACCGTGGGATTTGAAACTTTTCCCGGTCCAGTTTGATGGATCTGCTCAGTGTTTTGAGTATAGGCATTCCTCCCTTAAAAGTTCCAGATAAAGATTTTCCGACCGGAACACCAGCCTTTTGGGAAAGAGGATCTCGGATTTCACCCATGCCCAGGCAAACTGCTCGGCAGTCATGCCGTGGTAATGAAAGAATCCGCAGGCGGCAAAGGGCGAAGCGCCCAGGATGCAGAGCCAGCCGGTGGTTTCGGTTCCCAGCAGGGGATTCAGCCAGAAAAACAGTCCCACTGCCACACCAACCGCCAGCAAAGAACAGACAAACTGCCGGAGACTCAATCCGAAAAAGATGGATTCCTGATAGTCCCGGATTTCTTTAATAACTTTTATTTCGATAAATGATCAGCCTCCTTGCAACAAAAAACCGCCGCGCAGCTGCGTGACGGTTTGGGGTAATGTTCAATTTTCTTCAGTCGGTTCTCCGAACAGGATTCTCATAAAATCCCGCCGTCCGTACAGAATCCGCACAACATAGACCGCATCCGGTTCTGTCCGGTAAAAAGCAGTATAGTTCCCGCAGACCAGATACCGGTAGTCTGTGTCAAAGGAAAGAACAGCGGACAAGGGAGTCCCCATTTCCGGAAATGAGGACAGGCTGCGGATACGGCTCAGAATTTTGGAAACTGTCCGGTCTGCCGCCTGCTGGCTGCACAGTTCATTGGCAATGTAGGACTGGATTTCCTGTAAATCCTTCACGGCTTCCGGCGAAAACTTAATCGGCGTCATGGGATACCCCCCAGCAGTTTCTCAACCTCGTCCAATTCCGTCCAACCGGATTCCTTGGCGCTCTGTTCTCCTTTGGACAGAGCGCTCATCAGCCGGATGGTTGCCTGCATTCGCTCATAATCCTCCATATCGAGAATGGCATATCGTCCGCGGCCGTTTTTGGTCAGAAAAACAGGTTCTCCAACCGCTATGTCCCGCAGGACTTCATTGTAATTGCGTAAATCGGATACCGGTTTGATATTTGGCATTTGAATCGCCCTCCTTTGCTGTTATCAGTATAGCATTTTTTATCGTAAAATTCAACAGCAAATTCAGATTCCCACCACCTCTTTGACAATGCGGTCACTCATCTTGACAGCCCCCACCAGAACCAGCAAGTTGAAGATTAACTCCCCTACATAACTCCAAACGGCAGTCACCGCCGAAGCACTGGAATCTACTGCCGGCGGCGAGGAAGCAAACAACGAGAAGATCACGCAAGCCAGCGCAATAATCGCGCCTTCCAGACAAATCCCGGCATAGGACCGGAGAAAGTTCTTCCCGATGCTGCTGGTGGGTTCCCCGGCAAAGGCGGACAACGGCACCGGCGCAATGGCGGTAAACAGTAGGGTAAGCGCCCAGCGCCTTGCCGCATTGCTGCGGTAGGTTTCCAAACGCTCCCCTCCAAACCGGACGTACACCTCTCGATGTATCCGGCTTTCCAGATATCAGCCTAACTTTCCATTGTGCAGCTTTACATGGCAGGAATGGCATAGCGCCATCGTCTTGCGTTTACGCGCAATCATGTGGCGTTCCCATTCTGCCTTACCACTTAAACCTTTTAGTTTTCGGATGTGATGAATTTCGATATCCTCTGTTTCGACTCCGCAGAACTCACACACCTGACCTTGCAGCCGGTCTGTCAGACTTGTATAGCGGCGGTTTTCATTCGCTCTGCCAATGATGTCCGGGTTTTCCGTTACAACGACTTTGTCGTTATGACGCATACCCTGGTTGTAAAACACCACAGATTTTGTCCCGTTTTTCGTTGAATACGATACGGTAAAATCCCCGTTGCGGCAGTATTTGCGAATAATTTTCCGCATGCTCGTCCGATACTTTCCGGCGAAGGTCTTGTACATGCTGAACTTCATCACATAGAGGAAGGAGTTCAACACCGTTGCATTGTTCGCCAGCCGATAATAGTTGTACATGCCCCGCACTTCTGCATTGTACTGGTTCAGAATCTCAATATCGTCCAGGCGTATCAGTCCCGGACGTCGTACCGGTTCCCATACCTCTTTGTTCCCATGAGCTTTGTCGTAGCTGATTTTCAACGCGCCATAGGAGAGCAGGCGGTTCAGCCATTTCTCTTTCGGCACATACAGCTTGACTTTCCCTACATAGGTTCGGCGTGTAAA
>CALWNQ010000029.1 GCA_944382875.1 uncultured Clostridia bacterium
ATGGTATAATAAGAGTAGTAACAGCAGAGAACAAATATTCTTAACGGAGGTTTAGATATGGCAAAGGCAAAAGCGGCAGCTCCGGTCAAAGCACTGGATTCTTCCGATGAAAAAAAGAAGGCGCTTCAAAACGCTATTGATCAGATTGAAAAAACATACGGCGCCGGCTCGATCATGAAGCTCGGCGATCATCGGCATATGGATGTGGATGTTATCCCCACCGGCTCGCTGGGGCTTGACCTGGCGCTGGGTGTAGGCGGCGTTCCCAAAGGACGGATTATCGAGATTTATGGGCCGGAATCTTCCGGTAAAACAACGGTGGCACTCCAGATGGTAGCCGAGGCGCAGAAACGCGGCGGCGAGGCGGCCTTTATCGATGTAGAGCATGCGCTCGATCCCGGTTATGCCAAGGCGCTGGGCGTTGATATCGACAGCCTGCTGGTTTCCCAGCCGGATACCGGTGAGCAGGCGCTCGAAATTGCCGAAGCGCTGGTGCGTTCCGGCGCGCTGGATATTGTAGTTTTCGACTCGGTGGCGGCAATGGTCACCAAGGCGGAAATCGAAGGGGAGATGGGCGACGCCCATGTTGGCCAGCTTGCCCGCCTGATGAGCCAGGCAATGCGCAAACTTACCGCCATCATTGGCCGGAGCAACTGTGTTGCGATTTTCATCAACCAGATCCGTGAAAAAATTGGGGTAACTTTTGGCAATCCCGAAACAACTACCGGTGGCCGGGCGCTGAAATATTTCGCCACTGTGCGGATTGATGTCCGCAAAGGTGAGTCTATTAAAGAAGGCAATGAATATATTGGCAATGTCACCAAGTGTAAGGTAGTTAAAAACAAGGTGGCTCCGCCCTTTAAGGAATGCACCTTTGACCTGATGTACGGCGAAGGCACCTCCTATGAAGGGGAGATCATTGACATCGGTTCGGTGCTGGGACTCATCACCAAGTCCGGTTCCTGGTACAGCTATAAAGACGAACGCATCGGTCAGGGCAAGGAAAAAGCACGCGCCTTTTTGAAAGAGCACCCCGAAATCTGTGCCGAAATTGAGCAGATCATCCGCGACAATATCGACAACTTTGTCATGGCGCCGGCCAGAGGTTCCAAGCAAAGCACGCTGGAACTCCGCAAGGGTGTGACTGTCAAATTGGGCGATCAGGAAATTACTCCGCCTGACCATGTAGAACTGGAGCCAAGCAGTGTGCCTTCTCCGGAAGATCCCGGTGACCTGACCGACATCGACCTGGATGTCGAAGCGGATCTGGGAGATTTTGAGGAATGACGATCACCCGGATGGAGAAAATGCAGGGTTCCACCCGCTGGAAACTGGAAGTGGACGGCGAGTACTGGGGGATATTGGATGCCGAGATTCTGGTGAAGTACCAGCTGAAAACGGGTGCGGAGGTTTCGGAGGAGCTGCTTGCCAAAGCTTTGCAGGCTGCTGAATACCGCCGCGCACGGGAGCGTGCGCTCTATCTTTTGGACAGCCGGGACTACTCCCGCTATGAGCTGGAGCAGAAGCTTTGCCGCAATGTCAGCCGGGAAACGGCGGAACTGGTGGCCGGGCGGATGCAGGAGCTTGGCTTGCTCGACGACGAGCGCTATGCACAGCGGCTGGCCCGCTACTATATCCTGGACAAAAAACAGGGCGCCCGCCGCGCCGTTCTGGAACTCCGCAAACGCGGGATTGCCGCCGGGATTGCCGCCAGTGCGGTGGATGCCGTTGAACCGGAGGAAGATGCGCTTTTCGAACTGGTGCGCCGCCGGTTTGGACGGAAGCTGCAAAGCGATACCGACGGGAAAGAGCGTGAGCGGGCGATCCGGGCGCTGATGCGGCTGGGTCACGGCTATTATGACGCAGCTGATGCTGTGGACGGCGTCTTGGAAGAAATCCGCCGGGAATATGAGGAATAGAGAGGAAACAGATATGCCGACAAAGATTGGAATGGTGTCGCTTGGCTGCCCAAAAAACCAGGTCGACGCCGAAATGCTGATGTTCAGACTCCGGGAAGCGGGCTATGAGCTTTCGCAGGATCCCGCGCTCGCCGAGGTGGTTATCATCAATACCTGCGGCTTTATTGAAAGTGCCAAACAGGAAGCCATCGAAGAAACAATGGAATACATCACCTTGAAAAAAGAAGGCCGGATCAAGAAAATCATCCTGACCGGCTGTCTTGCCGAGCGTTACCGCACCGAAATCCGGGAAGAAATGCCGGAGGTGGACGCGGTGGTCGGCATCGGCTCCAACAAGGACATCGTTTCGATCGTTGGAGAAGTCCTGCACGACAAAAAATGCTGTCGCTTTGGGGAGAAGTGCGACCTGCCGCTCGACGGCGGACGCATCCTTTCCACTCTGCCGTTCTACGCCTATCTAAAGATTGCGGAGGGTTGCGACAACCGCTGCTCCTACTGTGCTATTCCGGACATCCGCGGAAAATTCCGGAGCCGTCCGATGGAGAGCCTGCTGGCTGAAGCGGAAGATCTCGCCGCCAAAGGCGTTAAAGAGCTGGTCGTGGTGGCGCAGGACCCCACCCGGTACGGACAGGATCTGTATGGAGAGTATAAACTTGCGGAATTATTGCAAAAACTGGCGAAAATCGACGGGTTCCGCTGGATCCGGGTGCTCTATGCCTACCCGGAGCGGATTACCGAGGAGCTGATCGATGTGATCGCCTCAGAGCCAAAGATCGTCAAATATCTCGATCTGCCCATTCAGCACTGCAATCCGGATGTGCTGCGCGCCATGCGTCGTCCGGGAAACCGCGAATCGCTTGAAAAACTGATTGCCCATCTGCAGGAGCGGATCCCGGGCATTACGCTCCGCACCACCCTGATTGCCGGATTCCCCGGTGAAACGAAGGAGCAGTTTGAGGAGCTCTGCGAATTTGTCAAGGCGGTTCGTTTTGACCGGCTGGGCTGTTTTGCCTATTCCCAGGAGGAAGGCACGCCTGCCGCCGAAATGGAAGGGCAGCTCGACGACGAAACCAAGGCAGACCGCGCCCGGATCGTCACCGAAATGCAGATGAATATCATGGCGGAGAAGAACGAAGCGGCTGTCGGCCGGGAAATCCTCTGCGTGGTGGAGGGTTACGACCGCTGGGGCGAGTGCTTCTTTGGAAGAAGTGAAGCCGACGCGCCGGACATTGACGGCAAGGTCTTCTTTACTGCCGAAAACAAGCTGGCAATCGGCCAGTTTGTCAAAGTCAAAGTGGAAGAAACAATGGATCTCGACCTGATGGGAGTGGTGACCGATGAACACCCCGAATAAACTGACTCTGCTCCGGATGATTCTGGTGCCGTTTTTCCTGCTCTTTTTGCTGGTGGAGGAAATTCCGCTCCACGGGCTGTGGGCGCTGGTGATTTTTGCGGCGGCGTCCATCACCGACGCGATGGACGGACATATCGCCCGGAGCCGCAACCTGATTACCGATTTCGGGAAATTCCTGGATCCGGTGGCTGACAAGGTGCTGGTATTTGCGGCGCTGATTGCCTTTATTGAACTGAGCTGCGCTTCGGCAGTGGCTGTTGTGATTATGATGGCCCGGGAGTTTCTGGTTTCCTCGCTGCGGATGGTGGCGGCCGGCAATGGCACCGTCATTGCAGCTGGGAAGCTCGGCAAGCTCAAAACGGCGGTTACAATGGTTTCGATTGTGGCAGTGCTGGCAATTCTGGCGCTGATGGATACCGGGCTGCTGGGCGCATCGTTCCCGATGGCGCTGGTCAGCAATGTCCTCGTCTGGATTTCGGCCGCGATCACGGTTGTTTCCGGCGTGGAATACCTCTGGGTGAACCGCGCCCAGTTTACCGCAAGCAAATAATTTTGGAAATTGGGTGAAGCTATGCTGTCAAGACTGCGGGCGGATATTCGCGCTGTCAAAGAGCGGGATCCCGCGGCAAGAAATACGTTTGAAATCCTGCTGCTCTATTCGGGGCTGCACGCCATCATGCTGCATCGGCCAGCTTATTTTCTGTACCGTCACCGGTGGTTTTTCCTGGCGCGGCTGATTTCTCAGCTGGCGCGCTGGCTGACCGGGATTGAAATCCACCCCGGCGCCAAGATCGGTACCGGCGTTTTTATCGACCATGGCAGCGGCATCGTCATCGGTGAAACAGCCGAGGTCGGCGACGGCTGCACCCTGTATCAGGGTGTCACGCTGGGTGGTACCGGCAAGGATCATGGCAAGCGCCATCCCACACTGGGCAAGAATGTCTTGGTGGGCAGCGGCGCCAAGGTGCTGGGGCCGTTTACGGTGGGAGATAATGCCAAAATCGCGGCCGGTGCCGTGGTACTGGAGCCGATTCCACCCGATTCCACCGCGGTGGGCGTCCCAGCGCGGGTGGTGCGCCGGAGCGGGCAGAAAACCGCTCCATGTAAACAGCTGGATCAGGTGCACATTCCCGACCCGGTTTCGCAGGAATTTTGCAAAATAATGATGCGCCTGGAAAAGGCGGAGAAATTGATCGCGGAGCAGCAGAAGGAGCTCGAAGCCCTGCGCACCGCACAGTCAGGAGGAACAAGCCAAGATGAAACTTTATAATACGCTCACCCACGAGCGGGAGGAGTTTGTCACCCACAAGCCGGGCGAGGTGAGCATGTATACTTGCGGCCCGACCGTCTATCATTTTGCTCATATCGGCAACCTGCGCAGCTACATCATGGAGGATGTGCTGGAAAAGTACCTCACATATACCGGCTTGCATGTCAAACGGGTGATGAATATCACCGATGTGGGACATCTTTCGAGTGATGCCGACACCGGCGAAGACAAGATGCTCAAAGGGGCAAAACGGGAGCACAAATCGGTCATGGAAATCGCGCAGTTCTACACCGACGCCTTTTTTGCCGACTGCGACAAACTGAACATCAAAAAACCGGAGATCGTTCAGCCTGCAACTGGCTGCATCCCCGAATTTATCGCGCTGGTACAGGAGCTGCTCGACAAGGGATATGCCTATGAGGCGGGCGGCAACGTTTATTTTGACACTGCCAAGCTCGACCAGTACTATGTGTTCAACGACCACGATGTGGAGGATCTGGAAGTTGGCGTCCGCGAAGGGGTGGAGCAGGACTCCAACAAGCGGAACAAGGCGGACTTTGTCCTCTGGTTTACCAAATCGAAATTTGACGACCAGGAGCTGAAATGGGATTCCCCATGGGGAATTGGCTATCCTGGCTGGCACATCGAGTGTTCGGCCATCAGCATGAAATATCTGGGCGAGTACCTCGATCTGCACTGCGGCGGCATTGACAACGCGTTTCCGCACCATACCAACGAAATTGCGCAGAGCGAATCGGCAATCGGCCACAAATGGTGTACCCACTGGTTCCATGTTCACCATCTGAATACCAACAGCGGCAAGATGAGCAAATCCTCCGGAGAGTTCCTCACCGTTTCGCTGCTGGAGGAAAAAGGGTATCTCCCGCTTGCTTACCGGCTGTTCTGTTTACAGTCCCACTACCGGCGTTCGCTGGTCTTTTCGTGGGAAGGCATGGACGGCGCGATGGCAGCTTATCAAAAACTGATCGCCCGGATTGTCTCTTTGGATCCGGCTGGCGGCGAGTTTGACGAAGCGGGTGCCGCGCCGCTGCGGCAGGCGTTCCGGGACGCGATGGATAACGACCTCAACACGGCGTTGGCAGTGACAGCTCTTTACGATGTCCTCAAAGCGGAGGTCAACGACTGTACCAAGCTGAAACTGCTCGGCGAGTTTGACACTGTGCTTTCTCTGAACCTGCTTGCAGAAGCGGAGAAGGTGCGGCAGGCTTCGGCGGCTGCTGCCGAGGAGGAAATTCCAGCTGAGGTGCAGGCGCTGATCGAGGAACGCAAGGCAGCACGCAAAGCAAAAGATTTTGCCAGAGCCGACGAGCTCCGTGCACAGATTGCGGCGCTCGGCTATACAGTGGAAGAAACCCGGCAGGGAACCAAAGTAACTCGCAATTCCTGATTTGGATGGGAGGTGTTCTGAGATGTTTGATAAAATTGTAACCGTGACATTGAATCCGGCTCTGGATGTGACCATCTGGCTGGAAACAATGGATTTTAACGAGCCGAATCATGCGGTACGGGAAGAGTATGACGCAGGCGGCAAGGCGGTGAATATCGCCCGTGTGATGACATCGCTCGGGATGCCTGTCCGCGCGTTGGGACTTTGTGGAGAAGACAATGCCCGCCAGTTTTTGTCGCTGCTTACAGCGGATCATGTCGACCACGATTTTGTCCAACTGGAAGGCGTTACCCGCGAGAATCTCACGATCGTGATCCCCGACCAGCGTGTTCTAAAGGTGAATCGCGCTGGATTTTCAGTATCAGTAGAGGGGATGAAGCGCCTGCGCGCCAAAATTGAAGAGGAAATTGCCGGAGTGGATAAGGTACTGCTCGTATTTGCCGGCAGTCTTCCCGAAAAGCTCACACCGGAGGCATACAAAGCATTTTTGCTCTCTTTCCGGCGGGAAGGTGTGGCATTTGCGCTGGATAATGCCTTTTTCCATTTGAGCGATATTGCGGAGATCAAACCGTTTCTAATCAAGCCCAATCTGCTGGAATTCCGGCAGATCAGCGGCTCCGATCTGCGCACGGAACAGTCAATTGTCAAACTGGCCCGTTCGTTGACCAGTTGTGTGGATCATGTGCTGGTCAGCCTTGGCGGAAAAGGACTCATTTATGCCGGAAAAGAGAGTGGCTGTCGTATTCATCCGCCGCAGGTACAGGTCAAATCCACCGTTGGCGCAGGAGATACTACCCTTGCCGCGTTTCTTTATTCCTTACAGCAGGGAATGTCACCCTGTGATGCAGCCATATATGGTTCTGCTGCGGGTACTGCTTCGGTTTCGTTAGATGGAACTGGTGTGGTGACCTCTCAAATGGTGGAAGAAATTCTTCCGCAGGTTGCGGTGAAAGGAATTCGGTAATGAATAAATGGATGGCAGGCGTCCTGTTGGCGGCAGTGCTGCTGGCAGGATGTGGTACACAGCAGGAAACATTTCTTTCAGCTGAAGCAGGAGAAGTTGTGTCAGTTTTATCTGGTGTGCAGGATGTGTCATCAGACAGCGGGAAAGAAGAACCGGAAGCGCAGAACTTTTGGAAACAGGATCCTTCCGGCTGGTATTATGAAGAAACGGAAGGGGTTCGCAAGACCGGCTGGCTGTATACCGGAGGCTGCTGGTACTATCTGAATGACGATGGCGTGATGCAGACCGGCTGGCAGCAAATTGATGGAAAGTGGTATCATTTCCGTTCATGGGGCGGAATGTCGGAAGGCTGGCTGTATGATGGATGCTGGTACTATCTGGGTTCTGACGGCGCCATGAAAACCGGCTGGCAAAAGGTTGGAGAGAACTGGTACTGGCTCGGCATGAACGGTGCGATGGCAACCGGCTTCCTTCATGATGGCAACGCCTGGTATTATCTGGACGAAACCGGGCGATGGACAGAGGATGATCCGGAAACCCACAAGGCGGTTTCCGCCACCGGCAAAACAGTGACGCTTCGGGATGGGATTTTGTATGTGGACGGTATTTTGATTGCCAACAAATCCTGCCCGCTTCCGTCCGGTTATGCGCCGGGCGGTTTAACCTCTGAAACGATGGCAGCTTTTCAGAAGCTTTCAGCGGGAGCCGCTGCTGATGGTCTTTCGATTTGGATTGCGTCGGGGTATCGCTCCTACAGCTATCAGGGGCAGCTTTACAGCAAGTATGTCAATCGGGACGGCCAAGAAGCTGCCGACCGGTATTCCGCACGGGCCGGTTATTCGGAGCATCAGACCGGACTGGCTTTCGATGTGAACCAGGTGGACGATTCCTTTGCCGGTACGCCCGAAGCAAACTGGCTGGCGGAATATGCCCACGAGTATGGTTTTATTATCCGTTACCCAAAGGAAAAGGAATCGGTAACTGGCTATAAATATGAACCGTGGCATCTGCGCTATGTGGGGTTGGAAACAGCCAAAGCGGTTTATGAAAGCGGACTTTGTCTGGAGGAATACTTTGGAATTTCTTCCGTATATCCGAATTAAGCATAAAAAAAGCTCGAACCTTTTGGGTTCGAGCTTTTCCTTTTAATTAGAAACGGCGGCGCGTTTTGCGGCGGCGGCGTTTGGATTTTCGGTTGTTGTAAAGGATGGCAAAGGCGATATATCCAGCTACACAGAGGAGCAGTAGCGCGATAATCAGCTTAAACCAGACCGATGTGAAGAAATTTTGCAATCCGCGTAGGAAGTAAAGCCAGTTGCTGCGTTCCAGATCACTTCCGGCAACCAGGTTGACAGTTGCAATCGTGGTATCTGCCAGCTTATATTCCACTGTCCCCAGAACCTGGCCAGCCTGGATCGGTGCGTCATAGGAATCTTCCAGTTTGATGACCTTTTGCAGCGAACTCATATCAATATCCGTCCGCATAAGGTAGTCGACGTCTTCTTCGGGAAACACCGGGATGACATCGGTGTCTTTGGCGAGCTCAACTTTTACCTCACTGACAATCGTGGAGGTTTTCACGACAGAACGGACTGCCCAGTTGTTAAAAGCCCACTCGTAAAGCTGTTTGGCGTCCACAAAGGACATATTGTCCGAAATTTCATCGCCGTTGTCGTAATAGCGCTGTGCGTTCATGGTAATCAAGGTATAGGAGTAAGCGTCTTTGGTTGCGGTAGAAGCCAGGTTGCGGCCGGTGTTGGTAGCGCCGGTTTTACCAGAGGTCATATAGGGATAATAAAGGCTGCCGCCGCTTCCCTCGCTCATCATGGTAACGGAGTGGTAGATGGTGCGTTCAGAGGAGTGCATATTGGTGGCGGGCATTGTGTATTCGGTGGAGGAGGCGATTTGTTGGAAGATGGGGTAATTGTCCATCGCGTAATCATAAATGAGATACATGTCTTTTGCGGTGGAATAGGAGTTGTCATTGGGCAGGCCGTGCGGGTTTGCAAAGTTTGTATTGACCGCACCGATTTCTTTGGCCTTTTCGTTCATCATGGTGACAAAAGCACTGATATCGCCGTTTCCGATATAATCGGCGATAATGTTGGCACATTCACAGGCAGAACGCAGAATCATTGCATAAAGCAGGTCGATCATCCGGGCTTCTTCCCGGTGTTTCATATCGACATTAGCGGCGCCGAGTGTAAAAATTTCATCAAAAATATAAGGTTGTGCCGTAACCATTGTATTTTCCAGGTCTGGGCAATTCTCAATGGCGATAATGGCAGTCATCACCGTAGTCAGGGAAGCAGGATCCAGTTTCGTGTCCGCGTTTTTTTGATAAACTACAATCCCGGATTCATTATTCACCATATATACTGCTTCACTGGAAATTTCAAACCCAAGTTCAGGATCAGTTTCCGCCGAAACAGTGGGGACAAAAACTGTTATTGCAAAAAACAGTGCCAGCAACAGCGCCGTTATTTTTTTCATATTACATCCTCCTATGCCGAAATGGTGGCGGGAGAAGCCGCCTATATCAACAGTATACCATAGAATTTGGTAGAAAGGAAGAGTGATTTTTCGATTTTTCGGCAAAATTCCTTAAATTTTTCTGATATTCCGTATAAAAAGTACGGACTACAAAGAAAAGTAAAAAGTTATTAATTTGATGAATCGCATTATTCATCTGACGGCAATATTGCGGTGGAAAAACCATCCGAATAATGCAGGTTGTTGTCGCGGTCGATAAAGATGGCGTCAATGCCGGGAAGCGAATTGATCAGTTCCATTCCTTTTTCCAGTCCCAACACAAAGCAGGCAGTGCTGAGCGCGTCGCCTTCTACCGAGGTATCCGATATGATGGTGACCGAGCAAAGCTCATTTTCACAGGGAAAACCGGTTTTTGGATCAAGGATATGATGGTAAAATATGCCGTTTTCCTCAAAATATCGCTCGTAGATGCCAGAGGAAACAACCGAACGGTTGTCGATTTCCAGGATAGCGGAGGTTTCGCTCCGATCGGCAAAGGGCGTCTGGACACCGATTCGAAACGGGCTTCCATCCGGTTTGGAGCCGACGCAAAGAACATTTCCGCCAAGGTTGATGGTGGCGCTTTTCACTCCTTGTTCCAGCAGGTATTCGCGGATTCGGTCGGCGATAAACCCTTTGGCGATGGCGCCTGGATCGATCTGAACGCCTTTCGGCAATAAAATTCCTTCTTCGGTTAATTTTACTTGTTCCCAACCAACATAGGGCAGGGCGGCCTCTACCGCTTCCTGGGAGGGCGCGTGCCGGTTTTCTCCGGTAAAATCCCACAGAGAGGATACTGCACCAATGGTGGGATCAAAAGCCCCATCCGAAAGCTCGCTGTACCGGAACGCTTCGGCAAGAAGCGCCTGTGTCGGCTCGGAAAGCGGGGAAATACCGTTTGATTCCGCAAGTTCGCCCGCATTCAGACGTGATATCTCACTATCCGGGATGGTGCGGCTGAACAATGCTTCGTATTCGTCGCAAAGCTCCATACAACCTTTCAGAATGGATTCATCCTTGGAATCATAAATTGTGATGGTGACGACAGTGTTTAGCTTAAAGCCGGAAAGGCTGATGGGGGAAGCGGGTGTGCGGTCCCAGATGACCACAGCGAAAACAGCCGCTGAAAGCAGAAGGAAAACAACGGGTGGCAGGATTTTTTTTAATTTCTCTTTCATGGAAAGCTCCTTTTTAAGTCTTCATTTTATTGTACCATATACAAGAGGAGATACGCAAGACGGAATGATTTATTTTATTTTCGAATAGAATGAAAAAGCGGTAAATGAAAATCCACATATTTTGTAGGAAAAAGGTTGAAAACAAGGCGGGGATATGCTATAATTATTTAGTTATAAGCTGGAAGTCTGCACATATGGACTTTCGGGAAAAATCCTGTCTGGGAGCAGTTCCGGCCGGATGGGAGAACAGGAGGATTCGATATGGCAAAAAAACGCATCGCAGTGCTTTTCGGCGGCGCATCTTCGGAACATGAGGTTTCCTGTGTTTCGGCCAGCTCGGTAATCGCTAATATTCCGGCGGAAGAATATGAGATTGTCTGCATTGGCATTACCAAAAAGGGAAAATGGCTATTTTATCCCGGTGAATGGGATCGGATTGCGGACGGAAGTTGGGAAAAACATCCCGACTGTTGTCCTTGTATGGTCAGCACAGATAACGCCAAAAAGGGTATTTACAAAATTCTGGACGATCAGACCGTTTCGTTCCTGGCAATTGATTGCTTTTTCCCGGTGCTGCACGGCAAAAACGGTGAAGACGGTACCATTCAGGGATTGTTTGAGATGAGCATGATTCCTTATGTCGGCTGCGACACCTGCTCGTCGGCTATTTGCATGGATAAGGCGTATGCCCATGTGATCCTGGAAAGTGCCGGGATTCAGATGACACCGTGGATACTGTGCAAACGGAGCGATCGCTTCCGCCCTGAACAGATTGCCCAGAAGGTTGTAGACAGCTTTGGCTTCCCGGTTTTCGTTAAACCGGCCAATGCGGGCTCTTCGGTGGGTGTTTCCAAAGCGAAGGATGAAAACGAGTTGGAACAGGCAGTAAAACTTGCCTTTATCCACGACGATAAGGTGCTGATTGAAAAAGCGATTGTGGGGATTGAGGTAGAATGTGCGGTTCTGGGGAACCAGGAGCCGGAAGCTTCGGTGCTCGGCGACATTACCCCCGCCAATGAATTTTACGATTACGAAGCCAAATATGAAAATGCAGCTTCCGAGCTGCATATCCCCGCACGGATTAGCCAGGAGCTTTCGTATAAGATCCGAGGCATTGCAGTGGAAGCATTTAAGGCAATGGGCTGCTCCGGGCTTGCACGGGTGGATTTCTTTGTCACCCAGACACAGGAAGTGTACTTAAACGAGCTGAACACCATGCCCGGCTTTACCAGTATCAGCATGTACCCCAAGCTGTGGGATGCCACCGGCGTTTCCTACAGCGCGCTGCTTGATAAATTGATTACCCTTGGAATGGAAAGGGCTGAAATGAATGGATAATCGCCCCATCGGCGTATTGGATTCCGGTATGGGCGGCTTAACAGCCGTCCGTGAGCTGCTTCGAGTGCTGCCCCATGAGGATATCGTCTATTTTGGGGATACGGGAAGAGTCCCGTATGGCACAAGGAGCGCCGAAATCGTCACCCGCTATGCTTTGCAGGATATTAATTTTCTGCTGGGACGACAGGTGAAAATGGTTATTGCCGCCTGTGGCACTGTGACCACTACTTTGTCGCCTGAGCTGACAGAACGGTTTCAGTTTCCGTATACCGGTGTGCTGCATCCCACCGTCCGGGCAGCGGTCAAAGCTACCCGGAACGGAAAAATCGGCGTGATTGCTACGGCGACCACCATCCGTACCGGCGCTTATGAGCGGGAACTGCAAAAGCTCAACACGGATGTGCAGGTTTATTCCAAAGCCTGTCCGATGTTTGTGCCGTTGGTTGAGAACGGTTATACTAGCCGTGATAATCCTGTCACCCGGCTGGTGGCAGAGGAATATTTGCTACCGCTCAAAGAAAAAGGTGTTGATACGCTGATTTTGGGCTGTACACATTATCCGGTACTGGCACCCCTGATTTCTGATGTGATGGGTTCCGATGTGACGCTGATTGACTCCGGGAAAGCAGCGGCTGATTATGCAAAAGAACTGCTCACAGAGGAAAACTTTCTTTCTGACCGAAAAATTCCGGGAAAATGCAGCTACTTTGTCAGTGATGCACCGGAGGATTTTACCAGAAATGCTTCGATTTTTTTGGGAGAGGATTTTTCCGGCAGTGTTTCCCGGATTGAGATCACCAATTACCCCGAAACAATAGATTAGAAAGGAACCGGTATGAAACAGGATGTGAATATCTCCATCCGTAGTGTATACACGGCGGAGGAGGAGAGTACAACCACCGAGCTGTTTACGGTGGGCAGCCTCTGCAAAAAAAATGGGCACTATTATATTACCTATAAAGAAACAGAAACCACCGGCTTTGACGGCTGCACGACGACGATGAAGGTTGAAGACGAACGGGTTACGGTAATCCGGCGCGGCCCAACTACCTCTCACTTGGTTTTGCAAAAAGGCGTCCGCAATGTGGGACGCTATGAAATGATGGGAAACCCGTTGGAGATTGGCGTATTTACCGATGGATTGGAAAGTACAATCGGGGAAAATGGCGGTTCCCTTCACCTGAAATATACAATGGATATGAATTCGGCTCTGCTGAGCGAAAATGAGCTGGAGATTTCGGTTACCAGAATCTCTTAAAAGGAAAGGAACGGAAAAGATGGCAAATCCTGTTTTGGATGCGAAAAAGGAATGTCAGGCGCTGCTCCAATCGGCGCTTGAAAAATGTGTAGAAAAAGGCTTGCTTCCAGCCGGGGAGTTCCCGGAATATGTGGTGGAAATCCCGAATGATTCGTCTCACGGGGATTTTGCGGCAAATGCCGCGATGGTATCGGCGCGCGCTTTCCGTAAAGCGCCCAAGATGATCGCCGATGCGCTGGTTTCCGAAATGGATCTTGCGGGCAGCAGTTTTGCCAAAGTGGAGGTTGCTGGCCCCGGCTTCATCAACTTTACACTGGCGCCTGGCTGGTTTGCTAAAACAGTACAGGCGGTTCTGTCTGAAAAGGAAAACTATGGCCGGACTGATTTTGGAAAAGGCAAAAAGGTGCTCGTGGAATTTGTATCCGCAAACCCCACCGGTCCGATGCACATCGGCAACGCGCGCGGCGGTGCGCTTGGCGACGGGATTGCATCTGTGCTCGATTGGGCGGGCTACCATGCTGACCGGGAGTTCTATGTGAACGACGCCGGCAACCAGATCAATAAATTCGGCCTGTCCCTCGACCTGCGGTATCAGCAACTTTTCAAAGATGGCATTGAGATGCCGGAGGACAGCTACCACGGTCAGGATATTATCGACCACGCCAAGAATTTTGCCGACATTCACGGTGACAAATACATGCACACCTCGGAAGAGGAACGCCGTGCGGCACTGGTCGCCTATGCGCTGCCTTTAAACATCGAGGGGCTGGAGCGCGACCTTGCCAAATACCGGATTCACTACGACCGCTGGTTCCGGGAATCCACTCTGCATGAGGATGGTTCCGTCTGGAAGGTTGTGGAACTTCTCAAGGAAAAAGGCCACACCTATGAAGAAGATGGCGCCACCTGGTTCAAGGCGACTAATTCTGGCGCGGATAAGGACTTTGTTTTGGTGCGTTCCAACGGTGTGCCCACCTATGTTGTGCCGGACATCGCCTATCATTACGGCAAGCTGGTTACTCGCGGCTACGACAAGGCGATCGACGTGCTGGGCGCGGATCATCACGGTTATGTGCCCCGTCTGAAAGCGGCTTTGCAGGCGCTGGACGTGGATCCCTCCCGGCTGGATGTTGTGCTGATGCAGATGGTTAACCTGGTGCGGGGCGGCGAACGCGTCAAGCTGAGCAAGCGTTCCGGCAAGGCCATCACACTGGTCACCCTGCTGGATGAAGTGCCGATCGATGCGGCGAGGTTCTATTTCAACCTCCGCGAAGCGAATTCCCAGTTCGACTTTGACTTGGATCTGGCAGTCGAGCAGTCCAGTCAGAACCCCGTTTATTATGTCCAGTATGCGCATGCGCGAATTTGCTCCATTCTGAAAAAGATGGACACGGAAGGCGTTGTGGTGCGCGATGTGACGGATGAGGAGCTTTGCCTGTTGGGTACTCCCGAAGAAATTGCGCTGATCCGGCATATTGCCCGGTTCCCGGCAGAAATCATCGAGGCGGCAAAGGCTTACGATCCCGCCAAGATGACCCGGTATGCGCTCGATCTGGCGACGTTGTTCCACAAGTTCTATACCGCCTGCAAGGTGTTCGGTGAGGAAGAGTCGCTGATGCAGGCGCGGCTGGCGCTCTGCCTGGCAGCGCGGACAACCCTCCGCAATGTACTGGCGATCCTCAAAATCGACGCCCCCGAAACCATGTAACCAGCTTACAGCTGGAGGAAAGTCGACGCGGCCGCACAGCCACTGTCAGACTGCTGGAACGGCAAGATAAACTTGCCGTTATGGGAAAATTCTGGTTGCAGTCGGTAAGATTCCGCAGCAAAGCACGGCGAATGACGATGCGGCGTTTCAGTTTCTATCGAACTGCATCAGACGTTGTCTTCCGTGTACATTGCGTGGGAAAATTTTTGAAATATTGAATTTAACAAGGAGCGAATCCGCATGAAATTAGGAATGGTTGGTCTGCCGAATGTCGGCAAGAGCACCCTCTTCAACGCGCTGACCAATGCTGGCGCGGAATCCGCAAACTATCCTTTCTGCACCATTGAGCCCAATGTCGGTGTTGTATCGGTGCCGGACGAGCGGCTGGACAAGCTGGCGGAGATGTATCATCCCAAGAAATTTACCCCGGCCGTGCTGGAGTTTATGGACATTGCAGGCCTGGTAAAAGGTGCTTCCAAAGGCGAGGGTTTAGGCAATAAGTTCCTGGCAGACATCCGGGAAGCAGATGCAATTGTTCATGTTGTCCGCTGCTTCGAGGATCCCGATGTCATCCATGTGGAAGGGACAATCGGTGCTGCGCGGGACATTGAAACGATCAATCTCGAGCTGGTATTTGCAGATATGGAGATGCTGGAACGCCGCATCGCCAAAACGCAGAAGATGGTGCGTGCCGACAAGAAATACGCAGCGGAACTCGACTGTCTGGAACGGCTGATGGCCCATCTGGAAGAGGGAAAATCCGCCCGCAGCTTTGAATGCACCGATGAGGAAAAGGAAATGATTGCGGCTTCTCCGTTCCTTTCCAACAAGCCGATTATTTATGCCGCAAACCTCTGTGAGGACGATTTTATCAACGGCTATGAAAACAATCCGCATTTCCAGGCGGTGCAGAAAATTGCCGCCGAGGAACATGCGGCCGTTCTTCCGATTTGTGCCAAAATTGAGGAGGAAATTGCCGATATGTCCGATGAGGACAAGGCGATGTTCCTTTCTGATCTGGGGCTGAAAGAGAGCGGACTCAACCGCATCATCAAAGAAGGTTATGCCCTGCTGGGCTACATCTCTTTCCTGACTGCCGGCGAACCGGAAGTCCGCGCCTGGACCATTACCAAAGGAACCAAAGCGCCGCAGGCTGCCGGTAAGATTCACACCGACTTTGAGCGCGGCTTTATCCGTGCTGAAGTGGTTGCCTTTGATGACTTAATGGCTTGCGGAACAATGGCTGCCGCAAAGGAAAAAGGACTTGTCCGACTGGAAGGCAAGGACTATGTCATGCAGGACGGTGACATTGTTCTCTTCCGTTTCAATGTATAATGTGAAGAAATACAGGGCTGCAAACGCCCTGTATTTTTTTGCGTCCCTTGAATCGACATTTCAGATAAAAATAATGACAATTTAGCAAAAAACTATTCACAGAATGGGAAAAACCTGCTATACTGAAAGCACAAGCAGAAATGTGAAGTTTCTGGTTTTATTATAAATGGAAAAGACAGGAGGGATTTTATGCAGCAGCAACCACAAACATCCGCGAAAAATAACAGTCCTTTACCGGTAGTGGGATTGCTTCTTGCAGCATTGGGCGGATTCATCTTTTTGGTAGTGCCGGCGATTCAGTCATTTTGGATGAGCTTTATTGAGTATATTCCTGCAAGGGGGATGTTCAACAGTCCGTGGATTGGCTTGGAGAATTATCAGCAGTTGTTTTCCACCTATCAATTTGCTCCTATAGTAGCAAACAGTTTTATACTCGGATTAGCAGGTATAATTTTGCCTGTTCTACTCGGCAGCGCCGTTGGCCTGATCTTAGCAAAAATTTCCCGTTCCGGAAAACTTTCCGCTATGATGATTGCCTGCTGGCTTCTGCCGGTATTCCTGCCGGAAAGTGCGTATAGCGTTCTTGCCGGGTTCCGCGGTGGTGTTGAGATTCTGGGATTTCCGGACAAATCTCGTTTGCTTTTTCTGCTGATTTCCGGTTTCCGTTGGTTCTGTTTTACGGTATTTTTGAGCGGAATCTGCGGATTAATTGCCAAACATCGCGGTTTTGCATTGATAAAAGGTTGGTTAGGCGGAAGCGGAGCGGCAACTGCTTTGCTCCTTGCGCGTTCCTTTTCGCCTTCCATGGAACTGCTGCTGATACTGCAGAATCCGCTGAATTACGAAACAATGGAAACATTGGATACGTATCAGTATAAGAGCGGATTGATGATGGCACAGTATTCCTTTTCAGCGGCCGCATGGGTAAGCAAACTTTTGATGCAGCTGCCGGGCCTGCTGATCGCGGTGGTACTGATTTTCCTGCTTCTGCGAAACAGAGTCCAGCCAAATCCGGCGCAGAATCCGGCATCGGGAACGTCGGTGCTGGCGGTTGTGGGCGGTATATTGGCTGTTGTTCTCACTTTGGGAATTTGGGTATGGTTTTCCACCATTCCAACAGGCACAGCTTCTTCTATGGAAATCGGAGGGTATTTTGTCAATTCACTGATTGTTTCTGTGTTCTCTTTGGTGCTGTTTGCCATTCTGCTGGCACTGTTTTTGACCGCTTGCTGTCGTTTGCCTCGCATCGCGGCGATACTGGGACTTTTGTTGGTTGAGCTGCAGTGCAATCCGATTGGTAGCTTTATGTTTTACCAAGAGCTTGGTGTAGCTAATACACATATCAATGTGGTCCTTAGTGTTTGCTGGAGCGGGGTAATGCTCTTTGTTCCGGCTGCTGCGATTGGCTGGATTTCCGGATGCGGAGCACAGAATTTCGCGGGCACTTTCCGGCGGATTCTTCCGTTTTTTGTCCTGTTTCTTGGGTTATTCTTTGCAAACAGCTGGGGAAGCTGGCTCAATGAATACACTTTCCTTTTCGACAGGAGCAAATACACACTGTCCCTTGCCTTGCGTGAGGTAATAACAGGGATTTCCATGAGCGGAGAAATGCCGAATTGTACGCCGCTTCTGCTGTTATATGGTATTCCGCCGCTGCTGGTCGGAGTAGTATCGGTGATATTGTTCGGACTTTTGTTTCCAAAGGCTGAAAATACATAAAGAAAAAGCTCCCGCTGAGTCGGGAGCTTTTTACACAGGGGGAAGAAGTTGCCACTTGCTCACCACTGGACTTTGTGGTATCATAGAAGAAGCAACAAAAAAGGATGATGGAAATGTATCAAACCTATCTTTTTGATTTGGATGGAACAATTATCAATTCGTTGGAAGATCTGGCGGATGCAAGCAACTATGTGCTGCGAGAAGCGGGACTGCCGGAACATCCGGTGGAAGCTTACCGTTATTTTGTCGGCAACGGCGCCTATAAGCTGGCGGAGCGGATGCTGCCGGAAGAAATGCGCAGCCCGGAGAACACAGCGGAATACAAGGCGCGTTTTGATGAGCGCTATAACGGTCACTATTTGGATAAAACAAAGCCTTATCCCGGTATGCGGGAAACGCTGGACGCTTTGAAAAAGCGCGGAGCAAAACTTGCCGTTCTCTCCAATAAGCCGGATCAGTTTGTCCGCAAAATCTGTCGGGAGCTGTTTGGAGAGGGCTATTTTGACGCGGTCTGTGGACAACGGGACGGTGTTGCCAAAAAACCGGCGCCAGATGGCGTGTTTGCACTGATGAAGGAGCTGAATGCCAAACCGGAAGAAACTCTTTTTATCGGGGATTCCAATGTGGATATTGAAACTGCAAAGAACGCAGGGTTAAAAAGCGCTGGAGCGATTTGGGGATTTCGCGGCAGGGAAGAGCTGGAAAAGGCTGGCGCCGACTATCTTTTGAATTCTGCTAGTGAGCTGCTTTTGTTATAAAGGGACAGTGATATGGATCAGATTGACCGCAGCCGGAGTTGCTGTTTTACCGGACACCGCCCGTCCAAGATGGATTTGCCGGAAGAAAAATTAAAAAGTTGTCTTTTGGATGAAATCCGCTCTGCGATTTTTGCCGGGTATACTACATTCATTACCGGAATGGCGCCCGGCGTTGATATTTGGGCAGCCGAGATTGTACTGCAGCTAAAAAAGGAGTATCCCAGTCTTCAGCTTGTCTGCGCGCTGCCGTATCCGCGTTTTATCGGAAATGAAGACGGAAAAAGCGAATGGCCGCGCCGTGCAGGAAAAATTCTGCGGCATGCGGACGCGGTTGTGGAAGTTTCGCCCCGTTACCTGCATCCGGGTGTTTACCAACTTCGCAATATCTGGATGGTAGATCATGCCAGCCTGGTTATCGCTGCGTTTAACGGTGAAACGGGCGGGACGCACAATACCATTCTTTATGCACGCCGCCAGGGTGTGGAAGTGCATTATCTTCCAATCAAATAAAATCCCCTCGCCGGTTAATCCGGGAGGGGATTTTTGCATATCGGGAATCAGTTGGCGGAGAGCTTTTCAATGCCGACCTGGATACGGCGGAGAGTTTCCTCCTTGCCCAGAAGTTCGGCAATTTCGGTGCCGCCGCCGGGGGTGAATTGCTTGCCGGAAACGGCTACACGCAGCGGCCAGAGGACATAGCCGTTCTTGACGCCCAGTTTTGCAACCAATTCTGCCATCGCGTTGTTGATCGAATCCAGCGACCAGTCGGACAGGTTTTCCAGAACAGGGAGGATTTCTTTCAGAACAGCCAGCGAGGTTTCGGCGTTGGTTTTCATCTTTTTGTGGGTGTAGAGGGCGATGTCGTAGTCTGGCAGTGTGTCGATAAAATCGATCTGCTCTGGAATATCGGTGAACACTTCGGTGCGGGGCTGTAAAAGCTCAGCGAGAAGGTCGAGGTTCAGATCCTCTTTCTTACAGGACTGACGGATATAGGGCAGTGCCTGCTCGATGAAATCTTTTTTGCTCATTTTGCGGACATAGGCGCCGTTGATGGCTTTGAGCTTGGCCGGGTCAAAGATAGCGGGGGATTTGGAGATACCGCTGACGTCAAATTCCTGAATCAATTCTTCCAGCGAGAAGATCTCGTTTTCGCCTTTTGGAGCCCAGCCGAGCAGCGCGATATAGTTGATGACGGCATCATGGAGGTAGCCTTTTGCAATCAGGTCTTCAAAGGAAGCGTCGCCGTTTCGTTTGGAGAGCTTGTTGTTGGCGTCTTTCATAACGGGCGCGACATGGATATAAACCGGGATTTCCCAGCCGAATGCCTCATAAAGGAGGTTGTATTTCGGTGTCGAGGAGAGGTATTCATTGCCGCGGATAACGTGGGTGATGCCCATGGTGTGGTCGTCAACAACGTTTGCAAAGTTGTAGGTGGGCATGCCGTCGGCTTTGATGAGGATCTGGTCGTCGAGGACAGAATTTTCTACCGTAATATCGCCAAAAACCTCGTCATGGAAAGTTGTGGTGCCTTCAGTGGGGCATTTCTGCCGGATGACATAGGGTTCGCCGGCAGCAAGACGGGCCTGGACCTCTTCTTTGGAGAGATTACGGCAGTGGCCGTCATATTTGGCAGGAATGCCAGAAGCGGCTTGGATTTTGTGCAGCTCTTCCAGACGTTCCTTATTGCAGAAGCAATAATAGGCATGGCCTTTTTCCACCAACTCCTCAGCGTACTTTTTAAACATCCCCAGACGCTGGGATTGGATATAGGGGCCAACCGGTCCGCCAATGTCGGGGCCTTCGTCCCAATTCAGGCCGGTTTTTCTTAAGGTATCGTAGATGATTTCCACAGCGCCTTCGACATAACGGTTCTGATCGGTGTCTTCAATACGGAGGATAAAGGTGCCGTGATACTTTTTCGCAATCAGATAGGTATACAATGCGGTGCGCAAATTGCCGATGTGCATATAGCCGGTGGGGCTGGGGGCAAACCGGGTGCGTACTTTTTTCTCTTCCATGGATGAACTTCCCTTCGATAAATTGTGGAGGAACGCTCCTCATATTCCTTTCTCTTTTACCTTT
>CALWNQ010000030.1 GCA_944382875.1 uncultured Clostridia bacterium
TCGGGGTGTAGCGCAGTTTGGTAGCGTGCATGGTTCGGGTCCATGAGGCCACGAGTTCGAATCTCGTCACTCCGACCAGCGGCTTAGAGCCGCAGCAAAGACGCGCACTCACGTTGGTGGGTGTGCGTTTTCTTTTTATCTCGCGCCGGAAAGCGTCAGTCATTTTGTACAGGAAACACACATCCGAAACTGTCTCTTGAGTTGATCAAGGGGCAGTTTTTCTTTATAGAAAATTACTCCATACTTGTTTAGCATGGAGTAGAAGAATATTAAATTCCCATAGATCTTGCCAGCATAGCAGCCATTACAAAATAAATAAATTGAAAGTTACAGTGATTTGGTATAGAAAGTCAAGTAGAGGAAGCTATTTTATTGTCGTGTTCCTGCTCCTTTTCACAAATAAAACAGTGAAAAGCAGAGCTGAATGAATCAGGATTTGGCTTCGCGTTTATAATAATATTTAGCAAATAATAAAGAGATGATTTTTGTAAATTATATCATTCAATTTTGTTGATATATAGTAAATATCATTGATATTATTTAAAAAAATGATAAAATAATAAAAGAATATTAGGGGGTGAAGCATTGAAAAGGATCATTGAAAATCTTGTTTCGATCGGATGGGCAGTGAAAATGGCGCTGCGCATCAATGCCCGCATCTTTTTGGGATGGGGATTGTGCAGCATCCTGCTTTCCCTGCTGCCCGCTGTTGCACTCAGCTATAACAAGCAGACGGTTTCGATCCTTTCGGATTTCCTGCTGAGCGGACAGGGGAGCTTTCAGGATGTGCTGCCCTCTATTGTCATTCTTGGCCTGATTCTGACTGTGATCGGCATATCCAAGCGGATCAACGGGAATTTTCTTTACTTTATCATGTATGATGCTTACTACTTTGGGCTGGAAAATTACATGATGGATGTTGTCCGGAATATCGAAATCAAAACCCTGATGGATAAACAGTATCGGGATGCACACTGGACAGTAATGGGCCGTTGCGGCGCCCTGGCAGATTTTATGAGTTCCGGCACCGTATTTCTTTCCAAGATGGTGGGTGCAATCTCCCTTTTGATTGTGGCGTTTCAGACTTCATCCGCCATTTTTGCAATCGCGTCGGTCTATATTGTGATGGTGCTGATTTTAAATTTCCTTTCTGCCGATAAGGTACGCTGGAATGGTCGCCAGTATAATGAAGCATCGCGGCTTTCCAATTACTATCAGGATTCGGTGATGTCCCCCGGTGTTGCAAAAGAGCTGCGCATTTATGGATTGGGCCGGGAAACTATCTCCAAATGGGAAAAAGCATATGAGAGCGTGGAAAAGATCGACAAAAGATATGTGAGAATCCGCCAGTTGGTTGCGTTTATCAGCGGTGCGGGATTTTATGTTTTTATGGCCGGAATGATGGGATACTGCATCTTTCGGGTGGCGGACGGCGGTATGTCTGTGGATGTGTTTCTGATGCTGTATGCGATGGGGCAGAGTATCAGCGAAGTGACGCAGACGCTGTCCACCAGTTTCCAGGAAGCTGACAGGGGACTGTATATGCTGGATTTTCAGCGGAAATTTGTCCATTCCGTTCCCAAAACTGCGGAGCACGGGGAAGAAGGTTTCCAGCCGGCTGATGAGGATACGGTTTTTGAGGCGGACTCCCTTTGCTTTTCCTACGACGATCGAAACGAAGTGCTGCATCAGCTTTCTTTTTCCATCAAAAAAGGGGAAACCGTCGCTCTGGTCGGGATGAACGGCAGCGGCAAGACAACTCTGGTAAAACTGTTGATCGGGCTGTTTTCGCCGACAAAGGGGAACCTCCGTTTTTACGGCAAGCCGTATGATCCGCAGACACGGGGGGCGCTTGTCCAAAAGGTAGGGATGTTTTTCCAGGATTTTTACATATTCCATGCTTCTCTGCGGGAAAATGTCGGGTTTGGGGATGTGAAAAATCTGGAGGACACCGACCGCATCCTGTATGCCATGAAAAAGGGCGGAGCAGATCAGCTGATTTCCAAATTGCCGAAAGGGCTGGAGCAGTGGCTTATGCGGGTCGTCAAAAAGGATGGCGCCATGCTTTCCGGCGGTGAAAAGCAGCGGGTTGCGGTTTCGCGGGCTTATATGAGCGAAAAGGAAGTTTTGATTTTTGACGAACCTGCCGCCGCACTCGATCCGATTGCGGAAATGAAACAGTTCCAGGCCATCCGGGAAAAAATAGCGGGACGCACGGCCATTCTGATCAGCCATCGCGTTGGTTTTGCGCGCCTTGCGGACAAAATCCTGGTCCTCGATCAGGGGCGTTTGGCGGAATCAGGCACCCATGAGGAACTGATGGCAAAAAACGGCATTTATGCGGGATTCTTCCGGGAACAGGCGCAGTGGTATGAAACGGAAGAGGACGGCCTGTCGCTTTCGGAAAGGCAGGGACAGATATGAGCAAATTGCAGACATTGGTCAAGGCATTTCAGGTCAGTATCCGGATCCGAGGCCCTCTTTCCCTGTTCATCAGTTTGTTGGGGTTTCCGGCAGCATTGCTTCCGGTGCTGCTTGCCGATATTTTGCGGAAGCTGACAGATGAATTGCAGCTTCTGACCGGGACGGAAGGCTCCATTCGGTCTGCACTGACTGTATTTGGAGCTTTGGTCGGCGTTTATATTGCGCAGGTAATTATTACTAATATTCAGCAGTATGTCAACGGAATCGATGAAGTCAAAATCCAGCGGTATATCAATCGCACGATTCTGCGCCATAAATGCGAAGTGCGGTACAAGTACATTGAGAATTATGACAATTTTCAGGAAAAAATCGAATTTACCAAAGAACATTCCGGTTATACCATGGCCAAGAGCATCCGGAGTATGATGACCATTTTGCAGCTGCTGGTCGCTTTTGCTGGTGCTTTCCTCTCGCTTTGGAAGATCAGTCCGCTGATTGTGGGGATTTTGATTGTCACCAGTATTCCCGCAGCCATCCTGGCCTATCTTCAGCAGGATGAAACATTCCGGAGCAGGGCAAAATGGATGGAAGAGGGCGCGCTTGCCATCCACTATTTCCATATGATTGGCGGCGGTGGTTATTCCATTGACTGTTTGCAGGAAATCCGGCATTTTGGGCTTTTTGACTATTTAAAGGCTCGTTGGCGTGCCATTGCGGATGCCTACATTTCCAAGAAAAACCAAATTATGCGCAAACATGTCGCATACAACACCGCCGCGGATTTCCTGCGCAGTGTGGTGTATATCGGCGTTCTTCTGATTGCCGGATGGGAAATTTATCAAAATCCGGCGATCGGGTTGGGTACCTTTACGCTAGTTTACTCGCTTTCGGGGCAATTACAGACGATCACAGGGGATTGCCTGGTGGGGATTATGGTTCTGGCGCAGAATATTCAGTACATGCAGGAGTTTTTCCATCTGGATGAACTGGAACGGGAGCAGACGGGCCAATCGAGTGCGGCTGTTCAAACTGGCAACATTTTGTTTGAAAATGTGTGTTTTTCCTATCCGAATTCTGATGCAGAGGTTCTAAAAGGCATCAGCGTCCGGATAAGGGACGGTGAAAAAATCGCGATTGTCGGGGAAAACGGCAGCGGAAAGTCCACCTTTATCAGCCTGCTCTGCGGCATGTTCGATCCCGCAGATGGGAAAATCACCGTTGGCGGAGTGGATGTTTCCAAAAATCCGGCAGCGGTACGGGATGCGGTTTCGGTTGTTTTCCAGGATTTTGCCCGTTATGAGGCGAGTTTAAGGGAGAATATCACAGTTTCCGATCCGCAGCGCGGTGCGACAGACGGTGAGATTACCGAACTGCTGAAACAAATCAATGTAAATGATGTTGTCGAACAGCAGCCGAGCGGACTGAATGAAGTGGTGGGTTCCTTTTCCGACAAAGCGAATAACCTTTCCGGAGGACAGTGGCAGAAGATTTCCATTGCCCGCGCCGCATACAAGAAAGATGCCAGGATTATGATTCTGGATGAACCGACATCTGCCCTTGACCCGGTTGCCGAAGCGCAGCTCTATCGGAATTTTGCCTCTCTGACACATGACAAAACAACGATCCTCATTTCACACCGGCTTGGAATTACCGCCATTGTGGACCGGATTCTTGTTTTCCGGGATGGAAGGATTATCGAGGATGGTTCCCATAAGGATTTGATGGCGAAAAACGGCTATTATGCGGAAATGTACCGGGAACAGGCAAAATGGTATCAATAAAAGTTGCTCTATTGCGACTGGGAATACGATGCTTTGTCGATTGCCATTTAGTATCATAAAGACAACGGATTCGAGACACCAAAATTACATACTTGTTTTGGTGGAGGATATGTTTCCTTTTATCCGTGCATGCAATCCTGATAATTTATTTTAAACTAAGGTGGGACCTGGAGCGGTTGTGCTCCAGGTCTTTTCCTTTCTGTTGATATTTGGGGCTATGAGAGAAGGATATATTGATGTGTGTTTATATGAAGAAGTATGGGAATGCTTCCAAATTGATGTCCGTTCAAAAATATAAACGTGATGTATAGCAGTTAATGCTTTTTTTCGATGTATGGGTTGGGTTATAAATGGTTCATTTCTTCGCAAACAGCATGATATATTCCGCAATCCCAAGAGAGAACTCACTTGAAACAAATACATCTAGGGTAGTTATTTATATCAAATTGAACATTTTGCATAATGAATATGATGAATATTAATGCATAGCGCCAATCCATATAAGGAATTTCCAGATGTGTCCAAGGAAATCCTATCGATTTTCCAGAACAGAAATTTTATAATAAAGACATCAAAGGAAAGCCGTTACAAACTTAAAAATATGGAGGATTCATTATGAAAAAGTTTTTTGCAATCGCTTTGATCTGTGCGATGTCTTTGTCTATGGCAGCCTGCGGCAATACCACCAGCCAAACCAGCTCCACCGGTTCCGCAGCCACCACTTCAACCGCATCCAAAGAGGATGGCGAAAAAGCTGCGGCATCGGATCTCAAGGTTGGCGTGTTCTATTACGCGTTCTCGGACGTCTATATCACCAGTGTCCGCACCAACATGGACGCCAAGCTGGAGGCGCTGGGGGTTACCTACCAGAACTTTGACGGCAACAACAACCAGGCCAACCAGACCGACCAGATCAACACCGCCATTACCGACGGCTACAACCTGCTGATCGTCAACATTGTGGACACCACTTCCCCCGACGCAGCACAGAGCATTGCCGATACGGCCAAAACCGCCGGCGTCCCGTTGATCTTCTTTAACCGCGAAATCAGCAACGATGTGGTGAATAGCTACGAAAAATGCGCCTTTGTCGGCACCGACGCCGCCGAGGCCGGCCACATGCAGGGCGAAATGATCGGCAACTATCTGGTGGAGAATTTTGACACAGTGGACCTGAACGGAGACGGAAAGATCTCCTATGTCATGTTCAAAGGTCAGGAAGCCAACGCGGAAGCGGAATACCGCACCCAGTATGCGGTGGAAGACGCCGACAAGATCCTCGCCGAAGCCGGCAAGAGCCCGCTTTCCTTCTATGACGACAGCAATACCAAAAAATACCTGGTTGACCAGAGCGGCGCATGGTCCGCGCAGGCCGCCGTTGACTACATGAACACCAGCCTTTCCGAATATTCGGAATCCAACAACAATATGGTCGAGCTTGTCATTGCCAACAACGACGGCATGGCGGAAGGTGCTATTTCCGCTCTGCAGGGCATTGGCTACAACACCGGTTCGGACGGCAGCAAGACCATCCCGGTATTCGGCGTGGACGCGGTGGATACCGCCAAGGAAAAAATCCAGGCCGGACAGATGACCGGCACCATTATGCAGGACGCAGAGGGGATGGCTTCCACCATCACCACGCTGGTAGATAATCTCAACAAAGGCGAAGAGCTCATGGCAAACACCGATGCTTTCAATGTAGACGACGATGTAGCAAAAATCCGTGTTCCCTACGGCGTATACACCGGCTGATCCTTCTGCTCCAACCCAAAGCGGGGCTGTCTTTCAGCCCCGCTCTATCTGAGACTTTATCTGGAAAGGAAGAAGGCATATGGATCAGGCACTGCTTGAAATGAGAAATATCAGCAAATCCTTCCCCGGCGTCAAGGCGCTGGACAATGTGTCGCTGACGGTGCGGCCGGGAACCGTGCATGCGCTGATGGGCGAAAACGGCGCCGGAAAATCCACCCTGATGAAATGCCTGTTTGGAATTTATCACAAGGACAGCGGCACCATTATGCTGGACGGCAAGGAAGTTTCTTTCCGCAATTCCAAGGAAGCGCTCGAAAACGGCGTGGCTATGGTGCATCAGGAGCTCAACCAGGCGTTGACGCGGAGCGTGCAGGACAATCTCTGGCTGGGGCGGTACCCAAAAGTCGGAGGATTGATGGTAAGCGAATCAATCATGAAAAAGCGCACCCGTGAAATTTTTGACCAGCTGGGGGTAAAGGTGGATCCCAAAGCCATCATGTCCACCATGCCGGTCTCCCAGCGGCAGATGGTGGAAATCGCCAAGGCAGTTTCCTACGACTCCAAAATTATCGTGTTCGACGAGCCGACTTCCTCCCTGACCGAAACTGAGGTCGAGCATCTGTTCCGGATTATCAACATGCTTAAGGCAAAAGGCTGCGGCATCATTTACATCAGCCACAAGATGGAGGAGATCCTCCGGATTTCCGACGACGTCACCATCATGCGGGACGGCACCTGGGTGGCCACCCGGCCGGCAAACGAACTGACGATGGAGGAAATCATCCGGCTGATGGTGGGACGGGAACTGACCAACCGTTTTCCGCCCAAAACCAACAAACCGGGCGAAGTGATCCTCGATGTGCAGCACATCAAGGGGAGATACACCCGCTTAAAAGACGCGACTTTTAGGCTCCACAAGGGGGAGATTCTGGGAATCGCGGGGCTGGACGGCTCCGGGCGGACCGAAGTGCTCGAAAACCTGTTCGGCGCTATGACGCGGGACGGCGGAACCATTACCCTGCACGGCAAACAGATCCGGAACCGCAATCCGCGGGAAGCGATCAAAAACGGATTTGCCCTGCTGACCGAGGAGCGCCGCGCAACCGGTATCTTTGGCATCCGGGATATCGAGGACAACACTGTTATTTCCAGCCTGAAGGACGACCTGATCGGCGGCTTTTGTCTGAGTGAGAAAAAAATGCGGAAAGATACAGACTGGGCTATTGAGTCCATGCGTATTAAAACGCCCAGCCGCAAGACACAGATCCGCTCCCTTTCGGGCGGCAACCAGCAGAAGGTCATCATTGGCCGGTGGCTTCTGACCAAACCGGAGGTCCTGCTGCTCGATGAACCGACCCGCGGCATCGACGTCGGCGCGAAATATGAAATTTATCAGCTGATTATCGACCTGGCCAACGAGGGCAAGGGCGTTATCATGGTTTCATCCGAAATGCCGGAGCTTTTGGGCGTTTGCGACCGGATTCTGGTGATGTCGGGCGGACGGATTGCAGGCGAAGTGGACGCGGCGGATACCAGCCAGGAGGAAATCCTCACACTGGCCGCGAAATATGTGTAAGGGGGAATTTCGGTGAGTAACGCGATGACTGCCCGCTGGAACGGTTTTATCAATTATTTCAAAGGTCCTTGGACCAAGGAGCGCTCCAAAGAAATGCTCCGCAAGGTTGGAAACGGGCTGATGAACAATATGCTGTTTATCCTGATGTTTATTGCGATCATTGTGATTGCGGTGAAAAATGAGAACTTTCTCAAACCGGCTGCCATCATCAATATCATCTCCCAGACGGCGGCGTATCTGCCGGTTGCGCTGGGGGTTGCGGGATGTATCGTATTGACCGGCACCGACCTTTCGGCCGGACGGATTGTTGGTTTAACCGCCTGTGTGTCGGCTTCCCTTTTGCAGGCCGCCGGCAGCGCCACCAAAATGTGGCCGCAGATCGGCGTCATTCCGATTCCGCTGGTCATCCTGCTGGTCTTGGTGATCGGCGCGGCGTTTGGCGCCTTCAACGGCTTTTTCGTGGCAAAATTCAAGCTCCACCCCTTTATTGTAACGCTGGGCACCCAGCTGATCGTCTACACCCTGCTGCTCATCTATGTCAAAATGGGCAACAACAACGGCATGGCGATTTCCAGCCTGGACGACTCCTATACCAACTTTATCAAAGGCTCTTTCCTGACCATAGCAGGCACCGCGATTCCCAACTATGTCTGGATTTCGGTGGTGCTCACCGGGGTGATGTGGTTTATCTGGAACAAGACCACCTTTGGGAAAAACATGTTCGCACTCGGTTCCAACGAGGAAGCGGCAAGGGTTTCCGGCGTCAACGTGCTGGCGACTACTGTGATGGTATTCGCGCTGGCCGGCGCCATGTACGCGGTGACCGGCTTTATTGAGGGCGCCCGCGTTGCTTCCAACAACGCCAACAGCGGTTTGAACTATGAGCTGGACGCGATTGCAGCCTGCGTCATTGGCGGCGTATCTTTTGTCGGAGGTATCGGAAAAATCCGCGGTATCGTCATCGGCGTGCTGATGCTGCGGCTTATCTTTATCGGGCTGACCATGGTTGGGATCAACCAGGATTTGCAGTACCTGATTAAGGGCGGCATCATCTTATTTGCCTGCGCGCTGGATATGCGGAAGTACCTCGTGAAAAGATAATTTTTCTGATGTGTGGAAAGCAGGCATCTTTTTGCCCAAAAGCAGAGATGTCTGCTTTCCATTTTTAGGAAACTGTGCTATACTGGACGAAAGGGGGCGGGGAGATGGAAGAGTATCGTGTGGTCCTGGTGGACGATGAGGAAGAGATCCGGATGGGGATCAGCCGGCGGATCGACTGGGGGAAGCTGGGGTTTTCTCTGGCCGGAGAAGCCCAGAACGGATTTGAGGCGTTGGAGCTGTGCGAGCAGATCAAGCCGGATGTGGTGATTACCGACATCAAAATGCCGTTTATGGGACGGGCTGGAGCTGGGACGGCGGCTCAGGCAGGCGCTTCCCGCGGCAAAGCTGCTGATTTTAACGGGGTTTGACGATTTTGAATATGCAAGACAGGCAGTGAGCATCAATGTGTTTGAGTACTTGCTCAAACCGGTGGACGCGGAGGAGCTTTCTCTGGTGCTGGCGCGGCTGCACGGGGAGATGGACAAGCGGCGGGCCGAGCTGCGGGACGCGGAGCGCCTTCGCCGGCAATACGAGGAGAATCTTCCGGTGCTGCGGGGGATGTTTTACACCCGCCTTTTGGACGGGAGCCTCCGGGCGGACCAGGTGTACGACCGGGCGGCCCGGTATGAAATGGCGCTTGCCGGCGAGCAGTGGGGGGCTTCTCTGATTCATGTGGGGAAAATGGGAAGTGAGGTGGACGAACTGGTGTTTCTGGCGCTGCAGTCCCTTTTTTCCCGGCATTTTGAGCTGCAAGGCTGCAAAATCCACACCATGATTTACAAAGACCATCTGGCGGTCATCGCCGCCTTTCTCCAGCCGGTCTCCATCTATGCCTTTTTAAACGAGCTGGAGCGGGTGCGGCGTCTGGCCGAAAGCGAAACAAGGCTGCGGCTGACGGTGGGGGCCGGGAAACTGGTCGCCCATCCGTGGGAGCTCTCCGTTTCGGCGCGGGGGCGCGCAGCGCGCTGGATTACCGGGTTTTACTCGGCTCCGGAAGAACCATTTATATCGGAGACGTCGAGCCGCAGCAGAACAGGGAGATTGCGTTTCACGAAAGCGACGAACAAGACCTCATCCGCGCTTTGAAGGTTGGGACAGAGGAACAGGTGCGCCAAATTGTGGGGGCTTTGATGGAAAAGATCAAAACCGCCTCGATGGGGCAGCGCCAGATGTTTTTCCTCGACTGGATGAACTGCCTTTTAAAGGTTGCGCGGGACGGGCAGATCCCGGCCGAAGAGATTTTTGGCCAAGAGGGCGTCCGGATGGAGAAGCTTTTGGACTTCAGCTCGCCCGGGCAGATGGGGAGCTGGTGCTGCGATCGCTGCCTTTGCCTGTGGGAGCTGCTTGGCAAGCGCCGCAGTGACAGCGCCTGGTATCTGATCGACCAGGCAAAGGAGTATATCCTCTCCCATTACCAGCAAAGCGACCTTTCGGTGGACAGCCTTTGCAGCCACCTGCACCTGTCTTCGGCCTATTTTTCTACCCTGTTTAAGAAAAGCACCGGGATGAGCTTTCTTTCCTATGTCACCAAAGTGCGGATGGAAACCGCCGCCCGCCTGCTGCGGGATACCGACGAAAAGACCTACCGGATCGCGGAAGAAACTGGGTATTTGGATCCCAACTATTTCAGCTATGTGTTCAAACGCTATTTTGGGGTGTCTCCGTCCAAATACCGCGCCGGCGCCTCTCAGCCGTAATCCAGTACAAAGGGGGAATTGCCGTGTTTTTGCGCAGAATGATCCGGAAAGCCGTGCGCTCCTATCGCAAAATGGGGATCCAGATGATGATTTCCATTTCCTTTACCACAGTAACGGTGATCGGGATGATGCTGCTGTGCGGGATGCTGGTCCTGCGGTTTTCCAACGCCGCTTCGGCGCTGCAGCAGGACACTGGGCAGCGGATGATCGAGCAGGTCAACCGCCAGCTCGACACCTATCTGCGCGGCATGATGCAGCTCTCGGATACCATCTATTACAGGGTGCTCAAAAATAACGATCTGGCCGAAATGGTCCCGGCCGAAAGCCTGGAACTTTTGTATGAGGAAAACCGGAGCGCCCTCGTTTCCGTTTCCGTTTTCGCCGAGGATGGCTCTCTG
This sequence comes from uncultured Clostridia bacterium, assembly GCA_944382875.1. GTDB lineage: Bacteria > Bacillota > Clostridia > Oscillospirales > Ruminococcaceae > Merdivicinus. The sequence goes on from CALWNQ010000030.1 coordinate 10,733, forward strand.
GTGACAGCCGCCCCCTTTTTCCAGCTGAAAAAAGGTGTTTCTCCCCAGAATCAGCAATGGTTTCTCCGGGCTTTGGACCAGATTGAGAACCAGCATTTTTCCACCCCTTATGTGCAGAACCTGTTTGACAACGGCGGCGAATATCTGTGGGTGATTTCGCTGAGTCGCCACGCCGAGCTGACCTATGCCGGGGAAATCCGGCGGGGCGTTTTGCTGATCGACCTGAGCTTTTCCGGGCTGGAACAGATTTGCCGCAATCCCGAGTTGCCGGGCGGCGGATATTTTTACCTCACCGACCGGAACGGTGAAATCATCTACCACCCCGACCAGCAGCTGATTTACGCGGGGGTGGCGAACGGGAGCCCGATCGACGTTGCGTCGCTCAAAGACGGCGTCCATCAGCTGGAGGTGGACGGGGTGCCGCATCAGGTGATGGTCAAAACGGTGGGCTATACCGGCTGGAAGCTGGTGAGCCTGGTCCCGTCCAAAAATCTGGCCGGGGATGTGGACCAGTTCCGATGGTTCGGGGTTGCGCTGTTGGTTTTCGTTATCTTCCTGCTGGCTTTTGTGAATATGCACCTTTCCGAGCATATTTCCGGGCCGCTTCGCCGCCTGAACCAGGCGGTGAACGCACTGGAAGCGGGACAGGAACAGGTGGAGTTCCGGCAGGACGGCTGTATCGAGGTGCAGCACCTGGCCCATTCGATCCGATCTATGGTTTCCACGATGCGCCACCTGATGGACGACATTATTGAGCAGGAGCAGAACAAGCGGCGTCTGGAAATGGAGGTGCTGCAGTCCCAGATCAACCCGCATTTTCTGTATAATACGCTCGACTCGGTCATCTGGCTTACCGAAAACGAGCGCTATGAAGACGCAACCCGGATGGTGGCGGCGCTTGGCAAGCTGTTCCGCATCTCGCTGAGCCGAGGAAAGGTGGTAATCCCCCTAAAGGATGAGCTGGAGCACGCCCGGCACTACTGCACCATCCAGTCGATCCGGTATAAGGAACGGTTTGAAACCCGCATTTCCGCCGAGCCGGATACCGAAAACCTGTATACCCTCAAGCTGATTATCCAGCCGATTCTGGAAAACGCCATCTATCACGGGATGGCCGCCATGGATGAGGACGGCTGCATTTCGGTCCATGCCTGGCGGGACGAACAGAACCTGTACATCGATGTGCGGGACAACGGACTGGGGATTCCAAAGGAGACGCTGGATTCGCTGCTGGACGACAGCAAGCCGATGAAAAAAAGCAAAGGCTCCGGAATCGGCGTTCGCAACATCCACCATCGGATCCAGCTGGTATTCGGCCCTGCTTATGGCCTGCAGTTTTTCAGCGAACCGGATGAGGGAACGCTGGTCCGGATCCATCTGCCGGTTTTGGATGAACAGGCGGCGGAGCGGTATCCCAGGGAAGGAGGGCAGCGATGAAACGCCGGCATAAAAATTTTATCCAGCTCGCCATTTTGGCCGCTCTAAGCCTTTTGGTGATCCTGTCGGTATTTTTCCGGGAAATTTCCTGGCCCGAAACCCGGGAGGACCGGGTGGAAATCTCGGTTTTGTTCCGCGAATGGGAGAGCGGCATTTGGACAGAGGTGCGGCGCGGGATGGAGAAGGCAGCGGCGGACTGCGGCGCCGAGCTGCGCTTTTTAACCCCGCAGGAGGCAAATTCCGCAGCGGAACAGCAGCTTCTCATAGAACAGGAACTCCAAAACGGGGCGGACGGGCTGGTTGTTGTCCCGGCAAGTCCGGAAGTGTTGGAAAATACCGCCCAGATCCACCGCGGCGTGCCGCGGGTTGCGATGGAATCGGCGCCGGGTGGGGGGAGTTTTCCCGTTGTCCCGGACAACCCGGGGATTGGCAAGATGCTGGCCGAGGCGGCGGCCGAAGATTTTCCGGGAGGCGGGACGGCGCTTTTGGTAAATCCTGTGCCCGGGAGCGGCGGCCTTTGGGAACGGCTGGACGCGGCCGGAGCAACACTTCGGGAAAGGGGAATCTCCGTTTTGGTTTGCGAAGGAGAGCAGGAGTGGAAAGAGAGAATCGGACAGGCGGATTTTTGCCTGCTGCCGGATCCCGCCCTGCTGCAACCCATGCTGGATTTTTGCGAAGAGCATCAGATCCAGGTCCCGCTTTATACCGTCGGCTACAGCAAGGATGTGGCCGATGGGCTGGAAAACGGGCAGATCGCGGCGGCAGTGGTATGGAGTGGTTACGGGGAAGGCTATCAGGCGGTGCGGCAGGCTGTTTTGGGCAAAGACGCCGGCCCTTTGGAAATCCCGGTGATCCTGGTTCGGAAAGAGGAGATGTATGAAGCAGAAAATCAGAAAATACTGTTTCCCATTGGGAATTAGCGCGGCCGCCCTGGTGCTGCTTTTGGTTGCCGTTTTTGCGGTGTTCCTGTTCAAAAAGGAGCAGCAACCGCCGACACTGCGGGTTGGAGTCGCTGTATACAGCCAGGAGGATACCTTTATCCACTCCCTTGTGCAGGATTTTGAACAAATGGCCCATCAGCGGGAATCCGAGGAGGGGATCCGGATCAACCTGAATATTGTCGACGCCAAAAGCTCTCAGCTCATCCAGAACGAACAGATCGAGCAGCTGATTTCGCTGGATTATGATGTGCTGTGCGTCAACATTGTTGACCGCACGGCGGCAGCTTCTCTGATCGACTGGGCAAGCGAGGCCGGGATCCCCGTAGTGTTCTTTAACAGGCAGCCCGTTCGGGAGGATCTGCTGCGCTGGGAAAACGCCTACTATGTGGGGGCGCCGGCCGAACAGTCGGGGATTTTGCAGGGGCAGATCGCGCTGGAGCTTTGGCAGAACGAGCGGGAACAGGTGGATCGGAACGGCGACGGCATTTTGCAGTATGTGATCCTGGAGGGGGAGCCTGGCCATCAGGACACGCTGATCCGGACTGAAAAGTGCGTGCAGGTTTTGACCGACGCGGGAATTCGGGCGGAAAAACTGGTCAGCGACAGTGCCAACTGGAGCCGCGAACAGGCCGCTGTAAAAACAACCCAGTGGTGGGCGGACTATGGTGCGGAGATCGAAGTGGTTTTTGCCAACAATGACGATATGGCACTGGGTGTGCTCGACGCGCTGTCCGAGCTGGGAGCGGAGGAGCCTTATCCCATCATCATCGGGGTGGACGCCACACGGGAGGCGCTCGAAGCGGTTCAAAGCGGGAAAATGAGCGGGACAGTCCTCAATGACGGAACCGGCATCGCCCAGGCGCTTTTGGAGCTGTCGCTCTCGCTGTACCAAGGGGAGAATCCCGCCGGGCGGGTGGATCTGGAAGACGGGCATTACATCTGGCTGCCCTACCGGCAGGTCACCCAAAAGGAGCTGCCGGGGGACGGATCCTGAGTTTTCCAGGGCGACCTTTTATGTTGAATTTTGCGTTTAAAATTTTCAAAGTCCATTGACAAATACTCATACAAGGTGTATCCTATATCCATTGATAATCTTCTATGGGAGGTGATAGGGTGGAATTGGATCCCAAAAAAACGGCGGTCGTTTTTAAGGCGCTTTGTGACGAGAACCGCGTTCGGATTTTGCAGCTTTTGACAACGGGGGAAAAGTGTGCCTGCAAACTGTTGGAGGAGATTCCGGTTTCCCAGCCCACGATGTCGCACCATATGAAGATTTTGTGCGACTCCGGGATTGTGGTTGGGCGTAAGGAAGGCAAGTGGATGCACTACTCCATCTCGCCGGACGGGGTGGCCTATGCGCGGCAGTGCCTGGAAACGCTTTCCAACGCAAAAAGCGGGGAAAACTGCCGAAATTAAAAAGTTTCTGATTCATCAATAAGCGATGGGATTTTGGTGCATTGGCTTCAAAATGCCATCGCTTTTGTGATATAAGGAAAATAGTTGTTTATTTTCGATATTGCCCTGGTGTGATCCCCTCATATTTCTTAAATATACGAATTAACGCCGCTGCATTGTAAAAGCCGGTTTGTTCCGCAATTACTCCTATGGGAAGATCGGATTGTTCCGCAATTAGTCTTTTTACCGATTCAATTCGGTATTGATGCAGATAATCCAACAATCCAACACCAACCTGTTGTTTGAAATAGCGGGAGAGGTAGGAGGGATTGAGGTGAAGCTGTTGAGCAATCGTAGAGACACAGAGATTGTTGTCTGCATATTGTGTTTTTACGATTTCCATACAAGCTTTTACACAAGCAGCGTAACCATCCATATGTGTTTGGTGATTATTTTCCATTTCAATACATATTTTTTTGTAGATTTCGGGAATTTGCTCAGGCTCCATACAGCTTTCACTGATAAACACTGCCGCATGAATATTAAATTCACTTTGGATAAATTTGCACATTTGGTCGGTAATTTGCCTAAGACGCTGGTGCAATGTTTTGGATGTAATCTGATTGTGATTTAAAATACACGCGTAATGGGTATCCATATCAGCCAGATAAGCAGTGCCGATTTCCTGGAAGAGTTCTGCCAGAATATTGTTTAAGATAAAGTGAATCCAACGCGATTTTTCCATTTCATCAATAGAATCATCACCGAACAGCATACTGTCATCGCTAATGTCGAATAGAATGATGGTATACCCAGGAAGTTCAAAATGTATTTGATTAATACGAAATGATTCTGTAATATCATGATAATACCGGATTTTTCCGGAAAGCAATCTTTCCAGAAAACTTTCCCGCAGCAAATTGGACTGTTTATTAACCAGGCTTGTCAAAGCCTGGTTTTCGTTTGCAAAGGTGGAAATGGAATTTTCAATAGTCCGGTAAACGGTATCCAGTCGGGAAAAAGTTTCCTTTTGGGGTAGGTAGCTGATAATGTTTCGCAAATTTGTGTAATTTTTCCTTGCCAGAAGCCAGCAAAGAACAATGGATAGGAGAATTGAAATGCCCAAAATGGAAAAAACAAAAGTTTTAACATAATTAATAGAAGCATTTAGTTGACGGCTGGGTGTCAGATAGATGTAGGTAAAGCCGGTTAAGGTAGATCGTGTGCTGTCTAAAAAATAAGTTTCTTGATTGATCTTTATGGACTCTTTCGTAAAATCAATGTTTTGGTTACCAAAAAATTGTTCCATTAAATGATTAGCTTGATTGTTATCTATAGAAGAAAGAATAAGCTTTTGCTGGTCGCATACAAGAAAACAGCTGTTATCGATCAAAAGCAGCTGGTTGAGTTGGTTTCGAAAAGCAGTGCTGTTCAATTCCAAAATAAAAGAAGCCTGGTTATCTGTGTCATATGGAACGATTTTTTGTATGATACCATATTGAGTATCAGCCGCCTTTGCAGAAAGGTCCAAAAATGAAAGGTTACGGATATGAGCAATCCGTTTTAGTAGAACAGATTCCGAATATCCATACTGGTTTTGAAAAAAGCTTTCGCTGTCACAGGAATATTTCGCGGAAATAACGGCTTGTTTTTCGGGCAGATAAAAATAGGCAGCTTTGATAAAGGCATTGTTTAGAATTTTCAGCGCGAGTGCCTCGGAAATTTCAAATTCATCCACAGTATTCCGGCCCGATTGCGCGATATAATTACTGAGCTCAGAATCTACATGCTCCTTACTGCACAGGTCAAGGAGGGTTGCAAAAGTAGAGTCTACGCTTTGTACTGCGTTTTCGAAAGAAATCCGATTGGCTTTTTGCACTTCATTACTGAGGGAGTTCATTGCGGCAATGCTCAATGAAATGGATGCGGCTGCCGGAATGAGCATTACAGAGATAAAGGAAAGAAATATACCAAAATATAAACGGAAATTTTTCCCGATCTGATTGGAAGATGACTGTCGCAATGAATTTCACCTCCGGGTGTTTGGAATAACCTCATTATAGCAATTTGTTACTGCAGTTTCAAGCAAAAATCAGATTTTGATCATTTTTATATCGCAATTTCAATATTTTATGCAGGAGTAATCCTCATATTTTAATTAATATTATTGAAACATAGAATAATCTATTTCTGACACTCGCATTTTGATTCTTTACTTTTCCGCTCGGATTGGGTATCCTAAAAGCATGGCAGCTGCGATGGATACAATATAAACAGATGATCCGAAAGGTGGGGAAATTTATGAAAAAACATTTTGCAAAGATTTTATCTGCGATTCTTTTATCTGGTATGGTGAGCGGCATGATTGTTGGATGCGGCAATGAGAGCGTGTCGGACAGTGGAAGTGATGGGGAAAGTTCTGCCGCGGTTTTATCGGGAAGTACTTCTGAAGAGGAGGAAAAAACTGCGTCTGCCTGTCCATTTGAGCGAGATGAATTGGGAATTCCGGATTTGCAGGGTGAAACCATCAAGATTTGGATGCCGTTGACAGGGCAGGAAATCAAGTGGATTTCCAATTATTCGGAATATGCGACTATCCAGCATTTGCAAGAAGCGTTGAATGTTAATTTTGAATTTACTCATGCGCCTGTAGGACAAGAAAAAGATTCATTCTCTATTATGCTAAATTCTGGTAACTGGCCGGATATTATTTGGACCGGTACAGAATCCTATTATCCCGGCGGACTGGATATGGCAATGGCCGACGGTGTCATGATGTCGGTGGATGAATATATTGGGGATGACTTTACCCCCAACTTTAAACGGGTAATTTTAGACGACGAAGGCCGTCGAAAGCTTTTTGTAAACGACAACGGACAGGTGGTTCGGATGGGCGCACGGTTGATTACAACTGACGGCGAATTCGGTGCCTCCTGCTATGTTGGTCCGCTGATCCGGAAAGATTATCTGGAACAATCCGGATTGGATAAACCGGTGACAATTGCCGACTGGTATGAAATGCTTACCAAATTTAAGGAAATGGGAATTGAAATTCCGTATGGCTGGTCTTCCAAAGGTTGGGATGTAACGGAAAGTTCCAATACCTTTGTCAGTGCATACGGTGTTAACCACACCTATATGGTGACCGAGGACGGAAAGGTTGTCTACAGCCCCATTACCGACGCTTATAAGGATTATTTGACCGAAATGAACAAATGGTATTCGGAGGGCTTAATCAATCCCGACTTTGCAAACCAGACCAACACCGATAATATCTATCCGATGCTCGCTTCGGATAAGATTGGCGCGCTTTCGGAGCATTTGGCAAATTACGTCCAGATTTACTATCCGCCTGTTGTAGCGTCCAACCCTGAAAAGGATTTGGTGCCGGTGCAGTTCCCGGTCCTCAATGAAGGAGATCCGCTTAGCCGCTTCCGTGACGCTTATTATGGAGTTTCCGGAGATCCGGTCATCACCACCAAAGCTTCCAATCCTGAAGCATGTGTCGTTTTGCTTGACAGCCTGTATAACCCCGAAGTCAACTATATTATGGCCGGTACCGAAGGTGTTACTTATAACCGCGGTACAACCGGAGAGTTCTCGGTTGATCCGATTTGGTACCCCAACGACTCCGAACTGGATATGCGCCGCCAGCACTCCACACTCCAGTGGCGTGAAGTGATCGATGACAACAGTACGGTTCCATTCTATTACAGCTATCCTACCCAGCAGGAGGCTTTCTCCATCTGGAACCAGGCTACCTACGATGGCAACTTGCCCAACGGTTTGACCTATACCGCGGAGGAAAATGAGCTGGTTGCCAAATACCAGACCGATATTGACACTTTTGTCAAAGAGATGAAGATGAAATTTATGGTTGGTATTGAATCGCTGGACAATTTTGACGCTTATGTCGAACAGGTGAAATCCATGCATATCGACGATCTCGTTGCGGTAAAACAGGCCGCTCTTGATCGGTTCAACGCACGCTGACTAACACAGGCCATCCCGGCGGCGGGCATATAGCCTGCCGCCCGTTTTTTTCAAAGGGGAATGGATATGAAACAGAAAGATAAAGCCCGCAGCCGACTACTGCGGGATCTGCATAAAAATCGAGCTTTTTACATCATGCTGATACCCATCGTCCTGTATTATCTGATTTTCTGCTACTGGCCGATGTACGGCGCCACTATTGCGTTTAAGGAGTTTAAACCGGTGCTTGGTATTCTGGATAGCCCTTGGGTGGGGATGGAATACTTTGAAGAATTTTTCCACGCTTATGATTTCTGGAAACTTATCCGGAATACATTGCTCATCAGTTTTTATTCTCTGATCTTTGCCTTTCCGGCGCCAATTCTATTTGCCATTCTTTTGAATGAGGTGCGCAGTGAACGGTTTAAGCGCAGTATCCAGACCATCACCTATCTGCCGCACTTTGTTTCGCTGGTTATCATCTGCGGCTTAATTATCCAGTTTACCGGTACAAATGGGTTTATCAATAAAATATATTCCGCTATTACCGGTTCGGAGCTGGCTTTGATTAACGATGCCGGCGCATTCCGTACTATCTATATCGCGTCCGGCATCTGGCAGGAACTGGGGTTCAGTTCTATCCTTTTTCTGGCGGCGATTTCCACCATCGATGTACAGCTCTATGAGGCGGCTATCATTGACGGATGCAGCAAATTTCGGCAGATCTGGCACATTATCATCCCAGGTATTATGCCTACAATTATCATTATGCTGATCCTGCAGATCGGTGGGATTATGAGTGTCGGTTGGGAAAAGGTGTTCCTGCTTTACTCGCCGCTGACCTATGAAACGGCGGATGTTATTTCCGCCTATGTTTATCGCAAGGGTATTCAGGATATGAACTACAGCTACAGCACGGCAGTGGGCCTTTTTAACTCGGTTATTAACTTTATCCTGATCGTTACGGCGAACGCGATCAGCCGGCGTATCAGCGAAACCAGCTTGTGGTAAAGGAGGGATCGGTATGATTTTAACCAGACAGGAAAAGGTGTTCCATTTTTTTAACAACCTGCTGATGATCTTTTTGATTGTGATTACGCTTTACCCAATGCTATAGTAATCTAAATCACACATTGGCGGCATATACGACACCACCGGCAACAGGGGTTCTTCCTCTATGTA
>CALWNQ010000031.1 GCA_944382875.1 uncultured Clostridia bacterium
TTCTACGTTGAAGATTTCATCGCCTTTTGCCGAAGAAGCGGTATACCCCTTTTTATCTTTGAGTTCGCGGCGGTCGCCCAGTTTGTGGAAGGTTGCGCCGTATACCGAAACAGGTTTGGGATTGCCGATGATGTAGCGGGTGAGGTCGGTGACATGCACGCCAAGGTCGATCAGAGGACCGCCGGCGGAAAATTCCTTGTTGCCGAACCAGCCGCCGGGAGAACCGTTGCGGCGAAGATAGGTGGCTTTGGTGTAGTAGATGTCGCCAAAGTAACCGTTATCCACAAAATCCTTGAGGATGGTGCAGTCGTTGCCGTAGCGGCGGACAAAACCGATCATCAGGAGCTTGCCGCTCTCTTTAGCGGCGGCAAGCATTTCTCTCGCTTCCGCAGCGGAGGTTGCCATCGGCTTTTCACAGAGGACGTTCTTGCCGGCTTTCAGGGCGGCGATGGTACAGGGGGCATGGGCGGAGTTCCAGGTGCAGACGCTGACCGCGTCGATTTCAGGAAGTTCTTTGAGCATGACATCCTTGTCGGTGTACAGGCGGGTAACGCCATAGCGTTTGCCCATTTCATTCAGGCGTTCTTCTCGGATATCACAGAAAGCGTACAGCTCGACATTCGGGTTTTTGAGATAAGCGTTGATATGGCTTTCGGAGATATTACCGGTACCGATGATTGCTACTTTGATTTTCTTTTCCATTTTGATTCCTCTTCTTTCAAAAGATCCGGTTCAGCGGATCAGGTTCTGTAAAAATCCTACAGCTTTGCTGATATCGCCTGTGGGATCCTCGCCGACTTCACGTTCAATGGTTAAGAAGCCGTGGAATCCGATATCATCCAGAGCTTTCAGATAAGCCGGGAACGGGACGTTGCCTTCGCCCAGCGGCAGTTCGATGAACGAGGGGCTTGCCAGCATCTCTTCTTCCACCAGTCCGTAAACCGCTTCGGGATCCCGGTAGTAATTGCGTTTGCCGTCTTTTGCGTGGGTGTGGACGATGTAATCTTTCAGATTGTAGACCGCCTGTACCGGGTCATCGCCGGTTACCATCACAAGGTTTGCAGGGTCGAGATTGACCGCAACACCGGTGGAATGGAGACCGTCAAGGAAGCCTTTGAGCACCTCGGAGGTTTCCGGACCGGTTTCAATGGCAAAATGCGCATCCAGCGCGTCGGCATACTGTGCCAGTTGGAAGCAGGCGTCCTGCATGATTTTGTAACGTTCATGGGAGGGATCGGCGGGAACGACTCCGATGTGGGTGGTGACGATATCGGTTTCCAGCTCCTTTGCCATGTCGAGAATCCGTTTGGAGCGCTCGATCAGATAGGGGTTCTTGTCCGGATCGCCAAAGCCGTGTCCCAGATCGCCGCACAGCGCGGAGATCATCAGCCCGTTATCTTTGACAAGCTTTAAAAAATCTTTGCGTTTCTGGCCAACCAGCTCGTCGGGACAGAGCGGGCCGTAATTGGCACTGATCTGTACACCCTGTGCGCCGATTTCAGCCGCTTTTTTCAGCGCCGAAACCGGATCGAGGTGGAAGCCTTCCATCATGACACCGATTGAAAAATTATACATAAAACACACTCCTTTTCCGGGGTTTTTAGTTGACGTGCTTCTATCCTTATTATATAATAGGAAAGAAAAATGTAAAGGCATGAAATTGCCCCAATTTAACACAATCTTGCTTTTTGGAGGAAATATGGCTTTTTGTAAAGAAACATCTTATGAAACGGTGACCTTTCCGGATTCGGAGCTGCCGGTGATTTTTCATTACGATAAGCTCCGGGATCCCAGCGACTTTATGATGCATTGGCAGGATAGTCCGGAGCTTTTGTATTTTACAGAAGGAGAGGCGGAGGTTGTTTCCGATGCACGAAAAGAAATTTTCCATCCGGGGGATATTGCGGTAATCAACTGCACCCATCTGCACGAAGTGAAGCCGGTTGGCGCGGGATGTGGGTATTACTGCCTGATCGTGGAACGGGATTTTTTGGAACGGCAAGGATTGCCGGTCGGCGGGATGCGGCTGGCGCTCCGTGTTCGCGACAACCGAATGCGCGAAAGCTTTGACCTTTTGGTTCATGAACTGATGACAAGAGAACCGTTCTATCAGACGGTGGCCAAGGCGAATATTTTAACACTGTTTGCCTGCCTGTGCCGGCATTATGCGGAAGAGCGTTCTCCGGAAGAAACAGCGCAGGACCGGCGGCTTGCGATGGTAAAAACGGCGCTGCGCTACATACAGAATCATTTTGCGGAGGAACTGACTGTGGAGAGCATCAGTGCGGCTGCCGGGTTTAGTAAGTACTATTTCTGCCGCGGATTCCGGGAGGTAACCGGCCGAACGGTGGTGGATTATCTCAATTTGATTCGGTGCAGCCACGCGCGCCGGCTTTTGGCAAGCGGGAAATATAATGTGAGTGAGAGCGCGGAACGCAGCGGGTTTCGCAATCTTTCCTACTTTGCCCGCACCTATCGCCGGTATATGGGGGTTTTGCCTTCCCGGGAGGAAAACGGAGGGTTTTAGGCGAATCTTCTTGCCAGAAGGTGTCGAACATGGTATAATAACCTCGGAGACGGAACAATTCCGTCGGGACAGTTATACCAAAAGTGAGGGTTATCAAGATGGAATACGGAGATAAATTCAAAAAGGCAGTATTCGGCGGTTTTAACCGCGAAGATGTTCTGCGCTGTTTTGAGGAAATGAACGCCAAGAATACCGAGGAGTTGGAAACGGTGCAACAGGAACGGGACACCGCGCGCCGGGAGCTTTCGGCTCAAACAGAGCGGGCAGATACGCTGGAAGCTGATAAAAAACGGTTGGAAGAAGAGCTCACCGCTTGTAAAACAGCACTTGCCGAAGCGCAGGCTGAGGTGCAGCAAACCAAGGAAGAGCTGGACCGGCAGAAAAAGGAGATGCAGTCGTTAAAGGCGCTGAATTCTGAGCTTTCAGTCAAACGGGGAATTTTGGAAGAAAACAACCGCTCGCTGAAAAAGCAGATGGAGGAGCTTTCCGATCATTCCGCCGAAAAAAATCCCAGCCTGGAGATTGGGGACTTGATGGTAGAAGCCAAAAAGACCGCCGATCAGATTTTGATGCGCGCGCAGCAAAAATCCGACCAGACAGATCAGGAAATTTTGGAGCGCACCCGCAAAATAAACAGCTATGCCGAGCAATTTGCGCAAAAAATGGCAGAGTTTCGGGAAAAGGTGCGAAAAGAAACCGAAGCAGTGAACATCCGGTTTGAAAATTTGGAAAAAGAAGCCGCTTCGATGCTGGCGGGATTCAAAGAGCAGGCGGGTGCGGAAGAAAATCGGGAAAAGAACCCGTATGGGTTTCTGTTCCGGAAACAGGACGGTGCAAAATGAAAGAATATCGGATTCGGACGGAAGACTTGGCGAAAATGGCGCCGGAATTAAAAGCCGGTGACCGTGTTTTGCTCAGCGGAACGGTGTATACGGCCAGGGATGCGGCACACAAACGATTTTTTGAGGCAATCCGGGAAGGAAAGCCGCTCCCTTTTGAAATGAAAGGGGCAGCAATTTATTACGCGGGGCCGACTGCCGCCAAAGAGGGAATGGCGATTGGTTCCTGTGGTCCGACAACATCGGGTCGGATGGATCCTTATGCGCCGGAACTCCTTGACCGCGGACTTTGCTGTATGATTGGAAAAGGCGGCCGGTCGGAAAAGGTTGTGGAAGCAATTATCCGCAATAAGGCGGTCTATCTTTGCGCGATCGGTGGTGCCGGAGCGCTTGCATGCCGTTGTATTCGGTCTTGTGAAGTCATTGCCTATGAGGATTTGGGTTGCGAATCGGTCAAGAAGTTGGAATTTGAGGATTTTCCGCTGGTTGTTGGAATTGACTGTCATGGCGGGAGCTTATTTCATCGTTAACAGGAGAATATTGTTATGAAACACCTCAAAAAGGATAAAGAGTTTTTTCGTCTGCTCCTGATGATAGCGCTTCCTATTGCGGCGCAGAACCTGGTCACATTGGCCATTCAGATGATGGATACCATTATGCTCGGCGCGGTCGGCCAAACACAGCTTACCGCTGCGTCGCTGGCGAATCAGCCTTTTTTTGTCTTTACCATTTTAACTTTTGGACTGGCAAGCGGGGCCAGTGTGTTGAATGCCCAGTACTGGGGCAAAGGGGAAATCGAACCGATCCGGATTATAACTTCCTTGGTGATTAAAGTAGCGTTTGCTTTTTCCTTGTTGCTGTCGGTGTTGATCCTGCTCTTTCCGGAACAGGTGATGCGGATCTATACTCCCGAAGAAGCGGTTATTGCGGAAGGAATCAAGTATCTTCGGATTATGGTATTCAGTTATGTCTTTTATGGGATTACTGCAACATTTTTGGCAACAATCCGCAGCGTTTCTTTGATCCGGATTTCGGTAGTCGTTTATGTGACATCGCTCTGTGTCAATACCTTTTTAAACTGGGTTTTGATTTTCGGAAAACTGGGTTTCCCTGCGCTCGGTATTCGTGGTGCGGCGATTGCAACTGTAATTGCGCGTGTGGTAGAGTTTCTGATAGTCGTTGTTTATGCCTTCTTTATCGACAAGCGCCTGCAATTCCGTCCGCGTGACCTACTAAAATATGATAAACTTTTAACGCATGATTACTGGCGGCATGGGCTTCCGGTTGTGTTTAATGAGCTGTTGTGGTCGGTCGGCGTTTCGGTCCAGTCGATGATTTTGGGACGGCTGGGCGAGGCTGTGGTTTCTGCCAGCCAGATTGCTTCGGTTGTGCAGCAGTTCTCCACCGTGTTTATCTTTGGTATTGCAAATGCAGCTTCCATTATGGTGGGCAACGCAGTTGGAGAAGGAGATGTGGAGAAAGCGCACCGGCGTTCCTGCTGGCTGAAATATTCAGCGATCGGACTGGGCGCATTGTCTGCGGGCTTCATCCTGCTCATCCGGAAACTAGCGGTAGGCTTTTACAATGTACCGGATTCCACCAAGATGCTGGCAGAGCAAATGGTGATGGTGCAGGCGGGGATTACCTTCTTTGTGGGGATTACCGCAATCGGGATTGTGGGAGTTCTTCGCGGCGGCGGAGATACCAAGCGCGCTTTGATGATCGACCTTTTGGCACTCTGGCTGGTAGCCGTCCCATGCGGTCTGATTACAGCGTTTGTCTTCCATGCGCCTTCGCTGTTGGTCTATGCCAGCACCAAATTTGATGAGCCGATGAAAGCGCTGGCGGTGTTCTGGCGGCTGCGCAACCCTAAATGGATTAAGAATGTAACGCGGAATTTAGTGAAAGAAGGAGAGATAGCCTGATGGAGAAAAAAGAACTTGCGTTGGCTGCTGTGGCGGAACTGGAAAAGGTGTATCCCGATGCAGTTTGTTCGCTTGTTTATGAAAAGCCGTATGAGCTTTTGATGTCCACCCGGCTTTCGGCGCAGTGTACGGATGCCCGCGTAAATATCGTAACCGAGGTGCTTTTCCGGAAATATCCCACACTTCAGTCGATTGCGGAAGCAAATTTGGCGGATATTGAAGAGATTATCAAACCCTGCGGCTTGTTTCACACCAAAGCGCGTGATTTGATCGCGATGGCGCAGATGCTGCTGACCGAATATGGCGGGGAATTGCCGGACAGCATTGAGGAGCTGACCAAATTGCCGGGGATTGGACGCAAAACCGCCAACCTAATTATGGGGGATGTTTTCCATAAACCGGCCGTTGTGACCGATACCCACTGCATTCGGATCTGCGGCCGACTGGGACTGGTTTCGGTGAAAGACCCGTATAAGGTGGAAATGGCACTGCGTGAACTGCTTCCACCCGAAAAAAGCAGCGACTTCTGTCATCGGCTGGTTCATTTCGGGCGCGAGTTCTGCAAAGCGCAGTCGCCTCAGTGCACAGTCTGTCCGCTTTTGGGTATCTGTGAGCAGCATTTGGATTTCAAGAACAAGTAACATCATGGTAAGCAATACTTGACAGTTTGTGAATTTTGTGTTAAAATAATGTCGAATCAGGGGTGCTGGCAGTCTGTGCCGGCTGAGAGAAGCGATGTCTTCAACCCTCGAACCTGAGTGGGTAATCCCACCGTAGGAAGATTTGATTGTAATTATCAAAGTAAGCCGCGGGGATTCCCTGCGGCTTTTTGTCTGCGGGGAACAAAGGAGAGAGGAAACCTGAATTTAAGTGAAAGGAAGGTTTCAAACATGCAAACCAATCAAAACAAAATGGTCCTTCGCCTGACCGAAAGCGGGATTCTGCTGGCAATTGGCATCCTGCTGGACACATTCTTAAAGTTTGACGCAACTTGGCTTTACGGGGGTTCCATTACTGCCTGTTCCATGTTGCCGCTTGTCATCATCGCGTATAAATATGGGGTAGCGTGGGGTTCTCTTTCCGGTGTGGTGCATGGTCTGATTACTATGATGATTTCGGGTGGACGTGCCGGTGGACTTGCTGCCATGATTGAGGATAACGGCGGGCTTCAGGTATTTATCTGGGTTTTACTGCTCGACTATATTCTGGCGTTTGCCGCGATTGGTTTGGCAGGATTTGCGCCCAAGTTTACCAAAACGGTGCCGTCTGCACTGATGCTTGGTGCTGTTTTCGGCCTTGTGGGACGGTATATTTTCCATGTCCTTTCGGGATTTCTGCTGTTTGGCAGCTACGCGGAGTGGTTCTTTGGCGAAGCGGTCAGCTGGGGTGGCTGGTTCCTTGAAAATCTGCATGGACAGATTCTGTATCTGGTTTATTCGCTGATTTACAATGGCCTTTATATGGTCCCGGAGATCATCATTACGGCTGTTGGTGGACTGCTGGTGGGCAAAGCGCTCAAGCAGCAGCTGTTAAAAAACCGCACCAATCGGTTTATACAAAAATAAAAAAATCCTCCTCAATCTTGAGGAGGATTTTTTACGGCCGGAAAGCAACTTTCCAAAAACGTTTGGCGCTTTGGAGAAAGCTTTCTCCGGTAAAAAATTGCTCAAATGCATCCAACAGACGGTCATTCAGAATGGGAGCATCTACGATGCTGCGGGCTAAAATAGGAGTATCGGTAATGATGCTGTCTACACGAAGGGAGTCCATTCGTTCCATTTCGGCCTCACTGTTGACAGTCCAGGCAAAGATCCGCTTTCCGTGGTTGTGTATGGAAGCTACCATGTTTTCGGTAATAAAATCAGCGCGGACACTGAACAGGTCGGCATTTTCCAAATCATAAAACGGACCATATGCGACCGAAAGGATATATCCGGTAGTTAGATTGGGATTGATTTCTTTAATTCGGCTGAGAACACTATATTGCAATGAGGTGATGACACAAAGGTCCTGAAAATTATAATCGTCGATTAATGCTGCCACTGCCTCTTCCAAATTGGGCTCGTTGCCGGTTGATTTCAGTTCAATATTCAGTCGGATCCTATTTTCGTGCGCAAATATCAGAACATCTTCCAATGTGGGAATCGGTTCATAGGAAAATTTTTCGTCAAACCAGCTTCCGGCGTCCATGTTTTCCAGATCTGATTTGGTGGCTTCCCAGGTATTCAGATTGATACCGGTTGTGCGGCGAAAATTGCTGTCATGCAGGATGATCAGTGTGCCGTCTGAAAGCTGTTGTACATCCAACTCGATCATATCAGCACCGGTTTCGACTGCTGCTGCAAAAGCAGCCATAGTATTTTCCGGCGCCAAAAGGGAAGCGCCGCGATGCGCCGTAACGAATGGCCGCACCATGCTTTCGAAGGACCAGAAGGTGCCGCGAGAAACAGAAGGGCGGATATACCCAATGTTTAGGACAAACAAGACGGATAAAACAGCGACCGTTCCCCATTTGATACCGGGATGCAGAGATTTTCCCCGGGGAAGATCCAGATTCCGGATTGGTACAATCTTTTCTTTGGATACCTTTTTTAAATGATGAAACATCCTGGAAACGATGATGCTATGGAGTGGAAGGGCAACGCAGAGCGACAGAAGAAGAACACCTAAATTGAACCACTCAAATATTGTTAAAAATACTCGCATGGCAGCGGTACCAGGAATAAAAATTTTCGAAAGAAGTAGAGCTGCGCCTATAAACAGCAGGTAGCAGAATAAAAATCCTCCTGTTAGGCCGAGCTGCCAAAGAAGTAGGCGTCCAGCAGTTTTTAATCGCTTTCCTTTTTGCAGCTGGAAACTTAGACGGCAGGCCGTAAAAAAAGGTTTGCCTTCTGCACTGAAATAAAAAATACTGAAAATGAAGAAGAACGAGAGTATGGCCATTAATGCGATCAAAATTAGCAACAATATGATTAGCCAATGTCGTTTTATTATAAAATTAGAGATAAATGCCGGGATCTGGATTGTGCCGATATATGCAAACAAAACAGGCAGTGTAGTAAGTGGTACAATTAGCAAAAGATAGGGAACCATCAGCAGATTTCGCGGATGCAATAATCTCACAGATGTCCGAATTCCCGCAGTAAACATCTGCTTTGCGGTCATCCGACGGCCTTGTGCCGCAGCGTAAAAATATAACGTGAGGGAAGAAAGTTCCACCATCGTATAAAACGCATAAACAGCCGGAATGCAGAGAATTACCAGCAATCCGGCGGGATTCAGCAGAAACTGCATATAATTATCATTGGTGAGATAGGTGAGCCCCGCCAGATGAACCGATAAATTTAGCATTGACAGAAAGGTGGGAATCAGGATTCCGACTCCGATCAGTTTATAAACCAATTCAAATCGCAGAAGCGCTTTGCTCCGGCTAAATAAATTGGTGCATTTTTTAATGATTCGCGGCATCCTGAACCCTCCTTTCTTGGAACAATTTAACAAGGATCATGCCATTCCTGTTTTCTCAGAATCCAACAAAACAGCAGGCATATTGCAATGCCGGCGATACCGATTTCAAAAAAGAGAAACGCAGCGCCGGAGCCTTTTCCTTCACCAAACAGCACGTGAAGAAGGCTTTCTGATGGCTGCTTTGCCATCAAGGGCTCAAACACCCGGTCCACCAGCACTCCGCCCAGCAGGAATCCGACCGGTATGGTAAAAAATTGCAGTGCGTTCCGACAGGAATACACCCGTCCCTGCATATCCGCCGGTATGGTGCTGCGGAAAATGACATCCATGTTGGCATTCATTACCGGAATGCAGATCCAGCCGAGAAATGCTGCAATACACCATAACAACGGTAATTCTGCAAACGCAAGGATAAAATTTTCAGTGCTCATCGAAAACAGCAGAGTGATACAGATTGTGCGTACACGGTTTTTCGGAGCAGGCAGCAAGGCAGCTGCAATACTTCCCATCAGTGTCGCAAGACCGACACAGGCATTGACCATTCCAAGAACTGTTTGTCCGCCGTTGTTTTTGGAAAGCAGCATTGCCGGAAGTGCGGCGTCATAAATCGATGCGATTAGGTTGATACAGGCGAGAAAGAGGATAAGCTGAAGTATCAGCAAATGTTGCTTCAACCAATGTAGCCCCTGTATTGCGGAGCGAAGAACACTTTCCTCTGAAGCTGAGCCTGTTTGTGTTTTGGGTACCGGGATAAACAGCCAGAGAGTCAGAAAAGCTACGGCAAAAGTGAAAAGGTCCGCCGCGATGACTGCATCCATTCCCGCAAACGAGAAAAGGGCGGTTGCCAGGACCGGTGTAAGGATGGAGTTAAGCGAGCTGGAAAAGGAACGAAGACCGCTAGTTTTCTGATAGTACTCTTTGGGAATTAAGAGGGTAGCGGCAACTTCACACGCAGGCTGCTGAACGGTATTCATCAGCCCATTCAGTGCGTTGAGCAGGTAGAGGTGCCAGGTTTCCAGCATATCTGCTCGAACCAGACATAAAACAGCTATGGTACTGAGTGCAGCCAAGAGGTCACAGACCAGCATGGTGCGTTTCTTATCCCAACGGTCGCTGAATGCACCGGCAAAGATGCTCATTAGGACATAGGGCGCATAAGAACAGATGGAAAGAAGCGCCGTTTGCAGTGCTGAGCCGCTGCGCAGGTACAGCCATAAAACCAGCGCATAGCTTGTCATTCCGCTTCCGAGCGCTGAGAATGTTTGAGTACTCCAAAGCAGAAGATAAGATTTTAAAGGTTGAATTTTATTGTAGAACATATGACTTTGCTCCTTTTGATGGATTTTCCTTCAAAATGCAAAGTCCGAGGACAATAGAAAATCCTCCATGCGGTGTCCTCAAACTTCGCATGGAGCAACAGCAATGCAGAGTCTCATGAACGAACCTTCTTTTCTCGATAAAATCTGATTATTATTTATTATATGACATTTTCTTAAAATTTTCAATCGTCCTTATATAATTATTCGTCCCAACCGGTTGTAATATCATGACATATTTTTATTTGAAAATAAAATAAAAAACACAACACGAGAGCAAAGCTCTATCATGTT
Source organism: uncultured Clostridia bacterium (assembly GCA_944382875.1). GTDB lineage: Bacteria > Bacillota > Clostridia > Oscillospirales > Ruminococcaceae > Merdivicinus. Next base: position 10,370 of record CALWNQ010000031.1, read on the forward strand.
GTGTTTTATCTGGCGGAGAAGGAGCTTTCCCCGCCAAAACCACAATTCTCTAAAGCTTCTGAAAGAGGTTCCTGGTTTGGATTTAAGCAGATGTCAATGAGCGGATCGCCGCCGTCCGGATTATCCCGCACAATGATTCTGTCAACATATTTTTGAATGACTGATCGTTGTCCTTCGGGAGACATATTGGCGATATTCAAAAACTGATTGAAATACGCTGCAAGCTCCTCCCGGTTCATCCGCGCGCCGGGTGCTCCGGTCAAAGCAACCAGTTCTTTCTGCAGAGATTCCTTGTGCGCTTTTCTCTCGGCCATGGCTTGCTGAATTTCTTCACAGTCCAGACCTTTCATAACAGCATTCACAAGGTTTTTGATCTCCTGATCCGTCTGGCGGATTTCATCTAAAAGCCGTTCTCGTTCCGATTCCAGAGAGCCGTTTTCATAGGATTTTAACACCGCATCAATCAGGCTCTCTTTAAAAGCATCAGAAAAAGCAATGTGGTTCAGCTGCTGGATTACAAATTCTTCCAGCTTCTCTTTGCGGATGACCTTTTTATTACAGGTATGCTGCCGTTTTGCCTTGTTGCAGACATAGTAATAATAATCTGTACCGTTCGACCGACGATTTTCACCTACCATCCGGGAGCCGCAGCATCCACAGAAAACTTTTCCGGATAGAATATATACGACTTTGGCTTTGTACCGGCCGCTTTGATGTTGGTTCTGCTCCATCATTTTCTGCACCCTTTCAAACTGATCTTTTTCAATAATGAGCGGGCAGCCATTATCCACCCGGATATAATCGTCCTGATATTGGTGCCGGTTGAATTTCCCGCGGCTATCCGCCGGAGAAGAGCGCCCGAAAACATAGACACCGGTATACTTCTCATTTTTCAAAATGTCATGCAGACTGTTTTTTCCAAAAGGCTGGCCGCGTTTAGTGCGGAATCCCTGGCCGTTCAGCTTATCAATGATATAGCTGTATCCGTTTCCCTGCTCGTAAAGCGAAAAGATCATTCGCACGGCCTTTGCTTCCTGCTCGTTTATAATAAGCTTCTGATCGGGGCCGACATCGTATCCCAGCGGGGGAATCCCTCCGGTGTGCCGGCATTGGTAGGCATTTTCTTTCAGGCCCTTCATGACTTCGGTAGCGAGGTTTGCGGAGTAAAATTCGTTCATGCCGGTGATAATGTACAGCATGAATTTTCCTTCCGGGGTGTTGTCCAACCTCTCAGTAATGCTTACAAGTTCCACGCCGGCCGCCGTCAGCCGGTTCCGGTAGTTGATCGTGTCGGCGCCGTCTCGGGAAAACCGGTTCAGCTTATGGACAAGGACCACATCAAATTGACCGGATTCCGCGTCCGTGATCATCTGCAGGAAGCCGTCCCGCTTTTTTGTGCTGCGGCCGGATTTCGCAGAATCGGAATAAATCTTCACGACATTCAGCTCCTGCTTCTGGGCATAATACTTGCAGGCGCGGACCTGTGCGTCAATGGATTCTTCCCGCTGCATGTCGCTGGAAAAGCGGGCATAAATAACCGCCTTTTGCATTGCGTTTCCTCCTATTGTGTGCTATAATAGAAGGGCAGAAAATCCGATCTCCAATGGAAAATCTGCCCCTGATCCCGCTTCGGTGCGCCAACACCGGGGCGGGAATTTTTTATTCCTTAATTATTCCGAGAGTAATTTTGATTCCATAACTTAAATCTCCGCCGCCTAAAAATTCCAGTTCGGCAGATACCAAATGATCTTTTTCAATTTCTTCCAGTAAAAAATCCACTCTATTTGCAGGAACATTACCGACTTGCTTTCCGTCAATAAAAACAGCGAGAGCAGGCTTCCCTTCATAGGAGTATTCTTTAAAATCCAATTTGTTTTCCGTAGAATTATATTCCTTGTCTTTCTTAATTTGAGAAATTATTTCCTGTCTGCTGCTGCCATCATCATTATCATAGGTCACACCAGCAACCCGAAAAGTCATATATCCAACTTTTCGATCATCAATAGAAGATTTGGTAATTTTCGGTTTTGTATTAGTGGACTTTGTCTTTATAGATTTATCAATGTGACGAATTCTATCGTTAATAGATTCCAAAGCCATATAGATGATATTCACGCCTTTACCGATTGCGATTAAAACACATATGATACCGGTCATCAAAAATGAAATGCCAGAATTAATTGAAAATGAAAGAACTAATAATACAGCTAATATAGTAGCTGATACATAACATGGAACTGTAACAATGTTTCGTGGAAAAGGAAGTCCATAATATGTTTCTTCGTAGTCATCGTAATCATCATCATAATCTTCTTGTCCAAAATCTTTGGGGTAAGGAGTATAGTTGCACGAGTTGCAAAAAATGCCATCATACATTTTGCCGCACTGTGGACATTTTTCATCTTTAGGAGTACCTTTACTCAGTTTCATAAAAACACAACCTTATATATATTCCGTCCTCCGGCGGTATGAAAAAACATTCCAAAAATGCTTGACAGGTTCGAACAGATGTTCTATAATGTGATTAAACAAAATCAGAGCAAGGAGGATAGTTTATGGACAGTGAAGAATTCAAGCGACAAATTATAGAATTGCTCTCCAGCATTACCAATCCCCGCGCACTCAAAAAGATTTATCACTATGTCAAGCAGATGTTGGAACATCAAGACGAATGTTAAACCGAATATTCAGAAGCGGCTTTCGGGCCGCTTCTTTTTATTTTCCGGCAATTTTGCGGATCAGGTTCCGGACGATTTCTTTGTGTTCCTCCGGCAGTTCCCAGTAGGCTTTGAGCGCCGAAATAATAAACTCGTCGTTAGAAACCTGGATTTCGACCATCATTTTGGCGAATTCTTCGTCTGGGTCAACAGCCGCAAACATTTCTCCTTCACCAGTGCGCAGCCATGATTCATTTACATTAAACTCGCGACATATAGAATTGACTACTGCGTCCATTGGGTTTTTGGCTCCAGTTTCATATCCAGCGATAGTTGTTTGTTTCACACCAATACGTTCGCCAAATTCAGTTTGATTTAAATTAAGAGTTTTTCTTAACTCTCTAATTCGGTTTTTCGTAAAATCACCCCCTATGTTTTGTATTATAGCATACAAAATAACGCTTGGCAATACTTTTTTCAAAAAAGGTATTGACTTTTATATTCTTATGGGTTATTATTATATTGCCAAGAGTTACAGAAGAAAAAGGAGGGAAAGCTCTATGGTAAAAGCAGAAACCAAAGAAAAGCGGTATCCGTTTGATCCGAAGGACGCGGCAGATCTGAAAGAAGTGTATGAGAGTTTGAAAGCACTTCCGGATGAACAGATGATGTATGTTGTGGGCTATATCCGGGCTATCCACGATCTGGATGCGCTGAAGCAGTGATTTCCGGCTGGAAGAAGGGAGGTGAGGGCGGTGAAAAGGAGAAAAAACGAAGAATGGATACCGCCGTATGAACGATATCCACATGTTCCACTGGTGTTAGCTATTTTGTCGGGAATAGTTGGAGTAGTTGCGCTAATTGTAAACCTATTGCCGCTGCTGACAAGATAAGGGCAATGATGGAAATAACAACCGGGATTCTCCATCGACGCTGTTCGGTCATATGTCTTTCCAATTCATTCAGACCATGAACATTGATTGAAACAAGAGATTTTCCAGTGATTCCATCAGTCCAATTATCATTTACACAACAATTTGAAAGAGTCAAATCAAACAAGTCCCAGTCAGGACTATTTGACAATTCAATAAAATTTTTGTATCCCAAAAAACATGCGATTTCATCATATGAGTGTTTCTTTTTCAAGAACTTCAAAATTTTATATTGCTTTTTGAGCATAAATACACCTCCCTTCTATCCTGATTATAGCACGGATCGGAGGTGTGGACAACCGAAAGGGGGTGAGGGTGATGAAAGTATCATTACCGTGGTGGATTATACAAAAAATAACCGACAACCTTCTGGAAGCGCACAAAAGGTTGTCGGAAAAAGGATCGGCTAAAGAACTGATATTATTATCGAAATACATTTTAAAGCTGATTCAACATTCAGATTGGAAAGACAAAGAGATTGTTTTGCCAAACAGAAAGGAGGGAAGTGAGGGTAATGGAAGAAGTTAACCTCTGGGAAGAAGTCGGAAACGAGTGTCTGCAGAAAGCATTAAGTCTTTTGCAAAAAGAAATCTTTCCAACTGCTGGAACAGTTGAAACGGTAAAAAATCTGGTTGAAACAGCAATTTCAATCGATATGCTTAATCTTCAGTGGACGAATAAAAGCCAATCCGGCGCGGTGGTTTTTGCGGGTCAGCTTTCGGGACAGAAAGCAAAAGAAAATTAAGCTGGCTTACATGCTGAATCAAGGAGGTGAGGAAAGTGGAAGAAAAAGAGAAAGGCACTGTCAAGCCAAGAGGGACAGACAGTGCAAAAGTAATACAGGTAATTGAAACCAAATCCTTAATGGGTAATGGTTCAGAAAATGATCCCGTTCGTATTGTTGTTCAATATTGGACACTGGACGGAAAACTAATTGCTACATTATAGCGATTAACTTCTATTTTTTGTACTCGATAGCCATAGCTTCTTCTAAAGCAAATTCAGCTTCAATGAAACGCAGTAAAGCATGAATAAAACGCTTCATGTGGGAAACGTCCAGTGTTTCATGTTTTTTTACATAATGTGCTTCATCATTGCCAATCCAAGTAGAGCGTTCCGCTAAAACTTTAATTCTATTATCTTCGATCCGCTTAATACTTTGAGACAATGACTCTGATTTAATAGTTGATTCAAGATCTGAATTTTTTGCAATAACATAATCCTTAACTAAAAATTCAATAGCTTTGCGATACCCTAAACCAGCAATCTGGTATAAGCCTTGTTCTTCTGCTTTTTCAGATTCAGCATAAATTTTGCAAAAGTACGGAGATAACGTTTCAATCGCTTTGTCAATGCTGGTTGGATTTAGTTCCATAGGATACAGTTGATAATTGTCAGGTAATAAACTGGAATCATAAATTGCAGTAAAAAGATTTTCACAAACCGGACAAAAAAGAGAAATAATAAGATGACGGTTATTCTCTTTGCCACTGCAATATGATCCTAAAACAACCGGAATTATTCCGGTATGACAATAGGGACATTTTGTAGGAATATCAACATCAAGCGATTCGCAATCATCTTCATAATCACTATCTGCAATTATAAATTCAATTTCTTTTTTCAAAATATTCACCTCCCTTCTATCCTGATTATAGCACGGATCGGAGGTGTGGACAACCAAAAGAAAAGAGGTGACAGCCATGTCTGACGGATTCATATTGGAACGTCCGATCCATTTCCCGGACGGGACAGAAGCGAAAGAGATTCCGCTTTATGAGGACATGAAAAAGCTGTTTGTCGAGGAAATGCGCAGGCTGATCGATGAACAGAGGAAAAAGGAGGGGAAAGTGTGACAGGCTGGTGTGAACTTTGCGGCTGCTTCTCCGCGATTGAGCGGCATCATGTCTTTGGCGGCCGTGGCCGGCGGCAAATCGCGGAGAAACACAAAATGGTGGCATATATCTGTACCAGCTGCCATCGGGGTCCGAATGGCGTACATAATTGCCGCGAAACAGATCTGAAGCTGAAACGGAAGTATCAGCAGCTGTTTGAGCAAAAACATACCCGCGAGGAGTTTATGGCGCTGTTCGGTCGAAATTATTTGACAGAGGAGGAAGGCATATGAATCCGAAAAGGGTAATGCGGCTGATGAACCGGGTGTTGGTCAGCTGGATCGAGTTGGGAAAGCCGAAATATTTTTGCGTGACCTGTCCTCTCTGCGGCGCAGCCGTGGAGTGCAGGGAAACAGAACTGATCTTCACGGCGCGCTGCCGCCGGTGTGGGGAGGAAATCTGATGTTTTGGAAAATCTGGCTGGCGGTTGGCTGGCTGCTGGAAATGTACGCACTGTGGGCGATCTGGCTTGCAGTCAGGGAAAACAGAAAGGAGCAGGATGTTGTGAAAATCGATATGCACATCCCCGGAGAACGCCATTTTTATGAATGGCTGTCCGGCGGTTCAGAAGAGGGGGAAATGCTGGAAGCAGCAGTTTTGGACAGCGGATTCACAGACTTTTACAAGCTGAAAGTCCGGAAAAACCGAGTGATCAGCCGAGAGAAATTTGATACCGTTGCATTTTGCCTGCAAAG
>CALWNQ010000032.1 GCA_944382875.1 uncultured Clostridia bacterium
ATCTGCCGTATCTGCTTCAGAGAGCTGGCCTACAAGGGCGAAATTCCTGGCGTGAAGAAGGCCAGCTGGTAATTCATACCAAGTAAAGGAGGTTGACGGTATGCAGATCACCGATACTATTGCAGATATGCTCACCCGTATCCGCAATGCGAATTCGGCAAAGCACGACACGGTGGACATCCCCGCGTCCAACATGAAAAAAGCAATCGCTCAGATCCTCGTCGACGAAGGCTTTGTCAAAGGCTTTACTGTTATTGAGGACGGCAAGCAGGGCGTTATCCGTATGACTTTGAAATACGGTGAAAATAAAGCTCCGGTTATTACCGGCCTGCGTCGGGTATCCAAACCCGGTCTGCGGATTTATTCCAACTGTGAAGATATGCCCAAGGTTATGAAAGGCCTGGGTATCGCAATCGTGTCCACGTCCAAAGGCGTGATGACCGATAAAAAGGCTCGCCGTGAAAACGTTGGCGGCGAAATCCTGGCATTTGTATGGTAAGGAGGAACTGAACGATGTCTCGTATTGGCAGAAAACCCATCCAGGTTCCCTCCGGCGTTGACGTAAAAGTCGACGGCCATCACATTACTGTGAAAGGTCCCAAAGGAACCCTGGAACATGATATCCACAAGGATATGACCGTTGTTTGCGAAAACAACGTGATTGAGGTAACCCGTCCCAGCGATGACAAGGCTCACCGCTCCCTGCACGGACTTACCCGTTCGCTGATCAGCAACATGGTTGTCGGTGTTACCGAAGGCTTTAAGAAAGAGCTGGAAGTGAACGGCGTTGGTTACCGTGTTGCCAAAGAAGGCAAAAACCTGGTTATGAACCTTGGCTACTCGCATCAGGTCATTGTTCCCGAAATCGACGGCATCCAGATTGATGTGCCTGCTCCCAATAAGATCGTGATTTCCGGTCCCGACAAGCAGCAGGTTGGCCAGTTTGCGGCGAATGTCCGCGAGAAGCGTCCGCCCGAACCTTATAAAGGCAAAGGCATTAAGTACGTTGATGAGGTCATTCAGCGTAAAGAAGGTAAAACTGGTAAGAAGTAAGTAGTCAAAGGAGTGAAAAGAAATGATAAATAAGCCTGATAGCAACAAGGCTCGTTTAAAAAGACACGGCAGGGTCCGCAACAAGATCTCCGGAACCCCGGAACGTCCCCGCCTTTGTGTGTTCCGCTCCGCAAAGCATATTTACGCGCAGATCATTGATGATGTAAACGGCGTCACCCTGGCAAGCGCTTCTTCTCTGGTGAAGGGCTTTGAAGGAAACGGCGGCAACAAAGAAGGCGCGTTCGCAGTCGGCAAGATGATTGCCGAGAATGCCGCAGCGAAGGGCATCACCGAGGTTGTATTTGACCGCGGCGGCTACATTTTCCACGGAAGAGTCGCAGAGCTGGCCGCAGGCGCCCGCGAAGGCGGCCTCAAGTTCTAAGAGGGAGGTATTCGTTTGGCTAGAATAGATGGTTCTAACCTGGAGCTCCAGGAAAGAGTTGTGACCATTAACCGTGTTTCCAAAACGGTAAAAGGCGGCCGTATTTTCAAATTCGCCGCCCTGGTAGTTGTCGGTGACGGCAACGGCATCATCGGTTTCGGCCTGGGCAAATCCGGTGAAGTTCCGGACGCGATCCGCAAAGGCATCGAAGATGCAAAGAAAAATCTGATTAAAGTGTCCCTGAAAGGCACCACCATTCCTCACGAAGTCATTGGCGAATTCGGCGCTGGCCGCGTTTTGCTGAAGCCGGCTCCCGAAGGAACTGGCGTTATCGCTGGCGGCCCTGTCCGTGCGGTTGTTGAAACTGCCGGCATCAAGGACATTCGTACCAAAGCGCTCCGCTCCAACAATCCCTGCAACGTAGTGAGAGCGACCATCAACGGCCTGAAATCGCTGCGCAATGCCAGCGAAGTTGCGGCAATCCGCGGCAAATCCGTTGAAGAAATTCTCGGTTAAGGAGGCAGACTTATGGCAACCCTTACTGTAAAGCTCGTCAAAGGTCTTGCAGGCAAGAAGAAAGATCAGATTGCCGTTGCCGAGTCCTTGGGCCTCAGAAAAGTGGGCGACGTGACCGAACAGCCGGATAACGCCGCAACCAAAGGCAAAATCTTTAAAATTTCCCACCTCGTCGAGGTAATCGAAAAGTAAGCAAGGAGGTGCGACTATCATGAAACTGCACGAATTAGCACCGGCAGAGGGCGCAACCAAAGAGCGCTTCCGCGTCGGCAGAGGCCATGGTTCCGGCAACGGTAAAACCGCCGGCAAAGGCCATAAAGGACAGAATGCCCGTTCCGGCGGCGGTGTACGCCCCGGCTTTGAAGGCGGCCAGATGCCCTTGTACCGCCGTCTTCCCAAGAGAGGGTTCATCAACCACTTTGCAACCAACTATGCAATTGTGAACGTTTCCGATCTGAACACCTTCGAGGATGGCGCAGTTGTGGATGCAGCTGCTCTGACCGAAGCAGGTCTTGTAAAGGATCAGCTCGACGGCATCAAGATTCTTGGCAATGGCGAACTGACCAAGAAGCTCACCGTTCAGGCCACTGCTTTCTCCGAGTCGGCGAAAGCAAAGATTGAGGCAGCGGGAGGAAAGGCCGAGGTGATGTAAGGTGTTTGAAATCTGGAGAAATGCTTTCAAACAGGAAGATCTTCGCAAAAAGATTTTATATACCCTCTTCATCCTCTTTATTTTCCGTTTGGGATCTGCGATCCCCACCCCTTTCATCAACCCTGATACCCTTTCCCAGATGATTGAGGGAGCTGACTTTTTAAGCTACCTCAACATCATGACCGGCGGCGGCTTGGAACAGGCCAACGTTTTTGCGATGTCCATTACCCCGTATATTAACTCTTCGATTATTATTCAGCTTTTGACCGTTGCGATCCCCGCACTGGAACGGCTGGCAAAAGAAGGGGCAGAAGGCCGAAAGGTCCTCAATAAGATTACCCGGTATGTGACATTCGGACTTGCGATTATGCAAGCGGTTGGTCTGTACTTTATGATGCGCCGTTCTTCCGGCGTGCTGGAGTATACCACTGGATTTTCCGGTGTGCTTGCGGCTATTACCATTATCGCGGTCTTTACCGCCGGCACGGCAGTTGTCGTCTGGCTTGGCGACCGGATTACGGAAAAGGGAATTGGAAACGGGATTTCGATGATCCTTTTCGCCGGTATCATCTCCCGCGGACCTGCTGCTGCGAGAACCCTGTACAGCTGGTGGCAGATGGGCCTGGCGGGCCAGTCTAAGTATTTCTTCCTGGTTCCCGCAGTCATTGTGATTTTTGTTGCGATGATTATGTTCATCGTTCTGATGAACGATGCGGAGCGCCGGATCCCGGTTTCCTATGCAAAACGTGTGGTCGGGCGGAAAATGTACGGCGGTCAGAATACCCACATTCCGATCAAGGTCAACATGAGCGGCGTTATGCCGATCATCTTTGCGATGTCCTTCCTTTCGATTCCGAATATGATCGGAACTTTTGTCAACGCAGAGGAAGGCAGCTTTTGGGACAGCTTTTTCAAGATGTTCGAGTCGACCGGTTGGGTATACGCGGCGTTGTATTTGCTGCTGATCATCGGCTTTAACTATTTCTATGTTGCAATCCAGTACAATCCGATTGAGATTGCAAACAATCTCCGCAAGAATAACGGTGCTATCCCCGGTATTCGTCCCGGCAAACCCACTTCCGACTTTATTTCCCGGGTAATTTCCCGGATTACGTTGGTCGGCGCGCTGTTCCTGGGCGTTATCGCGGTATTCCCGATTATCTTCTCCATGATTACCAAAGCGAATGTTTCGCTCGGCGGTACCTCCATCCTGATTATCGTCGGTGTGGCTCTGGAGACGATGCGGACTCTGGAATCTCAGATGATGATGCGTCATCACAAAGGATTCCTTGAATAAGAAATCTTTAGAACAGGGGGGCAGACTATGAATCTGATTTTATTGGGCGCACCTGGCGCAGGCAAGGGCACACAGGCTGAAGTGATTTGCAACGCTTTGCACATTCCTGCGATTTCCACCGGAAATATTCTGCGGGAGGCTATTAAAAACCAAACCGCTCTGGGCATGGAAGCCAAGACCTATATGGACGGCGGCAAACTGGTTCCGGATGAAATTGTGATTAATATCCTGAAAGAGCGTCTGCAGCAGGATGACTGCAAAAACGGCTTTATTCTGGATGGCTTCCCCCGGACCGTTCCGCAGGCAGAGGCGCTGGACAAGATGAATGTTCGGATCGACCGCGTGGTTGATATCGAGGTTGCGGACGAAAAGATCGCGGCCCGTCTGTCCGGCCGGCGCGTGTGCGAAAACTGCGGTGCCAGCTACCACACGCTGTATAAACCCTCCAAAACCGAGGGCGTCTGCGATGCGTGCGGCGGCAAGACCGTTCAGCGCAAAGATGACCACCCGGATACGGTAAAAGAACGCCTGCGCGTATATCACGAGCAGACTGAACCGCTCATCGATTACTACACCAAGACCGGTAAGCTGGTTGTGGTGGAAGGACAGGAGGAGGTTGCCGATACTTCGGCGCTGACTCTGAAAGCTGTGGAGGCGTAATTCTCACATGATCGTTTTAAAAACCCGCACAGAGCTGGAACGGATGAAAAAAGCCTGCCGGATCTCGGCAGAATCTCTGAATGTGGCGGAAGAGCTGATCCGACCGGATATTACCACTCGGGAAATTGACCGCGCGATGCATGACTACATTGTCAAATGCGGCGCGAAACCTTCTTTCCTGGGTCTGTATGGATTCCCGGCTTCGGCCTGCATTTCGGTAAACGATGTGGTGATTCATGGGATCCCCTCTGATTACCGGCTAAAGGATGGAGATATTGTCAGCATCGATGTTGGGGCATGCTGCGATGGATACCATGGCGATAATGCCTATACCTTTATTGTAGGAAAGACTTCCCCGGAAAATGAACAGCTTCTTCGTGTAACCGAAGAAAGCCTGTATAAAGGGATTGAGCAAGCCGTTATCGGCAACCGCATCGGCGATATTTCGTTTGCGGTGCAGTCCCATGTGACGCCTTACGGCTTCGGGATTGTCCGGCAGTTTGTGGGGCACGGCGTTGGAAAGGCGCTGCATGAGGATCCTGAAGTTCCGAACTTTGGGAAACCCGGCAGAGGCCCGCGCCTTGCCGAAGGGATGACGATCGCAATCGAACCGATGATTACCCTGGAGGGTGATGCGGTGACGATTGATGCGGACAAATGGACGACCCGGACCAAATCCGGAAAAGCTGCCGCTCATTTTGAGCATACCATTGCGATCACTCAGGACGGACCGGTGATCCTGACCGTCCGATGAGGAGGTTCGCATGGAACTGAAACCCGGTGCGGTTGTGGAAAGCATCCGCGGTCATGATGAAGGGTTCTTTGTGATCGTGCGGTTGGAAGACGGCTTTGCATATCTGGCGAACGGAAAGCAAAGACCTATCGAAAGGCCGAAACAAAAGAATCCGAAGCATCTGCGGGCAACCAGTGTGGTGCTGGATCTGTCCCGGATTCAGACAAACCGCCAGCTGAAAGCGGCGCTGCGAACAGCACTTGAAGAGGAGGATCTCTCTTGGCCAAAGAAGATGTAATCGAGATTGAAGGAACGGTAGTAGATTCGCTGCCGAACGCGACCTTCAAGGTAGAGCTTCCAAATGGACATACCATTTTGGCGCATATATCCGGGAAACTGCGGATGAACTTCATCCGGATCCTTCCCGGCGATAAGGTGACAGTTGAAATGTCCCCTTATGATCTGACAAAGGGACGCATTACCTGGCGTTCCAAGTAAGCTATCTGTTAACAAGGAGGGTATTCACGTGAAAGTAAGACCTTCGGTAAAGCCCATCTGCGAGAAGTGCAAGATCATCAAACGCAAAGGCAAAGTCATGGTGATCTGTGAAAATCCCAAGCACAAACAGCGTCAGGGCTGATTCCCACTGCGGAATCCCAAAGCTGGATATAAACTTTTAATTACAGTTGGAGGTGCAACTTAATGGCTCGTATCGCTGGTGTAGACCTGCCCAGAGAAAAACGAATCGAGATCGGCCTGACCTATATTTACGGCATCGGCCGTAAATCGGCGGACGACATCCTCGCTGCCACTGGCATCAACCCTGACATCCGTGTAAAGGATCTGTCTGAGGAGGATGCAACCAAGCTTCGTGAGTATATCGACAAGAACTACGAAGTGGAAGGCGACCTGAGAAGAAATGTTGCTTTGAATATCAAACGCCTGGTGGAAATCGGCTGCTATCGCGGCATCCGGCATAGAAAAGGCCTGCCCGTTCGCGGACAGCGCACCAAGACCAATGCCCGTACCCGCAAAGGCCCGAAGAAGACCATCGCGAACAAGAAGAAATAAGGAGGGATTTGAGAGATGGCTAAGGTTGCTGCTAAGAAAACAGTCGTTCGCAAACGCCGCGAACGGAAAAATATTGAGCGCGGAGCCGTTCATATTCAGTCCACCTTTAATAACACCATCGTTACCATCACCGATACACAGGGTAATGCGATTTCCTGGGCAAGCGCAGGCGAAATGGGCTTCCGCGGATCCAAGAAATCCACTCCTTTTGCTGCGCAGACCGCTGCTGAAAAAGCTGCCAACGCTGCAAAAGAGCATGGCCTGAAATCCGTTGAGGTTTATGTAAAAGGCCCCGGTGCCGGACGTGAAGCTGCGATCCGCGCACTGCAGGCTGTTGGTCTGGAAGTTAAAATGATCAAAGACGTAACCCCGATTCCTCATAACGGATGCCGTCCTCCCAAGAGAAGACGTGTATAATTTCGGATAGATGATTAGGAGGTGCAATTAAATGGCAAGATATACCGGTGCAGTATGCAGAATGTGCCGCCGCGAAGGCCAGAAGCTGTTCCTGAAAGGCGCAAAATGCTACTCTGAACACTGCCCATTCGCTTCCAGAGGCTTTGCCCCCGGACAGCACGGCCAGAACCGCAAGAAAGTTTCTGAATACGGCATGCAGCTGCGTGCAAAACAGACCGCAAAACGTTACTACGGCGTACTGGAAAACCAGTTCTATCATTACTTTGAGCTTGCTGAGAGAAAACCCGGCCAGACCGGTGAAAACCTGCTCCGTCTGCTCGAAAGCCGTCTGGACAACGTGGTGTACCGTCTTGGTCTGGCTAACTCCAGAGCAGAGGCGCGTCAGCTCGTTCTCCACAATCACTTCAAACTCAATGGCAAAAAGGTGAATATCCCCTCTCTCCTCGTAAAAGAAGGCGATGTGATCACCCTGTCCGACAAATCCCGTCAGAGCGAGAAGTTCAAAGCTATCGAAGAGTCCTGCGGCTCCCGTCCCGTTCCCATGTGGCTGGATATGAACCGTGAGACTTATACCGGCAAAGTTGTTCGCATGCCCAACCGTGAAGACATCGATCTCGAAGTTGAGGAACACCTGATCGTCGAGTTGTACTCCAAATAATGTGGGAATCCTGCTGCTTTGTGGCGCGGATTTTCCCGCACATTCTGCGCGGCAGGGCTTTGACAAGAATGGAAACGCGATTGTCATGTTGACGCTCTTTTTTGCCCGCGGCATAAAGGGCGCACGATACTGCAAGGAGGGTACTGAATGATTGAGATTGAAAAGCCAGTCATTGAGACGGCTGAGATGAAGCCGGACGGAACTTATGGAAGATTTGTCTTGGAGCCTCTTGAACGTGGCTACGGCACCACTTTGGGCAACAGTCTGCGGCGGGTGCTGCTCTCTTCTCTTCCCGGTGTAGCAGTGACATCGATCAAGATTGATGGTGTACAACATGAGTTTTCTACGGTACCGGGTGTCAAGGAAGACGTTACCGAGATCGTCCTGAATATGAAAGGCCTGATTGCCAAAATCCACGGCGACGCCCCCAAAACTGTCCACATTGAAGCGGAAGGCGAGTGCGAAGTCACCGCTGGCGACATTAAGGCGGATTCGGAAGTGGAGATCCTGGACCCGGGTATGCATATTGCAACCCTGGGACCTGGCGCAAAGCTGTATATGGAAATTGTCATTGATAAGGGCCGCGGTTATGTTCCGAGCGAACGCAACAAGCAGAAATTGCAGAACGTCATCGGTGTGATCCCCGTTGACAGTATTTATACACCCGTGCTGAAAGTGAACTACACCGTTGAAAACACTCGTGTAGGACAGATTACCGACTACGACAAGCTCACCCTTGAGGTGTGGACAGATGGAACCATTTCCGCAAAGGAAGCTGTTTCTCTGGGAGCCAAGGTTCTCACAGAGCATCTCAATCTGTTTGTGGATTTGTCGGATGAAGTGTATGCGACCGATATAATGGTTGAAAAAGACGACAAGGGCAAAGAAAAAGTCCTGGAGATGACCATTGAGGAGCTTGACTTGTCTGTTCGGTCCTTTAACTGTCTGAAACGCGCCGGGATCAATACGGTAGAAGATTTGATCAATAAGTCCGAGGAAGAGATGATGAAAGTCCGCAACCTCGGAAGAAAATCCTTGGAAGAGGTTATGGCCAAGCTCGAAGCGCTCGGCTTCAGCCTCAATAAGGAAGACGAATAACAGGGTAAGGAGTGAAACCGAATGGCAGGCAGCAGAAAACTGGGAAGAACCTCTGACCATAGAAAAGCCATGCTTCGGGCGATGGTCACTTTCCTGCTGGAAAACGGCAAGATTGAAACGACTGTCACCAGAGCAAAAGAAGTGCGCATCATGGCCGAGAAAATGATTACGCTCGGCAAGGAGAACACTCTCCATTCCAAACGCCAGGTTTTTGCATACGTTACCAAAGAGGGCGTTGCAAAGAAACTGTTTGACGAGATCGCACCGAAATATGCTGATAAAAACGGCGGTTATACCCGCATCATCAAGATCGGGCCCCGTCGCGGTGATGCCGCTGAGATGGCAATCATCGAATTGATCTGACGAAACGGAAACCTCTGCCCGATTGGGCAGAGGTTTGTTTTTTGTTTACAAACAGTTTGTTGTGTATCCGGAGTAAACCATATATAATAGAGGTATCAGATAAAGCGGAGGGGAGTACGGTGAAACAGCACAAGCAGAAAAAGATGGTGCGAACAGTCAGTATCCTGCTGGCGGCTTTGATCGTTCTGGGGGTATTGGCAACGGCGCTCACACCGTTTATTGGTTTTTAGGAGGATTTTATGAAACGCTATCCGGTTTATCTCATGGACGCGGATGATACCCTCTTTGACTTCGGTCAGGCGGAACGAAACGCCTTTTTCAAAACCTTTGAGGCTTTGTCCGGGCAGACGTGTACAGAAGAACTGTATATCTGCTACAACCGGCTGAATAGTGCCTTATGGAAAGCATTGGAACGTAGGGAAATTACAAAAAAGGAACTGCAAAACACCCGGTTTGCGATTTTTCTGAAGGAACGTGGATTAACCGGTGACGGTGCGGCCTGGAATGAGGCTTACCTGGACCGGCTGGCGGAAGGATCCTTTTTGCTTGACGGCGCACTGGAAGTCTGCCAGGAGCTTTCTAAAACTTCAAAGATTTATCTGGCTACCAACGGGATCACCCGTGTCCAAAAAAAACGGCTGGCGGATTCTGAGATTGCTCCTTATATTTCGGGCATCTTTGTGTCGGAGGAAGCCGGTGCTGAAAAACCGGACATTCGATATTTTGATTACGTTCTGGAAAAGCTTGGGAATCCGGATAAGTGCGATGTGCTGATGGTTGGGGATTCCTTGACTTCCGATATGGCCGGAGGATGTGCCGCCGGTATTGACACTTGCTGGTTTTGCCCCCATGAAAAAGCGCAGTCAACAGATTTGCCTATAACGATGCGAATCTCATCTCTTTCTGAGCTTTTTCGCGGGTAAGTGCGCAAGGTTGTTCGTATAGGAATTGAAATCTTGCATATTTTTAACAAAATTCATAAAAACCGGTTGAATTACAAGCCGTTTTGTAGTACAATAAGAACATCAACAAACAACATACAAAATGGGAGGAATATATATGGCGATTCATTTCAACAGCAGCTATCTCAAGGGCTTTATGGCTGAGCATGAGATCGGGGCGCTGTCCGGTGCAGTCAAAGCCGCGCATGAAACTCTGCACAATGGGACCGGCCTTGGCAGTGATTTTCTGGGCTGGGTTGCACTTCCCACCAATTATGACAAGGAAGAATTTGCCCGCATTCAGCAGGCAGCGGAAAAGATTAAAAAACAGGCGGATGTTTTGATCGTAATCGGTATCGGCGGTTCTTATCTTGGTGCCAGAGCTGCGATTGAGCTTCTCAAATCTCAAATGTACAACAACCTGAAAAAGGACACGCCTGACATTTATTTTGCGGGCAACAGCGTAAGCCCCTCCTATCTGCAGGAGCTTCTTTCGATTTGTGAGGGCAAGGATATTGCCGTCAATGTCATTTCCAAGTCCGGCACCACAACCGAACCCGCACTGGCATTCCGTGTCTTTAAATCGCTGCTGGAGAAGAAGTATGGTACAGAAGGCGCTAAGGAGCGCATTTACTGCACCACCGATAAAGCTCGCGGCACTCTGAAAGAACTGGCGGACCGTGAAGGATATGCCACCTTTGTTGTTCCGGACGATGTGGGCGGCCGCTTCTCCGTTCTGACAGCAGTTGGCCTGCTTCCCATTGCGGCGGCAGGATGCGATATTACCAAAATTATGGAAGGCGCCAAAGCGGCTCAGGATGCTTATATGTGCTCTGACCTTGCTTCCAATGAGTGCTACCAGTACGCTGCTACCCGCTTCGCCCTCTATCAGAAGGGCAAGGCAGTGGAGATTATGGCAAGCTTTGATCCCTGCTTTGCCATGATGGCCGAGTGGTACAAGCAGCTGTTCGGCGAGAGCGAAGGCAAGGATAACAAAGGTCTGTATCCTTCTTCCGTGATTTTTTCGACCGATCTGCATTCGCTGGGACAGTTCATTCAGGACGGTTCCCGGATTATGTTTGAAACCTTTATTGATATCAAGAAACCCAAACAGGATTTCTTTATCGAAGCGGATCCCGAGAATCTGGATGGCTTAAACTTCCTGTCCAATCAGAATATGTCCAATGTCAACCGCAAGGTGATGGAGGCGACGATTCTGGCGCATACCGAGGGCGGCGTTCCCGCAGTAGTGTTGGAAGTTCCTGAAATCAATGAATTTGAATTTGGTTACATGGTTTATTTCTTTGAGAAAGCCTGTGCGATTTCCGGCTATCTGCTGGGTGTCAATCCGTTCGATCAGCCCGGTGTGGAAGGCTACAAAAAGAATATGTTCGCCCTCTTGGGCAAACCCGGCTATGAGGACCGCCGTGCGGACCTTGAAGCAAGAATTTCGAAATAACCCCACTTTTCATTCAAGCAAAATTTATCATAAATGGAGGTAACGTTATGATTACTCTAATCGTAGGCAAAAAAGGAACCGGCAAAACCAAGGTGCTTCTGGACATGGTTGCAGCAGCGGAAAAGGCTTCCAGCGGCAATGTCGTCTGCATTGAAAAGGTGCCGCATCTGACGTACGATATCCCTTCTTCGGTTCGTCTGATGGAAACCTCGAAGGATGAGATTGAAGGCTACGAAGAGTTTTACGGCTTCCTGACCGGTGTTCTGGCCGGAAACTTTGACATTACCGATATGTTTATCGATTCCACCCTCCGCATTGGCGGCCGGGATTATGACAAGCTTGGCAAATTCCTCCAGAAGCTGAACAAGGCTGTTGGAGATCGGGAAGTCAACATCGTCTTTACGATTTCTGCGGACAGAGAAGATCTGCCGGAATCGGTTACCGCATTTATTAAATAAAATCATGCGATATTAAATGAAGCCGGAGCCGCTTCTGCCGAGAAATCGACGGTTGAGGCTTCGGCTTCTTGCGGATATTTTGAATTGAAAGGAATGGCTTGCATGAACCGCTTGTATCTGTTTGATTCCACCCTCCGGGATGGGGCGCAGGGGGAAAGCATCAGTTTTTCGGTACGGGACAAGCTGAATATTTTGCGGCTTTTGGATGAGTTAGGGATTCCCTATGTCGAGGCCGGGAACCCTTCTTCCAATCCCAAGGACAGGGAATTTTTTGAGAAAGCGGAAGGTATTAAACTTCGAAACGCAAAGCTTGTGGCATTCGGTGCGACAAGACGGCCGCATATTGCACCGGCAGATGATCCCGGTTTGGAAGCGCTGTTGGCTGCCCGGACAGAGGTGGTTTGTATTTTTGGCAAAGCTTCCGCTTTTCATGTCGACCAGGTGCTGCGGACAAGTAGAGAAGAAAATTTGCGGATGATTGAGGACAGTATCCGATATTTGCGGGCAAACGGACGGGAAGTGTTTTTTGATGCCGAGCATTATTTTGATGGATACCGGGAAGATCCCGCCTATGCGGTACAGGTGCTTCGTACGGCCGCAAGGGCAGGTTCATCTTGTCTGATCCTCTGCGATACCAACGGAGGGACAATGCCGCAGGAGATCTTTGAAACGGTCCAGGCGGCCTGTAACGCCGTTGCAGCGCCGATTGGCATCCACTGCCACAATGATATTGGCTGTGCGGTTGCAAACAGCCTGATGGCCGTACAGGCCGGTGCTGTGCAGGTACAGGGAACACTGCTCGGTTTTGGAGAACGCTGCGGCAATGCGAATCTGTCTGCGCTGATTCCCACTTTGCAGATTAAAATGGGATATGACTGTATTCCGGCAGAGCAGATGCCGCATCTGACTCGTTGTGTCCGCGCTGTGGGAGAGGCAGCCAACATTGTGCCCGATAACGGAATGCCCTATGTGGGGCGGAGCGCTTTTGCTCACAAAGGCGGCATGCACATCGACGGAGTGCGGAAAGTTCCGGCTTCCTTTGAACATATGGACCCGGCACTGGTTGGAAATTCCCGTTCACTGCTGATTTCCGAAGTGTCAGGACGTGCGGCGGTTTCGGCGATGCTGCATCTCGATGCTTCGGACAGTGAGACAGCTGAGGTCGTTCGGATTTTAAAGGAACAGGAACATGAAGGATTTCAATATGAATATGCAGCAGCTAGCCTAAAGCTGTTGGTTTTGCGAAACCAGCACAAACTGACACCATTTTTTGAGGTTATTTATTCCCGTACCATTGGCGAACAGCGCGGGAACTGGGAGGGAACCGGTAACGGCTCTTCTGCTGTGGTAAAGGTGAAGGTTGGTGACAGCTGCGAAATCGGCGGCGGAGAAGGAGAAGGCCCGGTTCACGCCCTGGACTCTGCTCTGCGCAAGGCGGTAGGGCGCTTTTATCCGAGTATTGAGGATGTCCGGCTGATTGACTACAAGGTAAGGGTGATTGACCCGCAGGACGCTACTGCCGCCAAAGTGCGCGTTTTGGTGGAGAGCACCGACGGGCAGGAGGTCTGGACAACCGTAGGGGTTTCTCGTGACATTATCCAGGCAAGTTTGCAGGCCTGTGTCGACGCGGCAGAATATAAGCTCTGGCTGGAACAGAAAAAAACGGAGGGAAATGCGTGACTCTGTTTGTATCGGATTTGGATGGGACGCTGATTGACAGCAGGCTGCAAATCCCGCCAGACAGCGCTGACGGAATCAACGCGGCTATTTTCCGCGGCTGCGGATTTGCGGCGGCGACAGCCCGCACGCCGGCTACAGTGGGAGAGATTTTGGCTCCGATTCATGGGGCGCTCCCGGCGATTGTTATGAACGGCGCCGGGGTGTTTGATTTTGAAAAGGAGGAATATCTCCATCTCTGTCTGCTTTCTCCGGAAAAAACGGCGGAGGTACGTTGTGTGCTGGATTCTCTGGGAATGGGCGGCTTTTTATATACCGTCCGAGGGAACCATCTGGATGTGTATTATGACCGGCTGGACAATGTGAGCAAGCGAATGTTTTTGGATGCAAGAGCGAATAAGCCTTATAAGACATTTTGGCAGGGACGGGAACCGGACGAAGCCCGGCGGGTATTTTTCTGCGTCATTGACAGCGGAGAGCGGACCGAAAAACTGGCACGAGCGCTCCGGCAGGTGGATGGGCTGCGTGTTTTCCATTACCGGGACGTCCATGCGCCTGACTGTTGGTATGTGGAAATTTATGACTGCAAAGCTTCCAAGGCGGCTGGCGTGCGTTTTTTGAAAGAGCGGTATGGTTTTGATGAAGTTGTCTGTTTTGGTGATAACCTGAATGATCTGCCGCTGTTTGAGGCGGCGGATAAGCGTGTCGCGGTTGCCGGTGCGGTGGAGGCACTCAAGGCGGCGGCAGACCTGGTACTGCCGGAAACCGATATGGGTGCGGTGGGACGGTTTATTGGAAGATATGAAAATTCCACGAATTCCCCGCAAAAATGTGGAAAACAGAATCCGCTGCGGCAAGTTTTCCACAGCGGATGGTCAAAAATCTGAAAAAGGGACTCCCCCACAAAGCGGAATTCGTTTTGTGGGGGAGTTTTTATATGCAAATGGAATCAATTAATGCCAGCATATCCGGCGGGAGTGGCGCTTCTGCCAGGATTGGCTGGCCGGAAAACGGGTGCGGAAAAGACATTTTGGCACAGTGCAGCGCATGGCGGGGAATTCGGTCGTCATGTCCGCCGTAGAGGGTATCGCCGGCAAGTGGGTGGCCAAGCGCGGCAAAATGTACCCGGATCTGGTGGGTGCGGCCTGTTTCCAGCCGAACGCGGACCATGGTGTGGGTATCACTCCGGCCGATGACGGTATAATGGGTGACAGCATGTTGACCATCGGCATCTGGTTTGCGCAGAATGATGGAGCCTTCTACCCGTCCGATCGGAATGGTGATGGTGCCGGCATCATCTGGAAGGACACCTTCGACAATGGCAATGTACTCTTTTTCTACGGTTCCGATGAGCAGCCCGGCACTTAGTGTGCTTTTGGCCGACATGCACAAGCCGGTGGTATTCTTGTCCAACCGGCTGACTGGCCGGAAGGTCAGCGCGTTCTGATACAGCCAGGCAAAATAGTTGCCCAACGAATCGTCTACCCCATCAGCGGCAGGATGGACCGACATGTTAGCCGGTTTATTGAAAATAATCAGATCTTCGTCTTCGTAGACAATGGGCACATTGAGTGTAGGATTCGGCACAAGGTCACAACCTTCTTCCTCAAACCAGATGTCTACGACATCCCCGGTATAAACTGGATCGACCATCCGGCGATGAGCGCCATTGACTGCCATGCCGCCTTTTTTTAATTCAATGATCAGCCGGCGGGAATAGTGATGGGCGTATTTGAGGAAATCCTGGAGTTTTGCACCGTTGTAGCGGGGCGGAACAATGTATTGAAAGGTTCTCACTTTTGCAGTACCCGTGTAATTTCTCCCATATAAATGATGTGATAGTCATTGTCGGGGTAATTTTTGGCAATCAAAGGATCTAAGAATCCCTCGGGACGGATTTTATCCAAATAGATTTTCTTACATTCCAGTACCAGCTTTGCTTCTGCAAAATAGGTCATGCCATTTTCATATACCGGCGTGAGACCAGCAGCTTTGATTTTATCAAGATTACGACCGGACTTGCTGCCGCAGAGCTGAAGAGCGGGACGGCAGGATTCTTCATAAAAAGAGACAGTAAAGTTTTCGAACCGGTCAAGAAAGTCTTTGGTGTAGCGCTGCGGACGGATAAAGATGGTGACAATATTTTTATTCCACATAATGCCCATGTTGCCCCAGCTGATCGTCATGGTGTTGCAGCCGGTTTCATCACCGGCAGTTACCAGCGCCCATTCCTTACCGATCATTTCAAAAGGATTGCATTGCAGTTCCAATGGATTTACTTGATGAAACATAGAAAAACCTCCTTGTATAATCTACTTATATTATAGCATTAAATGAACATAAAAAGAAGAGAAAGAGAATATTTTTGTTTCCAAAAAGAATCGCCTATAAAATAAATAGAAAAGCATGCGCTACATAATAAAAACTGTAGAAAAAGCAGAAAGGTGACAAAATGAGTTGACAAAGGAAAAAGAAAGTGGTAAGATAAGGAAGCTGTCCCGCGAGGGGAGCGGCTGAAGGGCAAAA
>CALWNQ010000033.1 GCA_944382875.1 uncultured Clostridia bacterium
ATGCTGTTGGCAGCCGCATCGACCGAATTTATCAGCCATCCCGCGAGGAGATGATCCTGCTCCTGCGGTCGCGCGGATGGAACGGCCGCCTGCTTTTTTCCGCCGGCGCGGACAGTCCCCGCGTCCACTACACCGAACAACCCTTTGAAAACCCCAAAACTCCGCCTATGTTCTGTATGTTTCTACGAAAACACTTAACCGGCGCCAAGCTGCTGGGCGTCCGGCAGATGGGGCTGGACCGAGTGCTCTTTTTTGATTTTGAAGCGACCAATGAACTCGGCGACCTGGTCAATATCACCGTAGCTGCGGAAATCATGGGACGCCATTCCAACATCATCCTCATCGACGGTGAAGGAAAGGTCATGGACTCGATCAAGCGGGTGGATCAGGAGATGTCCGGCGTCCGCCCCATCCTCCCCGGCATCCGTTACACCGAACCTCCGCGGCAGGACAAGCTGAACATTCTCGAAACGGACGACGAAACACTCAAAGCGCGGATTCTCTCCGAAAAAAGCGCCGATCTTGCCAAGAGCCTGATGGGAACGCTGGAAGGATTCTCCTCGGTGCTGACCCGCGAAATCACCGCTTATACGGTGCGTGGACAGGACGCCGACAAAAACGCACTCACCAAAGACCAGTGGGAACGGCTTTTCTTCTTCCTTGGCAAGATCCGGGAGAGCCTCCGCACCGGCACCGGAAACTTTACCACCGTTTTTGACCAGGACGGCAAGCCACGCGAGTTTTCCTTCCTCGACATCACCCAATACGGTGCATTGGTTGTAAGCAAAACCTATCCGTCACCCAGTGTGCTGCTCGACGGCTTCTACTCCGAACGGGTGCGGCTCGAGCGGATGAAGCAGCGATCCAACGACCTTCTGCGGATGCTCATTAACACAACCGACCGTCTTTCCCGCAAAATTGCCAGCCAGAAAGAAGAATTGGCTGCCTGCGCCGACCGGGAAGAACTCAAAAAGAAAGGCGAACTGCTTTCCGCCAACTTCTGGAAGATGAAAAAAGGCGACCGTTCGGTGACGGTGCAAGATTATTACAACGACAATCACGAGATCACCATCGAGCTGGACCCGGCACTCACTCCGGTGGAAAACTCCCAAAAGTATTATAAGGAATACCGCAAGGCCGCCACAGCCGAGAAGATGCTGCAAAAGCTCATCGCCGAGGCGGAAGAGGAACTCACCTATGTGGACAGTGTCTTTGACGCTGTGTCCCGTACCAGCGGGGAAAGCGAACTGCTGGAAATCCGCCAGGAACTTTCCGAACAGGGATATATCAAGAATTACAAGAATAAAAACAAACTCCTCAAAGCACAGCCTCCTCTTAAATACCGCACTTCGGACGGATACCTCGTCTGGTGCGGCCGGAACAACAAGCAAAACGACAAGCTCACCTGCCGGGAAGCGCGGCCGTGGGACATCTGGTTCCACACACAGGGGTTTGCCGGTTCCCATGTCATTTTGGTGACCGAAGGAACCGACTTAAACGACCTCCCCGACCGGACGGTGGAGGAAGCCGCCGCCATCGCCGCCTGGAACTCCAAAGCGCGGGGGGCTGCCCTGATTCCGGTGGACTACACCCAGGTGAAAAATGTCAAAAAGCCAAACGGGGCCAAACCCGGCATGGTGATTTTCGACCACTATTACACCCTTTACTCCACGCCGGACGAAGAGAAAGTTGCGGCAATGGAGGAAAAATAGTATTACTTCCGCGGATCATTTCCAATATGCGTTTCGCACCGCGGCTATCATAAACAGGAAAGGAACATCTTTATGGCAAGAAAAGAACTGGAAAAGATGTACAATCCCCGGGAATTCGAGGATCGCATCTACCAAAACTGGGAGGAAAAAGGCTACTTCACCCCCCAGATTGATGAAACCAAAGACCCCTACACCATTGTCATTCCGCCCCCAAACATCACTGGTCAGCTGCATATGGGCCATGCGGTGGACAACACCTTGCAGGATATCCTCATTCGCTGGCGCCGGATGCAGGGCCGCCCCACCCTCTGGCTGCCCGGCACTGACCACGCTTCCATCGCGACCGAAGCGAAAATCGTGGAGCAGATGCGCAAAGAAGGTATCACCAAAGAACAGCTCGGCCGGGATGGTTTCCTAGAACGCGCCTGGGCTTGGAAAGAACAGTACGGCGGACGGATTGTCACCCAGCTGAAAAAGCTCGGCTCTTCCTGCGACTGGTCGAGAGAACGCTTTACCCTCGACGACGGCTGTTCCAAAGCGGTACAGGAAGTTTTCCTCCGCCTTTACAATAAAGGGCTCATCTACCGCGGCAACCGAATGGTCAACTGGTGCCCCCACTGCAACACCTCCATTTCCGACGCGGAAGTAGAGCATGAAACTCAGGACGGTCATTTCTGGCACCTGCTCTACCCGGTAAAAGAAACCGGCGAGATGCTGGAACTCGCCACCACCCGTCCCGAAACCATGCTGGGCGACACCGCTGTGGCGATCAACCCCGATGACCCCCGTTACGCCCATCTTCACGGCTGCCATGTGATTCTGCCGCTGCTAAACAAGGAAATTCCCATTGTTTGCGACGAACACGCCGACATGGAAAAAGGAACTGGTGTGGTAAAGATCACCCCTGCTCACGACCCCAACGACTACGAAGTCGGCCTGCGCCACAATCTGCCCATCGTCCGGGTGTTCACCTATGACGGCCACATGACGGGTGCAGAGGACAAGGCTGCCGCTGACGCGATCTTTGCCGATGGCCGTGCTACCGCCAACGAGCCCCATGTTCTGGACTGCGGCAAATATGCCGGCATGACCACCATGGAAGCCCGGAAAGCCATCCTCAAAGACCTGGAAGATGGTGGATTCCTCAAGGAAACCGAAAATCTCCAGCATGAAGTGGGCACCTGCTACCGCTGCCACTCCACCGTAGAACCCATGGTTTCCAAACAGTGGTTTGTTGCCATGAAAGAGCTGGCTGAGCCCGCGATTGAGGCAGTTCGCAGCGGTGACATCCGCTTTATCCCCGAACGTTTTGACAAGATGTACTTCCACTGGATGGAAAACATCCGCGACTGGTGCATCTCCCGTCAGCTCTGGTGGGGCCACCGGATTCCCGCTTATTACTGCGACGAATGCGGCGAAACCGTCGTTTCCAAAGAAGCTCCCGCAAAATGTCCGAAGTGCGGCGGCCATATGACACAGGATCCCGATACCCTCGACACCTGGTTCAGCTCGGCTCTCTGGCCTTTCTCCACCTTGGGCTGGCCGGAACAGACCAAAGATCTGGAATACTTCTATCCCACCAATACCCTGGTAACCGGTTATGACATCATCACCTTCTGGGTATCCCGCATGATCTTCTCCGGTCTGGAATATATGGGCAAGAAACCTTTCTCCGACATCTTCATCCACGGTCTCGTCCGCGACAGCCAGGGCCGCAAGATGAGCAAATCGCTTGGCAACGGCATCGACCCCCTGCAGGTTATTGACGAATACGGCGCCGACGCCCTCCGCTTCATGCTGGCAAACGGCACTTCCCCCGGAAACGACATGCGCTATTCCGACGACAAGGTAAAAGCCGCCCGGAACTTTGCCAACAAGCTCTGGAATGCTTCCCGCTTCATCCTGATGAACCTTTCGGACGAGATCGAAAAGCCGGAACTGCCCACCGAACTGCTGATCGAGGACAAATGGCTTCTGTCCAAATACAACACACTGGTCAAATCGGTTAATGACAATCTGGAAAAATATGAACTCGGCGTTGCCGCCCAGAATGTCTACGATTTCCTGTGGGATATCCTCTGCGACTGGTATATCGAGATTTCCAAGTCCCGTCTGCAAGCCGGCGGCGAAACCTCGCTGAACGCACAGAAAGTGCTGGTTTATGTCATGGCCAACACCCTGAAACTGCTGCATCCGTTCATGCCGTTTATCACCGAGGAAATCTGGCAAGCCATTCCCAACGATTGCGAAAGCATCATGATTTCTAGTTTTCCTGAATACCGCGAAGACCTGAATTTTGCTGACGACGAACTGGAATTCGAGCGGATTATGAACGCCATCAAAGCGATCCGCAATGTCCGGGCTGAAAAGAATGTTCCGCCTTCCCGTAAAGCACACCTGTTCATCGAAACCACATATGGCGATACCTTTAAGAAAGGTGTATCTTTCTTTGAGCGGCTGGCTTCTGCCTCCGATGTTACGATCGGGGAAAGCCTCAGCGTCGAAAACGCTGCAATGGCTGTCACCGACAGTGCCAAGGTCTATATCCCGATGGGCGACCTCATCGACAAGGAGAAAGAGCTCGCCCGCCTGAACAAAGATCGCGAAGCTTGCGAAAAAGATATTACGATCATCTCCGGCAAGCTGAACAATCAGGAATTTGTGGCAAAAGCACCCGAAAAGGTGGTCAACAACGAAAAAGACAAGCTGGCTCGCGCACAGGACCGGCTCGAAAAAATCCTCTCCAGCATCCAGCAGCTGGGCTAAACAAAAAGCAGGGCACTCCGGTGTCCTGCTTTTTTCCGAAAGGAGAATCGAGATGCTATTTTTAGGGACAGCCGCCGCCGAAAGTTTCCCCAATCCGTTCTGCTGCTGCGAAACCTGCGAACGGGCACGCCAGTCGCAGGACAAACGGAATATCCGGCATCGGAGCAGCTTCCAGCTGGATGCAGAGAATCTCATTGACTGCAACGCCGACACGATGTACGCCGTCAGCCAGTTTGGCGGCTCGCTGGAAAAGCTGAAAAACATTTTCATCACCCATATGCACGAAGATCATTTCGATTACTGGAACATGGCGTTTCCCAATATGTCCATCACACACTGCGCACCACTGCGGATCTTTGCTTCGCCGGAAGCAGCTGCCGGTCTGCGGGAAACCTGTTCCTTGCTTCGCAAGGCACCGTTTTCCCAGATGCAGGAACAGTTTCTGCAAATGGAACAGGTGTATGAAATCTGCCCGCTCCCCTTTTATCAGACCGCGCAGATTGACGATATGCTAGTCACCCCGATGAAAGGGCGGCACAGCGGCTTTTTTAACGGGGAAAGCAGCGCAAACTATGTTTTGGAGCGCCCCTCCGGCACCTTACTGTACGCCAGTGATACCGGGCGGTTTTATGAAGATACCTTTGCCTGGCTCCGGCAGAAACGGCTCGACATTCTGATTGTAGAGGGAAGCTTCGGGCTCCGGAAGGAACCGCCTGAGTGCGGCCACATGACCCTCCAAAGCCTTTCCGAAACGCTGGAACAACTGTTTGAGCAGAACACGTTGGACGCCTCTTCCCGCATCTACGTCACCCACATCGCACACAGCGGAAGATTGCTGCATGAAGAATACGAGTCCCTTTTGCAGCAGCGGTTTGGACCCAATATCTTTGTTGCCTACGACGGACTGGTCATCTGAAACGAAAAGGACGCTCCCACATCGGGAACGTCCTTTTGTCAATCCGGCAGCTTTTTGCCGCATTTGGGACAATATTCAAAATCTCCCTGCGCTTTTGCGCCGCAGTAGGGGCAGAATGCTGCGCTGCTGCCCGGACGATTCGCCTCCTGATCCGCGGGAATGCCAAAGCGCTCGTTGAGCGGGTCAGGTTCTTCTCCATCCTCGGTGATATCAAACTCCGAATATCGGTTTTTCCCGGTGGCATTGCGAAAATGGTACAACCCCTGCACCACCGCAAGCACAATAAACACTATGCCGAACAACGGAAAAAAGAAAGGCGCACCCGCCTGAATCGCTACAATCGTCCAGATCACACCGAATATTGCAATTACAATCGAAACTACCGCCCCTATTCCGGATTGGCCGCGTCCCGGTTTGATACTTCTCATTTCTCATCCTCCAATAAACAACGTCCTTCCCATTCCCGCGGCTTGGTCAGTCCCATCACCGCCGCAATGGTGGGCGCCAGATCTTTTATGTTCACATTCTGGAGCTCTCTCCCCTTTTCAAAGGGCGCACCGACCAGATAGACCGGAATGGTCATGTCCTCCGGAATGTCGTAGCCGTGTGAACGCTCGTGGCCGCCGTGATCGGCTGTTACCACCATCGACCACCCATCCGGAAGCGCACGGTAAATCTTCTCAATACAGGCAGAAGCATTGGCAACCGCTTCGAGGTAATGCGGCGTCATCCACCCCTTGTCGTGTCCCGCTTCATCGGTATAGCCCAAATACAGAAAGATAAAGTCCGGATCATCCTCCCGCAGGCAGTCGATCGCGTGGTCTGTCAGCAGCCGGTCAGAAGCAAGCCCGCCAATCCGCCACATATCATGGTATTCACTGTGAATCAGGCTACCAGGGCGGTTCAGATCTCGCAGCTGCTCCCAATTATAATACATCGCGGCACGTTTTCCCGCTTTTGCCACTGTATCCCCCAGACTGTCAATCGGACGTACCGGCGGCATCCACAGATTGGTGGTAATCCCGTGCCGCTCCGGATCCACACTGAAAAAGAGCGAACAATGACACGGCAGCGTCACCGACGGCATCACCGTTTTGGCTTTCATAGAATAGCTGCTTTCTTTCCAAAGTTCCCGCAAAAATGGATGATCGCAGGCTTCAATCGCATCCGGCCGC
The DNA here is from genome assembly GCA_944382875.1 of uncultured Clostridia bacterium. Taxonomy (GTDB): domain Bacteria; phylum Bacillota; class Clostridia; order Oscillospirales; family Ruminococcaceae; genus Merdivicinus. The sequence continues at coordinate 6,570 of CALWNQ010000033.1, forward strand.
ATCCCATCCACCAAAATGAGCAGTACTTTTTCTGCCATAACTGCACAACCTTTCTTCTGCCGTTTTGTTTTCATCATACCCAACTTTTTCCCGCTTGTCAAGAGCAAATCTGTTTATACAGCATGAAATCTTAGCTAAAGCTCTTGCCTTTCCCCCAAAAACCTGTTACCATAAAAGAAAAAACGAAAGGTTGATCCATTTTGTTCAGCGTGCTGATTATGAGCGCCGGCACTTCTTCCAGAATGGGAGAAGATAAACAGCGCATTCTGATATGCGGAAAACCAGTACTGATGCGGAGCGTTGAAGCGTTCCTCCCTTTTTCCGAGGTCGGCGAAATTCTCGTCGTCACTTCCCCCAATAAGACAGCGGAATATGAGGCAATCCTTTCCCCGCTCGATGACAAACGGGTTCGGGTTTTGGGTTGCGGAGGAAAAACCCGCCAGCAGTCTGTTTTTGCCGGAATCCGGGCAGTTTCGGAGCAGGCGGAGTTTGTCGCCATTCATGACGGAGCGCGTCCGCTGGTTCCCGCGGAGGTGATTGCCGAAGCGTTTCGCACTGCCGCGGAATCCGGCGCCGCCATCCCGGCACTCCCGGTCAAGGACACCATCAAGGTGGTAAAAGACGGTATTATCCTGCAAACGCCGGAGCGGAGCAGTCTTTTCCAGGCGCAGACACCGCAGGTTTTCCGCAAACGGGATTATTTGGACGCCATGGAACAGGCACTCGCCGAAAATCTGGACTTCACCGACGACGCCCAGCTCTTTGAACGCACCGGACGGCAGGTTCGAATCACCCAAGGGAGCGAAGCCAACTTAAAAATCACCACGCCTGCCGACATTCCAGCGGCGGAAGCGGCACTTTGCAGAGAAAAAACGGAGGAAAAAACGATGCGGATCGGACACGGATATGATGTGCACCGGCTGGTGCCGGAGCGGAAGCTCATTTTGGGCGGGGTGGAAATCCCCTATGAAAAAGGATTGCTCGGCCACTCGGATGCCGATGTTCTGCTCCACGCCATCATGGATGCGATGCTCGGCGCCTTGGCGCTCGGTGACATCGGCGGACATTTCCCGGACAACGATCCCGCCTATAAAGGTGCAGACAGCCGTGTCCTCCTCCGGGAAGTAAATCGACTGATTCGGGAAGCGGGCTACCGTCCCGGCAATATCGACGCTACCGTAGCGGCACAAGCTCCCAAATTAAAGCCCCATATTCCCGCCATGCGGGAAAAAATCGCGACGGACCTCTCGATTCCCGTTTCGGCAGTGAGCGTCAAAGCCACCACCGAAGAAGGATTGGGCTTTACCGGTTCGGGGGAAGGCATTTCGGCTACCGCAGTCTGTTTGCTGCTTCCGCTATAAAGGAGAAATGGATGAATTGCTGTAATCTGACAACGCCGTTTGGCCCACTTGTTTTAGAAGAAGAAGGCGGCGCGCTCTGCCAAATCCAGTTTGGCTCTGTTCCGGCGGAAACCGATTCCCCGCTCCTCCGCGAAGCAAAGCGGCAGCTTAAGGCTTATTTTACGGGAGAGCTCCGGGAGTTTTCGCTTCCCCTTGCTCCAAAAGGGACTCCGTTCCAGCAGGCGGTCTGGCAGGCGCTTCAACACATCCCTTACGGCCAGACTCGCAGCTACGCGGAAATTGCCCGGGAAATCGGCTGCCCCAACGGCTGCCGTGCTGTAGGAATGGCCAACCATCGCAACCCGCTGCCCATTGTGATTCCATGCCACCGAGTTGTTGGCAAAGACGGCACACTCACCGGCTATGCTGGCGGGCTTCAATGGAAAGAAGGACTGCTGCGTCTGGAAGGAGTGCTGTAAATGCTAAAATCGGTCCGAACCAAACTGCGCGCCCTGGCGGAACCAGGGTATCAGAAATTTTCCGCGTCACTGCTCCCCGGTGTGGACGGAATTCAGGGAATCCGGCTCCCGCTGCTCCGCAAAATGGCCAAAGAACTGGTGAAAAACGGCCAATGGCGCGATTGGCTGGAGGAATACTGGACAGCGGAGAATCGCTGGTTTGAGGAAGATCTGCTCGCCGGTTTCTGCATCGGGCTTACTAAACTGCCGCCCCAGGAAACATTGGAACTGCTCCGCCGCTTTGTTCCCCGTATCACCAACTGGTCGGTCTGCGACAGCTTCTGCGCCTCCCTGAAAACATTTGCGGCAAACCCCGGTTTTTTCTTCCCGGAAATTCAAAAGATGGTTAGTTCACCGGAAGAATTTACCGTCCGGGCAGGAGCTGTTCTTCTGCTCGATCACTACCGGAGCGATGAATGGCGCAAAACGGCGCTGGAAACAGCTGCGCAGATCTGCCACCCCGGTTACTATGCTCGGATGGCGGCAGCCTGGGCAATCTCTGTTTTTTATCCGGAAGAAACGGAAGCTGTTCTGCTCGTTCTAAAAGAACCGGATTTTCCGCCGGACATCCGGAAGTTCACCTTGCAGAAAATCCGCGACTCCCGCCGTGTCCCGGCAGAGGAAAAACAAAGGTTATCGGAGGTGTTTCGATGATCCTCAGTGCCAGCCGCCGCACCGACATTCCCGCCTTTTACGGCGAATGGATGGAGCGCCGTCTGCGGGAAGGTGTGGTGCAAATCCCCGCCCCTTATCGACCGCACACTGTAAAGGAGCTTCACTTTACCCCAGAAAACATTGACTGCATCGTCTTCTGGACCAAGAACATCCTGCCATTTCTGCCACGGCTGGACACCATCCGCCAAATGGGCTACCATTTTTACATCCAGCACACCCTGACCGCATACGATTGCCGGATCGAACCGGGTCTCCCCGACAAAACAGGAATCCTGGAAGGTATCCGGAGAGCAGGCGCGACCTTTGGGCCGGACGCCATCGTCTGGCGGTATGATCCCATCTTTTTTGATGCGGATCACACACCGGAATGGCATGCGGAACAGTTTGCATCGATCTGCCGGAAACTGCAAGGCTATGTCTGCCGCTGCGTGATCAGTTTTTTAGACCCCTATCCGGGACGCACCGGGAATTTTCCGGAACCGCAGCAGTTTCAGATGGACCAAACAGCAAAGCTCCTGGGGCAAATCGCCGCTTCCTTGCAAATCGGGCTTTTCACCTGCGCTGAAGTCGGAGATTACAGCCGCTTCGGTATCCGGAAAGGCGGCTGCATCGATCCGGTTCTCGTTCAAAAAGCGGCTGGTTCCTCGCTTCTTCTCCAAAAAGACACCGGGCAGCGTCCCGCCTGCAGTTGTGTGAAGAGCTTAGATATCGGAATGTATGGAAGCTGTCCGCACCGCTGCGGTTACTGTTATGCGTCCGGAAGCCGCAGTCTGTCCCGGATGGTGCACAATCCTACTTCCCTCCGCCTGCTCGGCGAACTGCATCCGGAAGATAAAATAACAATCGAAGAAGCTTCTTCCTGCCGTATTTCGGAACAGTATTCTCTTTTCTGAAGTGCAGCTGTATTTTGTTTCGTTATCTCATGAAATAACACAGGAGTTGATTATATGAGTTGTTTAGGTAATGTTCTCTGGTTTGTTTTCGGCGGCATCTTTTTGGGCCTTGGCTGGCTGCTGGCCGGAATCCTCTGGTGCATCACCATTGTGGGAATCCCGGTTGGGATGCAGTGCTTCAAGCTGGCGCAGCTCGCATTTTTCCCATTTGGAAAGGATGTTCGTTATGGCGGCGGGCCGGCTTCCTGCTTATTGAATGGTTTCTGGTTGATTTTAAGCGGCATCTGGCTCGCTTTGGAAGCCTGCATCATTGGCGCGGTGTTCTGTATCACGATTGTAGGCATCCCATTTGGTCTGCAATGTTTTAAAATTGCCAAACTTTCTCTAATGCCGTTTGGCGCCGAAATTGTTTCCATATAAATACTTTGCCTTTTGGAAAACAAACAACGAACATTTTTTCGAAAATCCCTTGCATTTTCCGAACTTTTGTGCTATACTCCAAATATAGAACATTTGTTTAAGATGGAAAGGGAGATTATTATGGAAGCATTGCTGGTTCTCTTCTGTGCAGGTTACGGCAGCGGATTATTCTTTTTCCGCGTTCTTCGCTATATCGAGGGGCATCCCGTCGGCAGCCGGATGTTCCGGCTGCTGGCTGCGTTCCCGCTCAGCATATTTTTTACCTTGTTCACCCGATTCCTGATGCGGGGTGCATCCGGCTATGCCGCACATCCGATTGCAGAAGCAATCTGTTCGTTGATTTTTGCGGCCTTATTTGCTTCTGTCGCATCGGCGGCAGCTCTGCTCTTTTTTCAGCATAAAAAATGCCCGCAGCAAATCGCCGCAGGCAGAAAACCGGCAAGAGTAGCGCAAAGAAGAATTCAGCAGCCGCTCTTGTCGCAGAAAAACTCCAGAATCTCATCATCCGGACCTTTGACAAACGCAATGCGGACCGGCATCGGGCTCTCGGCCTGAATGACCACATCTTTGGGAGGATCTACCGATACCGCACCGGCGCGCAACGCCGCTTCATAGGCTCCGTCCGGATCGGTCGTTGCAATTGCAAGATGAAGGAACCGCGCATTCTGCTGCTCGCCGTCGTTGCCGCGTGCAAATACTTCCAGCAGATTGCCGCCGCCAAAATCAATCATGGCAATCCGGTCTTTCCCTTCGCCCCAGCCGCGCACATAGCTGCATCCAAGCCCGTCCAGATAGAATTTCATGGTTTTGTCAAAATCCGATGCAATCAGCGCCAGATGATGGAATCCGGCATTTTTAATGACTTTGTTTTCCATAAAAAAGCTCCTTCCGTTTTTCGGTTGTTTTCATCATACCGCAAAACGGAAGGTTTGTAAATAGGTTTGCGAAAAAACAATCAGGATCCATTTCCTCGGTCAATTACATCGTTCCGTTTAAAGAAGAACGAAATGCACCAAAGTGCCGCAATTCCTACCAATGCAAAGATGATTCGGCTGAAAATGGCTCCCTGGCCGCCGAAAATAGCGCCGACAAAGTCAAAACCGAAAATTCCAATCGAACCCCAGTTCAGACCGCCGATAATCACCAGCGCAAGCGCAAGCTTATCTAACATTTGTAACTCCTCCTTTGGTTTTCAGAGTTTATTTACATTTTGTGCGCCGATAATAGTATGGAAACTATTTTCATTTTTATTCATTTGTGGTATGATATTAGTATTATGACTTTTTTAGATTAGCAGGAGGAGTTTGTATGAAACCCGAAACATGGATCTTAATCGGCAGCATTGTGGCTGCAGTCGTGATTGTATGGATTGCCGTATGCCTGATTATCAGCTGGAACAGACACCGCAAAGGAATTGACGGCACATTGCGCATCCGCAGCATTCTTCGCCGTTTTGCCGGAATCCGCAGCTTCAAAGTGCTGAGCGGCCTTACATTTTCTCAAAAGAACCGCACCGTTTGTGTTGACCATATTCTGATCGGATTTTTTGGGATTATGCTGATTACCGTGAAAAACGCCAAAGGCACTGTTTATGGTTCCGGACGAGATAAAAACTGGGTGCGTGTTATCACCAAGCATGAGCAGGAAAAACGCGGTACTTTCGCCAATCCTGTTTTCCAGAATCAATCAGCAGTCGAAGCCGTTCGTGAAATCCTGGCCAGCCAAAATATTTATAAAATCCCGATTGAAAACTACATCGTATTTGCCAATAAAAAAGCTGTGTTAAATACAGAACGCGGATTACCTGTTCTCACCATCCGTGATTTCAAAAAGCTTTTGAAAAAGGAAAAATATTCCGCAGACGGCGATGTGGATGTCGCAAAAATTTCGGACGTCCTGACAAATGCCGCTGTCCCCTCTCAGGCAAAATGATAAAATCCCGCCTCCCTTTAATCAGGAAGCGGGATTTTTATTTGGCTGAAACTGTGAGCAATTTTGCTGTTCCGGATCGATCCTAGTTTTTTCACCAATTCGATAGCTCCTGCTGAAAAACGGCCCCTTTTTCCGACAAAACCAGCAATCGTCCCGCCGGTATGCCGTTTTCCGGTCATCTTTCCAGCAAAAAGCACAATCCTTACACTTCATTACGCTGCAACCAGCATCTGCGGCATAAAGTACAGCAAAACCAGGACTCCCAACACAATACGATACCAGCCAAAAACCTTGAAATCATGCTTTTTGATATATCCCATGAGAAATTTAATTGCCAGCATCGATACCACAAATGCGACCACCATACCTACAAAGAGGATCAGCAGCTCTTCTCCGGTAAAGGAGAAACCAAATTTAAGCAGCTTAATTGCGCTTCCGCCAAACATTGCCGGGATTGCCAGGAAGAAGGTAAATTCCGCCGCCGTTGTCCGGCAGACACCAATGAGCAGCGCGCCGACAATCGTTGCACCGGAACGCGAGGTTCCCGGAAAAACCGCTGCAATCAGCTGGAAAAAGCCGATCAATAACGCCGTTGTGTAGGTAATATCCGCAATGTCATTGATGCGGGATTTTCGTTTCCCGTTATATTTTTCCACAACAAGGAACAGAATACCAAACAGAATCAGCATTACTGCAACAGTAATATGGTTATAGAACAGCGCGTTCAGCTCGTCATCCCACAGGATTCCCACCACGCCTGCTGGAATCGAGGCGACCAGAATTTTAAACCACATGGAAAAGATTCCTTTATCCAGCCAATTTTTCTTGCCGATATGAAATGGAAAAAGCTTATCCCAATACAATACCACAACCGCTAAAATCGCACCCAGCTGAATCACTACAAGGAACATTTCCCAGAACTCCGGGCTGACATCGAGTTTCACAAACTGGTCAAGCAAAATCATATGCCCGGTGCTGCTGATCGGCAGCCATTCGGTAATCCCTTCCACAATCCCGTAGAGGATTGCTTTCAGCACTTCCATTAACAAAGTAAATCCCTCGTTTCCAAATATTCTTTATTGAGTATACCACAACGATATGCGTACCGTCAATGAAAATTGCCTTGATTTTCATGAAGTTTTCATAAAGAAAGGACGCGGCAATAATCCGCGCCCTTTGGGAAAGAGGTGATGAAAAAGAAGAAATCAGATCTTGGAGTAGCCGTAGCTGTTGACAATCGCATCGATCTTATGCTGTTCTTTGCACTCGGGACAGTCCTTAAAATCATAGGTATGATAATTGGGAATATCTTTTGTAGTAAAGATCGCCTCAATCGGTACGCCGCCTTTTTCATTGATGGCGCTGAAGAGTGCAGAGATCCCCACCACTTTACCGCCGTAGTATTTGATACATTCCAACGAACGGTTGATCGTTTTGCCTGTGGTTGCGGAAGCAATCAGCAGCAGGACATTTTTATTCCACACCATACTCTGGATGTTGTCACGGAAAATCAGCTGACTATTGGAATTAAATTCCGGCGTGATTACCGCAATATCCTTCTGACTATTGATGGTGTAACCGCCTTCCTGAGAAAGCAACGAGGCCAGATAGCCGCCGATCACTTCACAGCCATCCATGCAAATGATAGTATCGATATCGGTGTGATGATATTTATCCGACAGAGTCCGTGCGGCTTCCTCTGCCATCTTGCAGCGGTGCTTAATTGCGGTTAAGTCAATATAATAGTTTACATGGGAATGGTTGGTCGCAAAATGGCCGGGAATAATGGTGATAGACATTTTTCCGTTTTTAGCAGATTTGATTCGAATTGCTCTGGATTCCAAAGTGATGACCTCCCTTATAATCTATTAGGTATGTCCTTATTATATCATTTTTTGTTTTGTATTGCAAGGTTTTTTATGAAAAATATCCTGATTTTTCTGTTCTTTTTTCTACATATCTGGAAAACAAATTGTGAACACCGTTGCTTAATATTGTACCTAAAAATAAAAAGGGCAGAGAAATCTCCGCCCTTTTGTTTACATGTTTCGAATTTCTTCTTCGCCAATCATTCCAATACCGTTTTGCTGCAAAAGCGCAATCGCTTTATCGCAGTCGTCAACGCGCAGAATTACACTGGCTGCCTCTTCCCTTCTGGAAAGGAACGCATACATATAATCCACACTGATGCTGTTGTCATATAAAAGCTTCATTGGAATTGCCAATGCTCCAGGCTGATCGCTGATCCGAATAATAATCACTTCCGTTAGAGAAACCGTACAACCATGCCGCTGCAGAACTTCCCGTCCGCGGTCCGGATCGTTCACAATCAGGCGCAGAATTCCAAAGTCTGTTGTATCCGAAACCGAAACCGCCCGGATATCTACATGCTCCTCCGCAAGATTCGATGTAATTTCCGCAAGCCGGCCCGGTTTATTTTCCACAAAAACAGAAAGCTGTCTGGTTTTCATACAACCCACCCTTTCAGATATTTCCGGTTTTATACCGCAGGTTCTGCTATTTTCTGTTATTAGCATAGCATATTCATTTGCGGATGTCAAGAAAAACCGAACCTTTGCTTGCAACGGAACTGATTTCATGTTATGATGGTAAAAGACTCCGATCGAAAGGACTGCTCTTATGAATCTGCTGCTGCAAAAGCTGGAACAAAACCCCATTATTGCCGCTGTCCGACAGCGAAAAGACTGCTCTGAAGCAGTGACCTCCCCTGTTGAAACAGTATTCCTGCTCTGTGGAGATATTCTTTCTGTACAAGAAGACACTCAGCTACTTCGGAATGCGGGAAAACTGGTCCTTATCCATATGGATCTTTTGGCTGGAATCGGCAAAGATGCCGCCGCTGTTGAATTTCTTTCCCAAAAAGTGAAACCGGACGGCATCATCAGCACCCGAACAATACTTGTCAAAGCTGCACGAGAACGCGGCTTGCTCACGGTCCAGCGTTTTTTCCTAGTGGATTCTCAATCCGCCGCTGTAGCTGCTGAAACAGTAACCAATTCTCATCCTGATATGGTGGAAATCATGCCGGGAATTTGCCCACGTGTAATCCGATCTCTTTGCCACCAGGTGCGCACTCCGATCATCGCCGGCGGGATGATTGCGGAAAAAGAAGACATCGTAGCAGCCTTAGCCGCCGGTGCGTCCGCCGTTTCTACCAGCAATAAACAACTATGGTTCGCATAATAAAGAAAAACCGCAGCATTCCCCCGCCTCCTAATAAGAAAACATGAGATAGTCCAGTAAAATCAATGTTTTCAGAGGCAAGGAACACGATGTGAA
>CALWNQ010000034.1 GCA_944382875.1 uncultured Clostridia bacterium
ACAAAGACTGCTGCTTCTGAAAGTTTTTCCTCCTTTCCGCCAGATTCTTCTGTTGTTTCCGGTTCAATCACGGTGAAACCGTCCTCTGAAATTTCGATAACATCGGATTCCGGAACATTTGCGCTGGTTTCCGCCGTCATTTTTTCCGGCTTGTCCCCAGTGAGCTTTCCGGAAATGAGCTTCACTGGCATGGGAAACAGACTCCAGGCAATCATGCCGATCCCGGACAGGAATAGCAAACCCATGATGATCCAGGGCAGCTTCTTCATTCAAAATCGACCTCCTTCCGACGTTTCAGCGCCTGTAAATTCCAGCCAGCCAATCCTGCTGCGCCAGCCAGAGCAATTCCGCCTGACACCAACAGAGGCGAAACGGTATCCTTTTCCTCCACTGGTTCCGGCGGAATTTCCTCATAGACCAGAGTGTACTGCACTTTTCCGGGAATTTCCCTGGTCACTTCACCGGAGTAAGGCAAAGTGGCGGTATAGCCAGTGACCTTGGAACCCCAACCTTTCCCGGAATAACTGGCAGTTGCCGTATAGCTGGCCGGAAGTCCGCTGCCATCCGGTTTGACGCCGGTGGGCGTCCACTGGATATCCTGCAGGGACAACGTGGCGCCGTTTTTATTCACCTCCTTCGGCACCAGATACGGATCGTTGGAGGCAAGGCCAGTGTATTCCCGCGAATCATTGATTGTGTAGGAATAGCTTTGCCTGCCGCTTTCCTCAGTGGTAATTCCAGCAGTATCCAGTGTTAATGTGCCGGAAAAACCATCCTGTTCATAGGAAATCGTCTGTTCTGCTTGGGCAGCAATGGTATTTTGATCCTTGCTGCTGGTAGCAATGGTTTCTTTCTGGGATACCGTTTTGGTTTCGGTGGAACCTGGCAGTTCCTCTTTGTACATCTCCAGATACTGATAGAAGATCCCCCGGCGAGTAATATCTCCCTCCATCAGCTCTGATGGGGAAACGCTGGCGTCCACCACAAAGGTCTTTTTCAGCAGGTGGAATCCATCTTCTTCCTCTGTCCAGATTTTGGTGGGCAGATACTCTCCGGCTGGTTCCGGCATGATATCTTCCGTAATGTCGATGATCGACACCTCCGGCTGCGAGCTTTCCTCCCCACAAACAGTTGGCGCTGCCGTAATCATGATGGCTGTCAGCAAAGCCGCTGTCAGGCAGGCTTTTCGATGATTCATATTTCTCATCCTTTCCAAAAACAAAAAGCCCCGCAGAAAATCTCTGCGAGGCTTTGACTGTATATTCATTTTTTCTTGATTTGTCCGCTGGCATAGCGGAGAAATTCTTCCACGGTGGGGATCTCCCCCTTTTTCGGAACACGCTGCTGATTGGCGGCAATTACCGAGTCCCGGTTGTTCTGATAAGCCGCATTCAGCGCCGCCTGCATTTCCTCTTTGACCTCTTTTACGCTGACCCCATGTTCTTTTGCGATTTTTCGATAGATACTCCGCATACTGCTCATGCTGATTTCTCCTTTGCCGATATGATTTCCCTGATACCTCTCATTATATGGAATACAAATCTGTATGTCAACCAATTTAGAGAATTTATTTCTATGATTCTGCACATTCTATCGAATACAATGATAAGGTAGAAAGGGGACTGCGTATGTTTGAAGAATTTTTCCGGCAGAGGCTGGCGCAGCTGCGGCTGGCCAAAGGCGTTTCTGCCCGTGACATGAGCCTGTCGCTGGGACAAAGCGAAAGCTACATCAACAAAATCGAAAATGGGAAAGCCTTTCCGTCCATGCAGATTTTCTTTTATATCTGCGAATACTTCGGCATTACGCCGGAGGACTTTTTCACCCAGGAAAGCCGGTACCCGGAACAGCTGCGGGAACTGATGACCGATTTACAGCAGCTGAATGAAAACCAGCTTGCGGCTTTGCAGGAGATTGTCAAAGGGTTGAAGCGGTAAGGATTACCGTTCCCGGTTTTGTTTTTTCCGAACAGGAATCTGACGGAGGGGCATCTGCCGTGCGTTTTCCACTGCTTTCTGAACAGGCCAGGAGTCGATTTGATGCTGCCAGCAGCCGGTAATGATCCCGTTCAGATATTCCCAGGATGGCAGAGCCGGAACATCCCGATAGGGCGCGTTCATGGTGTAGGCCATGACAGGAATCTGTTTCCCGTCGGAAGTCCGAACTGATACGGTTTCCTTGCCATAGAGCACCGGAAACCCTTCATAGTGATCCAGGGACTGCTCATCTTTTGGAGAGATCCGCCAGAGGACTCCGTCCACAAAGCTTCCTTGTTCCGGCAGAATGGTGGCAACGCCTTTTCCGCCGCCGTTGCTGCGGAACACCAGCCGGTAATTCTCCAGCCGCACCGTGTCGATGACCTGGGCATCCGGACAGCGGAACGCCATCTGGTTTGTGTTCATATTGCTGCCGTAAGCAAAATACAGCTTTTCTTTTATTTTTATCACCTCTCTTGATTTTCTCTGCTGGGGTAATGGGACTTGTCATACCGCCACGCCCGGTCGCCGGGAAGATTGGATAACAGATGTTCCCGGACATTCTTGTATTCCGGACCAATCAGCCCCAGGCGTAGGAGAAAGGTTCGGAAGGTAAAGGCGGGATTTTCACTGATTTCGGTTTTCCGCATGACTGTCCGCTTCTGGTTGATGGCCTGGGCGGAAATCGCCAGGGCCAGTGTGATATTGGCCCGCACCTTTCCCGCGTGAAGCGTGCTTTCAAAACACCGCCACTCCAATGTGCCCCGGTAAAAAACAGAATGCAGGTTCAAAGCATAGTACCGGGTCCAGTTGTAGTGTTCATAGCTTCCGTCCTGCCCGTCGTACCATTCCCGTTTCAGGCGTTCCATCGTGGTATCCGCCGGGAGTTTCCGGATCTTTTCCAGCATGGGTTCCCGCACCTTTTTGCACCAGCGTTCCACCCGATGTTCGTTGACCTTGAGGGCTTCGAACAGAATGTCCTCCTTGGAATACATGATGGACAGGGCATTTTTGAGACTCTGCGGGGTGTGATTGGAGGCGTCCACGTGGACATGCATCCCACAGGAGTCATTGACCACCGCACCGGCATGGCGAAGAGTTCGGACAACCTCCTGCAGCTTTTCCATTTCACTGTATTCGAGCTTGGGGGAGTTCATTTCCACCTTGTATTCATCGCTCAGAACAGAGGATTGCCGTCCGCCCTGCTGCCGGGTTGCCCGAATGCTGGAATCGTACACAATCTTCCAGATCTTGTTCTCCCGGTCAGGAACCTCATAGACTTTGTAGGTTCCGCCCAGATACCGGAACTGGGTTCCGAACAGAGCGCCCAGCGCTTCCGCTGCCTGCCGCCGGGTGATCCCCGTCATCTCAATTTCACAGCCAAAATATTGCTCTTTTAAGTGGATTTATTGGATTCCTCCTTCCCATTCCGCATCCATGGCAGCCAGCCGTTTTCCAATCGCTTCTACTACCGTCACGGTAACCCCGTTTCCAGCTTGCTTGTAGAGCTGGGAATCTGACTGGATGGGCATGACCAGATCGATCCGGTCATCCGCCCAGCCTTGCAGCCGCAGGCATTCCCGTGGTGTCAGCCGCCTGATCCTTCCACACGGAGAAACACTGTGCTGGATCGTTTCCCGGTCAGGAGTCAGCACAGCACATGCTTCCACAGTTCCCTGATCATTACAGGCAGTGAGGGTATGTGCGATCTGCCTGCCGACCCGTCCTCGCCGGTTGTTTTTTGCGTAGGCCAGATTGACGCTGTCCCCCGGATAAGCCATTTTGTAGCCTTTCCGGGTATCTTCGCGGATGGGAAGCCCGACTTCGTACAAGCCGGTTTTCCCACCCATTCCGCCTGCCTGTGCGGTTAAGGTGCAGCTGACTCCTTCCGGGGAATAGACCCGTTCCCCTTGCTTTCCAGGCTGGATTTGTATAAGAGGTGTTCTTGCTGTTTCGGTGAAAGGAAATATTTTTCCTCTGCATCGCACATCAAGATATCCGACAAGATATACCCTTTTGCGGGATTGGGGGACGTGAAAATCCTTGCTGTTAAGCACCTGCCATTCCACAAAATACCCCAGTCTGTCCAGCGCATGGAGGATTGCCGCAAATGTCCGCCCTTTGTCATGGTGAAGCAGTCCGGGAACATTTTCAAACAGCAGATACCGAGGCTTTCGGGCTTCAGCCAGACGGGACAGTTCAAAGAACAGCGTCCCCCTTGGATCAGCAAATCCTCCGCGTTTTCCAGCATCTGAGAAAGACTGGCAGGGGAATCCTCCGCACAGGAGGTCAAATTCCGGCAGTTCTTCGGGCTTAACGGTTCGGATATCTTCACAGTACCACTCTCCCTCCGTATCAAACAGCGCACGATAGCTTCGGTCGGCGCACCGGTCAATTTCACAATGTCCCACACAGACAAATCCTCCGGCACGGCTGAGTCCTTCCCGGAATCCTCCGATGCCGGAGAACATATCTAAAAATCGAATGGTTTTTCTGATCATCCTCTCTGAAAGCAAAAAAGGCTTCCCGGCAGCTGTATCACCACAGTGCTGAGAAGCCTTTCCAATTTTTATTCCGGTAAATGGGTCAGCGGTTCCTCTGAATCGCAGCCGCCCCAACTTTCATTTTGTTCCTCCTGTTGTGCTGTCAGATAGGCGGCGAAATCATCTTCCGCTTCCTCCAGCGCGCTTTCGATCAGGCTCAGAACAAAATCCCGCTGCGTCAGTTTCCGGTGGTAGATTTCTTCATACCGGGCAAGGTACTCCTTGATTTTCTGGAACAGTTCCTCGCTGACCTGAAACGCCATGGTTCTTGTTTTGCTCATGCTGCTTCCTCCCTCCAGATGCTCTCGAATGATCATTTCCATGTATTGGCTGACAGTCCTGCCGGATTCCCGTATTTCTTCGCTAATCCGTTCATGCAGGTCCAGCCGGATTCCCGTATTTCTTCGCTAATCCGTTCATGCAGGTCCAGCGGAATTTTACAGGTAATGCCTTTTGTTTCCATAAAGCCACCGCCCTTCCGTGTTCAAAGCATATCGGAAAACCTGTAAAAAAGCTATCACCAACCCGCACAAGATTTCACCCGAAAAACGAATCACAAGCAACAAGAACCGTTGATCCCTCCATAGGCATCCCCCCTTTCAACAAACCATTTGGAAACATGAAAAAAACAACCCCGCAGGAATCTGAGGCTAAAACTCAGTCTTACGGGGCTGTTTTCGGTGTGTCATGCATTGACTTCTTTATAAAGGCTGGGAAATGATTTGATTTCCGACAGAGTTCCAAAACTTTATGATAAATCAAAGACTTTGGGAACTTCATCATATTATTGATTTATACAATGGTTTTTTCCAACCAATATTGCGAACCATCCCTCAACCTTCCCATGAATCCATGTTCTATCATTTCTCTGCGAATCAGTTCAATATCAGTAAATGAAATATTGTTTTTGATAATGTTATTTACTTCTTTTTCTGTATATGTTCGATTCGCTTCAAACTGCAATGCAATTTTTTGTAATGCTATCATCCTCATCGGCCTTTTGGATGGATACTGAAGTAATTTTCCACTTCCATCGTAAAAATGATTGATCTTCTTTTGATATTTTTCTTTCATTTCTGCATCTTCATTTTGTTCCGTACTCAGCCGCATCAACTCTTTTGTTAATTCATCAATGTTCTCCCAAAACCATTCAAGAAGTTTTGAAGACAAATCAGCCTGCTCCAAAAAAATTCTACGATTTCTTGTTTGAGATGCATAATACTGTCCATAAAAATTGCTTACGGCACAAAACTGAAAAAACATTCTTCCCATGTTCTCTAAATCATACGGACTCAGTTTCGCATAGTTTAAGTAGATTTTTATATATGATAAAAAATCTTCAATATCGATTTTTCCTTCTGAACATTTCGGAGACGCATATACGTAAAAGCGGATCAGTTCCCATATAACAGGATGCCTGCAGCTAGTTGTCCAGTCAATGCACCCATTTATTTTTTCCTCTCCACAGATAAGCTGCGTAATAATAAAATCTCCGTGTGTATTCGCGTAAGTAAATTCATCCATATCAAAACGATATGATGGCATTTTTTTAAGAATATCCATATTGGATTTTATGCGAAGAGCAATTTGAGCATCTCCATTTTCAATTGCCTGATTCAACGTTTTGTCATATCCCTGAAGTGTATTTTGAATCGTGCGGTTTTGAAAAAATTGTTTATCAATTCCATCCGAAAGCGGTGGGTAATCCCTTAACACGGTATGGATTTTACCAAGTAATTTGGCCGACTCTTCCATCAACCATACAGGAGCTTCATGATAATCATATGTGATTCCCTCAATGAATTCCTGTACATGGTATCTTCGGCCATTCTCATCTACAGATATAGGATCTCCCGCACAATTTTTTATAATTTTGCTGGCAGGAATGCCTTTTTGCCGAAGAAACGAACAAAGATTAAATTCGTTTTCAGGATGATTCATACTGTTTTCTGTAAAGTATTTTACTACATAATTCCCTTTATCTGTTTTTATAAAATAAGTAATACTTCCAGCACCAAATTTTGATTCGCTGATTTCTGTAATGTCCAACCCATATTGTTTATAAATACGATATTTTAGTTGCGCATATTCCACTTGTTTCACTAGTTCATCCATGGTATTGCCCATCTTGGCCATCATGTCCAATAACGGAAGTCGTTCGCCCAAAAGCAATTCATTTACACTAATGCCCAATAAATCGCACAGCGGCAACATCAAAGAAACCTCAGGTAACCCGTTTCCACATTCCCATTTTGAAACGGTCTTTTCACTAATCCCCATCATTTCTGCAATTTGATTTTGTGTATAGCCTTTTTCTTTTCTTATAAAACCAATAAAGGATCCTATTTTTTTCTGGTTCATGTAATCACTCCTTAATATAGTTTTACTATACTTGAAATAATCGAAAAAAACACCTACGTTCCGTAGAGCTGCTAAAGAAAATGTTTGATTATCCTTCTGTCAGCAGAGAATCTAGAAATCCCATCATTTCCTGTGGAATCGCATCTTCCCGGCTGGCAGCCGAAACTGGAACAGCCTGTATTTCTTCCCGGATTACCCGGCGAAGGAGGTGTTCCAATTCCTCTTTATGAACAGTTTCCAGGATTGCCCGCACCAGAAAGGCATTTTTCTGTCCTTCCGGCACATTCTGTAAGATCTCCCAGGCTTTCCGGTGTTCCGGGCTGCGCAGATTGGGACGGAACATAAAAATGGGCCGGTTCATCCTCTGCTCACATCCCGCGACATTTGCTCTACAATTCGTTCAAACCCTTCGGCGTTTACCTTGTCGTCCAGCAGGGGAATCACCTGACACAGCCCGTCCTGTTGGCTGACACTGCGGTGTACCACCGAGGCGCCGCCTCCCATCATCACCACCGGCAGCGCTTTCAGGTCAAATCCCGCCTCCATCACCGCAGACAGCAGATTCTGGGTATATGTTTCTCCCTGTTTTCGGATGAGGCTCTGGATGGAATCTTCCAGGCTGCAGTTTTTCCCGGACAGCACCCGTTCAATCTGGGCGTCTGTCACCGACACTCCCTTTTCCCGCAGAACCTGTTCCCGGGCTTCCTCCATGCAGCGGATCATGCCCAGTTCCAGACTCCGGCAGGTTGCGGCATTGGGAACACCATTGTCCAGCCGCATCAGATCTACCGTCCAGCCGCCGATGTCCATCAGCAGAACAGAAGGCTCATCCCGCAGAAGTTCCGGATGCACTGCCAGGGCGGAATATCCCTGCGGGAACAGTTTTACATTCTCGATGGTGATCCGGTAAAAGTTCCCCTCATAGCGGAAGCGGACAGCCTGACCGGAACGGAACAGGTATTCCCGAAACGCTTTCTTGTCCCGCCCGAAGCTGGTGAGTGGGAGTCCGGCTGCGATTGTCACAGAGCACTCCGTTTTTGCGTTCCGGTGCTGAATTTCTCTGGCAATGGCAGCCAGGGTCAGCAGGTAGTAGTTGTCATTCTCCATCTTGTTTCGCAGGATCGGCTGGCGTCCGGTTCCGCAGACGTAGAATTTTCCGCCGCACTGCAGAGTGTTCTGCAGAGTGTAGGGTTCGTGGCTGTATGCCGTTACCCCTGCCGGAAAGGAGAAATTCCGGGTTTTGATAGCGTGGTACCCATGGTCAATTCCGATGTTCATAAGTTTCAACATCCTTTCTTGTTGTGTGTGGAAAAATATATTTACCGACTGGGAAAAGAACGTTCCGGTAACGACATACGTTTTTTTCCCAGCCGGTAAATTTTGGGGATTAGGGGAGAGTGTGTGAGAGAGGGGAAAAGGGGAATTTCCGGAAAAGAAAAATCCCGGCTTCTGCTGTTACAGAAACCGGGACCTGAAAAAGGGCGCACTACCCCCTTGTATTTTGCGCCTTTGAAACCGTCTGCTTTTTGTCTTTTGGACTTTGGGCAGACTATCTATATATACGCCGGAAACTTTTACATCTCCAGCGGGAGAAAAATATGGTAGAAAACGAAAAAACGAAGTTTTTTTCCTGCCTGAACAGGTCAAAAACTCCGTTTTCACAATATTATCTTAATTTTATGTGATGGACATCTACGGCAAAACCGCTGTTTGAATAATTCTAAAAAAGTCCGCAAACCTCCATAAAACCTAAGAAAAATGGCGTGACATCTTTTTTGTCACGCCATCATGGAGCGGACGACGGGAATCGAACCCGCGTTACCAGCTTGGGAAGCTGGAGCTCTGCCATTAAACTACGTCCGCACAAGCTGGTTCAAAGGAACCAGCTTTTTCATTATACACGATTTTTTATAGATTGTAAAGCCCTTTTTTGAAAAATCCCGAAATCAATAGGTGATCCGGAGTGTCTTGATCTCAAAAGGCCGGAAAGTCAGGCGAATATTTGCAGAAGCAGGCAAATCATCTTCCTTTTCTTCCAGCATGTTGGTGAGTTCTACCGATTTGGGAGCAAAGCCGAGATTCAGCGCGCCATGAGTATATGCGCCTTCTGCCTCATAAACACGGACAATAAATGCACGTGCGCTGTCTTCACAGGGCTTCAGTGTTTCAATGACAAGGTTTGCGGCACTGCTTCCGATGATGGAATCCATCTTGCGGGAACCGGAGAGGATAATCGGTTTGTAGTTAAAGGCATATGCCGGTGCGACAACCGATTCTGCCGAGAAACCGCAGTTGTGGGGCAGGAAAGCGTACTCGCAGTAGTGCTGACCTTTGTCACCGTTGTAGTCAGGGCGGCAGCCGCCTTTGTGCAGCGAAAGTCGGAGCTGACCGTCCTTGGCCGAGATGCCGTACTTGCAGTCATTCAGGATAGCTGCACCGTAGCGCGGCTCGGAAAGGTCGGTGTACTTGTGATTCAGAACCTCAAATTTTGCCTTATCCACGTCGTTATTGCGGGTGGTCGGGCGTTTGAGATAGCCAAACTGGATCTCCTGACGGACAAAGTCGCTGAACAGGCTGGTGTCAAACGCAGTCTTGAGGAAGCGGTGATCGTCCTGCCAGTCAATCATGGTTTCAAAACGGACAATGGGGCTGAATGCCGAGAAAATGACATCCTGCACCAGCTTTGATTTTTCGGAAAGCTGATACTTGTTGCGGATGCGGAGTTCCACAGCGCCTTTGGACACCACTTCAGAGGCGATAAATTCCGAGCTGTCTTTGAATTTGAGTTCCAGGTCGGCATCGACATCCCAGTTGTCCCACGAAGTGGGGAGGTCTTCCGCCATCAGGAACGTGTTGAACGGATAACCTTCGCCCACCAGTTCACGGTCGGCTTCGGTATCTTTGAAGGACTTCATGAATCCGCGTTCGTCAAAGGTGATCTGGGCAAACGGAGTAACCAGATCGCGGCCGCTGATGCCGAACGGAGAGCGTCCGTCCAGAGTGCCGGGCTCCATGGTCAACACAACGCTGCCGTAGGCGGGGATTTCCACGCCGGCAACTGCCAGTTTGCGGCCATCCTGCAGGGTATCGGTGATCTGTTGCGGGTAATCGCCTTTAATGCGCATGCCGGGCACATAGTCCAAATAGAGAACATCGTTCCGGGCAAAGGAGGTGGGGTTAATCACGGTGATCTGCTGTTCTTCCTGAGCGGGAGCAGCGGCTTTACGAATCAGGGCAGAAGCTTTTTCAATTACAGCGCCGGTCTGGGCCAGTGATTCCTGATGGGCGCGCGGAATGCAGGTGCCGGGCAGGATGTCGTGGAACTGGTTGATTAGCAGTGTTTCCTGCAGATCGCGGAATGTTTCGTCTGATGCGGTTTCCTGGTTCTCCACTGCGTTATAGACAGTTAAATACTCCAGGTTGTGCAGCGCAATTTCAGCCAGACGGTTGTTGCGCTTGATTTGATGCTGGTTAGTGAGGGTGCCGCGGTGCAGCTCCAGATAAAGCTCGCCGTTATAGGTGTCGGGATTTTTGACGCTGCGTTCCAGCTCGTTCATAAAGTGGCTGACGGTGGTGTGTTCGGCCTTGGGCGTGCCCTCCAGGTCGCGGCAGCGTCTTGCCATTTCCACCATCTCAAACTGCGGACCGCCGCCGCCGTCACCAAAGCCGTAGGAGATGAGCTTTTTGTTGGCGACATATTTCTGCCGGATGGCGTCGGGGCTCTTGGTGCCGTATACATATTCGTAAAAGTCCTTGGGAGCCGGCCAGACATGGGTTTTGTTCAGATGGGCAAATACCCGGGTGCCGTCGATGCCTTTCCAGTAGAAGGTGTCATAGGGGAACTGGTTGGTGTCGTTCCAGGCCATCTTGGTGGTGAGGAAGTATTTGACGCCGCAGCCCTGCATGATCTGTGGGATGGCAGCCGAATAGCCGAAGGTGTCAGGCAGCCAGAACGCATCCGAGCTGTATCCAAAGTATTTGCGGGTAAACCGCTGGCCCCACAGGAACTGGCGGACCATCGATTCGCCGGAGGTAATGTTGCAGTCGCACTCTACCCAGACGCCGCCGTTGGGTTCATACCGGCCTTCCAGTACTTTCTGACGGATGCGCTCAAAAAGCTCCGGATAATGCTTGCGGATGACTTCGCCATGATAGGCCGAGCTTTGGATGAACTTGTATTCGGGGTACTGCTCCATCAGGTTGAGCTGGTTGGAGTAGGTGCGGGCGCATTTCTTAATGGTTTCGCCGATATGCCACAACCAGGCGGTATCCATATGGGAATGTCCGATGATGCCGACCGACGGAGCAGTGGAGCTATTGTGGCGAGCGAGTGCCGGCGCCATGATCTTCTGGCCCTGGTCGAGCGCTTCATAGAATTTTTCGCGGCTGACACAGGCGGGATCATAATAGAGAATTTCATGCAGCTCCATCATCACGTTGATGAGTTCGGCGCGGCGGTAGCTGGTTTCGTCCAGCGTTTCGAGTACTTCCATCAGGGTGCGGAGGTTGAAGTAAAAGTTTGCTACCCGGTCATTTTTGGTGCAGATGTCCAAAGACTGGAAGGTGGAACGGAAATCGCTGCGGGGAGCTTCGTCAAACGGCATGCAGCCGATGACATAATGTCCAGAGTAGAATTCCAGGTCGATCGCAATTTCCTGGCCCGCTTTCGGGGTTTTGACCAGCATGTCACAGTAGTGGTTGCCGTGACCGGTGACTACAATTTTGGTGGCAAAGGTACCGAACGCCTTGCCGTCTACCCAGAGCAGCGCTTCATAACCGCCGACATTGGGACGCAGGAAGAGCGGCTTGCCTGCCAACTCCTGCGGAACGGTGTAGCTTGCTTTGAACCAGCAGTAGGTGTTCTCTCCGCCCCAGACATCGCCGGGTTTAACCGGTTTGTAGCAGGAGTCAGCCGGGATAGCGTAAAGCTCCTCTTTGGTTTCATAAGCGGAAGTGGGGATTTCGCAGACTTTTTCAAAGATCATGGAATCGAGCGTATCCTCGAAGCGTTTGAGCTTGCCGAGCATCCGCAGAATCTGTTTGTCGTTGAGCATAATATTCCCTCTTTTCGTCAAAAATGTGCCGGGATGTTTGCCAGTTTTCACTGGCAGATCACTATTTCTATGATACAACATTCCCATAGCTTCCGTCAAGGTTTCCGAAAAATTCCAGCTCAAAAAAATTGTCCTGTTTTTTTGTGCACAATCCGACCGAAAACACCAGCGGACGCCAGCCTTTTCCGACCTTTTTTTTCGTGGCACTGCCTTATAATGGGAAATGGACAGGCTTTGTACCATGCAGGAAAGGACGATTTTTATGTTAAAACAGCAAATCCGTTCCCGGTTGCGCCAAAACTCGGTGCGGCTTGGGCAAGTGCTTCCCTTTGCGGGGAGCGGACTTTTCACCTTTTTCTTATCCAATATCCGCATTTTGGGGACGCTTTCGCCGTTCGGTGCTGCCTTTGCAATGGCGCTGCCGGGAAATTATGCCGTTGCCTCCGTGTTGGGCGGTTTGCTCGGTTGTTCGGTGCTGGGGAGCTTTGAGCAGAACATTCCGTATCTGATTGCTTTTCTCTGTGTGTTGGCTCTAAAACTGGGAATTGCCGGGAATACCCGTCTGCGTGCCAACACAGGGTTCCTCTGTTTGTGCTGTTTTGCCATACTGGCGGTCAGCCTGGAGGTGGGGACTGTTTTAAGCGGCGAAAATCTGGTGGGGTTTCTACTCCGGCTGGCCGAAAGCGGTATTGGGAGTGCTATGACCTGCTTCTGTATATTGTCGGTGCGGGGGGCGGTCGAGTTCCGCGAAGGACGGGAACCGGGCGGCATCCGGCTGGCCAGTATGGGGATTCTGGCATTAACGGTTCTGGCCGGGGTGAGCGGATTTTCGTTCTGGGTGTTCAATCTGGGGCGGATTGCGGCGGCGTTTTTCCTTTTGTGGGTTTCCGGACGACGCGGCGCTCCGGCAGGGGCGGTCTGCGGAATTTCCGCGGCGGCGGCAATTACACTGGCCCGTCCTGAATATGCGGTGAGCGGAGGACTGCTGGCCTTTTCCGCCATGCTGGGAGGAGGTTTTTCCCGTTTTGGCCGGCTTTGCCAGTCGGCGGTCTTTTTGAGCAGCGTTACTGCCGGCATCCTGATTACCGGGGCGGAACCGGAAGTTGTGACCGCCGGATTTGATATGCTGCTGGGGACGGCGGTCTTTCTCTTTCTTCCGGACCGTGTCTATCAGAAACTCAAATCTCCGCAGAAACAGGGGCGAAGTCCTGTTTCAGACGAAAACAGCCGACTGTCTGCCCGGCTTTCCTTTGCCTCCCGGATGGTAACCGAGATTCGGGAATCGGTGGACGCCGTTTCCAAGCGGCTCAATGCGGTGAGCGGCGGCAGCATTGAGGATGTTTACGACCGCACGGCCGACCGGGTGTGCGGCAAGTGCGGGTTGAAGCTCTTCTGCTGGGAAACGGCCTACAACCAGACGAGCGAAGCATTTCAGCGGCTGACGCCCATCTTGCGGGAGCGCGGCAAGGTGGAAAAGGAAGAACTGCCCCGGCACTTCCAATCTAAATGTCCCAAAGGGGAGGAACTGGTCAAAACGCTCAACACCTGCTATCGGGAATTCCTTTCGCGGGAGAGCGCGGGGCGCCGGGTGTTGGGAGCCAAGCAGGTGGCAATGGAACAGCTCGACGGGGTGGCCGAACTGCTCGAAGATGTGGGCAGCGAGCTGGAAGAAGGGGAAATCTGCGACCGGGTGGCGGCGGAACGGGTGGAAGAGCTGCTTCTCTCGATCGGGGAGGAACCGGGCAAAGTCTTCTGCGTCATCGACCGCTACGACCGGATGCGGGTGGAAATCTACCGTTCCGAGCCGCTGCGTTCCGACCGGGCGCTGCTGGCTGAGCAGCTTTCGGAAATGTTTGAGCGCCCGTTTGACCACCCCTGTGTCGCGGCGGCATGCGGACAGAGCCGGATCTGCTTTTTTGAAAAGGCGAAATACACCCTCGATTTCTCCCTTTGCCAAAAAAATGCCGCAGACAGCTCGGTCTGCGGTGATTGCTGTGAATATTTTGCCGATCCGCGCGGCTTTGCCCACATCATCCTGAGCGATGGGATGGGGAGCGGCGGACGGGCGGCGGTGGATTCCATCATGGCCTGCAACTTTGTATTGAAGCTGGTCAAAGCCGGGTTCCGGTTTGACGCGGCACTCCGGTTCATCAACTCGGCGCTGCTGGTCAAGGCAGGGGATGAGTCGCTTGCCACCCTCGACATCGGCTGTGTCGACCTTTATACCGGCGAAGCGGAATTCCTTAAAGCAGGCGGCGCCAGCTCCTTCCTCTGCCGGGAGGGGAAAGCCGCCGCCATCCGAGGCAGTTCACTGCCAGTGGGGATTTTGCAGGGAATTTCCTATGACCGCCATCAGGTCAAGCTCCGGGAGGGCGATCTGCTCATCATGGTGACCGACGGGGCGCTCCCCATTTCGGACGAGTGGATGGAGGAGGAGATTGCCGCTCTCTGCGAACAGCCGGTTAAACGGATCGCTGAACGGCTGGCCGAGCTTGCCAAATTCCGGCAGCAGGGCCGGGGCGACGACATTACGGTTGCGGCGGCGCGTCTGGTTCCGGCGGCAGGGGAGCAGGCGTAGCAGCTGCACGCCGGTAGGCTGCCGGGGAAAGGCCGGTTTTCTCCCGAAACTGGCGGCAGAAGAAGACAGCGCTCGAATATCCGCAGAACTCGGCGATTTCACTCACCGGCCGGTCGCTGTACCGCAGAAGACCGGCGGCACGGCGGATTCGCTGTTCAATCAGATAAGGTTTGAGCGGCATCCCGGTCTGGCGCAGCAGGATGCGGTTGATGGTGTTTTTGTGGCAGTTGAAAACGCAGGAAAGCTGGGCGTGGGTAAGGGGGGAAGCGATATTTTCCTGGATATAAGAAAGCAGCTCCTCCGAAAAATCCCTTCCCGGCGCCGGGCTGTCTGCCATCCGGCAAAAGTTTCGAAGCAGCGCTTGCAGCAAAGCGCTGCAGATTTCCCGGCTGCCGTTTTTGCCCAAGCGATACTCCCGCACCATCTCTCCGATCAGCTCAATCAGAAACCGGTGGGAGAGCAGCGAAACTCGCGCGGGCAGTTTTTCCCGGAACGCCGAGGCATTACATTCGATGCCGGAAAGGAGGAAAGGGTCTTCCGCGTCGGCGAAAATGGCGTTTCCGACTCCGGGTGGACAGAAAAACAGGTCCCCGACCGCCGCCGGATAGACGGTGGAGCCGATCTGGAACCGGCCGCGTCCGCTGTGTACATATAAAAGGTAGTCGCAGCAAAGGAAGCGCACCGGCGTGGCAAAGCCGGGGTCACACTGGTAGAGGTTGATGACATCCATGCGGACAGGCGGCATTCTGGTTCATTCCTTTCATAAATCGGGGGATTTCTGCCTTTTCTCCGGTCTGAAAATGCTATATAATCAGGATAACACCTGATCGAAAGATTAACTATTAAAAGTCAAGCCCTAAAAATGAGTGGTGGTGAAACAGATGGCTCAAAAAAGGTATAGCA
>CALWNQ010000035.1 GCA_944382875.1 uncultured Clostridia bacterium
ATTTTTCTGCCGTTATCCAATGTGACATCGGTTTTGGAGATGCTTTGGATATACCTCACCCCCACAAGATAGGAGCGTAGGAAATGTATTTTTTCTTTTTCTGCCCATTTGTTGACAGCGGCAGAGAGTTCGCAAAGAATTTCTGCGCTGTCGTCGCAGATTGCAATTTTATAATTCATTATTTTTCTCTAGAATTTTAAAATTTTTTTCTTATATTATAGCAAAGAAACAAAATAGCTCAAGTTAAGCGTTATAGATGAAACTTTTGTTGCCAGTAATTTTGTACAGGAAACAAAAGTTAAAAGCTACATTTTAGGATCCCTAATATGTAGCTTTTTATATTTACAAAGAAACCTCTCTATGTTATGTTAAAAACATGGAGGGGAATTTTTTATGAAAAAAATGATAGAAATACCGGCTCAGAATGCCGAAAAATTTTTGATTTATATCTACAGGGATATGGTGTTCATAAAATTAAGTGTTGGCTGGAAGAACATCAAGTTCAAACAGTGATAGGAAAAGACATTTGGAGCACATCAACTATTGACCGAATGCTGAGCAACGAAAAATATGCTGGACGGCTTGTGCTGTAAAAACATTTACTACCGATTTTCTGACAGGAAAACAGGAGAAAAACAAGGAGAACTCTCGATATTTGTGATCGAAAATGCACATGGAGCGATTATTATTGCGGAGATATTTGAGGCGGTGCAGGAGAAAAATGGACGAAACACGAACCCTTTTTCTGAATTTATACTGTAATTAAAATATGGATTCTACTTAACCAGATGGGTTCTTTTGGAACTATATGAGTGAAAGTACTTTCCATATCTTGTCAAGGAGGGAGAAAATACATGACGCAGGACCGCGTACACGCATTTGTCAAGGAAAATATGAAAACAATTTATGCTTATGCATTATCACGGGTGTCGCATAAGCAGGATGCTGAGGAATTGGCAGGTGACATTATTGTAGCCATTCTCAATAGTGCGGAACGGCTCCGGAATGACGATGCTTTGTTTGGCTATGTATGGAAAATTGCGGCAAATACCTATAAAAAGTATTTGCGAAACAAAAAGTGTATTGCGGTTGTTCGGTTCGATGAACTAGTTTTGGAAGAACTGTCCGATCCGCAAGATTTTACGCAAGAAATTTTCAAATCCGAACAGCTGAATAGCCTGCGCCGAGAGCTCTCCATTCTTTCAAGAGAATATCGTGAATGTACCGTTGCGTATTACTTTGACGGTTTGTCGTGCCTGGAAACTGCGAAAAAGCTGAACATTTCACTGGAAATGGTCAAGTATTATCTGTTCAAAACAAGAAAGCTTTTGAAGGAGGGAATTGGTATGGAACGAGAATTTGGAGAAAAAAGCTATAAGCCATCCTATTTTGAATTGTTGACGATTTTTTCAGGAGAGGATAATCAGGAATACAGAAATTTGTTTCATCGAAAATTGCCTGGAAATATTTTATTGAGTGCTTACTATACCCCAATGACTATTCGGGAGTTATCCATTGAACTCGGTGTATCCTCCGCTTATATGGAAGATGAAGTTGCACTGCTGGAAAAGTATCACCTACTGACTCGGCTTGCAGGCGGAAAATATCAGACCAATCTTGTTATATTCACAGAAAATTATACGCGGGAATTTGATCGCATTGCAGCGGATAACTGTACAGTAAAAATTGGAGAAATCCTCACAAAAACAGCAGAAGCTTTCCCGCAAATACGAGCGATTGGATTCAGTGGATGCACGCTTCCGGATAACCGGCTTTTGTGGCCCTTCTTGTGGTTAATCATGCACCGCGGGCACAGTTTATATCAAAATTCACAGGATGGCATGGAAACGGATCCAATTTATGATGGCGCCACCGGAATCAACTATGGGGCAGATTACAAGGAAACAGATACTTTGAATATTTTTGCCGGTTATGCGCGGATCGACGATCAATATGCGGCGGCTTTTGCCGATTTTGACATATTACCCGTAAAAAACAGGTACAGCAATAACAGTGGAGTTGTTGTGAATTCATTGTATACACATGATGGAGCTTTTGTGGTCTTTACAAAAGAAGAGTTAGAAAACACAGAATCTGTGCTTTCCACGCAGATAGAGGCAATGGCCTGTTTGTATTCGGAACTTGCTGAAAAAGCGGAAAAGCTTATGAGAGTTCATGCGTCGAAAGGTGTCGAAACTTGCATCGAGAAAATTATCAAAAAGACAATTTTTTTCAGGACGGTTGGATTGATTGGAAAATGTGCGGTTCATTCAGGTGAATTATTACTTCCGGACGATGAGAATCCCATTGCCGTATTTGTTTATCAAATGAAAGAAAGTGATCAAACATCTGCAAATCATAAACTGGTGACGATTTAACTTTAAATCCAGGTAATTTTATACAGGAAACACACATCCGAAACTGTCTTTTGAGAAATTCAAGGGGCAGTTTTTCTTTATAGAAAATTCCTCCATGTTATTTGAAACATGGAGGAATGAAAAAGAGCTGATTTATAGCAATTTAGCTTAGTCAATCCCTAAGCCACCACCTTCTGAGATGAGGTAGTAGAAATACAAAAGACCGAATAAATTATAAAGCAGATAACCGATCACAAGAATACATGCGATGGACAGTATACAGATACGTAGCTGAAACAAATAAGGATAGCAAATATTCTTCTGGTAGACCGCTTTTAGCCAGACTTCCCAAAAGTTCCAGTTGAAAAACGTGATTTGGGGAAACGGTTGGGATAAGCCGCTCCAAACTTGGTAGGTTGTTTCCGACCAATGCCCTGCCAACCCATTCAAAATATACAAGATTATTATAGTGATGGTTCCACATAATACGGCAGTTGTCTGCCAGAAAGCTTTTCCATACCATGACATCCAAGTCTTTTTCCGATACTGGTAATGTTGGAAGTTTTTTAGTATGTTTGCTTTCTTTCGGAAAACCGGCATACGGCATCTCTCCATTTGTATTATTTCTGTGTCTGGATTTGGTCGTATATAGCGATTCCTTGTAGGATTCAATATTGATTGCGAAGATCATCTCCATAAGTATTGAAATTTCCCCATTCAGAAGTTCCAGCTTTCCCTTGAGCATAGCCAGCACCCGCTAATAGAACTGTCGTTGGCATACCCAAATACCTTCTAAAATATCCATAAGTAATATTACCCAATGCATCCCGATCCACAATTTCCCCGTCAAAAATGTAGGTTGCATTTGTCTGGTATGCCGACAGGTTCTTTAAATCTAACTCGCCATTATTTTGTACAACAGAATAAAAAAGAGGCAGATTTATTATCCATCCACGTTGTTTCTGCTTCTCATACTTTTTCTCAGTTTCTTTCATCAATTGTAAAATTTCATCGGTCGTATCCCTTCCCATTTCATGATATGTAAATGGTTTGGATATGTCAAGATCTGTGGAAGAACTAGGTGTAAATTGCATAATGGATGGAATGTCTTTTTATTGTTTAAATATTTGTAAAATTTGGAAACTATGTAATTTTGCATTATCAACCCGCTTACCTGGAGCAAAACGCGCTCCGGTCTTTTAGTTTGAGTTCACAGGAAAAGATGGATACCGATTTGCAAGTTATCCACCGGAATCCATATCTGGAAAAGCAGGTATTTGTCAGAAAAACAGACAAAAAATTGATTTTTGAAAATTGCCGCAGTATAATAAAGTCAACAGGCTAATCGCTGGGAGCCTTTTTTCGCCGTTTGTAATGAATGCATCGTGCGGGGATTTTATTTCATCCGACGCCTAGCGATGATGATGAAAGAAAACAACGTGAGCTGCCTTGCCGATATGAAGAAAATCGATTGGGCATCTGTCCAGCCGTCCTATAATCCGACCATTGCCCGGATGCTCACCATTGCGACAGGGGTATTTACTGCCCTCGATATCGGCGAAGCTGTTGTCACGCAGAAATATTGGGTATCCGTGAATTATGCTGGAATCGGCCGATTTGCCGTGGCCATCGGCTCCGATGTGAGCTGGGGCCTCAAGGCGCGCGACGTTAAAAAGTGCGGGATGTTTATGAAAATCTGAAGCGGCGGACCTTCCAGAAGTCTGATGCGGATCTGTACGGGAGGATTGCTGACAATATGGAGATGGAAATGGACAAACTCGGCCTTTCGCTGGAACAGACCGAAATTCTCTACAATGTGGAATACTACAAAACCCTCCACGACATCGAAACGACCAGTATTCCAATCACTGGTGAAGCCACCAAAGAGCTGAAAGCGGCGTGGCTTGAGGAGTGGAAATGGTTTATTTCTGACGGATTTGAAAGCTTTACTCAGGTGAAAGACGCGGAAATGTACTGGTACAGCGCAGAAGAACTGCTTCAGCGTATTGCAAAACTCAGCCCGCAAAAGCCGTGGTACCGCCTGATCCTTCTGGAAGCGATGCTGTTCGATTCCTATTATCCTCTCGGTGTGGAGAAGGACAAAAAGGGGAAGGATGTACCCTGCAAAAAATACAAGTATCTGAACAACCCCATTAACGGGCTAAAAAAAAGCAAGGGTGACCGTTCCCTGAATGAGCGGTTTACCGGCATATATTGTGAGAAGGATTATGTGACAAGGTTGCGCGAGTCCTACGACAAGCGGATGAATGAACTGAATGAGACTCTCAAGGCGGTCATCACCTCCCTTTCGATTGCAGCGGTGGTGCGATTGTTGCCGTCGCGACCGCGGAGGCCTTTGCTGGACCGATCGCCGTTGCGCTGGTGGGTTCCAATTTTGCCAGGCTCAACGGCGCCGCGCTGACGAGCGCCTGCTTGGCCTATCTTGGCGGAGGCGCGATTGCCGCGGGCGGCGCGGGAATGCTCGGGGGCATCATCGTCATTGTAGGTGGAGGTGCGGTTCTCGGGATTGGTGTCGGTGCCGGAGTGGGAGGTGCTGTTGGCGCTGTCGGAGTCTTGGGGAAGAAAAACACCATCATCCAGTCTGCCAAGCTGCTCACTTCCGTTCGGGAGATTTTCCTGAACGACGAGCACGATGTGGAATTCTCCAACACTGTCTACGAGCAGTATCTGCAGAATATCACCGACATCGAAAAAGGGCTTGTGGAACTGCGGCTGAAAAAGGATGTCGCCAAAGGCAAGGAGAAAAAAGAGATCGCCGAAATGATTAAACGGGCGGAAGAGTCGGTGGAAGCTATGAAGATCGCCCGGGAGAGCATGTTCAAATACAATAGCTCCTTCGCGGAGGGGCTGGAAACGCAGGAGAAAGAGTAATTTGTTCCTACCGGCTGTTTTTCCGCTTTTTTATGAGATTCGGGAGCTAGAATTGGGAAAAGGAGGAATCGTTATGAATCAGGAAAACCGCCGACCTCCGGACAACGCAGACTCCGACACCATCCTCCTGTTTCCAGATTGCGAGGCATTGCGGGCGGAGGTGGAAAAACTGCGGACGGAGCTATCCATGCTGCTGCTAAAACGGGATGAACTGCTGCTAGTGGAGTGCAGAAATATCGAGACGGCCTACATTCTGGCCCTGGGAAATCTGGAATACAAGGCCTACAAGCTCCAATGCGCCGTGCTGCGGCTCCGGAGAAAGATGGAGCTTATTCAGGCAAAGAAAAACCGACAGGAAAAAATCCTCCTGTCGGTCATTGAGGAAATGCTGGACCGGGAATTTGCCCAGTACCAGAAGCAGCTGGAGGAACAGCTCCACAAGATGAACGCGGCGCTGAAACGCAGCCGAGAATTTATACAATAAATACACATCCGAAATTGTCTCCTGAATTATTCAGGAGACAATTTTTCTTTATAACAAATTTTGCTACCTTATTTGAAAGCTGGAGAGAAAAATTATACGAGCTTGCATCGCTTCTTGATATTTTTAAATTCCTCGATCTCTATGATCCACAGTTAATTGGCAAATTCTTTCTTGGTAAATTCATACATTGCGATTCCTGCGGCAACCGTTAAATTTAAACTATCAATGTCTTTGGAATGCTTTATCACTACGGAATCACAAAAATCAACAAAATTATTCGGTAATCCTGTCGCTTCATTTCCAAAAATCAAGGAAAATGGTTCTCGCAGTACAATATTACAAATCGAATGACTTGCTTTTAGCATAAATGAGGAGTATGAAAAAGAGGACGGTTCCAGGGGAAACGGCTATACCATCACCAAAGCCTACGACATTTCCCAGACCAGAGGACCGCAGCCTCTTTCTCCCCAGCCCCATCTGCCGGAGGAAATCATCGCCGCCATGGTAGAGCAAAGCCCGGTGCCTCTGGCCATTTCCGACCAGCTTCCCCAGGGAGTGCAGGCCCAGTATGTGCCCAAACAACGGATCATTTATGTTCGCAACGGCATGGACAAAACTGCCACCATCTGCGCCATTGCACGAGAACAGGCTCACGCCCATTTTGATACAGTGGGCAGCGGCTACTACCGGCAGGCATTTGCCGCCCAGAGTTACTGCGCCGCCTATGTCACCGCCAAAAAGCTGGGGTTGGATGTTTCCGCTTTCCGGTTTGACAAGGTGTGCCAGAGCTGTGCCGGAATGGACGCCCAGGAAAAACGGGGATTTTTAAGCGACATCAAGCGCGCCGCCTATTCCATCAGCCGGGACATTCAGCGCAGCTTCCGGGATCTGGAACAGACCATCCAGCCGGACGAATTTGCGGTAGGAGAACCCAAGCCGGAGAAACCAGCAAAAGCGAAGCCCGAGAAAACCCAGGAGGAACGGTAACAGTTCGTTTTCCGTTTGTTTTCGGGTTTTGGGAAGATTGGGAGGGCGGGATGTGATATGGTGGTATCAAAAGGAAAGGTGGGATTTGAATGGAAAAACGGCGGCTGTTTGCCATGACCGAAATCGAGCAGAATATGCTGGAAAAGGCGCTTCTGGACCTGGATCGAGAGCAGACCGCATCCATGCGCAGGCGGGTCCGGCAGGCTCCCCGGCGGAAGCTGTACCTGAATGAAGCAGAATATGACCTGGCGGTCCGGGCGCTGAATAGGCTGCGGGACGCTTACCTTGCGGCGGGACGGTACAGCGATGGGATTGACGCGGTAATCCTGAAGCTCCTAAAATCCCGGTATCGGCGGGTTCCTACCGCAATCCCGGAGGCTACCATTATTTGAATTCCGCTAAAACACCCTGGTGGGTATTTCTCTTGCCTCTGCCTGTCGTTTGGTGGCTGGCGCTGCTCACCGCCGGAGTCTGGAACCCCGGCATGAATCTTTTGGAACTGCTGGAAAAACTGTCGGCCGCACTGAACAGCCCCTTTGCCATCCGCTGGACGGAAGCTTCTGTCCGGTGGATGGTTTTGTTTTCCCTGGGGTATGGGATTGCGGTATTGGTCATCACTTCCAGTCGAAAAACACCCGCCGGGGCGAGGAACATGGTTCCGCCAAGTGGGGGGATGTGTTTCGGATCACCAAACGATACCGGGAAAAGAACCCAGTGCAGAATCTCATTCTGACCCAGTATTTCCGCATGGGACTGGATGGCAGGAAGCACAAGCGGAACCTGAATGTGCTGGTCATCGGCGGTTCCGGCGCTGGCAAAAGCCGGTCCTACGCCGTCCCCAACACCATGCAGGGAAATTGCTCTTTCGTATTGACCGATCCCAAAGGCGAAATCCTGCGGAAAACCGGAGGTTTGCTGGAAAAACTGGGCTATGAAGTCCGGGTATTTGACCTTCTGAATCCGGACGCTTCTTTCTGCTACAACCCCTTTTCCTATGTCCAGGACGACAAGGATGTCCTCCGCCT
>CALWNQ010000036.1 GCA_944382875.1 uncultured Clostridia bacterium
TGAAAGGACAGGGATGTTATGGAAAAAGCATTGTTGGGCAAGACTGGATTCATGGTAAGCCGCGTGACCTACGGCGGTATTGTGAGTATGAATGAGACACAGAAGGATTCTGACAAATATGTTTCGATGGCGGTGGACGCGGGCGTGAATTACTTTGATGTTGCCCCTTCCTATGGCGACGCCCAGGAACGTCTCGGTCCTTCGCTCGAACCGTACCGTAAGAATGTCTACCTGGCTTGTAAAACGCAGATGCGCGATGCCGAAGGCGCTAAGGCGGAGCTGTTGAAATCCCTTGAAGTGCTCAGAACCGACTATTTCGATGTTTATCAGCTCCACGCGATGACCACGAAAGAGGATTTGGAGCAGGTTTTCGCTCCCGGCGGAGCAATGGAGACCCTTGTATGGGCGAAACGCGAGGGTATCATTCGTAACATCGGTATCACGACCCATAGTGAAGACTGTGTGCTCAAAGCACTCGATCAATTTCCCTTTGACACCGTGTTATTCCCGATGAACTGGTCGCTCGGCGTCAATACAGGCTGGGGCGACCGCATTTCTGAGCGAGTAAAACGGGACAATATCGGCCTTTTGGCCATGAAAACGCTTATCCATCGGACATGGCGTGATGGCGAGGAACATGTTTTTCCAAAATCGTGGTGCAAGCCCATGTTGGATAACGAGGATCTGATGGTTGCTGGTATGAAGTACGGTCTCTATAAGGGCGCGGCGACGCTGATCCCGCCCGGAAACGAAAAACACTTCCAATTCATGCTTGACCATATTGACCGCGCACTCGAACCGATCACCGATGGAGAATGGGAGTTGCTTCGCACAGAAGCGGCGAAGGTAAAGAACGAGATGATTTTCTGAAACTTTGGAATGCCTACAGTAAATTGGACAGTTCTTTTCGGACTGTTCGATTACTGTAGGCATTTTATTATTCTGCACCATTTTCTCTCCAGAACACCATATGCTCGAACAAAGGGTAGTTCTGGCCATCAATTCTTTCAATTGTAAAGTGCATAATCTCCCTCGCAACTATGTTTTTTTATTATATCTCCATACGCGCCGAATTTCAATTTTCCTTTTGCCATAACCCAGCGCAGTATGATATAATAAATCCAAAAAATTTTTGGATGCAACCTAACAAACCAGAATCTCTACCGACTATATCAGTGAAAACATTGATCAATGTATTTGAGGGAAACAAATGAAAAAACAGGAAGTGTTGAAAATAATCGATGGAAATCTGTTGGAAAAGCTATTCGGGTTTTGCTATGCACGGACAAATGACAGCTATGAAGCGCAGAATTTGTGTTCTGACATCATTTTCGCTCTGGTAAAGGCTGCGCGCACGGAAAGCGAGATTGAAAATCTCTATCCGTTTGTTTGGCAAGTTGCGCGAAATGTATATGCCGATTACGCGCGGCAGCGCAGACAGCACGCGGAACATTTTTATCAGGGGGATGCGGAAGAACTGCTTCCTTTGCTTGCCGACCAGCAGGAAGACGAGAATCAGGATGAGCTTCTATCTTCTGTATACCGTCAAATTTCCTTTTTAACGAAAGCATATCGTGAAGTGATGATTCTGTTCTATCTGGATGGATTGTCTACCGCCGAGATTGCCAAAACGCAGAATATCAGTGAAACAGCAGTACGTCAGCGGTTATTTTTAGCGAGACAAAAAGTCAGAAATGAGGTAGAGTGTATGAACGAAATCGCAAAGAAACCTGTACCATTGCAAAAGAAAAAATTTATAATCTGGGGCACAGGTGATCCTCATTGGGGAGATCCTCGCCAGGTCTGCACCAGACAGTTTTCCAAGCATATTGTATGGCTCTGTCATCAAAAACCCCAAAATGCTGCCGAAATCGCGGAGAAGTTGAATGTTCCCACCGTTTATGTGGAGGAAGAACTGGAAATCCTGACAGCAGGGGAGAATGGCCAATACGGGCTTTTGCGCAAACTGGATCATGGAAAATATGCGTTGAATTTTATCCTGCTGAATCAAAGAGAAATTGAGGAGGCACAGGCGCTTTATATCCAACAGATTCCCAATATCTGCCGCATCCTCACCGATTTTATTGCGGAACACAAAGAGGAATATCTGTCGTTCCCGTATTGGAATCATCGGGTGGATTGGAACCTGGTTTTGTGGCAACAAATTTTTACTATGTCCAGCACTTTTTCGCAAAAGGTGGAACAAGTTCTTCGGGAACAGTATTTTGTGGATGTTGAAAAGATGGATCGCCCTTTCAGCGTTTTTGGATATGTAGACAACGGAAAAGAATACGGCGGTGGATGGGACGGTGTACACGCGGAGAATCTGTGCGGTTATTCTCATGTACATGTGGATAATATTTATATTCATCGGATTCAGCCGCATTTTCACTGTGGACTGAATTTGGCCAACGATCCGCAGCTTCAGCTGGCTATCCGCGCGATTCACGGTTTGGAGATTGGTTCCTTGTCCGATGCAGACAAGGAACACGCAGCGAAAGCGGTGGAGTGCGGTTATCTGTACCGGGAAGGAGAGATGCTGTACACCAAAATTTTGATCAGCGATACCAAGGATAACGACCAGCTGTTTGCGATAAGTCAGAAACTGCAGAATGGTTATTTCCAAAAAGAAGCAGAAATGCTGGCAGAAAAACTTTCCGGGATGATCCGCCGTATTGTGCCGGCGTATCTTCTTCCGGAGTGGTCGTTTGTGAATAGACTGGCGAATTTGCCGGTATTGGACGCCGTAGTAGAAGACTTGATTGCAAGAGGCATTCTGGTTCCGCCGGAAGACGGGATTGGCGCGGAAGGCTGCTGGATGAATCTATCGAAATAATTTGATGCGCTATTTTCATCGAAAACGTAACAGTTCAACAGCGATTCAGAGCTAAAGCAAATACGCGCACTCATGCTGGTGGGTGCGCGTTTTCGTTTGTCCCGCGTTGGTACAAAGACATCTTTGTTGTTAAAAACACCATTGAGATCCAAATTCTTGAGGTTTGGACATCAATGGTGTTTTTGTTAGCAGTTCATTCGAAGATGCTACCGACTTCTGATCCTATGGAATAACAGCGGCTAATGGCTGGTGTCGATACCAGGCGGTACTGTTTCCGATACTCTGCGATGAAAATCTTCAATCATGGATTCCAAAGTAATACTTTCCATTGTTTTGCGAATAGAATCTTCAATTTGCTGATATGATTTCTGGAGTACATCATGGATATTCTGAGCAACAGGGCAAGCTCTTCCCTGGCACGAATGGATGCCGATCAAAGAAGATAACCCTGTTGGTTCCAAAGCATTGTATATCATATACAGAGTAATTTCTGAAGGATCTTTACATAATTCGGCACCTCCGGTTCCACGGGCTACGGTAATGAGTCTGGCTTTTTTTAACGCGCTGATTGTGTTGCGGATTATGACAGGATTACATCCTGTGCTTTGCGAAAGAAGCGAACTTGTAACTTTTGCAATTCCTTTCGCCTCATATATAAAAATCAGGCAGTGTACCGCGATTGAACATTTCATACTGATTTGCATATTCTGACCCTTTCTTAAAATTTAATGTAATTCTTGACATTACATCCATCTTGTGTTAAGCTGTAAATGGTTGTAATTCATTGATTTACAACCATTTTACCGTGAATCACGATAAAATGCAAGTGCCTATTGTGAATTTACATACCCAATGGAGAAAGAGGTTGTTATGAGAGCAGTACAAATCAAAAAGTATTCCAAAAAAATAAACACTGTATTATGTGATGTTCCAGTACCAGTAATCTCAGATTCGGAAGTATTGATTCAGGTAAAAGCCGCGGCGGTCAATCCCTTGGAACTGCTGATTCTTACCGGAAGTGTAAAATTGATCCAAAATTATTCCATGCCGCTTACACTGGGAAATGAATGTGCAGGTGTTGTAGAGAAAGTAGGACGGAATGTGCAGGACTTTCGAAAGGGTGACCGGGTTTATACACGGCTTCCTCTGGAAAAGATTGGAGCATTTGCAGAATATGTTGCGGTAGATCATCGTGAGATTGCCAAAATGCCGGAAGGATATGAGTTTCGGACGGCGGCAGCAATCCTGTTGACAGGGCTGACGGCATACCAGGGAATCGTGGAAGAATTGGAAGCAAAGCCGGGTCAAACCTTGCTGATTACAGGCGGATCCGGCAGTTTGGGACAGATGGCAGTTCCCATTGCGAAAGAATTGGGGCTTCGTGTGATTGTAACCGGTAATGATCGCGCAAAGGATTAATTTCTGGCTATGGGTGTTGACCAATATATTGACTACAAAAAGGAAAACTACTGGGAGAGATTATCGGAAATCGACCATGTCATGGATACTTTAGGCTCATCGGAATTTGAGCATGAATTATCTGTTTTGAAAAAGGGCGGCCGGCTTCTGAGTTTGCGAACGGGGCCCAACAAAGCATTTGCCATACGCAACCATTTTTCCGGATTTAAAAAGCATTGTTTACACTAGCTGGCAGCAAATATGATAAGGCAGCCAAAATGCAGGGAAAGGAATATCGTTTTCTATTTGTCCGTTCGGATGGCGCTCAGTTGCAAAAAGTCACAGAAATTATCGAGAAAAATCAGATTGTACCTGCCATAGATCCCCATACATTCACTCTTGAACAGGTAAATGACGCTCTGCGGCTGGTAGCGCAGGGTAAAATTGACGGCAAAGTAATGATTCAAATGTGAAAGGAAGCTTTTATAAAATAGACAATGATGCCATCCGTTTCTATCGAAATAACTGGACATAAAAGGAGATGTTGGTATGAAAATTTATGAAATGTCATTCAGCCCCACCGGTGGTACCAAAAGGGTATCTGCACTCTTAACAAATGCATTGGACGGTGAGATAAATGAAGTTGATCTGACAGATAGTAAGACAGTTTATCACCGTGTTACACTGACTCAAGAGGATCTTGCCGTAATCGCTGTTCCGTCTTATGGAGGGCGAGTTCCGGCTGTTGCAGCGGAGAGATTGGCTACGGTACGCGGAAATAATGCCCGTGCCGTTTTGATTTGTGTTTATGGGAATCGCGCATATGAAGATACGCTGGTTGAGTTGCAGGACATCGCAAAGCAAGCGGGCTTCCGTGTAATCGCAGCGATCGCTGCAATTGCAGAACATTCTATTGCCCGCCAGTTTGCGGCAGGAAGACCAGACGAGCAGGATGCGCAGCACCTTTCTGCGTTTGCCAAGCAGATCCGGGAAAGGCTCATCGCCGGCGATGAGAAAGAGCCTGCGATTCCCGGCAATCGTCCTTACAAAAAAGTGGGAAAAGCCGGAATGGTTCCGAAACCCACCAAAAAATGTGTGCAATGTGGCATATGTGCAAAGAAATGCCCGGTTCAAGCCATCGACATGGATAATCCTAAAAAAGTAAATAGCAATACCTGCATTTCTTGCATGCGCTGCGTGTCGGTATGTCCCCATTCCGCACGTAAGGTAAATCCGGTCATGCTGGCTGCTGTTGGTCTGGCGCTAAAAAAGGTGTGTTCGGATCGAAAAGAGTGTGAGCTGTTTCTTTGAGAAAAGGAAACAATGGGGGAAAAGAACATGAACTTTTTAAGAACAATTTTCGCTCAGGCAAATGTATTTGAATACGGGATCATCGACACAAAAGATATTTGTTTTTCCACTGATGTAAGAAAAATGTGCGAAACAAACGCATGTCAGCAATACGGAAAGACATGGTGTTGTCCTCCGGCAGTTGGAAGTATGGAACAGTGCAGAGAACGAATCGGCAAACATGAAAAATTTATTTTGTTCAGTCAAAAATATCACTTAGAAGATTCCTTTGATTTTGAGGGAATGGTAAATGGACTGACTCAATTCAAAAGAACTTGTAGAACATTGGATGAAATGCTGCACCCGAAAACAAAGGATTATTTTATTTTGTCGAATGAGGGGTGTGATCTGTGTAAAACTTGTACCTATCCAAATGCCCCCTGCCGATTTCCGGACAAAGCACACCATTCTTTAGAGGGATATGGATTGTTGGTAAGCGATCTTGCGAAATCTGCGAATATGCATTATGTAAACGGGGCAAATACGGTTACATATTTTGGTGCACTAATTTGCAATTCTGCTATGCTGAAGATGTGATTTTAAAAATATTCTTTCTAATCTGAGTATAAAAACTTTATGGATGCTTAGATATTCTTTATAAGCATTACTGGGAAACAGACATATTGAAATTCGTTGCTTTTTTTGATATGCTGTTATCAGGAGGTGCTGGTATGGAACTTCGTGTACTGAATTACTTTTTGGCTATCGCAAGAGAGGAAAATTTTACAAAGGCAGCTGCGCAGCTTCATGTTACACAGCCGACATTATCACGACAAATTGCCGATTTGGAACAGGAACTTGGTGTGAAATTGTTTGTTCGCAGCAATCATCATATTGTTTTGACTGAAGATGGAATGATCTTAAAGCGCCGTGCACAGGAAATTTTGTCCTTGGCAGACAAAACAAAACGGGATTTCCTGCAAAAAGATGAGGCTCTGTCTGGTACAATTTCAATTGGCAGCGGTGAATTTCGCTCCACGGAATATTTGGCAAAAATTATTGCAGAGTTTCGCAAAAAATATCCCAATGTAAAATATGAGATATACAGCGGAAACGC
>CALWNQ010000037.1 GCA_944382875.1 uncultured Clostridia bacterium
AATTTCCCGATGCCAAATTTTATTATGTTGATTTTCCTGAGGATATAGAGAAAAACCGCAGGTGCTATCAAAGCATCAGGTAAAAATCCGCGTCCTCACGCAGGCAGAGCGCAAAGATGGAGGGAAAACCGGCAGCCGCAGCGTCAGCTTCCAGTTTTTCCAAAAGGATTTGATAAAGAAACTCCCGCTTTTCGGCCTTGATCGATTGATCTGTATAAAGGTATTGCAGACAGGCCAACCCCGGTTCATATTCCCGAATCTCCCCAGAAACCAGAACTTTCCCGTCCTCCACGATATACCGCATGCCGCCACGGCGCGGAAATTTGTAGATCGGCTTTTCGTCCGCGCGCCAAAGGTCCAAAAAGTAACTATTATCCGAATTCCAGTAGATCGCTTGCAGCCTGCCGCCCTTCAGACTGATCTCATCCAAAAACTCCTAGTGAGATACCGCTTGCTTCATCAGCTCCGATTCATCCAGGCGATAACTAAATTCTGTATCCGTCAATGTACTCCCCAGCCATCTTATCGCTGAAAAAACGGAAAGCGCGGCTTTTTTATTTTCCAGAATCGCTTTCGCGTCCTCTTTCAACGCAGAATATTCAGATTCATAGGCAAAATAATGCGCGTGCCAACCCGCAAAACACAATGTAAACTCATCTTCCAGCATAAAATACAGGTTTTCATCGCCACCGGGATTCACCACTTCGATTTCCAAACCTCCGGGCGATAAATAGTCGTGCTCCGGCTCTTGGTCTGTGTGGACAGCGATGGGATAGCCAAACGGTTCCAAAAATGCAAGCAGGTCACTCTTTTTACTACTAGGACTTAACATCTCGACACCACCATTGATTGATAATTTCTCATCTGTATCCGCATATTTCCGAATAATGCGTTTTGTTTTTTCCGGTGGAGAGGGGGCGTCTTCTTCCGAAAAGTACTCTTTCTTCACAATTTTGACAATTGCCAAATGATTATCTTTCCCGGCCGGCACTTCTGCATAATCTCCAATCTGGAAGGTATCATCATCGGTAATATAATAATAACTCTTGCCATTCTCTTCAAATTCCACGCTGCAATAGATGAAATCCGGTATCTTCCGGCTATTCGACTCCAGGTCATCGCTCACAACCTGTTTAGGACGATTTGTTGTTTGATAGATAAAAGAGTTGAAAATATCCCCCTGCCCGTAATGGTTCATGAAATCAAGAACAATTTCGGCAAACCATCCGTAATCATCCGGCAAATCATCCTGGTCAAAGCAGCCGGTCAGAATACGAGGAGGATCTTTTTGATATTCAATCATAACGGTATATTTTCTAAGCGGATACAGGTTTTCTGTCATTTCACCGGAAGATTCCACCTTACTGAAAAACAGCTTGGTTTCTCCAAGAAAATCCAGCAGATATTCCACACCGCTTTGACATTCGTATCTATGGGAAATTTGGCGCGCGGCGTCAGCGCTTTGGACCAATTCAAGGATACCGGTTTTCCGGTCTATGCATAAAGTTTCTGAATATTCCCGTTCTTCCGTTTCCTGTGTAGATTCATCTGAAGCATATTTCGTAATTTTATGATAATCAATCGTAATCCGTTCTATAATATCCGGTGTGCTGCCTCCGTCAAAAACGTATAAACTGCCCATTTTCAGGGCGCTTCGTATGAAATCGGAAAGTTCTTCTGCTTCCGGAAAAGCTTCCGCGCAAAGAGAAGCTTGAAACTGATAAATTTCGCCATCCGTATTGGCGATTTCCATTACCCAATTTCCAATATCGTGGAAGGGTATTTCATCGTATTTTGCCCGAAAGCGGCCGGCAATTCGATTCAGTATTCTCTTGGCGAAATCCTTTTCCAGTTGAAGGGAAGTGGTTCTGCCGTTTTGATACTCTTCTCCGGCATTTCCGAATTTATATGCAGAAAACCGCACACAGCCTCCCCCGTTGATGGAGAGACACTGTTCAACCTCATCACCTGGCTGCGGTACAGATTCAAGCCCAGTGCGGTTGGATGCAATCCGGATTTCCCATGGTACGCCCGTAAATTGGGCATATTGATGGGGCGTTCTTTTATCCGCCAAGATCAAACACCTCCCTCATCTCTAAAAGATCAATTTTCCCGGTTCGGCAGCAAGTCTATAACCGCTTGCACAGTGTTGGACTTTCGTCCGTTCAGCCGAAACAGCTTTCTAGGAACTGCCTGCTTTTCCTTTCGATTTGGTCACATTTCGCTGTTTGCCGCAGCCAGCCTGATGGAATCCCTTCCACCCCATACCACAGGCCCGCCAGTCCGCCGGCAACCGCGGCAGTAGTGTCGGTATCTTCCCCAAGGTTGACAGCCTTGCACACACATTCCTCATAAGAAGAAGTGGTCAATATACACCACAACGCCGCCTGAAGGGTGTGCAGCACATAGCCGCTGCTTTGAATTCGGCTTTCCTCCCATTTCCCAATTCCTGTAAGAGATTCAAAATCTGAGTATACCGCCGTAAATTCCGGCTTTTTCCGGTAATATTCCAAAGCGGACATGACGCCAGTTTTGACTGCCGTTTCCAGGAAGGAAGTTCCGCCCCAAAGTTGAAACACTACGGAACAGTAAATCCCGCAGGCCATTTGACATCTCGGGTGCGCGTGTGTACATTTGGATGCGTTATGAATCAGCTGCGCCGATTGGTCATCCAAGGTCAAACTGCCGTATTTTGCAGTAATAAACATGGCCAACGGCAGAATCCGCATCAACGAGCCGTTACCGCAGCAGTAGTCCGCCGTTTCCCCGCATTCCAGCGGCGGAAAATCTTGAAGGTATTTATAAATCGACCGCTTGGTGGTTCCTCCTACGTCAAAGACTTCATCACGGGCGGTGTTGTTGGCATTCCAAAGCCAGTCTGCAAAACGCTCCATTTGGTCAGAATAATCGATCCCTTTTGCTGTAAGAGAATCCACCAGACACAGCGTCATGCTGGTATCGTCAGACCATGTCCCGGCAGGCTGATGGTGGACCCCGCCGCTTCTCATGCCTGTCACCGGATTTTGTCGCAATTCTGTCCGGCTCATAAACTCGGCCGGGACGCCCAGCGCGTCGCCTACGGCAAAGCCGAGAATCGCGCCAATCCAGCGCGAAGCAAACGAATCAAGCTTTGCCATCCGGGTCCTCCAAAATCACCTTACCAGTTTCACCGGATAAGGGGCTCTTTGTTTTGAGCTCTTCTAAGTAGATTTCTCGCGTACAGTTTCTCCATAGTTTTAAATTTGGAATCCGTTTTTGGCAAAGGACCCTTTCAAATATTAGAATTGCTTCCTGCGCGCTGACAATCACACTATACTGGGTATAAGGATGAAACCTGACCTTTTTCTTCCCACTGAATTCATAACTGAACGCATAGGGCTTATCCAAATGAATTTCGATACGATAAGAACGACTGTCATTGCATATGATCTGCATATAGGAAGCGGTGCCAATAGCTTCTGCAAAGTCCACAATCAAAAAGTTATCCCGAATATTCCGCAGGGAGCGGATAATACGAGCCACAATTTCAAACTGATCTCCGCTGACAGGCAGACGCATACTGAGATGCCACATGGTTTTCCTTGACGGATTTGTACAAACGACAGGTTTTTTCAGTTTTACGAGCAATTTCATTTTGACACCTCTTATACCGCCATTTAACGGACATATCATGCTTCCTGTATTTGTATATAGAGTACCATAATCCAGCCGATTTATCAACTGAATAGCAGAAAGACATTTCCCACTAAAAATGCGCTGTGTCACCACACAGAGAGGATACAAGATACTGCTAAAAAGAACAGGATTATTTCAGCGAGCAGAGGCTTTTAGAGCCAATTTTAAATTAGACGATGGGGTTCAGATTGCAAAGTTTTTCCGTTTTCGATCTCTGCTTTTTACTTTTTTGATTTTCCTGTCCAGTTTGAAATTGGAGACGGGTAACCCATAAATCCCCACAAACACTGGGTTTATAACAAAACCACCATTGATGTCCAAACCACAAGGGTTCAGATCTCAATGGTGTTTTCACATGGTGGAGGCGGGGGGAGTCGAACCCTAACTTTTTCATATAAAAGCAGAAAATCAATACCAAAATACTGAAAATCAACCGCAATAACGTTCAAAACATTCGTATATATGTAATTAGTTTGTTATGGTTTCAGAAAAAGTGTGTTATAAAGTGTGTTATTTCCCTGCCCATACGGCGGGGAATTTTTGTATTTGTCGCAGATGCCTTTATGCGATAAATAGTAAAGCGGATATGACCAAAAGCGCGGTCAGAAACATATTGATCGCTAAGGCAAAAGGGTACTTGTTCTTGAATTTATTAAACCATCTTCTTATAACTTTATTTTCATATTTTTTATCACATGAAATCAGTCTTGCGCATTTTGAACAATCTTCATGTGATGGCTGCGTAGGAAATACTCCTGATATTCTGCATGCAATAGCAATTAAAGCATATATCGTGTTAAAAAGGATAATACCTATAACCAGCACAATAATGATGATATCCCAAAAATGGTTTGCGCTCAAAGCGCTGAAAGCACTGCCCAAAAGAGAAAAACCTGCGAAGAATGTCATTGCAATGCCAGTGAAAATACTCAGAACGGTGATCGATTGGGTGTTTGCGTTCTTTCGATCCTCCTCGACAT
The DNA here is from genome assembly GCA_944382875.1 of uncultured Clostridia bacterium. Lineage (GTDB taxonomy): Bacteria > Bacillota > Clostridia > Oscillospirales > Ruminococcaceae > Merdivicinus. The sequence goes on from CALWNQ010000037.1 coordinate 4,656, forward strand.
TGGATTTCAAATTACTGATATCTGTTTTGATTTCTTCCTTCAGGGATTTCATTTCATTTAAGGATTCTTGTTCTTGGCGAGCAACGGTTTTTACATCATCCATATCAGATGCTCGAAGTGCTTCTAACAAAACGTAATCCCGCAATTTCTGGAATTTTTCAAGATATTTTTCCTCAACATTATGATCTCGAAAATAGGTTTCAATAGAGCTAAGTCTATCATCCAGGTACTCAATAGCTCCAGACTGTATATCTGTAAGCCAAAAATATGTAGAACTGTAGAAATTTAAATTTCCAGTTCGATAATAGTTTAGAAACTTATTCGCATATTTCTCGGTAGCTTTTTCGGTCCATTGCTTTACATCATCGCCACCATAAAAATATATTTCCTCCAAAAGTTGGCTAAGCCTATCCCTAGATTGTTGAGAATTCTTAAATTCCATTAAATGTTGATACTTCCTTTTTTGATATCATCAATTTGGATCGTATTGCTGTAATTCACTCGATAATTCTTCATCCAAGGAGTTGTTTCGTGTGTCTTAGCAACCAAATCCCATGCACTGATATCACGGGTACGCTTCACAATGTCTGCAATCACGCTTTTCAATTCAGGGCATACTTCCGTTTGATTTTTCTGCACAGACTCATCGTCCGGATCAATATGCTTCGAAATATATTTTTTATATACTGAATACACATTACGGACTACCGGTCCATGCCTCCAAGCCTCTATATCATCCGAAAAGGCCGGATTTCCTAAATCCTGCAAAGATTTCATCTGAATGTAGTATAAAATTTTCTGAAGCTTTAGATTTGATATTTCTCGTTCTTGTTGATGAAACATTGTGATCACAGCAGAAGCGACATTCAATGCAGTATATGGCATATTTTCTTCACTCCTCTCTGTATTTTTATCATAACAAATGCCTGTATAAAAAGCAAGTGAATTTGATGAAGTTTTTTCACTTTTATGAAAATAACCGCATAATTTCATAAATATTTTCTTAAAAAACATCATTAACCCCTTTAAAGAACATTTGTTTTATTTTACACCATTTTATACATTTTGTCAAATTACTACCATAATATGCGGCTGAAAATAAAAAAATCTCCGCCCGGGCGAACCCGGACGGAGTGGGAAAAAGGTTGAGGTGATGCTTCAAAAGAGCATGCCCCATGTTCTTATCATAGCATATTCCAGTCTGTAATTATGTCGAATCTTGTCGAATTACCGCAAAATATTCCCCCGGCTGTCAGTGATGATACAGGCGCCCAGCGGAATCCCCGCGGTGTTCTCGCTTGCCGTCTTGTCGTTCAGCCAGAAAGTTTCTGTTCCGATTTTCTGGTATCCGGTCAGCATCTTGCCGTCTTCTCCGAGATAGT
>CALWNQ010000038.1 GCA_944382875.1 uncultured Clostridia bacterium
TCTATTTTACCTTTTTTCATTTGGAATGTCAAGGGTTATCAAAACCCGGCAGGCTGCTACGAAACCTGCCGGGCGGATATGTTTATTCAACAGAGGGACGAAGGATCAGATGGATTTTCAGCTGTTCATCGCGGCAGACCTGATACTGTTCCATCAGACGGGGACCGCAGCTGTTGGAGCCAACGCCGCTCATAGCGCCATCCAGGCAGAGAACGGTGTAGCCGCTCTTTTCCAGCTCAAAGTTGTGCATCTTGGAAGTCAGCTCTTCCTGAGTGTAATGGGAAGCGTTGAAGCTGAACGAATCGCCGAGGACGGTGAGAGTCAGGCTGCCATCCGAAAGGGCAGCGCGGCTGCAATCCCAGTGGCTCCCATTTTCCTGCGGCTTGAGATAATCCTCGTGGAGGCTGTCTACCTTGGCGTGGAAGAGTCCCAAACGGGAAGCGCGGTGTTTGTCAACATAGCTTTCATACGGGCCGTAGCCAAAGTATTCCACATTTTCCATCGCGTTGGCCAGGAAGAGGCGCAGGCCGAACCGGGGCAGGAACGGCAGTTCGCCGAAGCCCAATTTACCGGTGACATCCACCTTGACGCCGCCTGCCGGGCAAACGGTAAAGGAAACTTCCATCTCCACCACTTTCTGGCGATAGATGGCAGCCAGCGAAACGGTATCAGTCAGGACGATCCGTCCGTCCTCTTCGGCAAGTTTTGCACCGTAAGCACGGGACTGCACGCGGTCATAACCGGCTGCTTCCCATTCGTTGCGGACATTGCGGTCGTTGTCGGCCGGTGCACGCCAGATGTTCCAGGTCATCGGTTTCTGTAGGATGGTGCGGTTTTTATAGACCATTTCGTCAAAGACGCCGGTTTCCCGGTTGTAGACATAGCGGAAATCATCGCCTTCCAAGATGATGCGGCGGGCTTCCTCGGTAACGCGGACAGAGGATGCCGACGGGCAGCGGCCTTTTGTGGTGCAGGCACGGGAGAGGATCACCTGGTCGGTGCCAATCTGCTGGCCGGCTTTGGTGAGAGCGCCGTCTGCTTTCCGGATCAGGTTAAAGTCTACTGTAACAGTGCCGTCTGTGGGGATTTCCACCGGGAGGACGACAGTCTGTTCGCCGTGAGGCGCGATGTCGATGTTTTCGATGGTGCCGCAGGCGATGGCGGTACCGTTCTGCATCAGCTTCCAATCAATGGTCAGATAATCGCCGGCATTGGTGAAATCCAGATAGTTGGAAAGGATAAATTCGTTTGCAGCACTGCCTTTGCGGATGCGGACAGGGCGGATGACATTCTTATATTCCTTGAGGCCGGTGTGCGGGGTGCGGTCGGGATAGACCAGACCATCCATGCAGAAGTTGCCGTCGTGGGGATATTCGCCGAAATCGCCGCCGTAGTAGTATTTGGATTTACCCTCGTTGGTTTTGCCCATGTAAACCGAGTGGTCACACCATTCCCAGACAAATCCGCCGCAGAAGGTGTCGTATTTCTGCATAAGCTGCCAGTAATCCTCGGCATCTCCGGGGCCGTTGCCCATCGCGTGGATGAATTCGCAGAGGACGAAAGGCTTTTTGGCGTCTTTGAGCCAGTTCGCCTCGATCTCGGCGGGAGAAGGATACATCCGGCTGACTAAGTCGAGAGCAGGATAGTCATCGCCTTTGCCAAGCGGATCATGCGCTGCGCCTTCGTAGTGGGTCAGGCGGGTGGGATCATATTCTTTGGTCCAGCGGAGCGCCGCCTCGATGCAGCAGCCGTAGCCGGATTCGTTACCCATCGACCAGATAATGACCGATGCGTGGTTCTTATCACGAGTGACTGAATGCTGTACACGGTCGACGATGGCGTTTTCCCAAACCGGATCCATTGCGATGCGGCCATATTTTACACGATAATCCTTGGTTTCCCGTTCATACAGGTCACATACCCCATGCGCTTCCAGATCCGCTTCGGCAACCACATAGAAGCCGAATTCATCGCAGAGTGCAGTGAAAAGCGGAGCATTGGGGTAATGGCTGGTGCGGATGGCGTTAACGTTGTGTTCCTTCATGATGCGAAGGTCGCGGATCATCTGCTCCACTGAGATAGCGTAGCCGGTAACCGGATCGCTGTCGTGGCGGTTGACGCCGCGGAGCTTGATGTTCTGTCCGTTAACATAAAGGACGCCGTTTTCCGATTTGACTTCCCGGATGCCCACCTTTTGACGGATCGTTTCGCCGGGAGTTGTCAGAGTGAGAGTGTAGAGAGCGGGATGTTCGGCGTTCCAAAGGGTGGGATTCTCCACCGAAATGAGCAGGCTGGATTCAGCAGTGCCGCTTGCTACCTCACAGCCGCAGGGAGCGGTGAGAGTGTAGGAAACCGGGCAGCTCTTGCCGGCAAAATCAAAGGAAACCGCAACTTTTGCCGACTTGTAGTCCGCGGAAAGGGGAGTGGTGACGGTAAAGTCGCGGATGTGGTTTTCCGGACGGGAAAGGAGGTAGACATCCCGGAAAATACCGGACATCCGGAGCTTGTCCTGGTCTTCGAGATAGCTGCCGTCGCACCATTTGAGAACCAGCACTGCCACGGTGTTTTTACCAGAGCGGAGATAATCGGTTACATCAAATTCACTGGTAGAGTGGGAAATCTGACTGTAACCGACAAAGCTGCCGTTTACCCACAGATAGAAGCAGGAATCAACGCCCTCAAAATTCAGGTAATACCGGAAGTAGGCGTCCTTTTCCCCAAGACAGAAATCCCGGACATAGGCGCCGCAGGGATTTTCCAGCGGGACATAGGGCGGGTCATAGGGGAAAGGATAGCGGACATTGGTATACTGGTGACGGTCGTGGCCGTGATTCTGCCAGACAGAGGGTACCGGGATTTTTTCAAATCCGCAGCGGCAGAAATCCTCTTTCCAGAATTTTTCGTCCAGAGCGCGGACGTTGTCGTAATAACGGAAATCCCATTCGCCGCTCAGCAGCAGGAAGCGGTCGGATTCGCTCCGACAGCAGAAAGGCGCTGCATTTTCGGAAGCGGGGATGTAATAAGCACGGTTTGGCTCGGTGTTCAGATGCAAAACATCGAGTGTTTCGAAATAGTTTTCGAACAGCATGGATCCACCTCATTTCATATTGCCGCAAAGCGGCTGTTAACTTTATTATACTGCAGACCACCATTCTTTTCTATAAAGAAGATGGGACAAAATATGCACAAAATGATACTGCCGCATAGACAAAAACGGACAGATCGGATATAATGAAAAGAAAGGGAGGAACGAAAATGTATCAGCTGACGGGATATTTGAGCGGGTATGATGAGGATATCCGCCGGGATGATCTGGATTTTCTGGTGACAAGCTGCGGGCACTACCGGCTAGTGACGCAGCCCTGTTTTGAAACGCTCCGCGCCGATGGGCGGCGGGATTATCAGCTGCTGTTTACGGCAGGCGGAAGCATTCTTCTGGAAGAAAATGGCAAAAAAACTTCGGTGGAAACAGGGACAGGACTCCTTTTCAGACCGGGCGAACCACAGCATTACTATTATCGGTTGGAGAACGCGCCGGACATTTACTGGATGCACTTTACCGGACGGAATGCCGGGCAGCTCCTTTCTGATGCCGGATTTACAGGACGGATGTACCGCACTGGCGTCAAGAACGAGTATATTGCACTGTTTGACCGCATGATCCGGGAATTGCAGCTTCGCTGTCCGGGATTTTCCGCTTTGTGCAGTGCGCTCGGCATCGAACTACTCACGGCTTTGGGCAGAAAAAACGCCTCGCCAGTAAAAACACCGGAAAACGAGGCGATGGAAACGGTATTGGCCCGGTACCACCGGGATTTCCAGCAGGACCTCCGTGTGGAGGAACTGGCGCGGGAATGCGGCATGAGCGAATGTTGGTTTATCCGTTCGTTCCGTCAGCGGACCGGTATGACGCCGCAGCGGTATCTCACCGCAGTCCGCCTGAATCATGCGCGGGAGCTGCTGGAATCCTCCTCCTTTAACATCGGGGAGATCGCGGCGCTTTCGGGCTACGAAAACGCGTTGTATTTCAGCCGGATTTTCCGCAAATACATCGGGATTGCCCCCAGCGACTACCGGAAGCAGGCACAGGAGTCAGAATGACATATTATTTTGACCGCAGAACGTCCAGTGTGCTGTAATTTTCCAGCGGGAAAGAAACCGGGCGCTTTTCGGTGGCGGATTTGTAGACAGCCAGCACCATTTCCAGTGCTTTCAGCCCCTCTTCAAGCGGGACATAAGGCTGGGTGCCGGTCTGAATGGCGCGGATGACATCCGCATAGAGGAAGCTGTGGCCGAATCCGTATACATTTTTCGGTTCGGTGTTGACCTCTTCGCTCAGCGCTTGAAAGGAGCGGGTTTCGCCTTTTACGGTATAGCAGGTCAGCTTGTTGGTGGCGATACCGCCAATTTGGACGGTGCCGGTTTCGCCGTAAACCGAAAGGGTTTCATCCAGATTGTCGGGGTAGGTGTTAACAGTTCCTTCCAGAACACCGTAGCTTCCGTTCCGGAACCGGAAGATCGCCAGGCCGATGTCCTCCGCTTCGATATAGGGGTGGAGCTGGTTGTCGGTGATTGCCATCACCTCGGTAGGCTCTCCGCCCATCATCCAGCGGAGCAGGTCGATGCCGTGGATACACTGGTTCATCAGCGCGCCACCGTCCAGCTCGTAGGTGCCGCGCCAGGAGGGCTTGTCGTAGTAATCCGCGTCCCGGTGCCAGTGCATCTGGAGTGTCCCGTGGAGCAGCTTGCCCATTGTTCCCTCGTCGATTGCCTGCCGCAGCAGCTGTACTGGCGCATTAAAACGGTTCTGCTGGTTGATGCAAGCCACTACGCCGGCTTTGTCACGGGCGGCAATAACCCGGCGTGCATCCTCCATCGAGAGGGCGAGCGGCTTTTCGATGATGACATTGCAGCCGTTCTGGATGCAGTCAATGGCAATCTGTGGGTGGTATCCGCTTTCAGTGGCGATGGCAACCAGTTCCGGGCGGACTTCTTTCAGCATTTTATGATAGTTGGTGTAAATTTTGACGTCTTTGAGATGGTAGCGGGTGATGAGTGCTTCTGCCTTTTCGGGATGGATGTCGCAGAGCGCGCAGATTTCGAGGTTGTGGTCAACAGCGGAGCCGACATGGTTGGGCGCAATCCGGCCGCAGCCGATTAAAGCATATTTCATGGGAATTCCTCCTGTTTCGGTGTTGTCTTCATTATACCTGTCCGGCATCCTGTTTGCAAGGCGAATCTTGCCCATCCGCAGTGCTTTTTTTGCAACCTTTCAGCATCCACAAAGCCGCAATCCCTTTGCAGACAGCCGCTGCCGCCGTTTTTACGGCGGATTTTTCTTACTCGTCGAGCTAATAATGGGTGGAACAGTAAACAGCTTTGCCGTGTTTGCCGGACCAGGTGAGAATACCGGCTTTCTGAGCGGCAAAGCTTCCCTCACTCCGCCGGATGTGCAGCAGTTCGGCAGCTGTGCGGGAAAGCAGGAAAACCGCCATCGCTGTACAGGATATTGGTAAGGAGCCGGTCAAAAACCGGAGCAGAAACCTTTTCATGTATCATCCACCTTTCCGGCGCTTTCTCAAAAGAGGAGGCGTCTTTTTTGTATTATATCATATTTATACAAAATTCGGCAAGATATTTCTTGTTATTTACAGCATTGTTTAGGTCAGTTTACAAGGAACTACACGCAGACCGTGAAACGGGCTGCTGACAACAAACGGCGCTATGCTCCCGGC
>CALWNQ010000039.1 GCA_944382875.1 uncultured Clostridia bacterium
CAATCCACTGCATCCCTTACAGTGTAGCACAGACCTTGGAGAGGGTCTCTAATCACTACTACTCCATAATACAAGGAATGAATAATATGAAAAATACAATATTATTAACCCAAATCAAAAATAGGAGGGTAATGGTACTGTAGCCCTCCCAAAACGGAGGATAACAAAATGTTATTAAAACATAATAATTTAATCATTCGAAATGCAACTGAAAAAGATGCAGAGAAACTTGCTATGTGGTGGAACGACGGAAAAATAATGGCACATGCAGGGTTCCCAAATGGAACAGGTCAAACTGCGCAAAGTATTGCAAATAGTTTGCAGGAAGATACTGATACAACGCATAGGCGACTCATTATTGAAATGGATAACATGCCTATCGGTGAGATGAACTATCGTAACAAGGGTAGCCAGACTGTTGAAATTGGAATTAAAATATGCGATTTTTCAAAGCAAAATAAAGGTGTGGGAAAAATTCTGCTGAGCATGTTGATTTCTGCTTTATTTAAAGATTTCGGGTATCAAAAAATTATTCTTGATACAAATCTCAAAAACAAAAGAGCACAACATGTTTATGAACAACTAGGTTTTACCAAATTGCGAGTTAATGAAAATTCTTGGACAAATCAAATTGGTGAATTGCAGTCATCTATTGATTACGAATTATATGAAAAAGATTTTATCAACTTTGCAAAATGAGTATAAGCTTTATTTCAGATGTTTAATTCTAGAAAAAATGCCTCTTTATAGCAAGATGTTCATGTTTTAATCGGCATCTAAAGTGTCCACCCTTTCCATCTAATGTGCCTGATTATACTGTCAGGCACATTTTTTATATAAAATTTATTTACATAGCCAAGACGAAAGCAGGGGTTTATAGTGATTGGGTATAGAAAAGCGAATCTCAAAGATGCGGAGCTGCTTGTAAATCTCTATAATGCGTCCTTTTATAGTGATTATATAAAATATGGTGAATGTCCTGGATATGGAAAAACCAAAGACGTGATGGAAAAATCGATAATGGCTTCAGAAAAATTTATTATTATAAATGATAGTATACCAGTTGGTGTTATTTCGTGTAGAAGAATAGAGGAAGCGGTATATGAACTTGGATGTTTGTGTATTATACCTGAGTTTCAAGGAAAGGGAATAGGAACTCAGGCTTTTCAGTATGTATGTTCCTATTATAAGGATTGGAAGAAATTTACACTGATAACTCCTGCTGATAAAAAAGAAAATGTGAAATTTTATACAGAAAAGTGCTTCTTTCAGATAGAATCTATAGAAATGGATGGGAATGTAGAAGTCTGTCGATTTGTTAGAGAAAGGTGATCTGCAATTTGTCCAGCGGACAACAAATTTATATGGGATAGATAACAATATGGAAATATAGAAAATCCTCTCCACTTCTTTGTATGGAGAGGATTTGTTTATTTTAGCGTATCCGATACATAATATTGCGCCTGTGCGTACCAAAGTTCGTGATATTTCCCGCCTTGCTCTGCCAGCAGCTGGTCGTGGCTGCCCCGCTGAACAAGCTGTCCGTTGTCAAAGACAACAATATTATCGCAGAAGCGGCAGGAAGAGAGCCGGTGACTGATATAAACCGCCGTTTTATCTCCTACAATATCGTTGAATTTGGAGTAGACCTCATATTCCGAAATCGGGTCCAGAGCGGCGGTTGGTTCATCCAAAATGATAAAGGGCGCGTTTTTGTAAAGAGCACGTGCCAGCGCAATTTTCTGCGCTTCGCCGCCCGAGATTTCCACGCCGTCTTCCTCAAAATCCTTGTAAAGGCAGGTGCCCAGCCCTTTGGGCAGACTTTGCAGGCGGTCACCAAATCCGGCTTTTTCCAGGCAGGATCTGGCGCGATCTTCATCGACATCAACACTGGCGGCGACATTTTGTCCCAAACTAAAGGAAAACAGCTTGAAATCCTGGAAAACCACCGAGAAAATGGAAAGATACTCGTTGTAATCGTATTTGCGGATGTCAATGCCATTGAGTAAAATTTCCCCCTCAGTGGGATCATAGAGCCGGCAGAGGAGTTTGATAAAGGTGGTTTTGCCGCTGCCGTTCATGCCGACAACGGCAAGGCGTTCTCCCACCCGGAATTTTATGGATACATTTCGCAAAGCATACGCTTCGGAGCCCGGATACCGGAAAGAAACATTCCGAAACTCGATTTCATACTCGTTGTCGCCGCCATCACAGAATGCACGCTTTTCCACCGGGAGGGTGCCGTGGTATTTTTTGTCCGGCATATCGATAAAATCAAACACTTCCTGCAATATTTCCGCGTTGATAAAAACATCGGACAGCATGTTGACTAAGGCGCTGAATCCATCCTTAAACTGTGTAAGGCTGCCTACATAGGTGACGATGCTTCCCACACCGAACGCGCCAAACAGGGCTTTCAGCGCCACATACAGGTAAATCAGCCCGCTGATTACCGTGGCGTTGACGGTGGAAAGAGATTGATACCAGGCTTCCACCCCCTGCCATTTGGACATCATCTGATTGATGGCGCTGTTAAAGCTTTCAAATTCCCGCAAAATGGAGTCCCGCATTTGATAGAGTTTCAAATCTTTCCCCATTTTGTAGTCGATTAGCAAGCCGTAATAGTACTGGCTAACACGGGTCACATCACTGAATCCTTCTATGATGGAGTTTCCTTTTCGGGTGCTGGCGGCCTGATTGTAGACATCCCAGCAAAGGCTCAGCAAAAACAACAGAATCAGCAGAACGGTACACCAGGGAGAAAATACAAAATCCCAGGCGCTGCCAGTTTGGACCGGTTTTGCGGTAAACGCGCCGATTACCAGTGCAATCGAAAAAATGAGTTGGAATAACCCTTTGATTCCTGTGTTGAAATACCACCAGTAAAGCCTTGGCAGCCCGCGTCCCATACTTCTTCTTTTCAGCGTAATATTGCTGCGTTTGGCGTGAATCTGGCTGTCCTCTACATACTCATAATCCATGGTCTGGATTTTGCGGTCAAGCGGGAGATCCGCTATGTACCAGAAATTACCGCTTTTCGCATTGGCAACCCGGGTCATCAGATTCAAAAGCAGAGTCGTGAGGAGGTTCAGGACGACTGTAATCAGCGCGAGAATTGCCAGCTCCCGCCAACCAGCCTTTTGCGCCACAGCGGTGACGATCCGCCCCGACATGTAGATATTGATAAAGGGCAGCAGCGCCTCCAGCACGGCTTTGACAGCGGCGAAAGGAAGATAGCCCGGCAGCAGCTCATGGATGGTCTGAAATCCCCGGATGGTCAGACGGATTTTATCTTTCGCAGTCATGGTCATTTCCCTCCTCCCGGTAATAATGGCTTTGCATCTCAAACATTTTGGCGTATTTGCCGCCCTGTTTCAAAAGCTGGTCGTGGGTTCCGGTTTCGACGATCTTTCCGTGTTCGAGGAAGAAAATCCGGTCGCAGAACCGGGTGGATGCCAGACGGTGGGAGATAAACACCGAGGTGTGATGCTGCGCCATCCGGTTGTATTCCTCATAAATCCGGCTTTCGGCAATGGGGTCGAGGGCGGCGGTCGGCTCGTCCAGAATCAGGGCTTTTCCATCCTTGTAAAGCGCTCGTGCCAGTGCCAGTTTCTGCATTTCACCGCCCGAAAAATCAACAGCATCTTCATAAACGCTCTTAATCAGCCTGGTTTGGATGCCATCTGGCAGGGAGGACACTTTTTCCCAAAGCCCGGCGAGTTTCAGCGCGTCGATGACGCGGGATTCGTCCGCCCGTCTTTCGGTTTGGGCGGAAACATTTCGCGCGATGCTCACCGGCAGCATGTAGATTTCCTGGAACACCACCGAAAAGAGAGAATAGTAGTCGGCGATGTTGTAGTCTGAAACCGGCTTGCCGTCGATGAGGATTCTGCCGCTTGTGGGGGTGTACAGCCCGCACATGAGCTTGATCAGGGTGGTTTTTCCGGCGCCGTTTAAGCCGACGATGGCGATTTTCTCCCCTTTTTCAATTCGGAAGCTCAGATCGTGAATGGTGTCGGTTTCACTTTTGGCATAGCGGTAGCAGACGTTTTGAAACTCGATGGAGAAGGTTTCCGCCGGGAGGGGAATTCCTTTGCCGTGGTTCTGGCGGTCGGAGATATCCATATATTCCCGCATTTCGGTGAACCCGAGATGCAGCCGGTTTAAGGTTTCCAGATTGTTGGCAAGCCCCAGAAGCCAGGTGGCAAAGCCGCCGATCAGCCCGAAGTACAGCACAAAATCGTCAGCAGACATCCCTCTTCCGAAAATCAGGAAGACCAGAACGCCGTAAGTAATTCCTTCTCGCAGGAAGCTGAGCGCCGCCATGCCGAAGTCTACCTTGAAGCCGAAAGCCTGTTCCTTTTTGAGCCAAGCCGTCCGCTCGGAGAGGGTCTGGGCAAAAACGTCCAGGAACCAGTGGGTCATTTGATACAGCCGCATATCCTTGGCCCGCTGAAAATCGCCGGAGTTGGTTGCCAGGTAATTGAGCTTCCGGTCGTAGGTTTTCCAGCAGTCCCGATGCTCATAGTTCCATTTCCCGATGAGTTTCAGTAAAAAGAATCCGGCGATTGTGGTGGCAATGACCGTCAGGGTGATCCATGGGCTTAACACGGTGAGAATCCCCGCGTAGCTGACGATTCCGGCCGCATTGGCCAGAAAGGAAGCAATCGTGTCGGACGCGATCCGGGAGGTGCTCTGGTCGCTTCCGCAGTTGTCCATGGCTTTGGCGAGTTTGGTGAGCCCTTCGGGATTTTCCAGATTCTCATAATCCATGGTAACGGTTTTATCCAGCAATACAATTTCCATGTGCAGGTCGTTTACCATGGCAAATTGAACGAGTGCGGCAGAGAGATACTTGTCGCATACCCCGCAGACAATCAGTCCCAGGCTGATACTCCCAATAGTCAGAAGGAGCTGTTCCGGTGTGCAGCCTTCGGTGACAGCACGCACCACTTCCTTGGACAAATAAACGCCCAGAAAAGAGAGCAGCACCATCACCGGTGCTTTTACAAAGAGAAAGACGGACATTTTTTTGTCCTGTTTCCACATCTCCGAAAACAGGAATTTCAAATTGGAAAAGAATGGGTAGGGACTTTTTTTTCGGCTCATACTTCCCACCTCCTGCCGGTATCATAGCACAGATTTCCCAAGTTGTGTGGATTTTTGCACGAATGGTATGAATTTCCGCACGAATGGCATCAGAGGGGGAGTAAAATCTCGGTGGCAAAGATTCCTTTCTCATTCTGGCGGTTGACATAGCCGTTGTATTTAGCGGCAATCCGGTCCACCCGCATCAGTCCGAAGCCGTGAGTTTCGCTGTTTTTGCTGGAGAGATAGGTTTTGCCGGATTTGCGGATTTCTCCTCCCACCGAATTGGAAACCGACAGATAAAGCTGATTTTTAAGGATTCCCAGAAATACGCGGATAAAGCGTTCTTCTCCTTCCGGTTGGCGCAGACAGGCTTCCATCGCGTTGTCGAGGAGGTTCCCGATTATCACGCAGAGATCGATTTCCGAGACGGTGAGTTCCGGCGGCACAACCGCTTTTGCAGAAACGGCAATCCCTTTGGATTTGATGAGAGACAGCTTGGAATTGAGGATGGCGTCTACCATCACATTCCCGGTTTTTAAAACCTTGTCAACCTGGGTTAGGTCTTCGTTAAGCTTTCGCAGATACTC
>CALWNQ010000040.1 GCA_944382875.1 uncultured Clostridia bacterium
ATTTTTTTGTATGCCATTTTTTCACCTGCCAACCGTGAAAATATGTCCGGAAGATAACCCTAATATCAAGGGGAAAAAGCCCAGAAAATCGGGCTTTTTCATTCTTCCTTTTTATGAAACTTTTGCAACGGCTTACAGCCGTATGAAATCCGCCGCGGCCGCACAGCCTCCGTTTTTCCACCCGGAACGTTTTGCCATGCAAAACGTCACGATTCTGTTATTTTCTTTCGAATATACCATAGTTCAAAATCCCGTCTCTGGTTGTCCGACAACGGATCCGAAAGCGGGATTTTCTGTTCCCTCCGCCACTCCTCCAGTGCTTCCCGTATAGGCGGAAAATTGACATCCAGCCGAAACCCCCGCTTGTCTGCCGGAAGCCTGTCCAGCTCCATCTTCGCCAGCAGTTCCGGCGGCGGTTGAAAACTCATAAAATCTCGGATCATACCGCAATCTCCTTTTCAATCGGGCAGCCTTATTAAATGGCGTGACCTGTTCACGCCTCCCAAAATCTGACGCGTGGTATTCAGCCGCGGCGGTTTGTCTGCCCGGACTCCGGGCCGTTTTGCCGCACCAACTTTACCAGCATGGGAAAGTCCTTGCTTTCCAGCTTGAAAGCTACTGTATCGAATTTTTCTCGACCAACTACCTGATTTTTCCGGACTTTCAGCTTGTAAAAATCCGTGAATCCGTTGTCCAAAACGGCTGCTTCCATCAGCAGCCCCTCTTCCGCCCCTCCGGAGAGCCACTCATAAAAATGGCGTTCTCCCGGGATGTGCATATCGATTGTCAATTCATCCACATCCTTTCTGTTTTCCGCGATTGCCGCCAGAACCGCATAAATTCCAAACAACACCAAACCCCAGCCGATCATCTGCCAGATCTCCATATCCCCGCATCCCTTTCATAAGCCCGGCAGGCAGCTTCGGTCAGCGCCTCCCGGAATTCTCTTGTAATCGGGTGCACTGTGTCCCGCGCACCTCCCGGCATTACCACCAGTTTCCGCCCGTCCGGTTTCAGTACCAGCTTGCATCCATGTACCGCCAGATCTCCCAGGCAGAACGAAAATACCCCCAACAGCCCGTCCTTTTCCACGATCCGCATTTTCAGACCGTGTATTTCCATTTCAAATCCTTTCTCCGCACCGCCTGCAGCGGACCGTAAAAATCAGTTCGTTTTCCCGGCATTCCACAGTGCCGCCGCAGTTCGGACAGACAATGCAGAATCGGTGCGGTTTCCCCAGTTCAATCCATGCGACCATGGCGGCAATCATCAGCCGCATTACCTTTTTCGGATTCATGATTCTTCCTCCGTCAGATAGTTCCGGCCAAAAATAGCCATGAATTCCTCTCTTGTGTGTGTTTCTTCAAAGATGTGCTGATACCGCCGCTTCAGCCGTAAGTCAGTTTCCCGGTCATTATGTACGCCTTTCGTCCCCCGATGGCACCGGGCGCAGATGTGCGCCACCATGTGATATTTTTCGGAAAGCTTCCGCTTCCCGTTCCCGCCATAGACATGATGCCGTTCGATCGGATTAAACGGATCTGAAAAACAGCCGCAGAGTTCACACCATCCCATCATGATTCCTTCTTTCTAAATCTCCCCACCGGTTCCACCTCTTTGAGTGCGTCCGGATCGCTGATTTCTACTTCATACCCCTGCGCAACCAGAGCATTATATTGTGCCTGGACTGCCTTCTGCCAGATGCGGGCCTGCAGGCACTCCATTTCTTCCGGTGTCAGCTCATCAAGCGGGATGGAATCGGCTTCCGCTTCAACCCCACGCCCACCGTGGAGCAGAACCCGGCTATATACCTTAATTTCCTTTTTCGCCATGATCAGGCCCCCTTTCTGAAAGTTTATGAATTTATCGGCTTGTCAGATACCCTTTTGCTTGTCCTCCATTGCCCTCCATGCTATAATGAGGGCAGAAAGGAGGTGATTTTTTGAATTATACAGAAATTATCTGTTCTATTATTGCGTTTTCGGGTATTGTCCTTTCCGGCTTTGTTTCATGGTTTACCGCACGTTATGCCGCCAAAAAGGAAACAGAAAAAATGCTGTTGTCTTGGAAGCATGAATCAGAGATTTCCTTCGAAAAAGAGTTTTCCGAAATGATTGCAGCCGCCAATGAGTTTATCCAGCACCGAAGCCCAAAACGCAAACGGGATGCCTGTTCCCGGATTTTGGTGTTATGCTCCAAATCGCCGGCGAGCTTGTTGCCATCTCTGCAAAAACTTTACCAGCTATTCCAGAATCCTCCCCCTGAAACTTCTCCCCTGATATCCGCTTTATCGGAAATAATAGAAACAGAAAACAAGAACCGCACACGCCGCTAATATCCCCCATGCGCCCAGTAGGCCCCGGAAATATCCGGCTTTCCCTGCCGGGTTTATTTTTTTCAATCTCCCATACAGGATGAATTGGAACAACGCGGCCAGCAACAGCATCATCCAGATATATATCACCGACTTATCCCCTTCTGATCTTGAAAAAGATTCCCGCTAATCCATGC
>CALWNQ010000041.1 GCA_944382875.1 uncultured Clostridia bacterium
CTCCTTCAGCAAGTCGTTCTGTAAAGGAAGTAAAGTTTCAAAGCTTTACAACAGAGGTGATGATACACGATTTTCCTCTGTTTGTCAAGGGGAAACGGGGGAATTCTTTTCTTTTTTTCGCCCCGGTCCGGGCTGGTGGGAGACGCATATTTTTCCCCTGCCGGTAAAGACTAGAGCCATTGAAGAAAAGGAGGTTACACCCGTGAAAACCCGTATCCTGACGGCCGCGGCGCTGGCGGCCGCCCTGCTCACCGCCGCTCTGCCTGCCTCGGCCCTCTTTCTGGACCAGGAGGAGACCAGCCCCACGGTGCTGGACGTGGTAAAGAACGGCATGGCCACCGAGACCATCGCCTTCCAGTCCTCGGACTTTGTGGTGGAGGGGGAGGGCGCCCTGGAGGCCATCGTGATCACCCGCCTGCCTGAAGAAGGGGTGCTTACCGTGGGCGGCCAGATGGTGGGAGCGGGGGACGTGATCGCCATGACCGCCGTGGACGGCCTGCGCTTCACCCCCTCGGTCACTCCCACTGCCCTGGAGACCAGCTTTACCTTCCAGCCCCTCTTTGCCGATGGTGAGCCGGGGCAGGAGGCCGGAGTGGAGCTCCATCTGCTGACCGAGGCCAACGGAGCCCCGGTGGCGGAGAACCTGGAGCTGTCCACCTATAAAAATGTGGCCGTCACCGACCGCTTTTCCGCCGTGGACCCGGAGGGCGACCTGCTGACCTACCGGCTGGTGAAAAAGCCCGCCCGGGGAGCGGTGACCATCGGGGAGGACGGTCAGTTTGTGTACACGCCCTATGAGAACAAGACCGGCAAGGACTCCTTCACCTATATTGCCATGGACACGGTGGGCAACGCCTCCGATCCGGCCACCGTCAAGGTGAAGATCGAAAAGCCGGACACCAAGGTGACCTACGCCGACCTCTCCGGCCACCCGGCCCACAAGGCGGCCATCCGCCTGGCGGAGGAGGGGATCTTTGTGGGGGAGTGCATGGGAGGGGAATACTTCTTCCAGCCTGACGTTGCCGTCACCCGCAGCGAATTTGTGGCCATGGCCATGAACGCCGCCGGGGTGGAGTCTCTGGATGGGGTGTCCCGCACCGGCTTTGCCGACGATGAGAGCATTCCCACCTGGGCCAAGCCCTATGTGTCCTCCGCCCTGAAGTGCGGTCTGGTCCAGGGCACCACCGATGATGAGGGCCGGGTGGTGTTCCGGGCCGATGATTCCATCACCACCGCCGAGGCGGCGGTGCTGCTGGACCGGGTGCTGTCCGTCACCGACGTGGACGCCCAGACCTTTGCCGCCGACGCTCCCGCCTGGGCGGCCCAGTCGGCGGCCAACCTGTCCACCTGCGGGGTGCTGCCGGCGGAGGCCGGCCTCACCGATACGCTCACCCGGGGGGAGGCGGCCCAGCTGCTGTGCGCCGCCCTGGATCTGCTGGACAGCCGGGACACCGGCTGGTTTTAAAGGAAAACGGCCGCCATCGGCGGCCGTTTCCTTTTATGCCCGGGGGCGCAGCTTGTACCAGATCAAAAAGAGGACCAGTCCGGTGAGGCAGATCCCGCCGCCGAACCAGAAGGCGCAGGTCAGATCGACCTCCGCCAGAGCCCCAAACGCCAGGTTGGTACACACACCGACCCCGTCTATGACCATGGCGTGGATGCTCAGGGCGGTGGCCCGGTGTTCTGTGACGACCTGCCTGTTTTGCAGCTCCATCTGGAAGGGCTGGAACAGGGTGTTGGACAGGCGCAGGGCCAGAATGGCGCATACGGAGGATACCGCTCCGGTACTGAGGGCCAGGGCGGTACAGGCCAGTACGGCGGCGGAGCAGAGAAGTACGCCCCCCCACAGAGGGCCGGTTTTGTTGGTCAGACGGGCGGACCATACCCCCGACAGGCCCAGCAGCACAGCGGCGATATACAAGATGCCGATGGCGGCGCTGGATAGGCCCCAGCGGGCATATTGCAGCTGATTGAAAAAGGTGGTGATGGTCTGATGGGCCTCGGTTAGCAGGGCCGCGGAGATCAGAAAGAGGAGCAGCCGCCGGTTGGTCAGGGTCTGGCGCAGGACGTCCATAGCCTGACGGACCGAGAAGGGGGCGGGGGCCTTTACTTCGGTCAGGCCTAGGGCGCACAGGGCGGCGGCGCCGTAGCTGAAAACGGTGAGCCCTCCCGCCAGGGCGTAGTTGTCCCCGATGAACAGGGAGAAGGTGAGGGCGGCGATGAGCAGCCCGGCGGTCTGGAGGCTGTTGTACCACCCAAAGACCTGCTGGCTGTCCTCTTTTCCGCAGGAGAGGTAGAGGATGCTGGTGTCCACCCCGGACATCCCGGCTATCACCACACTGAGCATTACCCGCTCCAGCAAAAAGCCGCCAAAGCCGTCGGCCTGCCAGAACACGATTTTGGAGAGGAAATAGAGCAGACAGCACCCGATCATGGTGCGCTTATAGCCCAGCTTGTCGGCCAGCACCCCCCAGGGCACCTCCAGCAGGATGCACAGCGCCAGGGAGATACTCTCGATCAGGGTGATCTGGGCGATGGATACCCCCTGGGCTTCCCGATAGAGGGTGGCCACAGGGCCGTAAAAGACCATGCCCTGCAAGAGGGCGATGGCGTACATATACCTTATATTACGTCTCATGAAAAAATCCGATCCTTCCTGTAGTTGGGCATCAAAACAAGACGCTGGCACCCAGCGCCTGATTGTCAGATGCACATTCAGGTGGGATCGGACCGGTACAGCATGGTTGTGTGCCTCCAGGAAAGGAAATTCCAGATTCAATGTAACAGAATGGCGGAGGGATGTCAAGGGACGGAGAAAAAGAAAGATTTCATGCACAGAAGGCGGAAAGGGAGTTGAGTATAGGGGTAAAGCGTGCTATAATATACCATTAGCGCGTATCATATTGTATCAAACTGGCAACTGAGGTGTATTATGAAGATC
>CALWNQ010000042.1 GCA_944382875.1 uncultured Clostridia bacterium
CGTCGCTCTCCATCAGCATCCGGTCGAACTCCCCCTCCATGGCCATGTGGGAGATGGGGCCGTCGGCAGCCCGCTCGTCCACATAGCCGTGACAGGCGCTGTCCAGGGCCAGGTGGCAGAGAAATCCGGCGCCGTAGCCCACCGACATGGGCACGCCCTCCTCAATGGCCTGGCGCAGCCGCTCCACCGCGGGCAGGGCGGAATTGCGGTGCATCCGTACGCCCTCCCGCCGGACGGCGTTGGGACGAATGGGCTGGTAGAAAAACAGCGGATCGGGGCCCAGGCAGCCCAGGTCAAAGGCCTCCCGCTCCTCATCGATGGCCCGGGCCAGCGGCTGGGGCAGCCCGCCCAGAACCTTGTCTCCAAATTTCAGGTGCGCGTAATAGTTAGGCATGGTGAGCTTGATTCCCTCCTGTCACAGTCCATGACAATCCATTCTATATGCTTATTGTATCACGGTGTGTCAGGGAGAGAAAGCAGAAAAATGTTAAATCTTTTTCCAGACAAAACGAGCGCGCCGCTGCAGCGGCGCGCTCGTTGGCAGATTTAAGAGAAGGAAATATCATAGATGCCGAACTCATGGTTCCAGCCGCTGGTGCCCTCCACGTTGAGGGTCTCCAGCCGCACATTGGCGGCGTGATCCAGGGGTATGGTAATGGTCTGGGGCGCGGCGCTCCAGTCGACGGTATAGGTCTCGGACAGCTCGCCGTCCAGGAACACGTCCAGTCTGATCTTGTACTCCTTGGAGCCGTCCACATGGCCGATGGTAAAGGTCATGGACTCATACTTGAGGTTGGTGTTCCAGCTGGCGTAGCCCTCATTCTTGTAGCCGCCCGACATCTGGACGCCCTTGGTGATTTTGTTGCCGGAGATGGTCATATAGCTCTTGGGGTCGCTGCCGTCAAAGATCTTGCTGTTGGTGTTCACCTGGTAGGGGGGCAGCTTCTTCATCCAGTCGATCTCCTGGCCGGGTACATCGCCCACATAGACGGTGGCGGTGCTGCCGTCCCAGGTCACGTCCTTACCCAGGGCCTCGCCGATGGCACGGACAGGCAGATAGGTGGTGCCGTTGCTGGCAAAGGGCTCCACCACTTTGCCGTTGGCGTCCTTGGGGGTGACCTCCACCCCGTCCACCACGATCTTGATGCCCATATAGTTGGCCTCGATCATCTTGGTGGTGACGGTACTGGCTGCCACAGCCGTCCCGCACAGCAGGGCGACCACGGCGGCGCCGGCCAGGATACGCTTGCGCAGGGTCTTTTTCATACAGGTTTCCTCCCTTTTGATCTTCGCCCCGGCATGGAGGGCGGTTTCTTCCAAAACGGCTCTGGCCGGTTTGTCAGGGCCTGTTTCAGACAGCGCGGTCCGGAAGAATATGCTCGCTGATATCTCTCCCCTTCCAGACATTCCAATATTTACCCCATCATTTTACCACACTAAATTTAGTTCCGCCATAGCTTTTTTTGTGAATCTTAAAAAGACCTGGGGTAGGGCTCGGTCTCGTTGGTCAGTCCCAAAATGTAATCCACGCTGGTGTGATAAAACTGGGCCAGCTGGATCAGGACGGGGGCGGGCACATTCAGCCTGCCCAGCTCGTAGTCGGAGTAGGTGGTCTGATGCAGATGGAGCAGCTCCGCCAGCTCCCGCTGCTTGAGATCGGCATCTTCCCGCAGCCCACGAATACGGGGGTACATATCCATCACCTCGATGGATATTGTGCTTTAAGGGAATATCTCTTATTGACTTTTAAGGGATATTCCCTTAAACTAAAGATACAGTACCGGAAATTACCGGATCTAGCATAAGGAGGATTGGTTATGAAACAGAAATGGACCCATCGGCTCGGGGCGCTGGCACTCTGCGGGGCGCTGCTGGGGGGCACCGCGGCGCTGGCCGCGGGGGTCACCTATAAGACTATCCAGGTGCTGTATAACGACATCAGCCTGGTGGTGGACGGCGTGCCCGTCACCCCCAAGGACGCCAACGGTGTGGAGGTAGAGCCCTTCGTCTACAACGGCACCACCTATCTGCCCGTCCGGGCCGTGGGAGAGGCCATCGGCAAGCAGGTCACCTGGGACGGCAATACCCAGACCGTCTACATCGGAGAGGCGCCGGGGGCAGCTGAGTATCTGCCCATCGTGTGTCCGCCGTATCAGGAGGATGGCTATTACGCAGACGAAACATTCAGCATGGACGGCGTCTCCTACCATGCTAACAGTTTCTGTTTGGCATGGAACGGAAGCAGCTGTCTCTTTAATCTAAATGGCCAGTACTCTGCTCTGGAGGTTACCATCGGCCATTTGGACGGTACTGCCAATGCTGAAAGCACCGTCAACATCTATCTGGACGGAACATACAGCCAGTCCATCACCTTGGAGCCGGAGGAAATGTCCAAGACGATTACCATTCCGCTGAAGAATGCCCTTCAGCTAAAAATTGAACTCAAAGGCAGTCCTTATCATTATTGTGACGTAGTCTTCGCCAACGCCAAGCTGATTCGCTGAACCGCCGGGCAGATCTGAGTTTTCCCTCGCGTCCAAACAAAAAAACGTCCGTGGACAACAAGTCCACGGACGTTTTTTCGTTTGTTCAGCCGCCCAGGTAGGCCTTCTTCACGGCCTCGTCGGCCAGCAGCTGCCGGCCCGGGCCGGTGAGGGTCACCCGGCCGGTCTCCAGCACATAGCCCCGGTCGGCCACGGACAGAGCCATCTGGGCGTTCTGCTCCACCAGCAGGATGGTGGTGCCCGCCTTGTGCAGCTCCTTGATGATGTCGAAGATCTGCTCCACCAGGATGGGGGCCAGACCCATGGAGGGCTCATCCAGCATGAGCAGCTTGGGGTTGGACATGAGAGCTCGGCCCATGGCCAGCATCTGCTGCTCGCCGCCGGACAGGGTGCCCGCCACCTGCTTCCGCCGCTCCTTCAGCCGGGGGAACTGGGCGTACACCCGCTCCAGGTTGGGGGCGATGGTGGAGTTGGGCTGGGTAAACGCCCCCA
>CALWNQ010000043.1 GCA_944382875.1 uncultured Clostridia bacterium
CTGGAGTTTCTCACTGTGGAGGAAGGAGCTGGTCAGCTGATCGATGAGGGTGCTTTCCTCCTCGGTGAGGGTATAGGGGTCCTTGGGGTCCACGGTGGGGAAGTCGATATCCTCCAGGGGATAGGTGGTACCGTTGATGGTAATGCACTTGTTTTTGTAGTCGATCTTGTCCAGCAGCAGCCGGTCCGCCATGCCGAAGCAGGGATTGCGCAGCAGCTTCTGCCCCTCCAGCTTGAAGAGGATGATGGTGATGGCCTTGTGCATCCGGGCAGCCAGCAGTTTGTCCTTTTCCGTGTAGTGGGCGGCGTCCTCATTGGTGAGCTTGACCTCGAACTGGTGGATATCGCAGTCCTTGTATACCTCGTTGGCAAAGACCGACAGGGGCCGCAGGGAGATGCCGTAGCCCGTCTCGATGACTTCCAGGTTGTTGTAGCGCAGAGAGTTGGCCAGCACGGTGGCCACCAGGGTGCGGGAACCGGAGGCTGCGCCCATCCACAGCACATCGTGGTTGCCCCACTGGATGTCCACGCTGTGATAGTTCATCAGGGAGTCCAGAATGATATCCGCCCGGGGTCCCCGGTCAAAGATATCGCCCACCAGATGGAGGTGGTCCACCGCCAGACGCTTGATGAGCTCGCATAGCTGCACCAGGAAGTTGGAGGCCCGGTCGATGTCGATGATGGTGGAGATGATGTTTTCGTAATAGTCCCGCTTGTCCATGTCCTCATAGTGAGTATGGATCATTTCATCGATGATGTAGGCGTATTCAGGAGGCATGGCTTTACGGACCTTGGAGCGGGTATACTTGGAGCTGACCAGCCGGCACATCTCGATGAGGCGGTGGAAGGTGATGCGGTACCACTCCCGCATATCGGCAGTCTCCCGCTCGATCTCCTCCAGCTTTTCCTGGGGGTAGTAGATAAGGGTGGCCAGCTGGTCCAGGTCGGCCTTGGACACGGTGGTGGCAAAGAGGCTGTCCAGCTTTTCACGCACCACGCCGGAAGCCGAGTTCAAAATGTGGAGGAAGGCCTCATACTCGCCGTGGACGTCGGAGATAAAGTGCTCGGTGCCTTTGGGCAGGTTCTGAATGGCGTGGAGGTTGATGATCTCGGTGCTGGCAGCCTGGACATTTGGGTATTGCCGGGCCAGCATTTTCAGATAGTGCAGGTTTTCCGGACGGTATGCTTTCTTACCTTCCATGGGAGGGCCTCCTTTTGGATTTCGTTGGCAATATTATCCCACTTTATCCCTCCGGTTGCAAGTAAAATCCAACCGTTGGTGGACTTGACAGTGTAAGAGTATGGAGTATAATTGACATATCAATGATTGATATGTCAATTAGGAAGGTGAGTGGATGGAAAGAACGTTCCATATGCTGCTCTACCGGGCCTTTCACGCCCAACGGGGGGCGCTGCGCCCCTGCCTGGCGGAGGTAGGGCTGGGTACGGGGCAGCCCAAGCTGCTGGGCTATCTCAGCCAGAACGGCCCCAGCCGCCAGCGTCAGCTGGCCGACTATTTTGAGATCGATCCGGCGGCGGTGTGTCGGATGCTGGATAGCCTGGAGAAGGGGGGCTTCGTGACCCGGTGCATCGACGGCCAGGACAAACGCAGGGACCGGGTAGAGATCACTCCGGCGGGCCAGACGGCCTATGACGCCTGGCGGAGCTGCTGCCGGTCCATGGAGGAGCGGATGTTGGATGGCTTTACCCAGGAGGAGCGGGAGCGGTTCGCCGACTATCTGAGCCGGGCGTACCGCAATCTGAAGGCGGCAGGGGAGGGACAGCCATGAGGGAGCTAAAACGGCTGCTGTCTTATTTGGGACCCTATCGCCGGGATCTGTTTCTTGGGGGCCTGCTGGTGCTGGTGGAGACCGCCTTTGAGCTGGTGATCCCGGTGCTGATGGCCGACCTCATCGATGTGGGGGTGGAGAACCGGGACCTCCACTATATCGTGGTCAAAGGGATTCAGATGGGGGTATGCGCCCTGCTGGCGCTGATCACCGGCCTGCTGTACGCCCGGTTTGCCGCCCGGGCGGCCTACGGCTGGGGCGCACGCATCCGGGAGGCCCAGTATGAGAAGGTGCAGGACTACGCCTTTTCCAACCTGGACCGGTTTGAGAGCTCCTCTCTGGTCACCCGTATGACCACCGACGTGACGGTGCTCCAGAACGCCATCAACGGCGGGCTGCGGCCCCTGGTGCGCAGCCCGGTGATGCTGGTGATGGGGCTTTGGCTGTCCTTCTGGATGAACGCCCGGCTGGCCCTGATCTTTGTGGTTACCGCCCCCATTCTGGCCCTGATCCTGTTCTTTGTGGTGTACAAGGTGGCGCCCATGTACAGCAGGCTCCAGAAGGCCATGGACAAGCTGAACAACGTGGTGCAGGAGGGACTTACCGCCATCCGGGCAGTAAAGGCCTTTGTCCGGGGAGAATATGAGGAGGAGAAGTTCCAGACGGTCAATGAGGAGCTAATGGCTACCAGTCAGAGGACCTTCCACTTTGCGGTGCTCAATCTGCCCGCTTTCCAGTTCACCATGTATACCGCCATCGTGCTCATTCTGTGGTTTGGCGGCGGCATGATCCTGGACGGTGGCCTCCAGGTGGGGGAGTTGACCGGCTTTCTCAGCTATGTGCTCCAGGTGATGAACTCCCTGATGATGATCTCCAACGTGTTTCTGTTGCTCACCCGGTCTTTGGCTAGCGCCCACCGCATCGCGGAGGTGCTGGAGGAGAAACCGGCCCTTACCTCCCCGGACCAGCCGGTGGAGGAGGTGCCCGACGGCAGCGTGGACTTTGAGGGCATCTCCTTCAAATACCATGCCGAGGCCAAGGAATACGCCCTGTCCGGGGTGGATCTGCATATCCGGGCGGGCCAGACTGTGGGCATCCTGGGGGGTACCGGCTCCGCCAAGACCACCCTGGTCCAGCTCATTCCCCGGCTGTACGACGCCACCGAAGGAGTTGTGAAAGTAGGGGGGCATGATGTAAAGGAGTATGACCTGACGAGTCTGCGTGACGCGGTGGGCATTGTGCTGCAAAAGAATGTGCTCTTCTCGGGCACGGTCCGGGAGAATCTCCAGTGGGGCGATCCAAGCGCCGACGATGAGAGGCTGTGGGAAGCCTGCCGGGCGGCCTGCGCCGATGAGTTTTTGGAGCGGATGCCGGACGGCCTGGATACCGATTTGGGGCAGGGGGGCGTCAACGTCTCCGGCGGCCAGAAGCAGCGGCTTTGTATTGCCCGTGCTCTGCTGAAACGCCCCAAGATCCTGATTTTTGACGACTCCACCTCGGCGGTGGATACCGCCACCGAGGGCAAGATCCGCTCCGCCCTGGCCAAGCTCACCGGCGTGACCAAGATCATCATTGCCCAGCGGATTACTTCGGTGATGCACACCGACCTCATCGTGATACTGGAGGATGGTAAAATCCACGCCGCCGGTACCCATGAGGAACTGCTGCACCACGATCCCATCTACCAGGAGATCTATGCGTCTCAGATGAAAGGAGGGGAGGACTGTGGCTAGACAATTGAGCGCCAAAAAGCCCAAGCACCTGGGCTATACCCTCCGTACCCTTCTGTCCTATATGGGTCGGCATAAATTCCTGCTACTGGCGGTAGCGGTGCTGGTTACCATCAGCGCCCTGGCCAATCTGCTGGGCACCTATATGATCCGTCCGGTGGTCAACAACCTGGCCACAGGGGGCATGGAGGATCTGCTGCGGGGCGTGGTCCTCACCGCCCTCATCTATCTGACGGGCGCCCTGGCGGCCTTGGGTTATACCCAGACCATGGTAAAGGCGGCCCAGAAGGTGCTCTATGACATCCGGCGGGACCTGTTTGCCCATCTCCAGAAGCTGCCCCTGCGCTTCTTCGACACCCGCCGTCATGGCGATGTGATGAGTTACTTCACCAACGACGTGGATACCATCTCAGACGCGCTGAACAACAGCTTTGCCATGGTGATCCAGAGCTTTATCCAGGTGGCGGGTACGCTGACCATGCTTTTTATCCTCAACTGGCGGCTTACCCTGGTGGTGGCGGTGTGCTATATGGTCATGTTTCTCTATATCCGGTTCAGCGGAAAGCGGAGCAAGGCCTACTACAATAAGCAGCAGCGGGCGCTGGGGGATCTGGACGGCTACATCGAGGAGATGGTGGCGGGCCAGAAGGTGGTAAAGGTATTCAACCATGAGAAGGAGAATCTGCGCCGCTTCCGGGAGAAAAATGAGGCCCTCCGCAAGGCGGGCACCGGGGCCCAGGGCTATGCTGCCACCATGATCCCGGCGGTGGTGAGCATCTCCTATATCAATTACGCCATTGTAGCCGCTCTGGGGGGCTATATGGCCATGGCGGGCATGACCGACGTGGGCAGCCTGGCCAGTTATCTGGTCTTTGTGCGGCAGGCCGCCATGCCCATCAACCAGTTTACCCAGCAAACCAACTTCCTGCTGGCTGCTTTGGCTGGCGCCGAGCGGGTCTTTGAGGCCATGGACCAGACCCCCGAGGTGGACGACGGCCAGGTGCGGCTGGAGAAGCGGGGCGGAGGCTGGGTTTGGCGTAAGCCGGATGGCTCTGAGGTGCCCCTGCGGGGGGATGTGCGCTTTGGAGGGGTCACCTTTGGCTAT
>CALWNQ010000044.1 GCA_944382875.1 uncultured Clostridia bacterium
GTACTGGTATCCGCCGCCGCCTCCGCCGCACCCAAACGGCGCAAACCCGGCTTTTGAAACTGTGCAGGGGATTTTTCCGTCTTCCTGATCTCCGCCTTTTCCGCCGGTTTCGCTCAGAGCCGCCATCACGGCTGCCTGTTCCGATGTATAGCATCCGCCGTCTGTACCCTGAGTCTGGATCTCACTGCTCTTGGATTTTCCGGAACCGCCCTGATAACTTGTACCGCCGGAACCTGTTCCGCCTGTTCCCGGTGCTTCGTCCCACTTGCCGCCGGATTTTCCCGCTGTCGCTGACACAAGGCTTCCGAACGAAGAATTGGACTCATTCACAGTGACAGGGAAGGACTCCCCCCTGCTCAGTTTTTGGATGATCTGCGCCGCACCGCCGGCTCCGCCGCCAAAACCAGATTTATTCGCAGATTGGGCATATCCGCCTTTTCCGCCCGGTCCGATGACGGTAATCCGGTAGTTCCCGGTCTGCGGAACGGTAAAGGTATCGTTCGCGGTGAAGATTTTGACGATGGCCAACGTTTCCGCCGGGAGCTTAACGCCCCCGGCCGGCTTAAAATTTACCTTTTTCCCCGCGGTATCGAGGACAATCGGAACCGCCGCCCCGGCAACGAAGAGATTCTCCTCCGCCGTTTCGCCGTTACTGAGCTGAATCGTGTAGCTTTCGCCGTCCACCGTTACCGTGTCGCCCGAAGCATAGGAAGCCGCCGCGGTAAAGACTGCCGGAACTGTGCCCGATACCCCTGCAAGGCCGGTCAGCTGATGCACCGTGCCGCTCTTCTGGTGAGAGAGGGCGCAAACGTGCCCCGCCGAACCGGCGTGCGCTTCCAGCTGGGAAACGGTCGCAAACAGCACTCCCGAAAGTTCGGTTACCACCGCGTTTTCCTCCACCAGAATCCGGAGCACGATCTCCCGCTCCTCCGCCACACCGTCCTGCGCCGAAAGGTAATCGGCCTTGTCCCCGGCGTTGCCGTAAACGGCCAAAACTTCGTTCCCGGAAGCGTCCTCGGCAACAATGCCCAGCTCCCGCCAGAAAAACGGCTCTTCGATGCTGCTGTACGGAAGGGAAGCGTGGACCGAAACCCGGTTGCCCTCCCGCGCCGTTTTGACGATGTCAAGCTGCATTTTGGGGGAGATCATCTCCTCCACACCCGCCGGGTCGCCGCTGTATGCGCCGTCGCCCAGCTCCATCCGCACAAAGCGGAGCGCGCCGCCGGCTGCCGAAGCTGCCAGCGCCTCTTTTCCCGCGGCTGTCACCGCGAGCCGAAACTGCGACATTTATTCAACCTCCCAACTGATTGTCCCGCCGGTCTGCAAAACCGCGGCGTACCGGGCGTTTGTTTCCTCCCGGCTCAAAATACTCATGGTCAGCTCCACCGCCGCCGGAATGCTCTCCCGCAGCGCCGGACGAAGCGCCGCGGCGAGTGTCCCGCTCGAAACCGAAACCCAAAGCTGCATCGCTTCGGGGTCCTCCCGCACCGAAAAGCCGTCCGCGCCGCAGTCGGCGGTGAGCTTGTCCCAAAGCCAGCCGAGCGAAAAGGGCGGAATGTTCCGGAGCCGCGCTGTCACCGCAACCCGCCGGGCTTCGAGGCTGCTGCCCGGCTTCGGCGTGATGCTTAGCATCTGCTCAAAGCGGGAAAGCCCCTCCTCCCCGGCCGTTTCGGGGAAGCACTCGTCCGCAGCACCGGCACAGAGGAGCCGGAACGCTTCGGTTTCCGGGTCAAACCCGTCGGCCAGCCCGCAAAAGTCCCGGATCTCCCGCAGGAAATCCGGCAGGTAATCGCGATATTCCATCACGCCGCCTCCTTTGCGGTAAAGGAGCCGCCAACCGGCACTTCCTCGGACAGAAGCTCGATGTTCGCGCTGCCGCCGTTCAGCTTGACCGCCGCGTCGAGCACCCCGCTGACCGATAGGAGAGCCATCGTCGCCCCGCTCAGCCGCACTGTGAGCCGGTCAGCGCCGCTCCATCCAGCCCGCAGCGAAGCGTAGTAGCCCTCCAGTGCCGCCTGCGCCGCCGGTTCGACCTCTTCGAGAGATGCCCCCTCGGCCAGCGTGATGGTCACCTCGGCCGAAATTTCCCGCGAAACCGCCGCTTTGACCTCCACCCGGTGCCCGATGGGGGCGAATCCGCGCCCGGCGCCCGGTTCGGGACAGGCCGCCGCCTGCACCGCTTCGACCAGCTCGGCACCGGCCGGGAGGAGATCCTCTCCCAAAAGCCAGAGCCGCACCGTTCCGCCGCCCTCCGGCACCGGTTCGACCTTGACCGCCCCGACGCCCGAAAGGGAGAGCGTCTGCTCCCGGTAGTCGGCGATATTTCCGCCAAAGGCGGGCGCGAACACCCGGCTTTGGATCCGGCTGCGGAGGGAATCGTCGGTTTCGGCCTCCTCCCCGGCCTTGATGAGGGCGGTAATCTCGGCTCTGCCCAAATTTTGCAGGTAATCGACCGGAAGCAGCGTCCCGGAGGATTTGCCGCCCGCCAGCCCCGGCGTTTCGCAAACCATTGCAAACACGCCCTCTTCGAGCTTGTCGCCCCGATCGTAGACCAGGCCGTCCAGCCCGAACCGCATTCCGGCGGGGATATTGAGCGGCGCGCCCTCCAGGTCAAAAAATTCGCCCCGGCAGACGGCAGCCTCCGCCTCCCGGCGAACAAGTCCGCAGCCGGCCGCCAGCCGGTCGAGCCACTCGCCCGAAGAGGTGTCCCAAAAGGCGAGGGACAGTCCGCCCGACAGCTCCTGATACCCCTGCACCAGCTCGGCGCAGAGCGGCCCCGCCGCCGTCCAGGCAAGGCTCCCCTCCCGTTTGTCCAGGTCCTCCGGCATCCGGGCGAGCACCCGCGCCATCAGCTCCTCATATTCCGGCAGTACCATTCCCGTTTCCTCCCTCCGATACCGTCAGCGAAAGGTTGCCCGCGGCCGTTTCCACCGCGATTTCCCCGGTGAGAAGGTTTCCTTCCGCCGAAAAATTCGTCGCTTTTGCGCTGCGCACCCGGCTGTCGGCCAAAACGGCTTCCTCGGCCAACGCGGGGGCAGCAGCCAGCGCGTAGTCCATCCCCCGTCCGATCAGCCCCGGCAGCTCGCTTCCGTAGCCGAAGCCGTAGATGAGGTGGGCAAAGCGCTCGGTTCTGAGCGCCAGCGTAAGCGCCTGCTCCATCGCCTCGGCTCCGCTAATAAAGCCGCCGAGACGCTGATTTTCCCAGTCGATTTTCCAGGTGTGGGAGCTCTGGGCCGCTCCCGAAAAAAGGTTTGCCGTTTCCGGCAGAAGTCCCGCCATAAACGCCTCCTTATCCGGCCACACGTCCGGCGACGAGGTAGTATTCCCCCAGCCGCACGAGCGCCGCGCGGTCGCCCGGCAGCAGCCCGCGCGCAACCAGGAGCATCTTGCTTTCCCCGGCAAAGGTGGCCTCGATTTCCCGTGGTTTGAGTTCGAGCGGCAGGATGAGCCGGGTTTCGTCGAGGGTGAGCCGGTTTTCCACCTCGATGCAGAGCGGCTCGGTCGTCCGCACCCGCCCGAACAGCAGTCCGGCCGCCTGTTCCTCCACGCAGCCCATCGCCGCCTCCCGGATGATGTCGATCAGCATATTTTATCCTCCTGTTTTGGGCAGAAATTCCCTTGACTGCGGCCGTTCGGGAAACGCCGCCGTTTCATGTAACGACCTCCGGCCGTTCGGGGAACCCCTTGATAGGGTTCCCCACGCTTTAACAGTCCACCGGACTGTTAAAGCTCCCCTCCTGATCTTATTTTAGTATAAGATTCCGCTCGTTTACTACTCATCAAGCAAGCTTGATGACAGCAGCCAAAGGCTCTGCCTTTGGAATCCGCGATTTTTTGAAAAAAATCGAGTAAAACTTTCCTTTTGTCCCGCGTGGAAGTTCTTCCGAGCCATTGTCGCGCCATTTATGGCAGTCACAATGGCTTATGCCGTTGGTTGCGTCATCGAAGCGCCGCGGCGTCATTTCCGCCGGCTGTAAGCCGGAGAGTCATGGTATAAACGCCGTCCTCGCCGGAGATCTGCGACTCCTCGATCAAACAGCTCTGCTTTTCGCCGTCCGCCGCGCAGGCCGCCCCTCTTCCCGCCAGAAACCGGAAATCCGCCGTTCCTTCCACCGAAAAGCGCTGCTGCTCGCCGCCCATGCTCTGCTGCAATGCCGCCAGCCGCTCCCGGAGCTGCGCCTCGTTCCAACTGTGGTCCACCCGCTCGAAATACTGGAGCACCCCCCATTTGCGCCGCTCTTCCGCGTTTTCCGCCTCGAGCACACGCCGGAACCCGGAGCGCCCGTCCTCCTGCAAAAGTTTGAACCGGGTGCAGGTCTCCTCGATGCTTTTCGTTCGCGAAAACCCGGTGAGCAGATTCTCCCCGCTGAGCATCAACCCGGTGTCCGCATCAGAAGGTTCTTTGAAGGTGAGCGCCCCGGCCTTGTCATACAGGCAAAAGCGCCGCCCGCTCGATTTGAACTCCTCGTCGGCCGCACCCAGAATCATCGACAGGAGCGTCTGATTCTCAGAAAGCCAGACCGGAATCACCGCCGAAGCCTGCTGCACCTCTCCAAGTGTCAGCTCCCGTTCGGCCGCAATCTCCCGCAGAATCTGGTCGGCGCGGCGATTGGTGAACTGCCTGGTGTCCCGGCAGAGCAGGTATTTGAGCTGGTCGTAACAGACCGCCCGGACAAGCTCCCCCGTCTGCTCCACCGAAAAGACAAACCCCGCAAAAACCGCCGTTTCCTCCGAGAGAAGCTCCACCCGGCTCCCGTTTTCGGGGAGAAAATCCCGCACCGGCGTTTCCCATTCGAGCGTCCCGGCCGTTTTGAGCGAGGTGGTGAGCCGCAGCGAGGAGAGGGGCAGCTCCCGCTCGCTCCCGCCCGACTGAATCCGCAGCTTCACCATCACACGCCCTCCGTGGGGAGCCGCAGCGTCTGCCCCGGATAGATGAGGGAAGCGTTCTGAATGCCGTTGAGGGCGGCGATTTCCGGGTAACGGCTGCCGTCACCCAAAAAACGCCGGGCGATGCTCCAAAGGCAGTCGCCTTTCTGGACGGTGTAGCTTGCCGGGACGGCGGGGCTTCCCGCCCGGTCGGGCGAGGAAACCAGAATCGCCCATCCGCTGCCGTTTTGGCCGGAGCTTCCCACCTCCACCGTCTTGGCGCCATACTCGCGGTACTCCCGGAGCTGCAAGGTAAAGTAGAGGTCGCCCTCCTCCCCGGCTTCATCCCGCCTTTGGTAGCGCTCGACCACCGCCGGCATCGAAAAAGGCGCGCCGCCGCCGCTGATGACCAGCCGGGCGGGTTTTCCCGAAGCGAGCAGCGCTTCGAGCCGCCGGTCGTACTCCCCGGGCTGCAGCAGCTCGGACGCTGTGACAAAGGCGTAGCGCCGTGCGGGGAACAGCCCCGAAAACTCCACCCGGCGCAGACCGGGCGGGCGGTAAATCAGGATGCTCCCGGTATCCAGAAGCTCCGTTTCGGCCCAGCGCCCCTCCCGTTCTGCCGAAAGGCTGCCGGGCGGCACCGGGAACTCCCAGTCATTGAGATAAATCCGCATAAATTCCTCCCTCATAAAGCTTTGTCTTGCGCGGCAGTTCTTCCGAGCCATTGTCGCGCCATTTATGGCAGTCACAATGGCTTATGCCGTCGGTACGTCATCGAAGTGCCGCGTCGTCATTGCCGCGGCTCTAAGCCGCCAAGTTCGGCGGCAAGCCGGCGTTCCAGCTCCCGGTAGAGCCGGTCAACCTGCGCCCGGACCGACAGCGGAGCCTGCGCGGCCTGGTTTTGCCGGTTGGGAGAAGGTCTGCCGCATTCCGGCGGCTGGTTCTCCTGTCCCGGCGCTGCGGGCTTTCCGGGCTGTGCGCCCCTCTTTTGCTGCTGCGGAAAAGGCGGCGCGGATTCCTCCCACCGCGGAACGCCGGGGCGGTACCAGAACACCGGACGGGTTGTTCTGCCCGGATTCTCCTCCGGGATTTTGCCGGGCAATTCCCGGCCGGACTGCCGCAGAATCTGTGGCTGAAAACCAGGCGCGCTGCTGATTTCGGGGGCAGGAGCTTCCCTTCGTTCCGTCCGGAGCGCCGGTGCGTATGGAAAGCGCGGCGTTATGCTCCGCGGAACCGAAACCTCCGGACGCAGGCCGGTACCGGAATCGCGCCGGGTGTCCATTCTCCTGCCCGGCAGGTAGCAAAAGAGCCGCCTTTTTCGTTTTCTTCTCCGGCCAAACAGCCGGAACAGCCCGATTGCCGTCATCCGTGTCCCTCCTGGTTGTCTGCTTTGCCGGCACACTCCTGTATTTGATTTTTCTGCGAAAAATCAAATCTTATTTTTGCCCGGATTGTTCGCGCCCGAGGCGCGAAAGAATGGGATTTCGTTTCCTGCGGGAAACGACCAAAGAGCTTCGCTCGCCGTGAACTCTGTTCACGGAATGGACTCTCACAAGCTTTTGTAGAAAGCTCACGTCAAGCATACTTGCCGTTGACCAAAACTTTCGCTTTGCTGACGGGCGAAAACTTTCATTCTTCTGCCAATAAATTTATGAACGCAATTACCGCCGCCTTCTCCCGTTTCGGCAGCGCCGCGAATGTCCCCGGCAGCACCCCAAACTCCCGCAGGGCGGCAAAGGCGTAGTTTAATTCGGCGTCGCCCTGCAGGACTCTTTTTTTAGCCGGTCGGCCAGCTCCCACACCGTCTCGTCAAAGCCGCAGACCTGCTGCGCCTTCTCACAAAGCCGCGCGAACTCCCCTGCCGTCAGCATCCGCCGAAGCAGCGCCGCCTCGCCCATAACACCCCAGGAACGCTGCAATTCCGCGTCCCGGAGGTCCGGCTCGGTGACACAGGCCGCCGTCAGCCGGTAGAGGTACTCCTCCTCGTCCGGTTCGCCGTCCCGGTTTTTGGGGCAGAGCGCCCGGAGCGAAGCGTTTTCCTCCTCGCTCACCGCCCGGAGCCGGAACGGTTCCGCAAACCGCTCCGAAAGGGCGATTTCCGCCGTTTGCGGCTCCTTCACATTCTCCGCGAAAAATGCCCGCAGATCCATGCGCCCTCCTTATCCGGCAAAGCTGTCGAGCAGCTCCGCCCCGTCAAAGGTGAATTCCATCGACTCGTCCAGATGGTCGGCCCCCACATCGAGCCGCGCCAGCGACACGCTGTTTAAGTTGCAGTTTTTGAGCACCATCGTCTGCCGGTCGCCGTTTCCCTCGTTGATGACCACAATGTCAAACGAAAGGTCGGTGCCGTCCTTCATATACCGGAGCATCAGCTCCCGGAAAAGCGAGGTCATATAGTAAACCGTCATTTTGCCTTTTCCGGTCCAGCCGGCCGCCTTGAACTGCTCCCCGGTGCGGCCAAGGGTGCGCACCGAGGTTTTGCGCTTTTCGGCCATCGCGTCGACGCTTTTCAGATAGAGAAGCTCGCGGTTCTGGCCGTCGATGTTGGCATAGGCTCTTCCCGCCTGGCCGCTGATAATCTGTTCCGCTTTCAAAAACATCTGCCCGCCTCCTTACTCGACCGTCACGGTCAGATAGAGTTTTTCCATGCTGTCCACCGGGCAGATTCTGAGGTTGACGACCACCGCGTCGGCTGCCTCGCCGGGCAGCACCTCGATGTCCTCCCGGCTGTCAAAGCCGTCAATCGCGCCCAGCGCTTCCAGCTCGGCAAAATAGCCGCAGAGTTCCGCCTTAAAAAGGCTTCTGCCGTCGGCCGAGTTGCCGGTCTGCCCGAGATAGCTCCCCTCAAACAGGCTCCGGATGTCGTTCGCCACCGCGTCCATCACCCTTACCAGCCTGTTTTTGGAGAAGGCCGCCCCCTTTTCGGCGGTGAAGGAGGTGAAGCTGTTGATATCCTGCTCCACAATCACGCCGCCTTTGCCGGGGACAAAGAGCCATTCGCCGTTTTGGAGTGCCTCCTCGATTTCGGAGTTCAAGTACCGCTCGGTCACACTTGCCGCCCCGGTGTAAACAGCGTAGGTGTTCGACTCGTTGAGCTGCGCGCCCGCCGTCATGCCGGCGACAAAGGCGGTCGCGTCGGCCGCGGTGATCTCGGTGCCGTCCTCCAAAAGAACGCCGTTTTTGACCGAGATGATACCCTCGCTGTCGGCCTGCGGATAGTTTTCCACCACCGCCTGGATCATCTTGCCCTCGGTTTCGCGCATCCGCTTGACAAAGGCCACCGCCGCCTGCTTGACCTCGGTGTCGGTGGTCGGAACGGCCAGCGTTTCCAAGTCGGCCGTTTCCAGCGCCTTGAAATAGCCGTTCCAGCTTTCGGCGTTGACCTCCTCGTCGGTGCCGCCCGAAAGGGCGATGCCCGCCTGTTCCGAAAGAGGACCTTCTCCCGAAAATTCCACCAGATCGCTGCCGGTGAGCGCGGCCATGTCCGAAACCAGCCAGCTTTCCGCCTTTTTCCCGTCCAGATAGGTTTCCACCCGGAAGAGATCGCCCTCCGGCTTGACCGAAACGGTGATGTCGTTGCCGCGGCTGCCGCCCCACTTGGCTGTGATGGTCAGTCCGCCGCCGGTGCCGGACGCCTTTTCGCCGCCCGCCAGACGGTAGACCAGCACCGTCTGCGCCTTTTTCGCCGCTTCGCGCAGAAGCAGCAATTCCGGCGCGTTCGCCGTATAGCCAAAGAGTGCCCGCACATCGGTGCCGGCTTCGACCTTGGAAAGCCCCTCCGGCCCGAATTTCAGCGGGAGCGCAACCGCCGCGCAGCCCCGTTCGCCCACCGCGGCCGCTCCCGACCGGATGGTCACAAAGTTCAGATACACGCCGGCGCGCACCTTATTCTGTCCCAAAAAAACGCCGCCTGCCATCAGATTTCCCCCTTTTTGCTCTCTTCGCCCAGCCGGATGGTAAAGCCAAGCTTGCCCATCCGCACCGGTTCTTCCTCCTCAGACAAAAACGCCCCCATTTTGGCTTTCGCCCGGGCGGAGGCGCTTCCGTCCGGCCTAAGCTCCGCGCTTTCCAGCGCAAAATCTCCCCCGGCCATCGCTTCCCGAACGGCATTAACCGCTTCGGCTGCCGGGAACACGTCGCCTTCTCCCAGAAATTCCAGCGAAAATTCTCCCGAAACCGTGTAACGGTTCGCCATCTCCCGTTTGGCTTCGCAGCTTTCGAGCTTGACAAACAACGCCGGATATTCCGCGCCCTGCCGCACCGTTTCGGTAAAGAGCCGCCAGCCGGGCAGTGCTCTGCCGAGAATTTCCAGCAGCTCTTTCAAAATCAGCTCTTCCATCAGGCCATCGCCTCCCTTGTGAGGACGATCTGCTGGTGGGTGGGATAGACCACCGCTTCGCCGGTTGCAATAAACGAGATCGTCCGCCCGCAGTGGGTGACCTCCACCCGGCAGCCGGCCGGGATTTCCAGCTCCGGTTTGGCATAGAGCCGCGCTTCGCCCTCAATTTGGGGGAAATCCCCCTGGGAAAGGGCCTCCCCGCGCTTCTGGAGCGCGCCGCCGTAGCAGAGGGCGCACGGCTCCTCGACCAGAAAGGCCAGCTCCTTTTGGACGGTGCGGCCCTCTTTTTCCTGAAAAACCCGTTTATAAACGGTCATTCGGTCGGTACAGGTGGATAAAAATATTTCCCGCAGTCCCATCAAAAGCCCGCCTTTCCTCCGGTTCAGTTTCCGCTCCATCGAATCCTCCGGAACGCGTTTAAGCGGCTGTCGAAGCCGGAAAACCGCTCGGCGCTGCCGGAAGCGTAGGTCACGCTGAAATCCCCGCGGGAGATGCTCTGCACCGCGCCGCCCATTCCGGAACTGCCGCCGGAATAGGCTTCGGCGAGCATCTTTGCCGCCAGTGTCTGGCAGCCGCCGGGAATTGCGCTTACCCCGCAGTAGGCGCAGATATAGGCTTCGACGTCGTCGGCGCAGAAGGAAAACTTCTCCTCGTCGATCTGGTCGCCGATCATGCCCCGCGCCAGTTCCCGGAAATCACTCATGCCGCGTTCTCCTTCACTTTGAGTTTCACCGCCTTGCCGTCGTTGGCCAGGTGGACGGTGTAGTGCTTGTCCACGGTGACGACAGTGGTCTTGTGGACGATGTCGCGCTGCACCTCGGCTTCGGTGTCGCGCTTGAGGAAAACGGCCAGCGCGCCGGGCATCACGATGTAGTTTTCATAAAAGCCGCCGCTCGCCTTGATTTTGGAAGAAAGTGCCACCTGGCAGCCGTGGATCATGCCAACAGTGCCCTGCATCAGCGCGGAAACACCCATGTCGGTCGCTTTGATCCAGCTTTCGGACTTGCGCAGGGAGGCGAGCTGTGCCGGGGAAATGAGCAGCACCTTGGGACCGTCGCAGTGGTCGCCGAATTTGACCAGCGCGTCGGCGACGGCGTCGGCCGAAATGGGAGCCGCAGAGCAGTCGGCGGTCATCTCCTCGCCGATGCCGGCCAGACAGGCCATTGCGTCGTTGTCCACCTTGTTGGCGATGGAGAGGGAGAGCTGGCGGACGGCCTCGCCCAGCGGATCGCCGTAGCCGCCCAGCAGGCTTTCGTCGGTGAGTTCCACGCCGTTGCCGGCCTTTTTGATGAGCAGCTCGACCGAGGTTGCGGTCAGCTTGTTGATGGGGATCTCGCCGCCTTCGGAGACGTCGACCGCGTCGCCGATGTAGGCGAATTTGGGGACCTGGACCTTGGTGCCGGAGCGGCCCTCGAGAGTGCGGTCGACGGCACAGAGCGGCAGCACCTGAATCGCGTCGGTCAGCTGTTCGTTGACGAGGTCGGCCACCACCTGGGGGTTGACGAGATCGCCGATTACGGTTGCGTTTTCATTGATTGCCATGTTGATTTCCTCCTGTCTGAATGGTTGTGAATGTGGCAGAGAAACAAAGAGAAAGTTTTCGCCGCGCCCCGATAGAAACAAAGAGAAAGTTTTACTCGATTTTTTACAAAAAATCGCGAGGTTGAGGGGCAGCGCCCCTCATCGTTTCCCGCAGGAAACGAAATCTTTGCATCAAACAAAGATCAGGAAGGTAGGACAAACAATCCGGTGGATTGTTTATCCGTAGGAAACCCTATCAAGGGGTTTCCTTCATGACGAAGTCATGGAAAAAGAACGTTCCTTATAATGACCTCCGGTCGTTCAGGGCACCCCTTGGTAGGGTGCCCTGCGGCGGAATAGTCCACTGGACTATCCCACCTACCCTCCTGACCTTGTAATATCAAAAAGCTTTCGCACTCTGCTATTCATCAAGCAAGCTTGATGACAACGAGGAAGGGCTCCGCCCTTTCCACTCCCGCAATTTTTCGAGGAAAAATGTCATCAGGCAAGCCTGCTGACGAGTAAAGCTTTACTCTTTGCTCCCCGCGTGGCAATTTCTTCCAGTGGCGCGCAGCTGCCATCAAGCTTGTTTGATGGTATCGCGCGCCAACCGAAGCGACGGTGCGCGGTGTGCGGCCGCGTCGTCACTGCCGCGGCTCTAAGCCGCCGCCTTTGAGCCGCTGATACATCTCCGGATCGTCGTTTAACAGGCGCAGGCGCTCGGCGTATCCCATCCCGGCAAGGCTGTGCGGTCCGTCGGGGCTTTTGCCCTCCTGCGGCCTGATGCCGCTCATCTTCACCGTCTGCCGGGTGAAAAACTCGCCGTACTCCTCTTTCGCCTGCTCCACAAGCTCCGCCCCGTTTGTAAGCGCGCCCGTTTCGTCAAACTGCGCCGCGTCCCGGTACTGAAAAGCCAGGAACTCGGCCTGTTTTGCCCCGGCGCGCCAGAATTCCTCCCGGAGCAGCAGCGCTTTCCGCTCCTCGCCCCAGCCGGCCGCCAGTGCCGCCAGCTTCTCCCGGAGCGCTTCGGCCGGGACGGTGCCGTCCTCGGCGGTCAGCTCCTCCAAAAGCCGCAGAATTTCCTCCATCACACATTCCTCCCCTGTTCTTCGTCGATGCGGCGGCGCTCCGCTGCCGCGCTTTCCACCCACGGGTGGTTTTCGAGAATCGTCTGCCTGGACAGAATCCCCTCCGACCGGACGCAGCTCTCCACCGCCTCGGCCTCGTTGATGAGGATGTCCCGGTTGAGGATGAGCGCCGCCTCCTCCTGCCAGAAATCGCCCTGCGCGGTCGCCGCAAAGTAGCTTTTGAGGAAAAAGAGCATCTCCTCAAACCCGGCGGCAAATTCGCACTCGATGCCGCTGCAATCGAGGTCGAGGTCGGCATAGAGGAACTTGAGCGCCACTCCGCTTAAGTTCCCCAGACTTTCCCGCTGGGTGTCCACCCCGCGCCCGGCTTCGTAGAGGTCGCGGCGGGTGCGGTCGAGATGGGCGTTGACCGCGTCGGTCGAAAGCGGCGACGATTTCACGTCCAAACCGCCGTTGTCGGTGACTTTTACCGCCTTGTAGCGGGCCAGGTTGCGCCGGAACTCGCCCAGATCCTCCCCGTCGTAGTTGGTCAGCACCATCACCGAGTTGGGGCTGTCGAGCAGATTGTCGGCGTCCTCGCTGCGCAAAAGGTCGTAGTCGTCGATGAGCGGCTTGACAAACCGGATGAGCGGCGCTTCCTCCTCGTTGTACTTAAAGGGGATAAAGGGCACCCGCTCGAAGTTGCAGGGCAGGCCGTCCACCGTCAGATGGGCGCGGGGCGGGCGTTCCGGATCGGGGACGAACTTTCCGTTCTGGAAAATGAGTCCCTCCACCCCGTCTTTGTGCCAGTATTCGGCGCAGAGTGCCTCCTCCCGGCGTCCGGCGGTGTTCGACTGCCGCTCGTAGACGCGGACGACGCCGTCGAGCTGCGTGTGTTCGCTGTCGGCCCAGATGGGAGCCACCTGTTCGGCCGGAATTTTCAGGAAAGAAAGTCCCTCCTCGCCGGGACATACCATCAGCCAGCCGATCCCTTTGGTCACCGCTTCTTTACAAAGGTTCTTCATCCGGTTTCGGAGCCTTCTGTCAAAGGTTTTTTCCAAAAGCCGCTGGAATTCCGGGTTCTCGGCCCGGATGGTAAAGGGGCGGCCAAAGAGATACTGGCATTTCTGGTCGGTGAGGCGGCGGAGGAAGCTGTGTGCAATCCGCCGGTTGGTGAGGGTGGGATCTTCGTGTGGGCGGCCGTCCTCGCCGATCACCCAGCGGCGGCGGTAGAGGATGTCGTTTTTGTTCTGGTAGTAGCGTTCCCCGGCGAGCATCCAGCCGCGGCGCTCGGATTTGAGGAACTCTTCCGCCTCGATGGCGGCGATCTGGTCGGGGCGCAGCGGAGCCGAAGCCTCAATGCGCCGGATAATTTCATCGGTCTTGGTCATAACTCCTCCAATCTTGAGTGTGGAAAAAGGATGTTTGGGTGAGGGAAACCAAAAGTTTTACTCGTCAGCAGGCTTGCCTGATGACATTTTTCCTCAAAAAATCGCGGGGTTGAGGGGCAGCGCCCCTCATCGTTTCCCGCAGGAAACGAAAGCTTTGCATAAACAAGGAACGTTCTTTATAGCGACCTCCGGTCGTTCAGGAAACCCCTTGATAGGGTTTCCTACGGAGAAACAATCCACCAGATTGTTCCTCCTACCTTCCTGATCTTTGTGTATCATAGAGCTTCCGTGTTCTGCGGAACACGGCCAGAGAGCTTTGCTCTCTGGACTCTCACAAGCTTTTGAAAAAGCTTGACCAAAACTTTCACTTGTCCCTTTCGATACACTATTCGAAGCCTAAGCCCCCCCGCACCATCTCCCGTTCGCAGGCATACCGCACCGCGTCGATGGTGTGGTTGTCGCGGTCGGGAAAGCCGGGCAGAAATCCGCCCCGCCCGTCGGGCGAGAGGGTATAGGCTCCGAACTCCCGCGCCGCGTTGGGACAGCTTCGCGGATCGATGACGATCTCCCGCAGGTTCTGCAGCCAGCAAATCCCGTGGGACACGCTCCCCGGCCCCTTTTTCGCCGGATAAACCCGCAGCCCGCGGCGTTTCAGCTCATCGTTGGAACGCGGCTCGGCGCTGTCGGCCGTAACGGCGGCATTCAGGGGGTTGCGCTTCCGGATCTCGGCGGCCACCTCGTCAAAACCGGCGCGGCGGCTGTAAAACTCGGAAAAAATGAGCAGCCTCCGCTGCGCCTTCTGGTATTCGGCCTCGATGTAGACAAACGGATCGGCGCCGTAACCCCAGTCGATGCCGCGCTTCACCTTGCAGAAGCTCCTGCGCTCCCGGTCGGGAATCTCTCTTAAACAAATGTTCGCAAAGACCTCCCCGCCGGTTCCCACCGCTTCCCCCAGATATTCGTGTGCGTAAAGCAGCGGCTGTTCGTCGCGGAGCCGTTCCGCTTCGGCCAGAAAGGCCTCGCCCAGCCATTCGGGCGGCATGCCGCGGTAGTCGGAGCGGTGGACAAGGGTGTCGGAACGGAGGGCGGCGGCTTCCAGCTCCCGGTTGATCCAGTGGGAGCGGCTTTTCGGCGGGTTCATCGTGTAAAAAACGCGGAACCCCTCGCCGCCGCGGAGCAGACTCTGGTTGATGGAGCGCAGCTCGTCCGGCCCGGCGAATTCGTCGGCCTCCTCGAACCAGACGTAGCGGAAGAATCCGCGTTCCGGACGGAGGGATTTGAGCTTTCGGGGATCGTCGGCCCCGCGGAAGAGAATCCGCTGCCCGGTCGGGCGGTAGAGGAGAAGCGGCGGGGCGAGCTTCTGCTCCCAGAGGTGCCGCACCCCAAGCGCATCGGCTGTCCAGAGGAGCTGGTCCATCACGCTGTCGCGGAGGGTTGCCCCGACCTTGCGCAGAACGACCGCCGAAACGTCCGGCTCCCGCATCAGCCCAAGGAGGAGTTCGGCCGCCGCAAAGGTGGACTTGCCGCTCCCGCGTCCGCCCGCGAGCCAGAAGTGAGTCGGCCCGCCCGATTCCCGGAGCATCCGGTGGACGGGATAAAAGGCGGGGGCGATCACCCCCGAGATACGCTTGTCCATGTGACCTCCTTATTTTGAGAGAAGATGCCCGGCAGCTGTTTCCATGACTTCGTCATGTAGGGCACCCCTTGGTAGGGTGCCCTACGGTCAAACAATCCGGTGGATTGTTTGACCTACCCTCCTGACCTTTTTGTATCAAAAGGATTTCGCTTTCTGAGGAAAGCGACCAAAGGGCTTTGCCCTCTGGACTCTCACAATTTTTCGAGAAAAATTGAGTAAAGCTTTTATTTTGCCCCGCGCGGCAGTTTTTTCGTGCCGTCGGTGCGTCATCGAAGCGCCGCGTCGTCATTTCCCCTGGCTGTAAACCGGGCCGTGTGGCAGTCTGATCGTGGCGGCGAACTTGTTGAGCCGCCTTATGCAGTCGGACAGTGGCTGTGCGGCCGCGTCGTCATTTCCCCCGGCTCTAAGCCGCCCCGTGTGGCAGTTTGATCGTGGCGGCGAACTTGTTGAGCCGCCTTATGCAGTCGGACAGTGGCTGTGCGGCCGCGTCGACTTGTCAGCCCGGACACCGGGTAAGGTCGTCGATGATGCGGACCGCACCTTTGGAAGCGCCTGCCGCAGTTGTCCCGCCGTCTTTGAGCTCAAAGTAAAGCTTGATCGCCGCCAGATTGCCGCTGTTGCATTGCTCGACCAGCGCTTTCCAAACCCCGGCGCGCTCGGCGTCGCTCTGCCGGTCGATGAGGGCGCGGCACTTCTCCTGGAACTCCCCCTGCGCAAGCCAGCCGCAGACCGTTTCCACCGAAACGCCCGCCGCTTTGGCCGCCGCCTTGACCGCTTCCTCCCCGGCTGCGCCCGAAATCACCGCCGCCGCCAGCTTTTGCTTCTGCGTCACTCGGTTTCCCCGCTTTCCTCCTCGCGCCGGAACGAGATCACACATTTCCTCCCCAAACCGTCGCGGTAATGAATCAAAAAGACGCCCTGCTTCTCCGAACACTCAGCAAACAACAGCTCCTTGCAGTCGGTGAGCACCGCCGACCGGAGCTTTGCAAATACATTCTTCATTTTCATCAAAAATCCCTCCGATTTCCAAAAATATTTTGAAAAAACACTTGATTTTTCCGAACAAACAGGTTAGAATAGAAGTAATCCCGGATATTCCTTTTGGAATTTGAATCAGCCTGTTTTCACGCTTTTTCGGAAGAGAATCACCTGACAATGGCTATTATATATTCTTTACGTGCGTTTGTCAAGCATTTTTACGCACAGATAGAATGTATTGGAGGGATAAACAAAATTTTGGAGTGATTTTTGTGTTTTATGACAGACTGTGCGCAATCTGCCGGCAGAAAAAGATTCCAGTCACCAACCTGGTCAAGGACCTGGGGCTGAGCAGCGGCAACCTTTCCAAATGGAAAAACGGCGGCCAGCCGCGGGCAGGCACACTGCAAAAAATCGCCGACTACCTGGAGGTCACCACCGACAGCCTTTTGTGCAACGAGCTGGATTCCTCCCGCATGACAGATATTCAATACGCGCTCTACCACGAAACGGCCGACGTTTCGGAAGAAACGCTGTCCCGAATCCTGGAGTTTGCGCGGTTCGCAAAAGAACAGGAGAAAAAAAGACGCTGACTTTGGAAAGGACAGCGCGGGGAACGGAATGGACGAACTGATAAAGCTCTACGACATCGCAAGCGAGCAGGATGTCGGAATCTATGAGTATGACCTTGGGGAGGCGGCAGCCGCCACGGTGGAGTGCGACGGGCGGTGCGTGATCGCCTTGAACCCCCGGGAGAACCGAAGCCGGCGGGAAGAGCTCTGCCACCTTGGGCACGAGCTGGGGCACATCGCAACGGGGACGCTGCACCGTCCGGGCGCCGACGAGCAGGAAATCCTGCGGGGCGAGTACCGGAGCGCGGTGTGGGTGGTCACCCGGCTGGTACCGGCGGAGGAGCTGCTCGAGGCGGTAAAGGGCGGCTGTACCGAGGTGTGGGAGCTTGCCGAATACTTTGGCGTAACCGAGGACTGCATCCTGGACGCCGTCAAGGTCTACCGCAACCGCGGCCTGTTATAACTTTTCAAAAACATAAAGGGCGGGCAGAGTCCGTCCCTGACTGACAACCTGACGAAATAGTGCTCCACGCGCGCTTCCTTCCGAATCAGGTGTGGCCCGGTCTGCTGTTTCCCGAAGCAGCCGGCGCCGGTGGCAGGGATGGACTGTACCCGTCCTTTTTTGGGTGATTGACATTCTTTTTGTGATGTGATACAATGTATTTTACAGAAAATACGCCACGAAAGGAATGTTTCTATGAACTATCTGCTCGAGATCAAATGCTTCCACGACCGGATCGCGGTGGAAAGCTATACCACGGGAGAAATCGCGCTGTGGCACGCGCTGATGGGGGTAGACAACCAGCTCGGGTGGCCGGTGCAATTCCCGGCGCCAACCGGGCTTTTGTGCCAGCTCACCGGGCTGAAGCCGAACCGGCTTTATGAAGCGCGCGAGAAACTGGTGGAGCGAAAACGCATCATTGTACTGCACAGCACACAAAAATCCGAAGTGTTATATCAAATGATTCCGCTGAAACGATCTCGCACAAATCCCGCTATTCCAGCATTTTTCGAAGATGAACGGGAAAATGGCGGGAAAATTCCGGGAGTTGAGCGGGAAATTGACGGGAAATGAGCGGGAAAATCTGCCGATATCTTCCTTTAATAAAAACAAAACAAAACTAAACGATACGAAAACGAAAGAAAGGGAGCCTGCGGACGAAAAATCCGCAAACTCCCCGTGGAAATGTGGAATATTTGGTGGATAACTCCCCTATCGGAGCAAAACGATGTGGATAACTGGTGAATAAATGTGCAAAACTCCCGTCATTCCACCTTATAAACATCCCGAAAGAGGGCATAGTAGCGGGGCGGGATGACGCGGTCGATGTGGTAGCGGCCAAAAAACCAGTAGTCAAAACTGCACTGCCGTGCGAGATAGTCGAAATAGCGGTGGATGGCGGAAGTGTCGGCGTCGTCCATGAGCAAAAACCGCCGGATCATGGCGGGCGGCTCGTGGGTGAGGATGATGTCCACCTTGCCGCGGAGTGCGCGGAGGGTGTCGGCGCCGTGCTGCTCGTCCTCCTCGGAGGGCTGCTCGGCCAGCGAAAAGCGGCCGCATTCCTGTTCATTGCTGCTGTCGCCGCCGCCAAAGGCAAAGACCTTTTTGCCGCAGATGCCGTAACATTCGCCGCGCAGCAATTGGTAAACATTTCCGGAAATCTTGCGGGCGGTGCCGCCGCGGTAGGCCACCTTGGGGAACGTTTCGAGCAGGTCGTAATTGTCGTGGCAGCCCTCGACAAAAACGGTATCGTGTTTCCGCTTCCCGATTTTTTTGAGAAGCTTCTGCTCCTTGGGGCTGCCGTCCCAGACAAAGCCAAAATCTCCGCAGACCATCAAAACATCGGACTCACGGAGCTTTTTGAGCGCGGGGT
Organism: uncultured Clostridia bacterium; assembly: GCA_944382875.1. Lineage (GTDB taxonomy): Bacteria > Bacillota > Clostridia > Oscillospirales > Ruminococcaceae > Merdivicinus. The sequence continues at coordinate 18,245 of CALWNQ010000044.1, forward strand.
TCTGAAAGCGGGAAAAATCCCCGTGCATATCACCGGTAACAAAAATCAAGAAAACCACTCCTTACCACTATTGTACCAGAAGCGGGGGCGGTTGTAAAGCGCAAAAACGGGGGGAAGGAGCTTCTTCCCCTTCCCCGGCGCCGTTAGTGCATGTTCTTGATCTTTTCATAGATTTCGCGCTGCGTCTGCAAAAACCGCCTGGCCATATCGTCAAAGCAAAACGGCTCCTCCCCGATGAGATAGGTTTCCATTCGGTTGCCAAAGCGCTTGCTCATCCAGTCGGGCAGCGCCTTGTAGCCCACAATGGCGCCCACGATGCTGCCGGCCGAAGCGGCGTTGCAGTCGTTGTCCATCCCCATCGCCACCGTCTGGGCAACAACCTCGGTGGGATCGCAGCCGCCGATTTTCAGCCCGAAGATGGTCAGACAGAGGTTGTTGCGGGCATGGACGGGGCTCATGCCGGCAAACCGTTCCCGGACGAGCTTGACCGCCTGTTCGGCGCTTCCCGGCTTTTGGGAGAGGGCCCATTCGATGTCGCCGTAGAGCATCGAGTGTGCGGGCACCTGGTCAAGGGCCCGTTCGAGCGCTTCCACAGGATCCTTCACCCCAAAGGCGGCGCTCTGTGCCGCGGCCAAATACATCGCGCCGTAGATCCCGTTGCGCCGGTGGGTGAGAAAAGCGTCCTTCCAGGCCATCCCGGCCGCGAGTTCGGGGAGTCCCGCTGCCGTCCAGCCATAGCCGTCGGAGCGGATGGCGGCGCCGATCCATTGGCGGTAGGGGTTGCCGTTGTCGGCGGCCTTCATCGGATCCATCCCGGCCTTGAGGTTTTTGAGGACGATGTCCTCGGCGGTGCAGGCGACCGGCAGCTTTTCGAGCCAGAGCTTGGCCAGGTCGCGGGTGGTAAAATAGATGCCGTGCCGTTCGAGGAGGAGCAGCGCCAGCTGGGTGTAGGCAAGGTCGTCGTCCACGGGGGCGGACTGCATCGCGTCGCGGGCATAGGCGGCGCGCCTGGTTCCGTAGCAGTTAAAAAGGTGGGGATTTTCCACCCGGGTAAAGAAGTCGCGCGGGGGGAACTGCTGCCCGGTGATTTCGGCCCAGTCCCGGATCTCCTCATACTGCCAGCCCTCCACCGGCACACCGGTCAGACATCCGGCCGTCCGGGCGTAAAGTGCCCCCAGCAGCTTGTCGAGCATAATCTCGTCGGGGGGCGGTGTTTCCCAAAGATAGCCCTTGCGGCCGGTGTCGGGCCGCCTTTGGAGGATGAGCTGCAAATAGTCGGGCTCCTCGGCGACCAGCGGGATATCGGGAAGCAGCCGTTCCAGCCGGCTCCGCATCCCGCCCATCACGCCGAGCAGGGCCTCCCGGCAGTTCAGCAGGTAGTCCGGATCCTCAAAGCCCTCTTCGCACCGGAGCCGGATCTCCTCCATCCAAAGCTCCAGTTCGGGGCGGACCTCACTCAAATCGGGGTAATCGATCACAGTTATTTTTTTCATCTTGGCCTCCTTATTCAGCGGGGAATTCGGGCGCATGGAGCGGACCGGGGGCAACCACGGCGCCGCCTTCAAGCCGGAACCAGCTCCGGAAGCCGGATTCGCCGCGGGAAAGCTCGATCACTCTGGCACCGCGGGGGTATCCCTCCCGGCCGTAGGTGTGGAAACCGGTGCCCCGTCCAAAGCAGAGCTTGATGCCAAAGAGATCGCCCTCATAGTTGTTGACATGGTCGTGCCCGACAAAGACGCCGCGCATCTGCCCGGCTTCGAGCATGGCGGAAAAGAGGCCGCTGTTCTGTTTGGGACAGCAGACCGGCTCGAACTTGTCCCCCAGACAGGGATAATGGTCCCAGACCTCGTTGTATTCAGGCAGCGCGATGTGGAAAAAGGCGAGCGCGTCGGGGCAGCCCTCTGTTCGGAGCTTTTCCGCTTCTTTGGCGTACCAGGCCACCTGTTCGGGGAAGATGTAGCCGTAGCCGCCCACCCTGGGGTTGGGGTTATACTGCTGCGAATCGAGGAAAAAGAGGGCCCAGTCGGGTTTGCCGCCCGGCTCTCCCAGCCGGAGGACATAGTTCCCCACCCCGGAAACCGGCCCTTTCTCCATCCTGCAGCCGGGAATTTCCCGCGCCTTTTGGAAGAGCGCCTCCTTGGAAGCGCCCCATTCGGTGTCGTGGTTGCCAAAGACATAAGCCCACGGGCAGCCGGCTTCGGCCACCGGCGCGAGCGCTTCGGGCAGCAGTTCGAGATTCCGCTCCCCAAAGACGAGGTCGCCGGTAATCGCGACAAAGTCGGGCTGTTCGGCCCGGAGGATGTCCCGCATGAGGGCAAGGGTGCGGCGGTCGTCGCCGTCGAGGTCGGTGATGTGGACGTCGGTGAGCTGGACAATTTTCAGCTTGCCCTCGCTGTTCCAGAAAAGATCGTTTGCCATGAAAAAACCTCCTTGTATTCAGGCCCAAACCGCCATCAAAAGGGTGCCGCCGACCATCAGCAGCAGCCCGAGCAGGGCGGTGCGGGAAAGCTTTTCGCCCAAAAAGACGCGGGAAAACCCAACGGTCAGCAGCAGGCTCATTTTATCCACCGGGACAACCACGCTGACCTTGCCGCTCTGGATGGCGGCGTAGTAGCAGAGCCAGGAAGCGCCGGTGGCGGCGCCGGACAAAACGAGAAAGAGAAGGGAGCGCGGGCTGATCTCGGTGATGGTGCCGGCGGAACCGGCGGCCAGTACGACCAGCCAGGAAAAGAGGAGGACCACAACGGTGCGGATGGCGGTAGCAAGATCGGAGTCGGTCTCCCGGACACCGCATTTGGCGAGGATGGCGGTCAGTCCTCCAAAAACAGCGGCGGCAAGCCACATACAGATACGCCTCGATTGCATGGATTTGTTCCCCAGCTCCAAACCTGAGACGGGGCAGTTGTGCCGGTGGCGCACATTCATTGTGCGCCTACCGAAGTGTTGGTGCGTCATCGAAGCGCCGCGTCGTCATTCGCTGCGGCCCCAGGCCGCCCGCGTCGTCATTCGGTGCAGCTCCAGGCTGCCGGGGCGGGGTTGCCCCCTTTCCATCACGGCGCGTTTATCGCGCCGTTCCAGCGGTTGGTGCGTGGCGTGCGGCTGCGTCAATTTTCCTCCGGCTGTAAGCCGGCCGCCGTGGAGCAGATAATTTTGGGAGGATTCCCGTCGCCGCCGGAAACGGTAAAGGAGGTAAGCGCGCCGTCCTTCCAGCTGAAATCGAGGGTGTAGCCGCCGCGCGCCGTCAGCCCGCGCACTTCCCCGTCCGGCATGCAGTCCGGGAGGGCCGGCAGCAGCTCGATGCAGCCGTCGTGGCTCTGGAGGAGCATCTCGCAGAGCCCGGCGGTAAAGGCAAAGTTGCCGTCAATCTGGAACGGCGGATGGGCGTCAAACAGATTTTCATAGGTACCGCCGTGGAAATCGTAGCGGATGCCGGCGTCCGAAACGGGGCGGAGCTGGTTTTGAATGAGTTGGAAGGCGTGGTTGCCGTCGCCGAGCCGCGCCCATTGGCTGATCTTCCACCCAAGACTCCAACCGGTGCCGTCGTCGCCCCGCAGGAGGAGCGTCTGCTTCACCGCTTCGGTGAGTTCCGGGCTGCTGCGCCGGGTGATGAGGGCGGCGGGGTGGAACGGGTACAGATGGGAGGTGTGGCGGTGATGGGGATCGGCTTCAACCTCCTCTTTGTCCCATTCGAGGAGCTGCCCGCGGCTGCCCACCGCAAAGGGCGGCAGACGGCGGAGCGTTTCCTCGGCTTCGGGCTGCTGCTCCTCCGAAAGGCCAAGCTCGCGGCAGGCGAAGAGGTAATTTTCGAGCGCTTCGCGGATGATGGCGGTGGCCATCGTCGTGGTCACCGAAAGGGACATCCACTTTTCGTCCCGGATGTAGCAGTTTTCGGGCGAAGTGGCGGGACAGAAGAAAAGCTGCCCGTCCCGCTCGGTCAGAACATCGAGGAAAAACCGCGCGCAGCCCCGCAAAAGCGGCAGCCCCTGATTTTGGAGAAAATCGCGGTCCCGGGTAAAGCGGTAGTATTCGGCGACATGGCTGCACAGCCAGCCGGCTCCAAACGGCCAGAAGCCATAGACGCAGGAACCGGGGGTGTGGTTGCCGACCGAGTTGGTGTTCCGCCAGAGGTCGACATTGTGATGGGCGACAAATCCCCCGGCGTGATACTGTTCCCGGGCGGTTTCGGCGCCGGATTCGGCCACCTCCCCGATCATCCGGAGCAGCGGCTCATAACATTCGGGCAGCGAACAGACCAGCGAGGGCCAGTAGTTCATCTCGGTGTTGATGTTGACCGTGTAGTTGGAGGACCAGGGCGCGCGCAGCTCGGCGTTCCAGATGCCCTGGAGGTTGGCGGGCTGGGTGCCTTTGCGGGAGGCGGCGATGGTGAGGTACCGCCCGTAGTGGAAGAGGAGTTCGCACATCCCGATGTCGGCGGGATCCTCCTGGAACGCGACAAGCCGCCGGTCGGTGGGGAGCTCGCCGGCCGGATGGCGGGAGCCAAAGGTGAGCTTCACCCGGTCGTAGAGGGCGCGCCAGTCGGCCAGATGCTCGGCTTTGAGCTCGTCATAGGGGCGGGAAATGGCGGCGCGCAGGCATTTGGCGAGCCGTTTGCGGTATTCGCGGCCGCGGAGTTCGGGCGGGTTGTCCCAGCCGTTAAAGTTGGAGTACGCCCCAAAAAAGAGAACAGCTTCGGCGGCGCCGGAAACGGAAATCCCGCCGGTCCCAACCGAAACGCTGCCGCCGACGCAGGCTGCCGCCAGCCCGGCGCGGAAGCGGATGCCGGTGCGTTCCGGTTCAGGGTAGTAGCGGACGGCGTCGTCACAGTCAACATAGTTTGGTTCCACACGGGAGGGGCAAAGCCCCTCGAGGAAATAGATTTCCCCATCGGTGCCCGGCTCGCAGCGGAGCTGGGAGGTGAGTTTTGCGGTAAAGGAAAGGGTTTCGCCGCCGCCTGCCCGGAGCCGGACGGCCAGAACCTGAGCCGGTTCGGAGATCCAGCATTCCTCCTCAATCGAGCCGTTTGCGGTATTGCGGGAAACGCGGGCAATGCCGTCGGGGAGGAGCAGCTCGCGGCAGTATTCGCCGGAGGTATCGTCCTTTTCCCACTCGATGAGCAGATCGCCCAGCGGGAGATAGGAGTCGTTGAAGGGGCCGAGCACCTTCTCCTCAATCACATGGGCGGCTTCTTCCGGTTTGTCTTCCAGCATGAGTTTCTGTGCCTCTTTCCAGCCCTCAAAAGCGCCGGGGAGCACCTTTTTCTGCGGAAAACCGGACCAGAGGGTATCTTCGTTTAACGCAATCCGTTCCAAACCTGTGCCGCCGAACACCATCGCGCCGAGCCGCCCGTTTCCAAGCGGGAGCGCCTGCGTCCAGCAGGCAGCAGGCTGCCTGTACCAGAGTCTTTGTTCGTTCATACCGCGCACCTCATTTCGGCCTTTTTGTCAAGGATAGCACAAGAATCCAAAGTTTGCAATGCCATGGAAAAATCTTTGGCTGAACGCACAAAAAAGGCGCACGGCTTTCGACCGTGCGCGTGGTGTTTTTGCTTTCTCTGCGTGGTTATTTTTTCCAACGGCTTGCAGCTTATCGCAAGCCAGCCGAAACGTCGGTGCGTCATCGAAGTGCCGCGTCGACATTGCACCGGCTCTAAGCCGGCCGAAGCGGTGAGCCTGTCGAACCGCTCTATGCAGTCGGACAGGGGCTGTGCGGCTGCGTCAGATTTCCTCCGGCTGTAAGCCGGGCCGGATATTTCCACAGAAACGGTACAGAACCGAAGCGGTGAGCCTGTCGAACCGCTTTATGCAGTCAGACAGGGGCTGTGCGGCTGCGTCAGATTTCCTCCGGCTGTAAGCCGGGCCGGCTCTTGCAGTGTCCCGGCTTGGAATCGTGTGCCAGCGCGGGACGCTTTCTTTCGGAAACAAAAAAATGTCTGAAGCGCGTTGCGCTCCAGACACAGTCTGGTGGTGGAGACAGACCAACCAAATCCGAACCCAGAAAGTCCTCGACTTCCTTTAGTGTAATCGTCTGTGTGCCATGTTGATAGTTATAGGTCAGCACCAGCTTATCGTCATACACAAATATCGCGTTGACAAAGGTGTCGATCAGTCGCTTTTGAAATTCCCGATCATTGGGATCGCCGTACCGGAACTGAGAAAACCAATGCTCCATATACTCCCGTGTCAGCTTCGGCTTTTTCAGCTCTGCCGTCGTGATGCTGAGTGA
>CALWNQ010000045.1 GCA_944382875.1 uncultured Clostridia bacterium
GCAAAGACGGAAAGCGAGATCGAGAAACTTCTGGACACTTTGTCCGGCGCTAATCCGCTTCTCCTGCAATACGCAAACACCCGCATTGAGGAACTGGATGCGGAACGGCAGAAACAGCTCCGGCTGGTCGCAGACCTCACCGCTAATTCTGTTTCCGCTTCACAGATTGATAGCATTACGGGCTATCTCGATGACTGGGAGTCCGTGAGCTTTGACGATAAGCGCAAGGTGGTTGATATACTCATATCACAGATTGACGCTACCAGTGAGAGTGTTACAATCCACTGGAAAATCTAAAACCTTTTCACTTGGCATTATGCCCTTGTAAAAAATAGTTTGTTTATTTTGAGAATTTTTTCACTTTTTCCATTGGATATAAGCTGTACGGGTGTATGTCCTGTAATCAAAATTTTGTCTTTAAAATACACTTTGTCATAGTCAGTCTCTGCCCATATTATTTCATGCAGTTGATAATCGCTTAACTTCTTTGTTTCTATAAAATTGTCGAATCCTGCATGAACTAAAATATAATCCTGTCTATTGACTGTAATTTCTTCATAGAGTTCAAATTCTTCCAGGTATTCTAATATTGTTTGCCGATCTTCTGACGAGAGTTTTTTAAATTCCTCTAAGGTGCTTTGCCCACCATTTTCAAACCAAGTGAGCATACCTGTCATAAAGTCCTGATTAAAACTGTTCAGCGTATCTTCTGATATTTCTTCCACTAATTTTGACAATACAGACATAGCCATAAACTCATGGTTGCCAAGCAAGGGAATGATGTTAAAATGGCACATCATGTCGAAAAGGATTTTACATGCACCTGTTCCCCGGTCAACCACATCGCCAAGCACATATAGAATATCATTCTCCTGCAATTTGATTGCCTTTAATGCCTGTTGGTATTTCTCATAATTTCCATGAATATCACTCATAACATATATAGCCATAATTTACCTCATTTCTTTTTGTATTCTCTATCCGCAAGCTTGTCCTCTCTGCATGTATTCGGAATGCCTAATGTGGTTTCTATATCCTCATGCCCAAGCCTGTCATGAACAATCAAAGCATTTTCTCCAAGAGATATCAAAAGGCTGGCGTGACTGTGACTTCATGTGTAAATTTTTCTCCTGTAAACTTAGAATGTTGTTCCAGAATAATGCCTTGCGGTGCTTTTATTGGTAGCCAGTCCGTTATACAATATGTTCCTCTTCTCTCAATAGAATTGCAGCTTTTAAAATTTGTTTAACGGTAAATCCAACCTGCACCCTAAGACCTAATTCATCTGCGAAAATTTTAGTCAAATTATCTATTCCTTGAGAAGTAAGGTCTGCTAACCTGAAACGTGTCACCTGTGTTTTAGTTTCTTTTACGGCAGAAAGAAACTCCTCTTCAAGCGTAATATTTGTATCTATTATTCTGTTCCAATCAGAAATATTTTCGGTTTCCCTAAATGCTGTGTTTAAAACATAACCGACTGTCATAGTAACTAAGTCATCCTGTGCAAATTTTTCTTTTCGATAGATACTTTTAAGTTTTTCTATCATTCCCTTTGTTTCAATGCTTGTTCGAATTTGTCTCATAATCATGATTCATTTCTCCTTTTAAAACCGCTCCATTGTCATGATTTGTTAGCTTTTAAAATGTTTATATGAAAGCTGATCTAAAAGCTTGATAAAATTATAATAGAATCAATTGGATTTGTCAATAGCAATCAAATATTTTTGTTTAGCTCTTAGATCAGCTTTTATGATAGCGCATTGTACAACTATCCCATTTTTGCTTTATTTTGCCTAAACATGCTAATAAACCATGCGGAAGGTATTAAGTTTCGAAAACCTTTGGAGATTTAGAGTCTTTCGTGGTTCTTTCATTTTTGTGGCGGTGGTATCATTCTCTTTTTAGATTATCTTGCGCATAGAAGCCTTGACAAATGGGGGCAAATGGTATAATATGTAATAGGTTACTTATTTAGAAAGGGGTGGGAGAATGTCAAATGGGATGCCTTTTGGGTTAAAAATTGCAATCATTAACCGCGCTTTCCGCAAAAAGTTGGATGAAAAGGCCAGTACAATGGGGTTGACCTCTGTGCAGCTGCGTGTTTTGGGATCTGTCAGCCGATTGGAAGCGTCCGGTGAAACGGAAATTCATCAGAACGATTTGGAACGGCTCGAACATGTTACCCATCCGGCTATGACTAAAATGCTGCAAAGGTTGGAAAGCAAGGGGTTTATACGCTGCGTTCCCAGTTTACAGGACCGGAGATATAAAAAGATTACCTGCACAGAGCGTTCCAAAGGGATTCACAAGGTGATTTTGGCGCAGGATGAAGAAGTCCTCTCCGAGCTTTGCCGGAATTTTACAGAGGATCAGAAAAAAACCTTGCTTCTGATGGCGGATATGCTTTTGCAAAATATCGACGCGGATTAAGCTTCGGCTGTTATGATAGAACTCCCCGGGCAGTGTGCTGAGAAATTCACTCGGGTACACTGCCTGTTTTTCGGACAAATAGGTAACTAGTTACATAATAAGGAGAGAATGAAAATACGGAAAACACAGTTTCAGAAAACAAAAGTCCCTTTTCCACCGAGCCGATTGGACGGCTACTCATCAAATTCGCAATTCCTTGCGTAATTTCCCTTCTAGTCAACTCGCTTTACAACATCGTGGACCAGATTTTTATCGGATGGGGTGTGGGATATCTCGGCAACGGCGCCACAAATGTTGTTTTTCCCATCACGATTGTCGCTTTGGCGCTGTGCCTGATGATCGGGGATGGCGGCGCGGCCTATCTCAGCTTGAAATTGGGGGAAGGAGATTATGCCAGCGCGAAAAAAGGGATCGGCAACGCCGTGACAATGGTAACAGTTGTGAGCATCGTCTTAATGGCTGTTTTTCTGATTTTCCTCAACCCGATCTTGAATCTTCTCCGCGCCACGGATACGCTGCGGCCCTATGCGCTGGAATATGGATTCGTGATCGGGATCGGCCTGCCGTTTATGATGATTTCCGGCGCTTTGAATTCCATGATCCGCGCCGACGGCAGCCTCAAATTCGCGATGATTTCAATGGTGCTGGGCGCAGTCATCAACACGATATTTGATCCCATCTTCATCTTTGTGTTCCATATGGGAGTACGGGGCGCCGCCATCGCGACCGTTATGGGCCAAGTTGCGTCGTTTATCGTTTCGGTGGTCTATATGACGCGCTTTAAAACTGTTCGTCCTGATTTATCCGCGTTCAAACCGAGCGGAAAAATCTGCGGCAGGGTATTGAGCTTTGGCATCAGCAGCTTTATTACCCAATTTGCCATTACCATCGTGATGGCGCTGACCAACAATCTGTTGGCTACCTATGGCGCGCAATCTGTCTATGGCTCCGACATCCCTCTGACCGCAACCGGCATTGTGATGAAGGTCAATCAGATTTTGATTTCGATCCTGGTGGGTATTTCGGTCGGTTCTCAGCCAATCATCGGGTTTAACTACGGCGCGAAAAATTTTACCCGAGTAAAAAAGGCGCTGGATATTGCGCTGATCGCGTCGGAGATCATCTCGGTTCTTGCGTTCCTGCTGTTCCAGTTTGCCCCGATGGCCGTTGTTTCTCTGTTCGGTTCGGAGGAAGGCCTCTACAATGAATTTGCTGTAATGGCTTTCCGTATTTTCCTGTTGCTCTGCCCGCTGACCGGTTTCCAGACAGTGGTCGCGGTTTACCTGCAGGCGGTTGGCAAACCCATCAAATCCGCGCTGCTTTCGTTGTCGCGTCAGATCATTTTCTTTGTCCCGACCGCCATCATTCTGCCTGTCTTCCTTGGGGTGACAGGTGTTTTGTGGACCGGCCCCGTGGCGGATGGCCTGGCGTTTATCCTTTCGCTGATCCTGCTGATCTATGAGAGAAAGCAGCTGAAAAAGATCGCGGATTCCGCCTCGACAGAAAATAACGAAACAAAAGGAGAAGAATTCAGATGAAAAACAGAGTGATTACCATCAGTCGTGAATTCGGCAGCGGCGGCCGCACCATCGGCAAAAAGGTGGCGGAAGAGCTGGGGATTCCCTGCTACGACAGTGAACTGATCCAACAGATCGCAAAGGAGAGCGGTTTTGACGAGCGTCATATTCAGGATGCCGGCGAGTACGCACCGAGCAGCTCCTTCCTGTCCACCCTTACCAACCGGTCGTTCGGTCCCACCAACGAAGATTACCTTTGGGAAATCCAGTACCGGATCATCACCGAACTGGCGGAAAAGGGCCACTGTGTCATCGTAGGGCGGTGCGCCGATTACATTCTGCGGGACACGCGCAGAACTACGACCTTACCCTGAACAGCGGAACCTTGGGGATTGAAAAATGTGTGGAGATAATCCGGGAGTTGTATTGATTCGGTTCCAACAAAAAACTCTGGAAGACGCCGGTAAAGACGTTTTCCAGAGTTTTGCTTTATGTATGGATGAGCCGTTCCAGTTCCGCTGCAAAGGATTCAAAATCGCCCATTTCCAAAAGCGGCGCGTACTTCTTGCTCAGATAGACGTTTTTTGGGGCTTTATCCCGGTCCCCATCCCGAAATCGCCGCGCAAATTCACCGCTGCCGCCTGCAAATTCCGCCCGCACCTGGGCGCTTGTTTGGTAAAAAATCCCCTTCAGGCAGGGGTATTCAATCCAGTGGACGTAAAACACTGGTGCGTCCAGTCCGCTGTCAATCAGAGCGAGCTGTTTTTGAATTTTTGCCAGATCGAGTGTTGCGCTCCCCTCATAGCAATACCGTCCGGTAAATTGCCTGGATTTGACAAAAGGTGCCGCGTGGAACTTGACCTCAAAATAAGCTGCTGTTTTTCCGTCCGGCTTCAGGATTCTGCAATCGGGCAAGCTCAGGTTCTGTTGGTCCCCGCGGCAGGTTTTGGCGCCGAGCTTTGCCGACAGGAATGCCATCAGGGCTTCTTCCAGCTGTTTCCCCAGAATGAGGTCATATTTGGGGATGCTCTTGTTGCGGGCAGGAATATAAAAGGCCGCGCACCTTTGGCAGGTTTGGGCAAGCCCCGGAATGGAACGCTTCAGCTCTTCCGTGCCGGTGATGACATGCTTTTGGTACATTTCTTCATAGCATCGTTTGCTCAGACTGGTCCAGCAAAACTGATTTTCAAAGGTTGGCACATTGCGGAAAAAATAGAGCAGACGCTTTTGGCAGAAGGCGAGTAATTCCTCATAAAGCATCAGTCCTCACAGCTCCCTTCTTGTTGCAGCCTTTTTTCGATTTCGGGTGCGTACCGGCTGTCGATCTCAAAACCAATCCCATTGCGGCCGAGCAGCTTGGCGGCGACCAGGGTGGTGCCGCTTCCCACAAAGGGATCCAGGACAGTGTCGCCGGGGTTGCTCGACATTTTCAAAATGCGCAGGATCATGGGCAGGGGATAGACGGTCGGATGCTGCAATCCGAGTTTTTTCTTGGTCATGTTGTTTACCCGGTCAAAATACCAAACGTCGGTGGGATTCCGTCCACTCTTTCCCTCCAGCCGCTTGTCATTTTTGGAGAGGAACGGGATGCGGACCTCGTCCAGATTAAAAATATAATGGTCCAGATCCTTGACTGCCCACAGAATGTTCTCATAACGGCCCGACAGGCGATTGGTGCAGTTTTGCATGTTGTTAAAGGTCCAGGTAATCATATTGCGCAGGAAAAAGCCGGAATCCTTTAGTATCTGGTAACCGAAAAAGGGCAGCGGCAGGATCTCCCGGCCTTTGCCATAGGGGATGGGGGAGAGGTTTAAGAAAAAGCTGCCGTCCGGCGTCAGGATCCGGAACACCTCCCGGGAAACATCCCGCAGCAGGTCCTCCCAATCATTCAGCGCAATCTTGTCCTGATAAATTCCATAGGGTTTTCCGATATTATACGGCGGCGAAGTTACGACAAGTTTGACAGAGGCGTCCGGGACCTGTCGGAGCAGCTCCCTGCAGTCGCCTATTTGATAGGTGATGTTGCACATCGGTATTCTCCTTTGCGATGGTTCATTCCGGCGGTTATGTATATCATACCACATTTCGTCCCGTTTGTCCCCAAAAATGCAAAAAAAGGGCCGTTTTGGAATCCGCCGGCTGACGGGAAAACCAAAACGGCATCTTGTTTATGCTTCTTCGGGGGGAAGCGCGTTGAAGTATCGGTCCATAAATTCCTGCATTTCATGTTTATACAGGTCGGTTTCACCCTGATGGACCTTTTTGATATACTCGTGGCGGTTGAGGGTTTTGCTGCCGTTTTTCCGGGCGATCAGCAGCACTGCGATATTGGAGCAGTGGTCGGAGACGCGCTCGATATAGGTGAGCACTTCCAGGAAGACCAGCCCTGCGTCGATGGTGCACTGGCCGTTTTTCAGGCGGCGGATGTGCCGGAGCTTCAGTTCATTTTCGATGGTATCAACCGTTTCCTCCAGCGGTTCAATCCGGGCGGCCATCTCGATATTGCGTTCGCGGAAGGAGTCGGAAGCCATAATAATGGCCTGCTCAACAGCGCCACAGATGGTTTCCAGCTCATCCAGCGCCGTTTCGCTGAAGCGCACCTTCTGTTCCGCGAGCGCCTGTGCCCGTTCGACCAGGTTGATGGCGTAGTCGCCGACGCGCTCAAATTCCACAACAAGCCGGGTGAGCATCGAAAGGTCTTTTTGTTCCGGATCGGTAAGCTGCCCTTCGGCTACATGGTTTAAGTAGTTGTTGACGCGGTCCTCGCGGCTGTCGATTCCATCTTCCCGGCGCATAATTTCCTGTACCAGAGTGGGATCATATTTGCGGAAGAGAGTAACCGACTGACGGAAGTTTTCCAATGCTTCCATCGCCATTTCCTGTACAACAACCGAGCTCTGCTCCAGCGCGAGACCGGGCGCGGAGAGGAATCGTTCGTCGAGGATATTGTCGCCGCCGGCTTTTGGCGCCGGTGCGCTTTGCTTGTCGCGGATGGTAATTTCGGCCAGATGGGCAAGCCCTTTGTAGAAAGGCGCCATCAGCAGGGTAGCGACGACATTGAAAAGAGTGTGGAAATTTGCAATGCCGCCTTTGGTGATCGGGTCACTCCAGAAAGAGAAGCCAATCGTCGCGTTGATACTGTAAACGCCGACCAGGAAGATCACGGTGCCGATCAGGTTGAAGTAGAGGTGCACCATCGCGGCGCGTTTTGCGTTTTTGCTGGCGCCGATACTCGAAAGCAGCGAGGTGACGCAGGTACCGATGTTCTGGCCCATGATGATGGGGAAAGCAGCCGAACAGGTGATAGCGCCGGTGGAGGAGAGCGCCTGCAAAATACCGATCGAAGCCGAGGAGCTTTGGATGATACCGGTGACGACGGCGCCGGCCAGAACGCCAAGGAAAGGATTCTGCAGCGAGGCAAAAACATTGGCAAAGGTGGGGGAGCTTTGCAGCGGTTCCATCGCGGCTTCCATGGCAAACATGCCCTGGAACAGGATGCCGAAACCGAGGCAGGTTTCACCAACCAGCTTTTTGAGCTCTTTTTTGCCGGCGGTGAGGATTAAGATGATACCAATGATCGAAACAGCGGGCGCAAGGGTGCTGGGCTTTACAATCTGCATAATCAGCCCGGCGTTGGCGTTGTTTTCCAGGTCACCAAGGCGCAGAATCTGGCCGGTGACGGTGGTGCCGATGTTGGCGCCCATGATGACGCCGACTGCGTTCTGAAGCCGCAGGATACCGGCGTTTACCATACCGACAACCACAACGGTGGTCAGCGAAGAACTCTGTACCACGGCGGTTACGCCGGCACCGAGCAGGATGCTGAAGACGATATTGCCGGTCAGGCGTTCCAGTGCTTTTTCGGCGCGGCCGTTGGAAACCTTTTCCATGCCGTTTGCCAGCAGCGTCATACCGAATAGGAACAGGGCTAGTCCGCCGCCAAGGCTGATGACGTTAAAGATGCTCATGTCCATCCTCCTGAATTTTACAATCTTTTCATAATTTGCAGATTTATTATAACATTTTGAAGAAAAAATGTACACGGGCTTTACAGAGTATTTTCATACTTTACCAGAATTTTACACAAGGCGGTTGTTCTGGTCGAAAAAGGAGGAATGATACCGGTAATTTTGTGGACAACCTCTGAAATTTTGGAAAAACTCTTTTGAGGGGGCAGCCTTTGTGGTACAATAACAGCAAAGAAACAGTTCAAAGGAGGTATCTTTCATGCGTGTGCTCAATTTTGGTTCGCTGAATCTCGACTTTGTTTATCAGGTGGAGCATTTTGTCCGTCCGGGAGAAACGCTCGGTTCCGAATCGCTCCAAACTTTTGCCGGGGGGAAGGGCTTAAACCAGTCGGTCGCCCTTTGCCGGGCGGGTGCGGAGGTGTTCCACGCCGGCTGCGTGGGGGAGGACGGCGGATTGCTCCTCCAAACGCTGCGGGAAGTGGGAGTGGACATTTCGCTCACCCAAACGCTTTCCGATGTGCGGACCGGGCATGCCATCATCCAGGTGGACGCCTCCGGGCAGAACTGCATCCTCCTCTTTGGCGGGGCGAACCGTGCGGTTCCGGAAAGCTGCGTCGACCGGGCGCTGGAACCGTTTGGAGCGGGTGACTGGCTCCTTCTCCAAAATGAAACGGCGGGACTTGCCCAGTTGATGGAAAAAGGAAAGGCGCGCGGCATGAAAATTGCGGTCAACCCGTCGCCCATCTCGCCGGAGCTGCTGAAACTTCCGCTTTCCCTTGCCGACCTCTTTTTTGTCAACGAAACCGAAGGCGCGGCGCTGAGCGGGGAAACCGAACCGGAGCGCATCCTTTCCGCCATGCGGGAGAAGTTTCCAAAAGCTTCCATTGTCCTTACGCTGGGGAAAGACGGCGCCGCTTTTGACGATGGGACAGAGCGCCTGTATCAGCCCATCTTCCCGGTTCGGACGGCGGACACCACGGCGGCCGGCGATACCTTTACCGGCTTTTTCCTCTGCGCCTATGGCGGAGGGATGAGCAGCGCCGAAGCGCTTCTGCGGGCAGCCGCCGCTTCCGCCATTGCGGTCACCCGGATGGGCGCTTCGCCCTCCATCCCCACGGCGGCGGAGGTGGAACATTTTTTAAAGGAAAATGCCCGATAAGCGCGAAAATTTACAAATTGCCTTGTAATCCGGTCAGAATCTGTGTATAATAAAATAGATAGCGTGCGCCCTTTCGGCTGCGCGCAAAATCTTTCCGAAAGGACCGATTCTTTTGTCCAAAACCGATTTTATCCCCGTCCTGCTGGGCAGCGACGTCAATGTATACGGCATGGCCCGCTCTTTCCACGAGGCTTTCGGCATCCCCTCGGTCGCCATCGGCAAGGGACACCTGAACGCCACCTCCAACAGCCGCATTGTGACGGTTGAGGTCGTCGAGCCGAATCTGGAAGACGACGCCGTTTTCTGCAAAACCCTCATCGACTTTGCCGGCCGCTATCCCAAGGAGCAGACGCTGCTTCTGGTTCCCTGCGGCGACAACTATATCAAGCTGCTCGTCCGCAACCAGGAAGCGCTTCGCCCCTACTACCGCTTTGAGTGCATCAGCGAGGAGCTGCTGATGCGGCTTTCGATTAAAGAAAGCTTTTACCAGGTCTGCACCGAACACGGCTTTGCGTTTCCCAAAACGACCACCTGTTCTTACGAGAATTACAAGTCGGTCGAGCTGCCGTTTGACTTCCCGGTGATTATCAAGCCGTCCAACTCGGTCGCCTACTGGAACTGCAAATTTCCCCACAAGAAAAAGGTGTTTGTCGCTCAGAACAGGCAGGAATACGACGCGATCCTCGACGCGATTTACGGTTCCTCCTACAAAGACCACCTGATTTTACAGGAGTACATCCCCGGCGACGACGCGCAGATGCGGGTGATGAACTGCTACTGCGGCTCCGACAAAAAAGTGAAGCTCATTGCCCTCGGACATGCCCTTTTAGAGGAACACTCTCCCGAAGGGATCGGCAGCTACGCCGCCATCATCAACACCCGTGACGACGCTCTTTCCGAGCAGATGAAGAATTTTCTCGAAGGGATCGGCTATGTGGGTTTTGCCAACTTTGACATGAAGCTGGATCCCCGCGACGGCAAGTACAAGCTCTTTGAGATGAACCTGCGGCAGGGACGGTCGAGCTTTTTCGTAACCGCTGCGGGCTACAATCTGGCCAAATGGCTGGCGGACGACGTGATCTACCACAAGGAGATGCCGCTCACCATCGCCGACAACAAGGTGCTTTGGAGCATCATCCCCAAAGGCGTTATTTTTCAATATGTGGCCGATGCGTCGCTCAAAGCCGAAGCAAAAGCCCTCATCAAGGCGGGCAAATACTGCCAGTCGCTTTACTATAAGCCCGATATGAGCCTGAAGCGGCGGATTGGCTGGCTCAAGAACCAGTTCCACTATTACCAGAAGTACAAACGCTATTTTGGAAACAAAGGATTAACCGACTGATGAAAAGCTTAGGTGTCATCGGCGGTCTTGGCCCGATGGCCACCGCCTATTTTCTCGAACTGATTGTCAAAATGACCGACGCGAGCCGCGACCAGGACCATCTGGAGGTCACCATTTTAAACCGGCCGTCCATCCCGGACCGCACCGCCTGCATTTTGGGCAAAAGCGCCGAAAGTCCCGTCCCGATGATGGCCAAGGCCGCCAAAACACTGGAAACGTTGGGAGCTTGCTGCATTGCGGTGCCCTGCATCACCTCCCACTACTTTTTTGGGGAGCTGCAAAAGGGTGTGTCCATCCCGTTTGTCAATCTGGTAAAGGAAACGGCTTCCCATTTAAAGGAAAATGGAGTGAAAAAAGCCGGCATCCTTGCCACCAGCGGCACTGTTGCCACCCGGCTCTTCCAGCAGGCGCTGGAAGCGGAGGGCATTGGCTTTGCGGTGCCGGATGAAGATGGGCAGCAGAAGGTCATGCACCTGATTTATGAGAATGTCAAGGCCGGGCTTCCCCCGGAGCTTCCGCTCTTTGAAGAGGTCTGTGCCGGTCTGCGCAAAGAGGGCGCCGAGTGTATGATTTTGGGCTGCACCGAGCTATCTCTCATCAAGCGGGATTTCCCGATCGGCCCCGGCTGCCTCGACGCGCTCGAAGTGCTGGCCAAACGTTCCATCGAATACTGCGAAAAGCCGCTCCGCCCGGCTTATCGTTCCTTAATAACCCGATAACTTTCCAGAAAGGATGATTCCCATGTGCGGATTTGCAGGCTTTACCACCAACGACTATACCGGCGATCGTTTGGCCGTCATCAAGGCGATGTCCGACCAGATCATCCACCGCGGCCCCGACCAGGACGACTACTATGTTGACGACGGAATCGCGATGGGCTTCCGGCGACTCTCCATTATTGACCTCAAGGGCGGTTCCCAGCCGATTCTCAACGAGGACGGCACCAAGGTTCTCACCTTTAACGGAGAAATTTACAACTTCCAGGAACTGCGGAAGGATCTGATCGAAAAAGGACACGTCTTCAAGACTTCTACCGATTCGGAAGTCCTGCTCCACGGCTATGAGGAGTACGGCCCCGATCTTCTCCAGAAGCTCCGGGGGATGTTCGCCTTTGTCATCTGGGACAAAACCGAGCAGAAGCTGTTCGGCGCCCGCGACATCTTTGGCATCAAGCCGTTTTACTATTATAAGAAAGACGGCAACTTCCTCTACGGCTCCGAAATCAAGTCGTTTTTAAAGCACCCGTCCTTTGTCCGGGAGGTCAACGAGGACCGCCTCCCCGACTATATGTGCTACGAGTATATCCCCTGCGATGAAACGTTGTTCCGCAATGTCTATAAGCTCCCCGGCGCGCACTGCTTTACCTACCAGAACGGCGAGATGAAAATCTGGCGGTACTACCACATCGACTATAAGATCGACGAGAGCAAGTCGCTCGAAGAGTGGGAGCAGCTTATTACCGACGAATTTACCAAGTCGGTCGAAGTCCACAAGATCAGCGACGTCGAGGTTGGCTGCTTCCTTTCGAGCGGCGTCGATTCGAGCTATGTGGTCAAAGAAGTTTCCAAGGTCACCAAGGACGTCAAAACCTTTTCGGTTGGCTATGCCGAGGAAAAATACAGCGAGCTGCCTTATGCGCAGGACTTCTCCAAAACCATCGGGGTGCAGAATATTTCAAACAAGGTTTCGGCCGACGATTATTTCCGGATGGCGTCCAAAATCCAGTGGTATATGGATGAGCCGTTGCCCAATCCTTCCGAGGTGCCGCTCTACTTCTTAGCCGAAAACGCCGCGAAATATGTCAAGGTTGTCCTCTCCGGAGAAGGCGCCGACGAGCTGTTCGGCGGCTATCCGATGTATCTGGCGGGCGGGCACTTCCAGAAGTATTCCCGTATCCCGAAGTTTTTCCGCAAAGGCGCGGCGGCTCTGGCCAAAAAAGCCCCCGATTTTAAGGGCAAGCACTTCCTTGTCCGGGGCGCGATGGAACCGTACCAGCGGTTTATGCGGGCAAACTATGTCTTTACCCGGGACGAACGCTGGAAATACCTCAAAAACCGCATTCCGGCCAAAGATCCGGTCGAGTACGCCAAACCCTTTTTCGACGAGATGAAAGGCTTTGACGAGCCGACACAGCTTCAGTATGTGGACATCCACACCTGGATGCTTTACGACATCCTCCAAAAAGCCGACCGGATGAGCATGGCCAATTCGCTGGAACTGCGGGTGCCGTTTTTGGACAAGAAGATGCTGGAACTCGCCGTTCAGATTCCCACCCGTTACCGCATCGACGGCAACACCACCAAAGTTGCCCTCCGAGGTGCCGCCATCAAGCAGATCCCCGAACGCACCGCCAACAAGAAGAAACTGGGATTCCCGGTGCCGCTCAACGACTGGCTCCGGCAGGACAAATACTACAACATGGTGCTGGAAAAATTCGAGGGGGACGTCGCCGGTCGTTTCTTCAACCGGGAAGCGATTTTGAAACTCCTCAACGACCACAAATCCGGCACTGCCCTCAACATGAAAAAGATCTGGACGATTTACAGCTTTATCCTCTGGTACGAGGAGTTTTTTGTCCTTCACTGATTAGGAGAATTTGTAGAAAACCCAACGTAGCGTATTTATTTTCGTAGAAGCGATGTCCTTGATCCCTTGACATGAGGAGAGAAGGAGATGTTCGAATGAAACGGAAAACTTTTCGCAAAATTGAAAAGATAGTTTTCATGATTCTGGCCGTGCTCGTTATCTTGAGTATGTTTGGGGTAATATTCGCTGGGGTGTTGGGGGTAGTAATCGCTTTGGTTTTGGCAGTGCTGGCAGCTATTTTTGATCGCTGTCCTTACTGCGGGCGTTATGCTGGCCGGTCGGTCGGACACTATTGTACCTATTGTGGGAAAAATATAGAAGAATAGGAAAAATTCCTAAAAAGAAAAGTCGAAAATCGAAATAAAATGAAGTAATAATACAAATTGTATAACAGAGAGGAACTGCCATGAGCTTTGACAACAAGCGCCGCCCCGGCGGCAAACCAACAAACCGCCCGGTCGGACGTCCTGGCGGCAAGAACTTTGCCCGCAAGCCCGATCCGATGCGCCAGCTCCGGCGCGACCGGGACGACGATTTCGCTTTTCGTCCCGAAGACGAGAACACCGCCTTTATCGCCGGCCGCAACGCTGTCATGGAGGCGCTGAAAGCCAACGCCAACGCCGATACCGTTTTCATCGAAAAAGGACAGACCGGCGGCAGCATGTCCAAAATCATCGCGCTGGCCAAACAGGCCGGCTGCCCCATCAAGGAAGTCACCTCCCAGAAGCTGGAAGGGATGGCCGGCGGCACCGCCCATCAGGGCGTCGTTCTTTCGGTTTCGGCCGTCGAATACGCCGAGGTGGAGGACATCCTCGCCAAAGCAGCCGATAAGGGCGAAAAGCCGTTCCTCATCATCGCCGACGACATCGAGGATCCCCACAACCTGGGCGCTATCATCCGCACCGCCGAAACGGCCGGCGCCCACGGCGTCATTATCCCCAAACGGCGGGGCGTGGGGCTCACTTCCGCCGTCTTCAAATCTTCGGCCGGGGCCGCCGCCCATCTGCCGGTCGCCCGGGTGGCCAACCTCGCTTCCACTGTGGATGAGCTCAAAAAAGAGGGCATCTGGGTGTATGGCTGCGATATGGAGGGCCAGAACTGGTGCGAAACCGACTTTTCCGGCGGCGTCGCGCTGATTATCGGCTCCGAGGGCAAGGGCATGAGCCGCCTGCTTAAGGAAAAATGCGACGGGATGGTCACACTCCCCATGCTGGGCAAGATCACCTCGCTCAACGCTTCGGTTGCCGGCGGTATTATCATGTACGAGGTTGCCCGCCAGCGCCTTGGTATCCCGGCACGCAACTGATTTCTCCCACGAAAGGATGTGCATCCCACTTTGGAATCCCTTGACGAACTGCTGCGCGAGCTGACCGGCGAACAAGCCGGGGAACAGCCGTCCGCACCGGAAGAGGACAGCGATATCGACGCGCTGGTGGCAATCCTCTCCGTTGAAGGCGAACAGAAAAAGCCCGGCGCGCAGCCGGAAACCAAAGCTGCCCCGGCGCAGGAACGAAAAACTCCCCCAAAAAAATCGCCCGCACCCAAAAAAACGGTCAAACAGGAGCTTCCGCCCGCCTTTTTGAATGATAAGCCGCAGTCGCCTCCGATGCAGATCGACATCGAGAAAATCCGCGCCGAGCAGCCTCCGGTGAAGCCGATCCCGGCCCAGAATTTTGCGGAGGAGCCGGAACAAGCTCCGCCCAAATCACAGCCCGAAGCGGAACCGCACCTCCGCCCGGCCGATAAGGTAAAGGAAAGAACCGCCGTTGCCGAGGAACAGGAGCGGGAAGCCGCCCCCCGCATTGCGCCGGCTTTTCGGCGGCTGGAACAGAAGATCGGGGACGAGACGGCAGCCAATCAGATGGCCGCGCTGCGGGAAGCCGGGGCGCGCGCCTCGATGATGGCTTTTGTTTTGCTGCTGCTGGCCGCCATGATGACCGGGATGGCCGTCTTCCTGCATATCCAGCGGGTACAATTTCCGGATCAGATTCCGTCCCGTATAACGCTGGGGATTCTGACGGCGCTGGGCGCTGTGGCAGGCGGCGTGAGCTGGCCGGTGCTGCAAAGCGGACTTGGCTCCCTTGTCCGGCTGGAACCCAACCGCGAACTCCCGGCGGCGCTCACCTATCTGGTCTGCCTGCTCCAGTCGGTGGGGCAGCTCTTGTTCCCGCGTGGACTTTTGAACAGCAACATCCAGTTCTACATCCCGGTGGGCGCACTGCTGCTGGCCGCTGCCTGGCAGAGCCGGGCGCTCACCCTGAAAACGGCGTCGCTCAACGCCAAATTTGTTTCGGCTGATTACGAGAAGTTTTCCCCCCAGACTGTTCCGGACACCCGGCTCGCTTCCGACTTAACGCGCGGACTGGTGGAAGGATACGGGGTGCCGGTCATCAACCGGCGGACCGACCTGCTTTCCGGCTTTTTACCCATCTCGCTGGGCAGCGACCGGAGCGACACCATCGGCCGCAACCTGGCGGTTGCGGGACTGATTGCCGGAGCCGCGGCGGGGCTTTTCACCTTTCTTTTTACCCAGCACAAGAATCTGGCTCTCACTGTGATGACGGCCTGTATGCTCGTTTTTTCGCCGCTTTCCTGCCTCTTTTTCACCGCCTATCCGCTCCGGCGGGGCGCCAAGTTTGCAAACCGGGCGGGCGGTCTTGCCGCCGGGGAGCGCTCCACCGCCGACTGCGCCGAAGCCAACGCGGTGGTCATCGACGCCAAAGACCTCTTTCCGCCCTCCGGTGTTACGCTGAGCGGCATCAAGACCTGTGAGGGGATGCGGATTGACGAGGCCATCCTCGACGCCGCGTCGGTGTTGGTCCAGAGCGGCAGCATCCTGTCGAACGTCTTTTTAAAGATGATTGGCAACCGCACCGAGCTGCTCCGCAAAGCCGAGTCCGTTTCCTATGAGGACGGCATGGGGCTTTCGGCCTGGGTGGGCAAAAAACGGGTGCTGATCGGGGGCCGGGAGCTGCTGCTGCAGCACGGCGTCCGGGTTCCGAGCGAGGATTACGAGCGCCGCTTTGCCGAACAGGGCTGCGATCTGGTCTATTTTGCGTCGGCCGGGGAGCTGACCGCCGTTTTTGTCATTACGCTGCGGCCTTCCCGCGAAGCGGACAACGCGATCCAGATGCTGCTCGAAAACGACATTCTGCTCACGGTGAAAACGGTCGATCCGATTGTCACCAAGGAGAAGCTGGGGGCGCTCTACCTTTGCGATCCGTCCTGCTTTAAAATTCTGCCCTCCCGGCTCTTTGAAGCGGTGGAGGAACGCCGCGCGCTGGTCAAGGTCAAACCGGCCAGCCTTGCCAACAACGGCAGCTTTGGTTCGCTGGCGGCTTCGCTGGTGGTTTCCCGGCGGATGAAGGTGATGATGACGGTTGGAAGCGTCATCGAAACGGTCAGCCTGATTCTCGGCGTCGGTCTGGTGCTGATGCTGGCGCTGCTGGGCGCGATGGTCCGGCTTTCCGCTCCGGTGATGGCGGGCTATCTGCTGCTCTGGCTGGTGGTGGGGCTTTTGATCCAGCGGCTGGTGCGGATATAGGAGGAAGCCATGTACACACGGATTCTGCTCATTTGGATGGCGGGGATTTCGCTCCCCGCCTTTTTGCTGTGCGCCGCCGACAAACGGAAGGCGAAGCGCGGACGCTGGCGCATCCCGGAAAAAACGCTGCTCCTGCTCGCCGTGTTCGGCGGCGGATGGGGGCTCTGGCTCGGGATGATCGCCTTCCGGCACAAAACGAAACATCTGGCGTTCCAGATTGTCGCGCCGCTTTCGGCCTTCTGCTGGACGGCGGGGCTTCTGCTGCTGGCAGCATTTTGCTGACGGACGTTTTTCGCCCGGAAATACTTGATAATTCGCGCGGAAAAGCTTATACTGATTATGACTGACCTGTATCTTGGAAAGGAGCGGTTTTATGGCAGGTTCGATTGCCCGGTGGTACCGGGATTTGCAGGCGAAAAAGGTGCTGTTTGTCGGCATCGGGGTGAGCCACACCCGCCTGATTGAGAAATTCCTCCAAAAAGGGATGGATGTCACCGTCTGCGACAAGCGGGAAGCGGAAGCGCTCGGGGAGGATTACGGCCGTCTGTCGGCGCTCGGCGCGAAATTCCGCCTGGGCGAACAGTATCTCGATGCGCTGCATGACGCCGACGTCATCTTCCGCACACCGGGGATGTACTACCTCTCGCCCGCCTTGCAGGAGGCGAAAAAGGCCGGCAAGACGGTGACGAGTGAGATGGAGTGCTTCTGCAAGCTCTGCCCCTGCAAGCTCTACGCCATCACCGGTTCGGACGGCAAGACGACCACCTCCACCCTGATCGCCAAATTCCTGGAAAAATCCGGGAAACGGGTGCATCTGGGCGGCAATATCGGAAAAGCGCTCCTCCCCGAAATCGAGGAGATCCGGGAGGAGGACGCCGCCGTCGTCGAGCTTTCGAGCTTCCAGCTTCTCTCGATGCGGTGCGCGCCGGATGTTTCGGTCGTCAAAAATGTCACCCCGAACCACCTCGACGTCCACAAGGACATGGCCGAGTATACAAACGCCAAAAAGAACATCTTCCTCCATCAGGACGCCTTTTCCCGCACCGTTTTGAACCTCGACGATCGGGTGACCGCCGGTTTCGCGCCGGAGGTGCGGGGGGAACTTTCCTGGTTCTCGATGAAGGAGCAGCCGGACTACGGTGCTTTCCTGGATGAGGAGGGCTTCCTCTGCTTTGCCCGGCACGGGAAGGTGGAAAAACTCTTCCACAAGGATGAAATCCTCATCCGCGGGATGCACAACGTGGAGAATGTCCTCACCGCCATCGCGGCGGTTGAGGGGGAAGTGCCGGTTTCGGACATTCTGGAAGTGGTGCGCACCTTTGGCGGGGTGGAGCACCGCATCGAGCTGGTGCGGGTTCTCGACGGGGTGGAGTGGTACAACGACTCGATCGCTTCCAGCCCCACCCGGACAATGGCGGGGCTCGATTCCTTTGACCGGAAAATCTGCATCATCGCGGGCGGCTACGACAAGAAAATCCCCTATGAGCCGCTGGCACCCAAGATCTTAGAGAAGGTCAAACTGCTCATCGTGATGGGAGCCACCGGCCCCAAGATCGAGGCGGCAGTCCGCGCCTGCCCCGGCTTTGCAGAGGCGGGGCTCACCATCCTCCACGCAGCCAGCATGGAGGAAGCGGTGAAACTCGCGCGGGAAAACACCGTCTCTGGCGATATTGTGAGCCTTTCCCCGGCAAGTGCGAGCTTTGACCTCTACCGCAACTTTGAGGAGCGCGGCCGGCACTTTAAAAAACTTGTGATGGAATTGTGAGGAGGGAACGTTTTGACCACTTTGGAAACGCTCCGCGCCCTCTGTGCCGCCCCCGGCGTTGCCGGGGAGGAGCAGGCCGCTTCGGAAAAAGCGGCAGAGCTTCTGCGGGAAGTGACAGAGGATGTGGAAATTGACCGCTTCGGCAACGTGATCGCGTGGCTGCCGGCTGAGACCGAGGAGGCACCGCTGTTGCTGCTCGACGCCCACATCGACCAGATCGGGATGGCCGTCACATCGGTGGAGGAAAACGGGTTCCTCCGGGTTGCCAACTGCGGCGGCGTTGACCGCCGGCTGGTTTTGGGGCAGCAGGTAACCGTTTGGGGCACCGAGCCGCTTGCCGGACTGGTTGCCGTCAAGCCGCCCCACCTTTCGGACGCCGAGGAGCGGAGAAAACTCCCCGAAATCACCGAAATTGCCATCGACACCGGCTTTGACCGGGAGGAAGTGCAAAAACGCGTCCGCCCCGGCGACCGGATTACCTTAACCGGACCGTTTGCCGCCCTCCAGAACGGACGGGTGACCGCCGCCTCCCTCGACGACCGTTCGGGCGCTGCCGCCATCCTCCACGCGCTCCGGCTGCTGGCCGGCAAAAAGCTCCCCTATCGGGTGGCCGCCGTCTTTTCGGTCCAGGAGGAAGTGGGCGGACTCGGTGCCGCGGTGTCCTCCTTCCGGTTAAAGCCCGACGAGGCGATCGCAGTCGACGTGAGCTTTGCCCGGCAGGACGGGCTGGAAGACCGCTGGCCCAACCCCGGCGACGGCGTCATGATCGGGATTGCGCCCCCGCTTTCCCGCGGCATCTTTGACGAGCTGACCGCACTCGCCGAGCAAAAGGGCATCCCCCACACCATCGAAGCGATGGGCGGCCGGACTTCCACCAACGCGGACGAAATCGCGGTGCAGGCCGGCGGCGTCCGGACGGCGCTCCTTTCGATTCCGCTCCGGTATATGCACACGCCGGTCGAGCTGGTGCAACTCTCCGACGTCGAGGCGGTTGGAGAACTGATTGCGGCCTATATCCTGCGCGACACCGAGGAAGGAGGGGACTCTCAATGCAGCTGACCGAAATTTTGGAAAAACTCTGCCTGCTTCCCGGCGTGTCCGGGGACGAAAGCGCAGTGGCGAGCGAGATTCTTTCGCTGATGGAAGATTACTGCGAAGCCGAAACCGATCCGCTCGGCAACATCATCGCCCGGAAAAAGGGCGCGCGCCGGTCGGACAAGACCATCCTTTTTGACGCGCACATGGATGAAGTCGGGCTGATGGTCACCGCAGCGGCGGAGGACGGAAGCCTCCTCTTTACCACGGTGGGCGGCATCGACCCGCGCGTCCTCATCGGGCGGCAGGTGCTGGTCGGGGAGGATGCACTCCCCGGCATCATTGGCGGCAAGCCAATCCACCTCCAGGACGCCGACGAGCGGAAAACCGCCGTCCCGGCCGATAAGCTGCGAATCGACATCGGCTGCCGGAACCGGGAGGAAGCCCTTTCGCTCGCAAAACCGGGTGACATGGTGGCCTTTCTGCCGGAGTTTGCCCGGTTCGGCAATGGCGCTTTCCGCGGGAAAGCCATCGACGACCGGTTTGGCTGCGCGGTGCTCATCGACCTCATCCGGTCGGAGCTGCCGGTGGACTGCACCTTTGTGTTCAGCGTGCAGGAGGAAGCGACCGGCTTCGGAGCCGAGGCTGCGGCCTTTTCGGTGCGCCCCGACATCGCGGTGGCGATCGAAGCGACCTCAGCAGCCGACATCCCCGGCGTTTCGGGGACCGACTGCGCCTGTAAATTAGGCGGCGGCGCGGTGCTGAGCCTTCTCGACAAGGGCGCTCTCTATCCGCAGTCGCTCACCCGCCGGTGCGCCGCGATCGCGGAGGAAAAAGGAATTCCGTTCCAGTATAAAACGGCTGTTGCCGGACGAAACGACGCTTCGGCCTACCAGAAAACGGCGGGCGGAGCCGAAGTGCTGGCCGTTTCAGCGCCCTGCCGCTACATCCACTCGCCCCAGTGCGTCATCCGGGAGGAGGACATGCGCGCGGTGCGGGAGCTGCTCTTTGCGCTGCTCGAAAATTTTTGACAGGAAACAATTTCACACAAAGGAAATGACAAAATGACAGATTATCAGGGACTTTATGAATTTTCGCCGCGGCTTTTGGAGCTGGCCGAAAAAGCCGAACAAAACTGCCGCGAAATCTTCCGGCAGACCGAGGAAATCCAGGCTTACAACGAAGCCAAGGTCCTCAAAGCCTTTTCGGACAACCGGGTTTCGGCCGCTCACCTGGTGGGAACGACCGGCTACGGCTACGACGACGCGGGGCGGGACAACCTCGACCGGGTGTTCGCCCAGGCGTTCGGGGCGGAGGACGCCCTTGTCCGGCACCAGTTTGTTTCGGGCACCCACACCCTTTCCACTGCTCTCTTCGGGGTGCTGCGGACCGGCGACACGGTGGTGTCGGTGACCGGCGCACCCTATGACACGATGGAGGAGGTCATCGGCATCCGGGGCGGCAAAACCGGCTCGCTCGCCGAGTTCGGCGTTCATTACCGCCAGATCGAACTGCTCCCGGACGGCACTCCTAACTTTGCGGCCATCGAGGAAGCGGCCAAATCGGCCAAAATGATCTATATCCAGCGGTCCCGCGGCTATTCGCTGCGGCCGTCGCTGCGGGTGGAAACGATCGGGGAGATCGCCGCCGCTGCCAAGCGCGGCAACCCGGACGTGATCGTCTTTGTGGACAACTGCTACGGCGAGTTTGTCGAAAAGCGGGAGCCCACTGAGGTCGGCGCCGACCTGATGGCCGGTTCCCTCATCAAGAATCCGGGCGGCGGCATCGCGCCCACCGGCGGCTATATCGCCGGGCGGGAGGATCTGGTCGAACTCTGCGGCTACCGCGCCACCTGTCCCGGTATCGGCCGGGAATCCGGCTGCACCCAGGACCAGAACCGCGGGCTCTACCTCGGCTTTTTCCACGCGCCATCCGCTGTCGCCAACGCGGTGAAAACCTCCTGCTTTGCCTGCGCGCTGTTTGCCGAGCTTGGCTGCCGGACGACGCCGCGGTTTGACGAGCCGCGGACCGACATCATCGCCGCCATCGAGCTGGGAAGCCCGGAGCGCCTCTGCGCCTTCTGCCGGGGGATTCAGGCCGGTTCGCCGGTCGATTCCTTCGTCACGCCGGAGCCTTGGGCGATGCCTGGTTACAGCGACGAGGTGATCATGGCGGCCGGTGCCTTTACGATGGGCGCTTCGCTCGAACTTTCGGCCGACGGGCCGCTGCGGGAGCCTTACTCGGTCTGGGTACAGGGCGGGCTCACCTACAACACCGGCAAGCTGGGCATCCTCCTGGCCGCACAGGCGATGGAAGGCTGCTGACCGGCTGCGAAAGGACGGAATGACAATGAGAAGAAACGCGATTCTTGCCTATGTGGGCTTTATGCTGCTGATGGTGGCGCTCGGCGCCAGCGACGCGATGCGCGGCGTTTTCATGCCGGTTTTCGGGGAGCATTTTTCGCTTTCCAACTCGCGGCTCTCGATGGTGATCACGGTGAGCTATGTCGGCAACCTGGTCTTCCTGCTCTTTGGCGGCCGGCTCGCCGACCGCGAAAAACGCAAGCCCGCCTTCCTCTTCGCGGCGCTCCTCTGGGCGGCGGCGCTGGTGTCCTACCTGTTTACCGACAACTACCTCTGCCTGCTTGTGGGCATGTTTTTCAGCATGGGCGCTTCCACCCTCACCAGCACCCTCATCAACGTGATGACCTCCTATTTCTTTGCGGCAGCGCCCGCCGCGATTGTCAGCACTCTCTTTTTCATCCAGAGCATCGGCACCACCGCGAGCCAGAAGTTGGCGGGGGCGTTCGCTTCGGGCTTCGGCTCCTGGCACGGCGCCAACCTCATCGTGCTGCTGATTGGAGTGGCGGGGATTTTGGTGCTGCTCTTTGTGAGGTTCCCCGACCGGGTGGTGCTGCCCGATGAGGAGGGGAAAAAGTACGGCTTCCTCAATGCGGCCAAAAACCGGGCGTTCCCGCTCTTTGTCCTGATTTTCGGCTTTTATTTTGTCGCCGAGCACAGCATCATGAACTGGTTTGTCCAGATTTCGACCGAGGCCTACTCCCTCACGGTCAACCAGGCGTCGACCTATCTGGCGCTGTTTTTCGGCGGGATCATGGTGGGGCGGCTCGCCTTCGCGCCGGTGATCCACAAGATCGGCATCAAAGGGAGCATTCTGCTCTTTGGCGGGGTGGCGTTGGTCCTCTACTGCGCCGGCATCCTGATCGGCAAGGTGGCGCTGCCGGTGCTGGTCGTGTCGGGGCTGAGCTTTTCGATCCTTTATCCCACCCTGGTCATGCTCATCCAGAACTACTACCCGGTAAACGGCATCACCACCGCGACCGGCCTGATTATCAGCACGGCCACCCTCTTTGACATCGGCTGGAACGCGGCCTACGGCGTGCTGATCGACCAGCTTGGGGCCAGAGGCGCCCTTTTGCTGCTGCCTGCGGCGATGGCGCTTTTCTATCTCTGCTGCGTGCTGCTGGCGCGGATCCCGCAGACCAGCTATGTCGCCAAATAAAATGTGCCGCCTGCGGTCCCGATGGGGCCGCTTTTTTCTTTTCCCCAAAAGTTTTCCACCGGGGTGGAAGAAAGACAGAAAGGCGCGGATATCTTTCGTTTTCGTATCGTTTTGTTTTGTTTAGTTTTTTTTAAAGGAAGATATGGGGGTTTTTGTTCCGCTGTTGTTCCGCTTGTTCTTCCGTTCTGATTCCGTCTTTGTTCCGTTTTTCTTCCGGTTACTCGATGTGGAAAACCCGTGAAGCCCCGCCATTACTGGATTTGCGGGTTCCGAAACTTTCCCGCTTTTTTTCCGTAAAGTTCCCGTTATTTTCACCGCTTTTGTCCCGAAGGCCAAAATCAGCTGGAATTTTTCCACATTCCCACTTTCTGAATGTGAATTCCACGTGGGATGTGAAATTCTTTTCACATTTTCACATGCTCTGTCCCGATAAGAAGATTATAGCACATTCCAAAGGGAATGTCAAGGCTTCGGAAAACGCACTCGAGTGTCCTTCTCCCAAAAAAAAGAGCAGGGACCAAATGGCCCCTGCCCGGAGTTTTTGGGTTTACGCGAACGGGTTTTCGTCCTTGTAGAGCATGGATTTCGGCTGGTTGAAGGCAACGTCTTCGATGCCGAGGAATTGAAAGATGCTCCAGAGCGCCTTGCCGCAGTGCGCGAAGGCAACCGCGCCGTGGTGCGGGTAGTGCTTGGCAATCAGCACATGGCGATAGAAGCGGCCCATTTCGGGGATGGCGAAGACACCGATGCCGCCGAACGAGTTGGTCGGAACGGGGAGGACTTCGCCCTCGGCGATGTAAGCCTGGAGGGTGGCGTCCGCGTTGCCGTGGAGCCGGAAGAAGGTGATCTCGCCGGGGGCAATGTCGCCTTCGAGGGTGCCGCGGGTGATGTCCGGGGTGCCGCCGTTTTCGAGGAGGCGGTTCTGGATGAGCTGGTATTTGATGCCGCCGTCACAGAGCTTGCAATTGGGGGTATTGCCGCAGTGGAAGCCCATGAACAGGTCGGTGTGGGCATAGGGATATTTACCTGCGATGCCGTCTTTGTACTGGTCGGCGGGAACCGAGTTGTTGATGTCGAGCAGAGTGACGGCATCTCCGGTAACGCAGGCGCCGATGTATTCGCTCAGCGCGCCGTAGATATCCACTTCGCAGGCAACCGGGATGCCGCGGGAAGCGAGCCGGCTGTTGACATAGCAGGGTTCAAAGCCGAATTCGTTCGGGAATGCCGGCCAGCATTTATTTGCAAAAACAACATATTCGCGGTCGCCCTTGTTAGCTTCTGCCCAGTCGAGAAGTGTCAGCTCATACTGCGCCATCCGCTCGAGCAGGTCGGGGTACTGATTGCCCTTGCCGAGTTCGGCGGTCATATCCTCGATGACCGACGGGATGCGGGCGTCGTCCTTGTGGGCGCGGTAGCTGACCAGCAGGTCGAGCTCGGAGTTCTCCTGAATCTCGACGCCGAGGTCATAGAGCGGCTTGATGGGGGCGTTGCAGGCGAAGAAGTCCTGCGGACGGGGCCCAAAGGTGATGATCTTGAGATTTGCCACACCAATGAGCGCTTTTGCGACCGGCAGGAAATCCTTTGCCATCGCGGCGATGTCGTCGGCGGTGCCAACGGGATATTCGGGGATGTAGGCCGGGATTTTGCGCAGGCCAAGGTTGTACGAGCAGTTGAGCATGCCGCAGTAGGCGTCGCCGCGGCCGTTGATGAGGTCCTTGCTGCTCTCTTCGGCGGCAGCCGCGTACATCACGGGGCCGTCAAAGTGTTTGGCAATCAGAGTTTCGGGGGTTTCGGGGCCAAAGTTGCCGAGGAAGACGATCAGCGCGTTGCAGCCGGCAGCCTTCACGTCGGCGACAGCTTTCTGCATGTCCTTTTCGCTTTCCACAGTAACCTTGCTCTCGTAAAGGTCAACGCCGATTTTGGCGCAGCTCTCAGTAATCGCGGCGCGGCGGCGTTCCGACAGCGAGATGACAAAGCAGTCGCGGCTGACGGCGATGAGGCCGAGCTTTACTTCCGGAATGTTTTTCATAGGGGACTCTCCTTTCACAAATTACAGATTTCCAAAACGGTATTCGGTGATGGCGCGGAATTTTTCGCCGGCTTTGAGGATGGGCTGGGCGAAGTTTTCGCAGTGCAGCGCGTTGGGGAAATACTGGCTTTCGAGGCAGAAGCCGCAGCGGCGGCCGTTGGTCGATTTGCCCTTGCCGGGAAGGACGCCGTCGAGATAGTTGCCGGCATAGAACTGCATGCCGGGCAGAGTGGTGTAGCCGGTCAGGGTGATGCCGGTGGTTTCGTCGTAAGCGTATGCCATCTTGCGGAGGGTGCCGGGCTGTCCGTCGATGATCCAGTTGTTGTCGTAGCCGCCGGCCCAGGCGATCTGTTCAAACGGGGTGTCGATGTCGTCGCCGATGCGGGTAGGCTGCCGCAGGTCCATCGGGGTGCCGTCCACAGCCGCAATGACGCCGTTGGGGATGGAAAGCTCGTCGGTCATGGTGTAGTAGGAGCCAAAGACCTGGATGTACTGATTGAGAACGTCGCCGCTGTCCTGTCCGGCCAGATTGAAGTAGCTGTGGTTGGTCAGATTGCAGACGGTGTCGGCGTCCGAAACGGCCGAATAGTCGAGGGTGAGGGTGTTGTCGTCCGAAAGGGAGTAGCAGACGGTGACGCTGAGGTTTCCGGGGAAGCCCTCTTCGCCGTCAGGGCTCTTGTAAGTGAGTTTCAGGGTTTCGCCACAGACCTCGGCGGTCCAGACCTTGCGGTCAAAGCCGCATTTTCCGCCGTGGAGGTTGTTGCCGTTGTCGTTGTCAAAGAGCTTGTATTCTTTACCGTTCAGGGTAAAGCAAGCTTTGCCGATGCGGTTGGCGTGCCGTCCGATGAGGGCGCCCAGATATTTGTCGCCTTTTTCGTATTCGGCCAGCGTGTCGTAGCCCAGCACAATGTCCACCGGCTCGCCGTTGCGGTCGGGGACGCAGAGGGTGTGGAGGATGCCGCCGTAGGTGAGGATGCCGGCCTGTACCGAGCCGTTATCGAGGAGATAACGTTCCACCTGCCGGCCGTCGGCGGTGGTCCCGAAAAGTTCGCGTGTAATTTCTGTCATAAAAGTGCCTCCTGTTCATGTGTCCGTGCACATCTCAATAGCACCAAAATACCACATCCAGGGCAATCTGTCAATAGAATTTTGCGGAAATTCTTGACAAACTTTGCTTTCAATGCTTTAATAAAGTTAAACGTGTGCCGGGGCACAACTTTTTTGAAAAAAGGACCCCGCACACCTTTTCCGGAACGAGAGGGAGGTGCTTGGTATGTCGGTGACGATCCGGCAGATTTCGGAGTTGAGCGGCGTGTCGCGCGGGACGGTGGACCGGGTGCTGAACGGGCGCGGGCGCGTCAGCCCGGAGAAGGAAGCGCTGGTCCGGCGGGTAGCGGAACAGCTGGGGTATAAACCGAACCTGGCGGGAAAGGCGCTTGCCGCAAGGAAAAAATCCTATACGGTGGGGGTGCTGCTCACGGCGGAGGGCGTTTCCTTTTTTGATGAGGTTATCCGCGGGGTGGAACAGGCCGCAAAAGCGCTTGCCGACTACGGGATCACAGTGCTGGTCGAGCGGATCAAAGGCTACGATGTATCGGTGCAGCTTGCCGGGATCGAAAAGCTCCGGCGGAAGGTCAATGTCCTGATTTTAAACCCGATTAACGAGCCGGAAATTGCCGCGGCGCTGAATTCACTGGCGGAGGAAGGAAAGGCGGTTATCACCCTGAATACCGACATTGAGGGGAGCCGGCGGCTCTGCTACATCGGGCCGGATTATCCGCGGAGCGGCCGTGCGGCATGTGGAATGATGGGGCTTTTGCTGGGCGGAAAGGGCAGGATTGGGGTGTTCACCGGTTCGGTTCGGATCCTGGGGCACAATCAGCGGGTGGCCGGCGTCCGGGAGGTTATCCGGGAGCGCTTCCCGGAAATGACGGTCGAGGATATCGACGAAACGGGCGACGATGACGCGGTGGCCTACCGTGCGGCGCAGCGGATGCTCCGGGAACACGGCGGGCTGGACGGACTGATCCTGGTGGCGGCGGGAAGCGCGGGCGTCTGCCGTGCGGTGCTGGAGCTGCCGGCGGGGGAGCGTCCCCGGATTGTGGCGATGGACAGTGTCCCGTCCACAGTGGAGATGCTCAAAATCGGAGTGATCCAGGCCACCGTCTGCCAGCAGCCGTACCAGCAGGGCTATCAGGCGGTGCAGCTGGCCTTTCAGTACCTGGTCCAGGGGGAGCCCCCTCGGACAGAACGCATTTTTATGGAAACCGAAATCCGCATCCGGGAAACAGTATAAAACGGAGGGAGTTTTAGTATGAATTACATCATCGGAATCGACCTTGGCACATCGGCGACCAAAACGGTTTTGTTTGACGAGGAGTGCAATGTGGTAGCTTCGGCCAGCATGGAGTACCCGCTCTATCAGCCGCAGAACGGCTGGGCGGAGCAGGATCCTGCCGACTGGAAACGCGCGGGGCTTGCAACCATAAAAGAAGTGCTCGAAAAATCGGGCGTTTCGGGCGAAGACGTTAAAGGGATCGGCCTTTCGGGACAGATGCACGGCCTTGTCATGCTGGATGAGAAAAATGAGGTCATCCGTCCGTCGATCATCTGGTGTGACCAGCGGACCGGTGCCGAATGTGAGGAAATCACCCAAAAGGTTGGCCGCGAGCGGCTGATCGAGATCACCGCCAACCCGGCGCTGACCGGCTTTACCGCCTCAAAGATCCTGTGGGTGCGCAACCACGAGCCGGAAAATTACGCGCGCTGCCGCCACATCCTGCTGCCAAAAGATTACCTGCGCTTTGTCCTGACCGGCGTCTACGCCACCGAGGTTTCAGACGCGAGCGGCATGCAGCTCCTTGACATCCCAAACCGCTGCTGGTCGGACGAGGTGCTCGAAAAGCTGGATATCGACAAATCGCTGCTGGCCAAAGTCTACGAGTCCCCCGAAGTTACCGGCACCATTCTCCCCGAAATCGCGGAGCTGACCGGCCTTTCCACCAAAACCGTCGTTGTAGGAGGCGCGGGTGACAACGCAGCCGCCGCGGTCGGGACCGGCGTTGTGGAGGACGGCCGCGCCTTTACCACCATCGGGACGAGCGGCGTCGTCTATGCGCACAGCTCTAAAATTGCCATCGATCCCAAAGGCCGCGTTCACACTTTCTGCTGCGCGGTGCCGGGCTGCTGGCATGTGATGGGTGTTACCCAGGGCGCCGGGCTTTCGCTCAAATGGTTCCGGGACAACTTCTGTCAAAATTACATCCAGAAAGCGAAAGAGGAGGGCGTTGACCCCTATTACCTGATGGATCAGGACGCCGCCGCTGTCCCCGCCGGAAGCAGACGGCTTTTCTACCTGCCCTACCTGATGGGCGAGCGGACGCCGCACCTCGATCCCGATTGCCGGGGCGTATTTTTCGGACTTTCGGCCATCCATGGCCAGCCGGAACTGATTCGTGCGGTAATGGAGGGCGTTTCCTATTCGCTGTCCGACTGCTATGAGATCCTCTGCGGCATGGGCGTCAAACCGGAGGAGATGATGGCCTGCGGAGGCGGCGGTACAAGCGCGCTCTGGCGGCAGATGCTCGCGGATATGTTTGGCTGCACCGTGAAAACAGTCGCATCCAAAGAAGGACCGGCGCTCGGCGTGGCGATTCTGGCCGGAGTTGGCGCGGGGATGTTCCCCAGTGTGCCGGAAGCTTGCCGCAAATTCATCCGGGAGGGCAAACGCTGCGAGCCGGAGGCCGAGTCCCGCGCGTTCTACCAGAAGGCGCACCCGCTTTACCAAAAGCTCTACGCCGATCTGAAAGAGGATTTTGCCGCCCTTTCTACCCTGTAAAGAAAAGAAAACCCTCCGGCCAAAAGCCGGAGGATTCGTTGCAAATAAAAGTAACAGAAAGCTCCCAAATTGCTTAGTGGGAATAGGTTGCGGCGTTCTCAAAGCCCTCTTTGAGTTCGCCCATGCTGTTGAAGCAGGTGCCGGTGCCGATGCCGACGCAGCGGACAGGATCCTCTGCCAGCCGGGTGGAGATCCCGGTATTTTCCTCAATCAGAGCGGCCAGTCCCTGCATCAGCGAGGTGCCGCCGGTCATCAGGATGCCGTTTTCATGGATATCGCCGATCAGTTCCGGGGGCGTCCGTTCGAGAACATTGCGGACCGCCATCACAATTTCGGCGGCGTAGGGGCGTAAAACTTCGAATAGCTCGGATTGGGTGATGGTGATCTGCTCCGGATAGCCGGTGAGCAGGTTGCGTCCCTTAACCTGTGCGGTCACCGATTCTTTGGGATCAAAGACGCAGCCGATCTCCTTTTTCAGGGTTTCGGCCACCTTGGTGCCGATGGCGAGCTTATAGGTGTTCTGGATGTACTTGATGATAGCTTCATCGAAGGTGTTGCCGGCCACCCGCAGCGAGTTGGAGGTGACGATGCCGCCCAGCGAAATAACCGCCACATCGGTGGTGCCGCCGCCCGAGTCAATCATCATGTGTCCTTCGGGGCGTGTGACGTCGATACCGGCGCCGATGGCAGCTGCGAGCGGCTCGTCCACCAGATAGACCTGGCGTGCGCCGGCGCTCATTGCGGCGTCGACGACGGCGCGGGCCTCCACGTGGGTGATGGCCGAGGGGATGCAGATGGCAATCCGCGGTTTGATGAGATAGCTTCTGGTCACTTTGCGGACGAATTCCTTGACCAGGTATTCAGTGTAAAGGTGGTCGGAGATGACGCCATCCCGGATGGGGCATTCCGTTTGGATGTAGGCGGGCGTTTTGCCGAGCATGGCGAGCGCTTCGTGGCCCACGGCGACAACTTTACCGGAACGGGTATTGTAGGCGACAACGCTCGGCTCTTCGAGCACGATGCCTTTGTCGCGGCGATAAATAATAATTTTGGTAGTCCCAAGGTCGATTCCCAAATCGACACCAGCCATGGAAACTCCTCCTTTTGCAAACAGGTATACCATTATTATACCGCAAATGGGATGGGATTTCCAATAAAATCCGGTCGAATCGAGAATTTTTTACAATTTCCCTGAATTTTGTGACTTTTCAACCGGATAACAAAAAATTTTTTAGCAAAACACACAAAGCGAATTTTATGTAGAAAGGTCGATGCAGAATGGAATGGCAGCAGATGATGGACAGATTAAAAAGCCCCGGAATTGTCCCGGTCATCCGGATTGAGGAGGAAGCGCAGGCGGCGCCGCTTGCAAAGGCGCTCTGCCGGGGCGGACTGCCACTGGCCGAGGTGACCTTCCGGACCAAAGCGGCGGCGGGCGCGATTGCGCGGATGCGGGAAGCCTGTCCTGAAATGCTGCTGGGCGCCGGGACAGTGCTCACCCCGGAGCAGGCGGCAAGCGCGGTCGAAGCGGGGGCATCGTTTATCGTGTCGCCGGGGCTCAATCCGGCGGTTGTCGAGTGGTGTCAGGGCCGTGGTGTCCCGGTGATTCCCGGCTGCGCCACCGCCACCGAGATGGAAGCCGCCCTGCGGCTGGGGCTGACGGCGGTGAAATTCTTCCCGGCCGAGGCTGCGGGCGGCTTAAAGGTCCTCAAAGCGCTCTCGGCTCCGTATGGTGGGCTGCGGTTCATGCCGACTGGCGGCGTCACCCCCGAAAACATGGGCGAGTACCTGAAATTCGGGCCGGTTTTCTGCTGCGGCGGAAGCTTCATTGTGCCGGACGCGCTGCTGCGGGCGGGCGATTTTGCCGGCATCGAGGAGATTGCGCGGCGGACGGTCGCGGCTATTTTTGATTTCCGCATCGAGTCGGCTGGCTTTTTTGGGGAGAAGGGCCCCGCACACCTTTTCGGGGAACTGTTTGCGGGGAATCCGGGAGAAGTGACCGTTTCCACCCCGCAGCTTTCGCGCGCGCTGCTTTTCCTGATGCAAAACGGCGCGGAGATGGCCGAAACGGAACAGGACGACGCGGGCAAGATCTGCGCGGCGCGTCTGGAAACGGGCGAGGGCGCCAGACTCTGGCTCCGGCAGCGATAGGAGGAATAGAAAATGAAATTTGTAACATTCGGGGAGCTTCTGCTCCGTCTTTCCCCGGAGGGTGTGGGACGGTTTGTC
Organism: uncultured Clostridia bacterium; assembly: GCA_944382875.1. Classification (GTDB taxonomy): domain Bacteria; phylum Bacillota; class Clostridia; order Oscillospirales; family Ruminococcaceae; genus Merdivicinus. The sequence goes on from CALWNQ010000045.1 coordinate 30,965, forward strand.
CAGGCCGACCGGTTCGGCGCGGTGTTCGGCGGCGGCGAAGCCAATGTGGCGGTGGCGCTTGCCCAGTTTGGGGAGGAGGCGGCCTTTGTCAGCCGGCTTCCGGCTCACGGCATCGGGGAAGCGGCAATCTGCGCGCTGCGGAAGTACGGCGTGGATGTTCGGGAAGTGCAGCGGGGCGGCAGCCGGATTGGCATTTATTTTCTCGAAAAAGGGATGGCGCAGCGTCCTTCGGTCGTCGTCTACGACCGGGCGGGCTCGGCTTTTGCGGAGGCGAAAGCTTCGGATTTCGACTGGGAGAAAATTTTGCGCGGAGCCGACTGGTTCCATTTTTCGGGCATTACGGCGGCGCTGTCACCCGAGCTTGCCAAAGCCTGTGAAGAAGGCGCTGCGGCTGCTCATCGGATGGGGCTCCGGGTGAGCTGCGACCTGAACTATCGCTCCAAGCTCTGGACAGAGGAGCAGGCACGCCCGGTTTTGCAGCGGCTTGTCCGGAGCGCGGACCTTCTCATCGGCAATGAGGAGCACATTGGCTCCATGCTGGAAATTGACCTTTCCCGGTTTGAACGCGAGGAAACCAACCTCTGCCGGGAAGGCTGCGAAGCGGTGGCGGCCGAGGTGACGGCGCGGTACGGCTGCAAAACGGTGGCGATCACCCAGCGGCGGAGCATCACAGCCTGCGAAAACAAGTTCCGCGCCTTTCTGCGGCGCGGCAGCGAGAGCGCGATGTCGCCGCGGTACACCATTCAGATTGCCGACCGTGTCGGTTCGGGGGACGCCTTTGCAGCCGGCATCCTTTACACCGAAGCGGAGGGCTTTGCGGTGCAGCATGCGGTGGATTTCGCGGCGGCGTCCTGCTGCCTCAAACACAGCGTCGAGGGGGATTTCTCCCTGATGACGGCGGCCGAGGTGGAAGCGCTCGCTTCGGGCGGCGGTAGCGGCGCCGTCCAGCGCTGAACAAAGGGAGGAATCGGAATGGAAATACCGGACGGCAACCTGTTTCTGTATTGCGAACACCGAAATCCGGCGGCGTTTTCAGCGCTGCCAAAGGGATATACGCTCCGGTTTTGCCGGGAGGAGGAGCTGCCGCTCTGGATGGCGCTCCACTTTGACAGTCCGGCCGAAGCGGAGCAAAACCGCCCCTATATGGAGGAGTTTTTCGAGCGGGTGTACGCGCCGCACGGCGATGAATTTTTCCGGCGGTGCCGGCTGCTCTGCGGCCCGGACGGGGAGGTGGCGGGGAGCTGCTTTCTCTGGAAATCGCTCTGCGGGGTGGAAACGGTCCACTGGTACAAGGTGAAAAAGGAGCTGGAAGGCCGGGGGCTGGGGCGTGCGCTCCTTTCGGAAACGCTGCGGGGGGCGGAAGGTCCGCTCCTCCTCCACACCCAGCCGGGCAGCTACCGGGCGATCGGGCTTTACGCGGAGTTTGGCTTTGCGCTGCTCACCGATCCATCGGTCGGCCGGCGGCAAAACGACCTCGAAACGGCGCTCCCGGTGCTCCGGGAGGTGATGCTGCCGGAGAAATTCGCCCTTTTGCGGACGCAGAAAGCGCCGGAGCCGCTGATTTTGGCAGCAGCCACGGCGCCTTATTCCGATTTTTAGCGGGAAAGAATTTTTTCCTGGAAGGCGAGTGCCATGTCGATGGCGCCGTCCCGGATTTCGGAGACCTTTGCAAAGTCCATCGCGGCCGAGTAAGCTTCTTCGATCCGGTCGTGGATGAGTTTTCCCCGGCGCATCGAGGAAGAAGCGGCGCGCAAGAGCTCTTCGGCGGCGCGGCGGTTGAAACGGAGCCGCTGCCGGCGGCGTCCGAGCTTCTCCATGTCGGTAAACCGAGTAAAGCTGATGACGCGGTAAGGCGTTCCCAGGAGTTCGAGGGGCAGCATAGGCGTTTCGGAGACAAAGGCGAGCCCCAGCTCCGGCACGAGCAGATGTTCCAGCTTGCCGTTCGGGCAAAGCGGCGAGTGGCAGCAGTAAAGGGTGACGCCGGCTTCGGAAAGGAGCGAGCGGATGGCCGCCAGCAGCAGGCCGGCAGATGCGCCGTAGGGATCGCGGATATAATAGAGCTTATCAAAGGCGGCGATCGTTTCGGCAAACCCGAACGGTCCTTTTGGGGTGACGGCGGTGAGGAACCGGTGTTTCTCCACCGATTTTCCTCGTCTGCGGCGGCATTCCCGGCTGACGATACCGGCGGCGGTGCGGGCAATTTTAGCCGGATCGGTGCAGGAAAGGGCAGTGCTTTCATTATCGGCCAGAAGGGCGCGGGCGGCGCTCAAAAACTGGACGCACTGCTGGTGGCAGGCACTGTTCTGCCGAAAGAGCGGCAGGACGTTTTCCCGCGAAGATTGGAGCTGTTCCTCATCCCAACAGGAGGTGAGGCTGACCACCGTTTCGCAGACGCCGGGGTAGGCCGGTTCAATGACGTGAGGCGGTGTGGCGTCGGCAAAGGCGATGCCGGATTCGGGGAAGAGGACGGCGTCGAGCGAATCGGGGTCGGAGGAGCAGTGGATGTACTCCATCCCCGGTTCAGATTGGCAGAGGGCTTCGGCGGCGCGGCGCATCAGCGAGGATTTGCCGGTGCCGGGCCCCCCTTTGATGACAAAAAGGCGGCCCGCTTCGGAAAAAGCGGTGATTTCATCGGAAAAGGAGACAAACCCGGTCGGGGTGTTGGCTCCCAGGAAAAAATGCAGCGGCTGTTGCAGGTTCATATTAATCCCTCCAAAGGCAGGCAGTTTTGCAATGTAGATATCTTATCTTATTCGTTTGGCGGGATTTTTGATACAGAGACAGAAAAGTTACAGGAGGGATTTTGATGATTTATCAGAAATTGTATCCGGGCGGCAAGGCAAAGGCCGTCACCTTCAGCTATGACGACGGCGTGGAGCAGGATGCGGTGCTGGCGGAACTTTTCAACCGGTACGGTGCGCGGGCGACTTTTAACCTGAACTCGGGAATCGGGCCGGACCAGTCGTGGGACTGCCGCGGCGTAACGGTGCGGCGGCTTCCGCCGGAGGATATGCCCGGGATTTACGACGGGCACGAAATTGCCTGCCATTCCCGCACCCATCCGCATCTGGAGGAGCTGCCGGTGCGGGCGCTCTATGAGGAGCTTTTGGAGGACCGGATTGCGCTGGGAGAGCGGTTTCGCTGCAAGGTAACGGGGCTGGCGCTTCCTTACGGGAGCTGGAACGGCGCGGTGATGGAGGCGGTAGAGAAACTCGGTTTTCTCTATTGCCGGACCACCGAATCGACCGGCCGGTTTTCGCTGCCGGAGGATTTTCTGCGCTGGAATCCCACCTGCCATCACAATGACCCGCAGCTCATGCTGCTGGCGGAAAGCTTCCGGGTTTGCGAGGAGGAGCTGCCGCTCTTTTATGTCTGGGGGCATTCCTACGAGTTCGCGGCCGACAAAAACTGGGGGCGGATGGAGGAGCTTCTGGACTTTTTGGCGGCGCAGCGCGGAATCTGGTACGCCACCAATCATGCGGTGGCGGCATATCTGCGGGCAGTGTCCCGGCTTGTGGCGGGCGAGGATTTCTTCTATAACCCGACAAACCAGGATCTCTGGGTGCGGTATGAGGGAAGCATCCTGAAAATCCCGGCGGGAGAATGGCTGGATGTATAAAAAAGCGGGGCCGGTGAAAACCGGTCCCGTTTTGCTGTTCAGTCAAAGTTGTCGATTTCGCCGTCACCGTCCAGGTCGTGGTCGTGGGAGTAGAATTCCTTGCCGACAACCTGCCTGCGGCTGCGCGCCTTCTCAATGAGATCGGAGAGAAGGCGGTTGACCTCTTCCGGTTTTTTGATATTTTTGAGGATGATCTGGCCCGACACATCCACTCGGGTGTGAAGGGTGACCGTCCCCGTTCCGCAGATCCGCTGCCCCAGAGTGCGGGTGAGCGAGAGGTCGACGATGCGGTAGAGCAGCGCCTCGTCGTGGCGGGTGGTCAAAAGCCCCACATCGGTGTAGAGGCGATCGCAATCCAGGCTGTACCGGGTAAAACTCCATGGGAACCAGAGGAAATGCTTGCGGTCCTTCCAGAGGATCGGATTTCTTTCGGGCATATTCACAGGCGTTCTCCTTTCCGCCGGCTGTCGGCAACCGGCTCCATGTACTCTTTCTGATTGCAGTGCGGGCAGCGGATGATCTTGCCGCTCACCGCGTTGACTGAGAAAATCATCCGGAGCAGTTTTGGTTTGAAGGCGTATCCGCATTTCGGACAGACAAAATGCTGTCTTTTGTAAAAATACAGATACACGCCTGCCGCATAGAGGATCGCGGCGAGGACAAGGATCAAAGCGCCGGTTAGGACGGGATTTTCAAACATCAGGAAAGCCTCCCCTTGAAATCCTCATAGCCGAACCGTTTGACCAGCCTGATTTCGCCGGATTCGGTTTTCAGGGCGATCGAGGGCAGCGGCATTCCGTTAAAGGTGTTGGTTTTGACCATGGTGTAGAGGGCCATGTCGCCGAAAACGACCAGATCACCGGGGTTCAGCGGCTTATCAAAGGAGTAATCCCCGATGATGTCGCCAGCCAGGCAGGTGGGGCCGCCAAAACGGTAGGTGTATGCCTTTTCGCCGGGCTGTCCGCTTTCGAGGACGGGCGGACGGTAGGGCATTTCGAGGACGTCGGGCATGTGACAGGCGGCCGAAGTGTCCAGAATGGCAAGATTCATGCCGTTTTTAAAGGTTTCCAGCACGCTCGACACCAGATACCCGGCGTTCAGAACGACCGCTTCGCCCGGTTCGAGGTAGACTTCCACCTTCCAGCGCTCTTTTAGTCCTTTGACGATGCGGATGAGCTTTTCCCGGTCGTAGTCATCGCGGGTGATGTGGTGCCCGCCGCCCAGATTCAGCCATTTGAGGCCGGGGATGAACTCCCCGAATTTCTCTTCAAAGGCCGCGACGGTGGTTTCCAGATCGTCCGAATTCTGTTCGCAGAGGGTGTGGAAATGCAGTCCATCAAGCAGCGGCAGCAGCTCCGGCTCAAAATTCGCGCGGGTTGTCCCCAGCCGGGAGCCGGGCGCGCAGGGATCGTAGATCGCGTGGCCTTCCTGTGTCGAGCACTCGGGGTTTACCCGGAGCCCCACCTGTTTGCCGGCTTTATGTGCGCGATCGGCGTACAATCTGAGCTGGCGGCAGGAGTTGAAAACAAAGTGATCGGCGTACCCGAGAAGCTCCTGAAACTCCTCCTCCCGGTAGGCCGGGGAAAAGACATGGGTTTCACCGCCGAATTCCTCGTGCCCGAGCCGCGCCTCAAAAAGGCCGCTGGCGGTCGAGCCGGCGAGATATTCCCGCAGAAGCGGGTAGACGGCGAACATCGAGAACGCCTTTTGGGCGAGCAGAATTTTGCAGCCTGCTTTTTCCTGCACTTCTTTGAGGATTTCCAGATTCTGCCGCAGCTTTTTCTCATCAATCAGGAAAAAGGGGGTGGGAATCCCGCCCCCCAGAAATTCGTTTCTGTCCATTTAGTCCACCAGAACGGGGTTGTCGTTGATCTGCCACGGCAGGCCCCATTTGTTGAGCGCTTCCATATACGGATCGGGATCGAACTCCTCGGCGGTGTAAACGCCGGGTTTGAGCCAGTAGCCTTTGAGCATCATCATGGCGCCGATCATCGCGGGAACACCGGTGGTGTAGCTGATGGCCTGGGAGCCCACTTCCTTGTAGCACTCCTGATGGTCGCAGACGTTGTAAATGTAGGCGGTTTTCTCCTTGCCGTCTTTCACACCGGTGAAGATGCAGCCGATGTTGGTTTTGCCGACCGTGCGGGGGCCGAGGGAAGCGGGATCGGGCAGCAGCGCTTTGAGGAACTGGATGGGAACAATCTGATGTCCCTCAAATTCGATGGGAGTGGTGGAAAGCATGCCCACATTTTCCAGACACTTCATGTGGGTGAGGTAGCTCTGGCCGAAGGTCATAAAGAAACGGATGCGTTCCACACCGGGGATGTTTTTGGCGAGCGATTCGATCTCCTCGTGGTGGAGGAGGTACATGTCCTTCTGACCGACCTGGTCAAAGTTATATTCCCGTTTGATGCTCATCGCGGGAATCTCCACCCAGTGGCCGTTTTCCCAGTAGGAACCGGGAGCGGAAACTTCGCGGAGGTTGATTTCGGGGTTGAAGTTGGTGGCGAAGGGGTAGCCGTGGTCGCCGCCGTTGCAGTCGAGGATGTCGATGGTGCGGATCTCGTCAAAGAGGTGTTTCTGGGCGTAGGCGCAGAACACCTGGGTAACGCCGGGATCGAAGCCGGTGCCGAGCAGGGCGGTCAGGCCGGCTTTCTCGAATTTTTCCTTGTAAGCCCACTGGTAGCTGTAATCAAAGTAGGCGGAGAAGCCCTCTTCCTTGCAGCGTTTTTCATAAGCGGCTTTCCACTCCGGATCGTCAAGGTTTTCCGGCTCGTAGTTGGCGGTGTCGAGGTAGTTGACACCGCAGGCAAGGCAGGCGTCCATGATAACCAGATCCTGATAGGGCAGGGCGATGTTCATAACCAGATCGGGTTTTTCCTCTTTGATAAGGGCGCAGAGCTCGTCAAAATTGTCGGCGTTGACCTGCCGGGTGGTGATTTTGGTGGCAGTTTTGCCCTCCAGTTTCGCTTTGAGGTCATCGCACTTGGATTTGGTGCGGGAAGCAATGCAGATTTCGGTAAAAACTTCGCTGTTCTGGCAGCATTTCTGGATGGCGACCGACGCAACGCCGCCGCAGCCAATGATTAAAACTTTGGACATGGTAAAATCCTCCTGTTTTTTATTGTTCAGTAAAAATTTGATATTCCTGCTTGAGTTTCAGAATGGGCAGAGAGACCATTTCCGATAACTGTTTGGAAATTTTATCAATAGCAGTTTGGAAAGAAGTGTGTGCAAGTTCCAGTTTCTCCCAGTTGGTGTACACATTCTGTACAACCGGAAGTATCTCCTCCTCAAAGCGGTAGCAAGCAATATCGTCTATGATTTTGCCGGGGAATTCTGCTGCGATGCCTGCAGCATATTTTTTCCAGTCCGGTAAAGAAAACTGTCCCGAAGGAAAGCATTGCCGGATATTGGAAAATGTGTCGACGACAGAAAGCATGTCTTGATACCTCCGATGTCTGGAAACGAGTATGGTTTAAGATAACGCCAGCATCATTTCCCGCACGATCTTGCAGGCGACCGCTGTGGAAGCGCCGCTCTGATCGTAGTGGGGGCTTAATTCATTGACATCGCATCCCACGATGTTCGCTTTGGAGCAGACGAGAGTCACCGCTTCCCGCAGCGTGTTGAAATCCACCCCGCCGGGCTCCGGTGTGCCGGTTCCGGGAAAGACGGAAGGATCGAGAACGTCAAGATCAAGTGTGAAGTAAACCGGTCTGCCGCCCAGCTCTGCAAGTTTCTCTGCCAGACCGTTCAGGTCAAATTTGTGGGTGTTGACATGGTCTTTTCCCCAACGGAACTCCTCCCGGTCGCCGGAACGGATGCCAAACTGGTGGATTTTGCCGTCGCCGATCAGCTCCCAGCAGCGCCGCAGCACGCAGGCGTGGGAAAGCTCGGCCCCCAGATACTCCTGCCGCAGGTCGGCGTGGGCGTCGAAGTGGATAATCTCAACATTGGAATATTTGGCCTGTGCCGCCCGGAAAGCGCCCAAGGTCACCAGATGCTCGCCGCCCAGCAAAAAGGGAAGCTTGCCGTCCGTTAAAATAGTTGCCGCGCGTTCCTCAATGTCGGCCAGCGCATCCTCCGGCTTGCCGAAAGAGAGCTCTAAATCGCCGCTGTCAAAGATTTTACAATCGAGCAGGTCCTTGTCCTGATACGGGCTGTAACTTTCGAGACCATAGGATTCCCGCCGGATGGCGGCGCTTCCGAACCGGGTGCCGGGGCGGTAGGATGTGGTCGAGTCAAACGGCGCGCCGTAGAGGACGATTTGCGCCTCCTCGTAATCGGCGTCGCAGCAGAGATAGGTTTCAACGTTCGGGTTCAACATCTTTCAATAACTCCTCTACATAAGCGGGCACATAGAAAGCTCCTTTGTGCAGTGTCGTGGTGTAATACCGGCATTTGAGGCCGCGGGCGTTCCACCGTTTTTCGTCCAGGTCGCGGAGCGGGTGGTATTTTTTGGTGGAGAAGCCGAACAGCCAGTGGCCGGACGGATAGGTGGGGATGTGTGCCTGGAATACCCGGCTGAACGGGAAGGATTCCACAATTCGTTTGTGAGCCTTTTGCATGGCAAGGGCGTCCTCCTTATAAAAGGGGCTTTCGTGCTGGTTGACCATGATGCCGTCCTCTTTGAGAGCCTTGAAGCAGTTGCCATAAAATTCACGGGTAAACAATCCTTCGCCGGGGCCGAACGGATCGGTCGAGTCGACGATGATGAGGTCGTAGCAGTCCTTGCACCAGCGGATAAATTTGAGCCCGTCTTCATAATAGATTTTCACGCGGGGATCGTCGAGCGAGCAAGCGGTCTGCGGCAGATATTCTTTGCAGACTTCCACCACCTGGGGATCGATTTCGACCATGTCGATCTGTTCGATGTCATCATACCGGCAGAGCTCCCGGATGACGCCGCCGTCGCCCGCTCCAATGACCAGCACCCGCTTGACATGGGGATGTACCGCCATCGGCACATGAACAATCATTTCGTGGTAGATAAATTCGTCCTTTTCAGTCAGCATCATATAGCCGTCCAGGACGAGAAAGCGCCCAAACTCCGGGGATTCAAAAATGTCGATCCGCTGGAAGTCGCTCTGGCCGCTGTAAAGCTGGCGGTCGACGCGGATGGAGAGCTTGACATTGGGGGTGTGCATTTCGGAGAACCAGAATTCCATATTACGCTCCTTTCAGGACATTCAAACGGGTGATGTCGGGATCTTCCGGCCCGGTCATCGAGCAGCCTTTTTCCTTGGCATAATGAATATAGTCCAAAATCTGCCGGGTAATCCGCTCGCCGGGGGTGAGGATCGGGATGCCGGGCGGGTAGCACATGACAAATTCGCTGCAAACCCGTCCCTCGGTTTGCTCAATGGGCAGCGATTCCTTGTCGGCGTAGAACGCCGCGTGGGGCGAAACAGCCACATCGGGGGCGATGTACTCCTGGCTCATCATCCCCATACTGTCCCGCTCATAACGGCGGCGGATCTCAGCCAGCGCGGCTACCAGACGCTCGACTTCCCGTTGGCGGTCGCCGATCGAGAGGTAGGCAAGGAAGTTTCCGAGGTCGCCGAATTCAATCTGGATGTCATATTCGTCCCGGAGAATGTCATACACTTCAATACCGGCTAGTCCCATATCGAGGGTGTGAACCGAGAGCTTGGTCCGGTCAAAATCATAGATGCTGTCGCCGTTTTTGAGTTCGTCCGCAAAGGCGTAGTAGCCGCCGATGGCGTTGATTTCCTCTCTTGCGTAGTCGGCAAGCTCCACCACCTTTGCAAAAGCTTCCTTGCCGCGGATGGCAAGGTTCCGGCGGGAGATATCGAGACTGGAGAGCAAAAGGTAGGAGCCGCTCGTCGTCTGGGTGAGGTTGATAATCTGGCGGACATGTCCCTCGCTCATAGCGGGGCCAATGAGCAGGAAGGAGCTTTGAGTCAGGCTGCCGCCCGATTTGTGCATCGAAACGGCGGCCATGTCGGCGCCGGCCGCCATCGCCGAAACGGGAAGATTTTCTCCAAAATAAAAATGGGTGCCGTGCGCCTCGTCTGCAAGGCAGTACATCCCATTCTCGTGGGCAATTTTCACAATGGCACGCAGGTCGGAGCAGATGCCGTAATAGGTGGGGTTGTTGACCAGAACGGCTTTGGCGTCCGGGTTCTGGCGGATGGCCTCTTTCACGTCGGCAAGCTTCATCCCAAGCGGGATGCCGAGCCGTTCGTCGCAGTCGGGATTGACGTAAACCGGGATTGCGCCGCAGAGGACCAAAGCCCCCATGACGCTCCGGTGAACGTTGCGGGGGAGGATGATCTTTTCGCCGGCTTTGACGACCGACAAAACCATGCTCTGTACCGCCGAGGTGGTGCCGCCCACCATCAAAAAGGCATGGGCCGCGCCGAATGCGTCGGCCGCCAGCTCTTCCGCTTCCCGGATGACCGAGATGGGGTGGCAGAGGTTGTCGAGCGGCTTCATCGAGTTGACGTCCATGCTGACGCACTTTTGGCCCAGCAGCTCGACAAGCTCCGGGTTGCCGCGGCCGCGTTTGTGGCCGGGGACGTCGAACGGGACGACCCGCATTTTCTGAAAGCGTTCCAGTGCCTCATAAATCGGGGCGCGGTGCTGATTTTTTTCCATTAGTAAATATTCCTCCCGCTGAAAATTTCGATCATCTCGCTGCGCAGGCTGTTCATAATCGAAAGCCGGGTGCTCGGCGGGAGCTCGTAGACGTCGGTTTTAAAGAGGTAGTTCTGGAGGTCGATCTCCTTAATCATCATATTGGTGTGGAAGAGGTTGGCGCTGTATACGTTGATGTCCACCGCGTCGTAGCGCTGAAGCGTTTCATTGGCGATATAGTCCTGGATGGAGGTCATTTTGTGATCCATAAAAAGCTTTTTGCCGGTGACGTCGCGGGTAAAGCCGCGGACGCGGTAATCAAGGGTGATGATGTCCGAATCAAAGGAGCCGATCAGGTAGTCGAGGGTGGAGAGCGGGGTGATCTCGCCGCAGGTTGCCACGTCGATGTCCACCCGGAAAGTGGCCAAACAGGTGTCGGGGTGATATTCGGGGTAAGTGTGGACTGTCACATGGCTCTTATCGAGGTGGGCGACCTGGGTTTCGCCGCCAACCGGGATCATCGAGCCTTCTGCGATCAGAATGGTGACCGAGGCTCCCTGCGGATCGTAGTCCTGGCGGGAAACATTCAAGACCTTTGCCCCGATCATGTTGGTGAGGGTGGTGAGGATGTTGGTCAGACGCTCCGAGTTATATTGTTCGTCGATATAGGCGATATAATCCTTCTGCTCCCGCGGTGTTTTGGCGTAGCAGACGTCATAGATATTAAAGCTCAGCGATTTTGTCAGGTTGTTGAACCCATATAAGGTCAGTTTCTGATCCATAAAGCTCCCTCCGGGACGATATTTTTGCAAAACAAAAAGCAGACGATTGCACGACAGCGAATCGCCTGCGTCAGTCAGACACCTGTATCCCGGCGGAAGAGCCCGTCCGCCGTTTTTGATCCTGTGGAATGATACAGATTGCATCTCAGAGCCTATATAGCAAATAATCTTACTTTTACTACTCTTATTGACCGTTTCACAAGTTGATGTGCCGCATGCACACTGGTTATAAAGTAACCAACTTATAAAATTTGAGTTTTTAACTCAATCAATGTCGGCAGTTGACCCGGCTGTCCGTCTGGCCTTGACCTGCAAAGGAAGCAGGTGGTCAAGAATATTTGCATGGAGAAGAAGCAACAGCATTCCATACAAACTTATGATAACAGAATGGGGGGGAATTGTCAAGACATTTTTCGGCAAAATCCGGTTTGGTAAACCGAAAAGACAAAATCGAAAAAAATTACAAAAATCGAAAAAAAATCCCTTTTTTTCTGTAGGGAAATGCCCTATAATAAAGGTAAGTTGTGATTTGGAGAAATGGAAAGGAGTATCAAAATGACATCACGAGAAAAGGTCTTGGAGATCTTTAACCGCAAAAGCACCAACGGCGGTGCGATGTGGACGGGACATCCAAACGACGCTACGGTGCCGATCTACGCCGAAAAATGGGGGATCGAGCCCACACGGGAAGCGATCTTCCAGTTTTTAAACGACGACTGCCGGTGGTTTACGGCCGACAGCGGCTACCATCATCCGCAGGGGCTGCCCGCCATCGACCCGGCCTATGGGACTGAGCGGCACACCCTGAGTGCCGAGGGCTGCTTTGCCAATGCCGAAACGGTGGCCGACATCGAAAAATACCCCTGGCCAAACCCCGACTACTGCGATTTCACCGAAATCTACCGCCAGATTGAGCAGTTCCCGGATAAAATGGTCTTTACCGGGATGTGGAGCTGCTTCTTCCATCAGGTTGCCGATTTCTTCGGGATGGAAAACTATTTCATTAAGATGTATGAGTGCCCCGAGGTCGTGGAAGCGCTGACCGAGCGGATCGTCGACTACTATGTGGCGGCCAACGAGAAGTTCTTCTCCCAGCTTGGCGACCGGGCCGATGTCATGTTCTTCGGCAACGATTTCGGCACCCAGCTTGACCTTTTCATTTCCCCGGAGCTGTTCCGCAAGTTTGTCATGCCTTCCTTTAAGCGGCTGATCGCGGTGGGCAAAAAGTACAACAAAAAGATCATGCTCCATTCCTGCGGTTCCATCTACCGGATCATCCCCGACCTGATCGACGCCGGCGTGGATATTCTCCATCCGATCCAGGCGCAGGCGGCGGGCATGAGCGCGCAGGATCTGAAACAGTATAAAAACGACCTCGCCTTTGTCGGCGGCATCGACGCCCAGACCTTTTTTGTCAACGCGACTCCCCAGCAGATCAAGGACGAGGTACACCGCGTCCGGGACATCCTGGGCCCGAACATTGTCATTTCACCCAGCCACGAGGAAGTGCTGCCCAATGTACCGGCCGAGAACATCCTGGCCATGGCCGAAGCGGCGAGAGATTAAGGAGGAGCTATGTTTACACCTGATTACACCAATCTGGAAAAAAGTGCCCGCAACATCGAAGCGCCGCGGATGCCGCTTTATGAGCACATCATTTGCGACGAAATGATGGAGGCGGTGCTCGACAAAAAATTTGCCGACCTAATCCACGGCGATTTTGAGGACAAAAAGGAATATTTCCGCAACTACTGCGAGTTTTTTAAACGAATGGGCTACGACACCGTGTCTTTTGAGCAGTGCATTGGCCCGGTCATGCCGGGCAGCGGCGCGCTGGGCGGCCACAAAGAAGGCGTCATTCAAACACGCGAGGACTTTGACAAATACCCGTGGGCAGAAATCCCCGGCTGGTATTTTGAACGCTACGCGGAGGATTTCCGCGCTCTGGCGGCGGTCATCCCGGAGGGGATGAAGGCGATCGGCGGCCCCGGCAACGGCATTTTCGAGTGTGTTCAGGATGTGGTGGGCTATATGAACCTCTGCTACATCTCAGCTGACGATCCCGACCTCTATGCCGCTCTGTTTGCCAAAGTTGGCGAGACCAACCTTGCCATCTGGGAACGCTTCCTGGAGGAGTTCGGCGACCTCTACTGCGTCTGCCGGTTCGGCGACGACCTGGGCTATAAGAGCAACACGCTGCTCCCCCATACCGACATCATCGACAATATTATTCCGCAGTACCGCCGTATCATCGAGGCGGTCCACCGCCACGGCAAGCCGTTCCTGCTTCATTCCTGCGGCTGCATCTTTGACATTATGGAAGAGCTGATTGCCGCCGGTATTGACGCCAAACACTCCAACGAGGACCAGATTGCGCGGTTCCCGGTCTGGGTGGAAAAATACGGCGACCGGATCGGCAACTTTGGAGGCATCGACACCGACGCGGTCTGCCGCCTTTCCGAGCCGGAAATGCGGGAGTACATCACCGACGTGGTGCGCCAGTGCCGCGGGCACGGCGGATTTGCCTTCGGTTCCGGAAACTCGATCCCGGACTATGTTCCGGTGGAGGGATATTTGAATATGAACCGCATTGCGCGGGAAATCAGGGGTGATTACAAATGATTCAGGTTGTACATGATTTTGACCGGTTCGCGTTTGTGGAAGAAGCGGCCGGCAGCCGTCCCACCGCCTGGCAGCGGCGGATCATCGGCGAGCTGCGGTTTACCGAGGTCCTTTCCGAGGAAGCTTCGGGCGCTTATAATGGTCTCATCGAAGCGGCGCTGTCCGTTTTGAAAGAGGGGCTGAAAGCGGAGGGCGTCCTCTCCAATTCGGTCTGTGAAAAGGCGGAGCAGGCGCTTCTGCCGCTGGCGGAGGAAGCCAAGAGCTATGAGTACCTCTGCGCCGGCCACGCGCACATCGACATGAACTGGATGTGGGGTTTCCACGAAACCACCGGCACCACGGTGGATACTTTCCGGACGATGCTTCAGATTATGGAGGAGTATCCCGGCTTCAAATTCTCCCAGTCCCAGGCTTCGGTCTACCGGATTCTGGAACGGTTCGCGCCCGAAATGCTCGAGGAGGTCAAAGCCCGCGTCGCCGAGGGACGCTGGGAGCTGACCGCTTCGGCCTGGGTGGAAACCGACAAGAATATGCCGAGCGGCGAGAGCCTTTCCCGCCATATCCTCTATGCAAAACAGTATTTGTCCAAACTCTTCTCGATCAGCCCCGACAGTCTGGAGGTTGACTTTGATCCCGATACCTTTGGCCACAGCCAGAATATCCCGGAAATTGCTTCGCGCGGCGGCGTGAAGTACTACTATCATTGCCGCGGCCGCGTTGGGGAGCAGGTGCTCAACCGCTGGCGTTCGCCCTCCGGAGCCGAGCTCATCATCTACACCGAGCCGTTCTGGTACAACGGCGAAATCGACACTACTGCCGCCGAATTTGCCCCCGAGCTTGCCCGTCGGACCGGTTCCCGCACCCTGCTCAAGGTTTACGGCGTCGGCGACCACGGCGGCGGACCAACCCGCCGCGACCTCGATTTCCTGATCGAGATGAACAGCTGGCCGGTCTACCCGAAGTTCACCTTCTCCACTTTCCACGAGTATTTCCACACCGTCGAAGCGCGGCGGGAAACGCTGCCGGTCATCGAGGGCGAGATCAACTTCCTCTGCGACGGCTGCTACACCACCCAAACCCGGATCAAAGCCGGAAACCGCCGTTCCGAGCGTATTCTGCAGGACGCCGAGCTGTTTGAAGCGGCTTCTTCGGTCTGCGCCGGCGGCAAAGCCCGTCCGGAGATTTTTGCGGAAGCCTGGGAAAAGGTGCTCTTCAACCACTTCCATGACATCATCCCCGGTTCCGGCGTGACCGAAACCCGTGAATACGCCTCCGCCCTCTATCAGGAGGTTGCCGCGGCAGCCGACAGCCGCCGCAAACAGGCGTTCTATAACATCACCAGCCAGATGGACACCAGCGCCCTCATCGAGCCGGAAGACGTTTCCTTCTCCCGTGCCGAAGGCGGCGGAGCGGGGTTTGGTGAGTGCGGATATTCCGCCGGTAAAAACCGCATCTTCCACCTCTTCAACCCCTCTCCCTGGGATCGTACCGAAAACGCCGAGTTCGTCGTCTGGGATTACGAGGGCCGGGAAGACCGGATGGCGGTGCGGGATACCGCCGGAAACTGGCTGGATACCCAGAAGATCAAGAGCGGCGATTACTGGGGCCACCATTACGCCATTCTGGCTGCAGAAGTGACTGTTCCCGCAGCCGGCAGCGCCGCCTATATTGTGGGGGAACGTCCCGTTTCGTGCGGATGCAGCTTTTTCAACGACATGCGGGTGCAGGCTCCCGAAACCTTTGTCCTCGAAAATAAAAAAATCCGCGCCGAATTCTCTCCGGCAACGGCAGGGCTTGTGTCGCTGGTGCGCAAGGACACCGGCCGCGAGCTGATCCCCACCGGAAAGGAAGCGCGCTTTGAGCTTGCTACCGAAGCGGTTTGGAAAGAAGTTACCGGCTGGGACGGCGGGATGTCCGCCTGGTTCACCGGGCGGCAGAAAGCGGTCACCCCGCTTCAGAACGTTGAGCTGCGGCAGCTGCCCGGCGGCGCGGTGCGCGGACGTCTGGAGATGAAAGCAAACTTTGGCAAGGCCTCTACCTTCCGGGCCGAGATCAGCCTTGACCAGAACAGCGAAAACCTCCGGTTCGCGGTGAGCTGCGACTGGCGCGAGTTCGGCAGCGATGCCGACGGCATCCCCTGCCTGCAGTTCACTCTGCCGGAATCCCTCGACGACGGCAGCTTCCTGTTTGATGTGCCGTTTGGCTTTGTCCGCCGCGAAGGCCGGGAGATGGACCTCCCCGCCAACCGCTTTGTTATGGCGGGCGACAGCGCCGACGCGCTGATCCTCAGCGCCCAGACCAAGTACGGCTACCGCTGCGGCAGCGGCCGGATGGCGGTCACCCTGATCCGCGGCGCCTACAATCCCGATCCCACCCCCGAAATCGGCACCCACGAGATTGCCATTTCGGTGCTGGCTCCGGCTGGCGGCAAGGCAGACAGCGCTTATTCCCGTCTGGTACAGGACAGCGAGCATCCGCTCTTTGCCATTTCGGGCCGCGCCCACAAGGGCACCCTTCCGGTTTCGGGCAGCTTCCTCCATCTGGAAGAAGGCAGCGCGCTGCTCTCCGCCTGCAAGGTTTCGGAAGACGGCAAAGCTCTGATTCTCCGCCTGTATGAAGCGGACGGCAAGGATTGCGAAGCTGCGGTAACCTTCTGCTGCGCGCCTAAGTCGGCAGTGGCGGCAGATCAGCTGGAGCGTCCTGCTGACGGCTGCGTCAAACTGGACGGAAACCGTGTTTCAGTCAAAATGGCGCCGTACAGCGTTGCGATCCTGCGGGTAGAACTATAATTGGACAAATTGAAGAGGCTGCGGCTTGGGAGAAAGCCGCGGCCCTTTTGCATGGGAGGTACAAACCATGAGTATTCATTTTACAGCGGATCAGTGGGAAGAGGTGCGCCGCCTCTACCGCGGCTGGTGGGACGGGAGCAGCGCTTCCCCGGTGGTCAAGCTCTGTTCCGCCTGCCACGATCCGGGGCGTCCGCAGCCGAAAGCGCCGTTTCCGGACCAGGATAACTGTCACGATTTCTCCCTTTCGCCCGAAGAGGTGGTGGACCGGGTGGATTATGAGCTGAGCCGGCTGGAGTTTTACGGCGGCGCCTATCCCTGTTGGAATTTCAGCTATTTCGGGCCGGGTGTGTTGGCGGCATTCTGTGGGGCAAAGCTCGACAATTCGAGTGGCCGGGTGTGGTTTTTTCCGCCCGAAAAGCTCCCGATTGACCGTATTCACATTCACTATGATCCCGAAAACCGCTGGGTGCAGCGGGTGAAAGCGCTCTACCGGGCCGGACAGGAGCGGTGGGGCGGCAATGTGCTGATGACCATGCCGGATCTGGGCGGCATCCTCGATGTGGTGGCGTCATTTCGGGGGAGTGAGGACCTGCTGCTCGACCTCTACGACGCGCCGGAGGAGGTCCTCCGGCTCTGCCGGGAGGCGCACGACGCCTGGATGGAAGCCTACCGGGACTTAAATTCGGTGCTCTTCCCCGCAAACCCCGGTTATTCGGACTGGTCCGGGATTTACAGCGAAAAACCCTCCTACATTCTCCAGTCGGATTTCTGCTATATGATCGGCAACCCGATGTTCCGAGAGTTTGTGCTGCCGGACCTCAAACGAGGCTGCACCGAGCTTGCAAACACTGTCTACCATCTCGACGGGATCGGGGAGCTGCCGCACCTCGATGATGTGCTGGCAATTCCGGAGCTGAACGGCGTCCAGTGGGTTTACGGCGACGGGCAGCCGACCGCGCCGCACTGGCTCGATGTCTACCGGCGGATTGCGGAAACCGGCAAAGGAATCTATCTTTTCTGCAGCCGGGAGGATTTTGACATCGTGCGCCGGGAGGTTCCGGAGGGACGGTATTACATCGACCTTGGACAGTGCCGCCCGGAGGAAGCAGAAGGAATTTTATCCTGTTATCGATGAGAAAAACGGAGCCTTTTGTGGGGCTCCGTTTTGTTCTGAAATTGGAAAGTTTTCTTGAATTTATGCGGAAAAGCTGGACTTTTTCGGGAAAAGGTTGTATAATACTGATTGTATGTACTTTTTCGGTACGCAGAATAACCGTGCAAACGGATTTTGAAAAGGAATGAGAACTTCTATGAAGATGAAAAAACTGGCGGCAGCGGTCCTTGCGGTGCTGACAGCCTGCTCTCTGTCGGCTTGCGGCGGCGACACCTCCTGGACTTTCCGCAGTGGGGATTACACGGTAACTTCCGGCATGTATGTCGGCCTTTCCATCGACGCGCTGAGTGCCGCTTCCTCGACCGAAGGCTACGATTCGACCAAATCTCCTTTTGACCAGGATATCGAGGGCACCGACAGCGTCAAATGGCTGCAGGCCAAGGCGAACCAGCTGTCCAAGGAGTATCTGGCGATTGAAACGCAGTTTGCGGAGCGTGGGCTGACACTTTCCGAGCAAGACCAGTCGGAAATTGACAGCCAGGTGGAGATGTACTGGACACAGTTCGGGATGGGCACCGTTTACGAAGAAGAGGGCTGCGGAAAAACCTCCTATGCAACACTTGCGGCCAACAATTATAAAAAGAACCTGCTTTTCCAGAATATCTATGGTGAAGGCGGCGAAAAGGAAGTTCCCGAAAGCGAGCTGGAAGCCACTTTCCAGAACGATTATGTCAAAGGGGTATATATCTCCCTTTCGATTCTCGATGACGAGGGCGAAAAACTCACCGGCGACGAGCTGCAGGCAGTAAAGGACGATGCGCAGAAGCTGGCAGACCGGATTGAGGCAGGCGAAGATTTTGAGGAAGTCAAGGCGCAGTATCTGGCGGATCCCGATGCGGAAGAGGAGTCCGAGCCGACCGATACCTCGATTGTCACCTTGAAGGAAAGTGCGACAACGGCACCTTATAACGCCATTGCAAGCGGTGAAGTTGGCGAGGTGCAGGTTGTGGAAGGCACCAACGCGATGTTTGTTGTCCAGACATTGGATGTGATGTCGGGCACCTCTTTTGATGACTATCGCGACACCGTTCTGCAGAACATGAAGGCGGATGAATTTGAAGATCTGATTACCGAGTGGGTTTCGGCGCTGGAGATCACTGAAAACGAATCGGCCGTGAGCAAGCACAGCCCCAAGCATCTGAAAGATCTGTATTAACAAACAAACCGGTACAGCTGGTACCGGTTTTCTTTTTATAACCGAATGGGAGGCAGAGCGCAGAGATATGGATTTTAATTTAATATGGCATTCGCTACGGGAACTGAACAGTTTTTCGATTTTGCTGCGGTTGCTTCTTGCGGTGATTTGTGCGGGAGTGATCGGGATTGAACGCGGCGTGCGGCGGCAGCCGGCCGGGTTCCGCACCCATATTCTGGTGTGTACCGGCGGATGTCTGGCAACGTTAACCGGGCAGTATGTCTTTCAGTATCTGGATACCTCTGCCGATCCCACCCGGCTGGGCGCGCAGGTCATCAGCGGCATCGGTTTTCTGGGGATGGGCACCATTATCGTCACCGGCAACAACCGCGTCAAGGGCTTAACAACAGCGGCGGGGCTCTGGGCTTCGGCCTGTATCGGCCTGACGATTGGGATTGGGTTTTATGAGGCGGCGATCGGTGGGACGATCATTGTCGTTCTCGCAATCACTGTGATGCGAAAAGTAGACGGCTATTTTTACGCCAAGATTCCGGTTGTCGACCTGTATATTGAGCTGGAGGACATCACCAAGGTCCACACGCTGCTTGAAAATATCCAGCAGCACGGTATGAAAGTCGCGTTTATGGAGCTGGAAAAGCCCAAAAGTCAGCATCCAAACGCAATCGGTCTGACGCTGACTGTCAAAAAACTGCGCCGGAAAGATCCAATCGATATGCCTACGAAAATCGCTTCCTTTCCTGGTGTCCTGTTCCTGGAAGAAATTTTGTAACGAAAAGAGCGCCTCCTGTGCGATACAGGAAGCGCTTTTTCTTTTCAGCATTAGAAGTTGCTGCCGTTCCAGCCCCATTGGTCAAAGTCCTTATACTTGATATAGAGATGATCCGGCGCGATGCCCAGCTCCTCGGAAAAGATTTCCGAAAGGGCGGCAGTCAGACGGGTGCAGGCTTCGTCGGAAGCGCGTCCGAAAAGGTCCACCTGGACAATCGCAGCCGGCGTGTCGTTTTGGCCGCGGAACCACAGGCGGCAGTTGTCGACAAACTCAACCATCAGCCACTGTTCGGTCTTGCCGGGGATGTTTTCGATGGCTTTTCCGAATTTGGCTTTGAGGATGGCTTCCTTTTCGGGAGAAACGGAGATACTGGTTCTGGCGCAAAGATACGGCATAAAAATCTTCCTTTCTAATATGAGTTAAAATGCCCAGTTTCCGTTGCGGAAAATGGGGAATTCGGCACCATCCTTGGTGTAGCCGGTGATCGAGAGGTCGGGGGTGCCGAGCATAAAGTCGACATGGGCAGCCGAGTCGTTCATACCGCGGGCTTTGAGCTCCTCTTCGGTGGATTCGAGTCCGCCCCGGAAACATTCGGGGAAGCCTTTGCCGATGGCGAAGTGGCAGGAGGCGTTTTCATCAAACAGGGTGTTGTAGAAGAGGATTCCCATCTCGGAAATGGGGGATTTGGTCGGGATGAGGGCGGCTTCGCCGAGATGGCGGGCGCCTTCGTCGGTTTCGATGAGCGCCTTGAGGGTGTCGTAGCCCTTTTCGGCGCCGAAGTCGACGATGCGGCCCTTTTCAAATTTGAGCCAGAAGCGGTCGATCAGCGTTCCCTGATAGTTGAGGGGCAGCGCACTGTAGACAATGCCGTCGGCGCGGTCCTTGTCCGGGCTGGCAAAAATTTCCTCGGTGGGCATATTGGGGAAGTAGTAAACGCCATCGGTTGTTTCGGCGCCGCCGCCTGCCCACAGGTGGTTTTCCGGCATTCCGATGATAAGGTCGGTGCCCAGACTGTTCCGGTAGTGCAGCCGGTCAAGCTGGAGGGTGTTCAGCCGCTCGATTTTCTGCTGGAAGCTCCGGCGGTGCTCCTCCCAGGCTGCGGCGGGATCGGGGGTATTCGCCCGGACGGCCTTGAAGATGGCTTCCCAGAGGAGGGAGACCGCTTTTTCCTCCGTTTCACCGGGGAAGACTTTTTTCGCCCAGGCGGGGGAGGGAGCCGCCGCGATGCACCAGCGGTTTTTCCCAAGATCGAGGCTGTCATAAAAAGGCTTGCAGACGGCATGAACCGCCTTCACCCAGGCGGCCGGCTTTTTGGGATCGACACCGGCAAAGGCATCCGGATCGGCCGAATCAATCGAGAGGAAGCCAGCTCCTTCGGCGGCATATCCGTTGTTGTAAGCCGAGAACCACTCCGGCACCTCTTCAAAGCGGGAGAGCGGGGCATAGTCATATTTCAGGCGGGAAAGGGCTTCGTCGCTCCAACGGACAACGACTTCGGCAGCGCCCGCCCCATAGGCGGATTTGGCGGCCAGCCGGACGAGCGGCGCGGCCGAGATGGGGGCGTTGATGCAAAGCACCTGCCCTTTTTGGATATTGATGCCGGAACGGACGATCAGTTCCGCGTATTTTGCCAACATTTCTTCAAACTGCATGGGGAAAAGTTACCTCCTCTGGGAAATTTATTCCACAAAAAATCCGATGTCCAGAATGACCTCGCCGTTTTGGTCCGGCGTAGTGAACCGCGGGCAGCCATACCGCTCAAAATACCAGAGCGCGCCGTCCGGTTCGGTGCGGAGTTTCATTCCGGATTCGGCGAGTGCGTTCCGGCAGGCTTCCTCCTGTCCGTAAACGGCGTCCTCGGTACCCTGTACCCAGCAGACGCCGGCTTTCCGGTGCGGCAGAGGGAATGCTTCATATCCTTCCGGCACTGCGGCATTTTCGGGCAGGAACATGCCGATCCGGTATTCGGATTTGCCGTCTTTGAGGCAAATCAGTCCGACATAGGCGTCGGTATCCGGATAAGCTTCGCCAAATTCCGGCGTGAGAAGCTGTTCGAGCGGCTCAAACAGTCCGTTTTCAAACCATTCGCCCCAGAAAGCGGGGGGTGTCACGCCCTCGGGGCAGAGCCTGCCTGCAAAGATGCAGGGCGGGAAGTCCTGGCGATAGCATTTCGCGATTTTGGTCATATGGTCATCTCCTTTCCGTTTGATATCATGATAGCACAAACGCGGCGGGATTACAAGCGGCATTGCCGGGGTTCGATCATCCCGGAAAGCTTGTCATAAATATCGGGAAACCGTTTTTTCATGCTGACCGGGCGGAAGGTTTCGGCGTCCACCCAGGCGTGGAGGGTGGAGCCGGTGCAGATGGGGGTTTCCTCTCCTTCCCGGATGACCTGGTAGTCAAAGCGGATGCGGGCGGGGGAAAGCTCGGTTAAAAAGCAGCGGACAATCAGATTGTCGTCATAACGGGAAACGCCGGTGTATTTGCATTCAAGGGTGGACATCGGGGTCATCACCCCCATTTTTTCCAGTTGAGCATAGGTGATGCCGAGCTGTTTCACCCAGTCGCTGCGGGCGGCTTCAAACCAGATGGGGTAGACCGAATGATGGGTGATGCCCATCTGGTCGGTTTCGGCGTAGCGGACGGTGATATGGGTTTCGGTGGTCATAAAAGTCCTCCTTATCAGAGCTGTAGTTGACTGGAAAGCGCCTTTTTGGTAGAATAGGAATGAAAATGGACTGGAGGGATTGGGAATGAATTGGCAGATACGGCCCGCCACTCCGGCGGACGCGGAAGGAATCCTGCGCGTTTACGCGCCATATATTACCGATACGGTGATTACCTTTGAAACGGAGGTTCCCACGGTGGAAGCGTTTTCAGAGCGGGTTGCCGCTATCCAAAAGGAATACCCCTATTTTGTCTGTGAGCAGGACGGGAAGATCCTCGGCTATGCCTATGCGTCCCGCCACAAGGAGCGTGCCGCCTACCGGTACAGCGCCGACGTTTCGATTTATGTTGCGATGGATGCTCACCATAAGGGGATTGGCCGCGCACTTTACACCCGGCTTTTTGAGGAGCTGCGTCGTTACCCGCTCTATACCGCCTTTGCCTGCATCACGCTGCCGAACGAGCCGAGTGTCAGCCTGCACCGGGCGTTTGGCTTCCAGGAAGCCGGCGTCTTCCACAAAGATGGCTACAAGGACGGGCGGTGGCTGGATGTGATCTGGATGGAAAAGCCGCTCCGGGAGTATGACACGCCCCCGGAAAGCAGCCTCTGAAAATGACAAGAGAGCGAAAGCGGTAAAGCCTTCGCTCTTTTTGTTTGGGTTATTTGCCTGCGCGGAATTTTTTGTAGGCTTCCCGCAGCTCTTCGGCCTTTTGCTCGGGGCAGGTGGGGTTGCACCAGGCGCCAACGCCGGTTTCGGAGGAAGCAAAGAACTGCTGCTTGTCGGCGGCGCGCATGGGCGGGAAGAATTCGACATGGAAGTGGTATTCGGGATGATCGCCGCTGTTGACCGGTGCGTTGTGCATGCACATCATATAGGGGAACGGCATGTCAAAAAGGGAATCGTACATTCCGGCGCAGTCGCGGATGGTTTCGCCGAGGGCATTCAGCTCTTGCTCGGTCATCTGGCCTAAGTCGGAAACATGGCGGTTGGCGGTGACATGAACGCCGTAGGTGATGGGGGAGAAGAACGGCACATAGACGGTAAAATATTCGTTCCGGAAGATGATCCGCCGTCCGTCCTCGATTTCCTGGGCGAGCAGGTCGCAGAAGAGGCACTTGCCCTCTTTTTCGTAGTATTCGCCGGCTCCTTCCAGCTCCTCCCTGATCTTTTTGGGGTGGAAGGAGTAGCCGTAGGCCTGGCCGTGGGGATGGGGCATGGTAACGCCGACGACATCGCCGCGGTTTTCAAAGATGAAAACATATTTGATCTTCTCATCCGACTTCATGTCGTCAAAGCACTCCCGCCAGAGGTGGGCGAGCTTGTGGACATGGCCGTCGTCGAGATCTTTTAAGAAAGCGGTGTGCTGGTCGGAATAGAGGATGACCTCGCATTTGCCGTAGGCGGGACGGGTTTCAAAGAGACCGCCTGCCACATCGTCGGGTTCGGGGGGATCCTGGCGCAGAGCGGGGAAGTCGTTCGGGTAGCGGAGAACGTCAAAGCCCTCGTCCGGCACTTTTCCGGAGCCGGGGCAGAAGGGACACCAGTCTTTGGGCATCTGGGGGCGTGCCTGCCGGTGGGAGGCGACCATCACCCAGTCTTTGGTAATGGGGTTGTAGCGCAGTTCGGCCATGCGAATCTTCCTTTCTTGATGATGGTAATTTTACAGAACCTGTGTGCCGCCGAGCGGACGGATGGAGAGAATGTGGCAGCTTCCTTCGCCAAAAACGCCCTCGATTTCGCGGCGGAATTCCTCCACCTTTTCAAAGGGGACAAAGTTCTGGGTGGTGCCGCCAAAACCGCCGCCGTGGACGCGCCAGGCTCCGCAGCCGGAAAGCACCTTCTCGGCGATGGCAAGGGCCACGCTCATCCCCTGTTCCTGGGGCGCGGAGCTTGCGTAAACATTCTGGAGATAACGGAAAGAGGAGTTGCCCGATTCGATAATCAGTTTTTGAAAGGTTTCGTAGTCTTTCTTCCGGATGGCTTCGACAATTTCGCCCACCCGTTCGTTTTCGTTGATAAAGTGGAAAGCGCGGAGGAAAGCGCGGTCGCCGCATTTTTCCCGGATGGCGGGCGCGTTGTCCAAGAGCTCCCGATAGGTAACGCCACGCAGCACCTCTTTGCCGAAGAAAGCCGCAACTGCTTTCATTTCGGCGGGGATGGCGGCGTATTCGTGGGTGAGGTCGGCGTGGTTGCCGCCTACATCGACGATGCAGAGGGCGCAGCCCATGTCGTTCAAATCAAAATCCATCTTTTCGATAATGGGGTTTTCGGTGTCGGCAAAATCAATGGTGATGGCGCTGCCGACCGAGCTTGCCATCTGGTCCATCAGGCCGCTCGGCTTGCCGAAATAGACGTTTTCGGCGTAC
The DNA here is from genome assembly GCA_944382875.1 of uncultured Clostridia bacterium. Taxonomy (GTDB): domain Bacteria; phylum Bacillota; class Clostridia; order Oscillospirales; family Ruminococcaceae; genus Merdivicinus. Next base: position 55,517 of record CALWNQ010000045.1, read on the forward strand.
TGGGAGTATTTGGCGATTTCGACCGGACTCACCGCGCCGTTGTTGGCGGTGTAGTTTAAAATCGTGCCGACCAGCACCTCAAACGCGGCGGAGGAGGAGAGTCCGGAGCCTTTCAGAACGTTGGAGGTGGTGTAGGCGTCGAGACCGCAGACCGCAAAGCCCTTCTGCTGAAAGCGGGAAACAACGCCGCGGATGAGGGCGATGGCCTTGTTGTCCTCTTCGGGCTTGATTTCCATGTCGGAAATCTCCACCGTGTCCATCTTGTAGCCTTTGGACTGGATGCGGATGGTGCCGGTTTCATTGGCCGAAACGACGGCGATGACGTCCAGGTTGACGCTGGCGGCGACAACACGGCCGTGGTTGTGGTCGGTGTGGTTGCCGGCGATCTCGGTGCGGCCGGGCGCCGAAAAGAGGGTGAGGTTGTTGCGGTCGCCGTACAGCCCGACAAAAGCGTCCACCGCTTCGATATAGCGGGCTTTCTGGGCGGGAATTTGTTCTTTTCCATATAAAACGGCAAATTTTTCATCCAGTTTGCCGTTGGCGATCCATTGTTTTAAAGCAGCAGCATTCATAAGGGAGCCTCCTTGCAGATTGTCAAAAAAGCGCGGAATCGATCGAATCAAACTTGTTATTTTTATCATACCGCAAAAGCGTGTTGCCCGCAACCGGCGGGAGTATCGAAAATATGGATTTATCTTGCATTTTTCCGCTCAATCCGGTACAATATATAATAAGGAAGAAAAAGGAAATGGGGGCGGGGAAGATGGAGCGTGATTTCTTCAAATACTCGTATAAAATGGAGAAACAGGAGAACCTTTCGCTTGGGGTGTACAACACCGGCTACCAGCGATGCGAAGCTGGTTACACCTGGGGCCCTGCCACCCGCGACCACTATCTGTTTCATCTGGTGACCGAGGGGGAAGGCCGGCTCACAGTGCCGGAAGGGGAGTTTTTAATCGGGTCGGGGACGCTCTTTCTCATCCGCCCCGGCGAGCTGGCAGCCTATGCCGCGGACGCCCAAAACCCCTGGGTGTACTGGTGGGTGGGGTTTAACGGAGCCGAAGCACACCGGCTCATCCACTCCACCCCGTTCGCGAATGGAGCGCGGGTGTATAAACCCGAAAACGGCGAGGAGATCCGCCGCCGGCTGCTGGATATCTATGACGCGCGGGGCAGCTCACCGGCCAGTGAGGCGCGGATGCTGGGACGGCTTTACCTCTTTTTGGGGGAGCTGATGGCGCACGCTTCGGTCGGGCGGACAACAACCGCCCGCCAGTATGTGGACAAGGCCGCCGCCTTTATCAGCCGGAATTTCAGCCGGGACATCGGGGTGCGGGATGTTGCCGATTTTGTCGGGGTGAGTGAAAGCCATCTTTATCGGGTGTTTTCGGCGGAACTCGGGATGGCGCCGGCCCAGTTTCTGATCCGCTGCCGGATCCAGGAGGCCGCGTCGCTCCTCCGGAATACCTCCCTTTCGGTGGGGGAAGTCGCCGTCTCCTGCGGGTTTCGGGATCCTCTTTACTTTTCGCGGGTATTCCGGCGGATCGAGGGAATATCCCCGCGGGAATATGCGCGCGGCGGGACGTGGAAAAATTCTCCCGAAAAAAAAGAGGGAAAAATTTGAAATGGGTGTTGACACGGGGAAAATATTGTTGTATAATGATATACTGTATCAAAATGGAATCTTGTGCCTTAACTAAGGGTTCGCTGTGAAAAATGTCAGAATTTCCGCATGATGATTTGTGCAGAAATTATCTTGACTTTCGCGGCGCAATTTGTATTAAATGCACAAAGAGCGTGGATGGAGGACGCGGGGCAGAAAACAGGTTTTTGCTTTTTTCGGGCGGCAGCTTCAAAAAGGTGAAAACTTGTGTTTTGCGTTCTCGAAATAGATGAATGGAGTGATGAAAGCCTATGGTGAATGTCAAGCCTGTGCAGGTCGGAAAAAACACCCGTATGAGCTTTGCCCGCATCGGTGAAGTGCTGGAAATGCCCAACCTCATCGAAGTGCAGGTAAATTCCTACAAATGGTTTTTGAATCAGGGGCTGAAAGAGGTGTTCCAGGATATTTCCGCGATTACGGATTATACCGGGAACCTTGTTCTGGACTTTATCGATTACCGTTTGGAGGAAACCCCCAAGTACTCGGTGACGGAATGCAAGGTGCGTGACGTGACCTATGACGCCCCCCTCCATGTGCGGGCGCGCCTGCTCAACAAGGAAACAGGCGAAGTCAACGAACAGGAAATCTTCATGGGGAATTTCCCGCTGATGACCGACAGCGGCACCTTTATCATCAACGGCGCCGAGCGCGTCATTGTTTCGCAGCTGGTCCGTTCTCCCGGTGTGTATTTTGATGATGCGTTCGATAAAACCGGCAAAAAGCTCTTCAAATCCACCGTCATCCCCAACCGCGGCGCCTGGCTGGAATATGAAACCGATTCAAGCGACATTTTCTATGTCCGCATTGACAAAAACCGTAAAATCCCGATTACCGTCTTTATCCGTGCGCTGCTGCGCGTCCGCGACGATGTGACAACCGAGCAGATTTCGGACAACTTTAAATGCGCACTGACCGATAATATGGGCACCGACGCAGAGGTTTTGGAGATCTTTGGCGACTGTGACACCATTGTGACAACGCTGCAGGGCAAGGATACCACCAAAAACGGCGACGAGGCGCTGCTCGAAGTTTACCGCAAGCTGCGTCCCGGCGAGCCGCCTACCCAGGAATCCGCTATCAAGCACCTGGTTCCGCTGCTCTTCGACGAGCGCCGCTATGACCTTTCCAAAGTTGGCCGCTACAAATACAACAAAAAGCTGGCGATGGGCGTCCGGATTGCGGGCCACACCCTGGCGCAGCCGGTTGTCAACGAGCTGACCGGCGAAATCATCGCGGAGGAAAACGAAGTCCTCACCCGGGAAAAGGCCAAGATGATCGAACGTGCCGGTGTGGATACCGTTTACATCCGCACCGAGCAGAAGGATATCAAGGTCATTTCCAACGGTATGGTGGATATTGCCGACTATATCGACCTTTCCGGCACCGATATCGAGGTCCGGGAAAAGGTCCGTTTCAAAGTGTTGAAGGAAATCCTGGAACAGACTGACGATCCGGCGGAACGCATCGAGCTGGTCCGCACCAATCTGAACCGCCTGATTCCCAAGCACATCATCAAGGACGACATCATTGCGTCCATCAACTACATGAACTGCCTGGCTTACGGCATCGGCACCGTGGACGACATCGACCACCTCGGCAACCGCCGCATCCGCCCGGTTGGCGAGCTGCTCCAGAACCAGTTCCGGATCGGCTTTTCCCGGATGGAGCGTGTCATCCGCGAGCGCATGACCTTGCAGGCGCAGGAAAACGGCTCGGTCACCCCGCAGGCGCTCATCAACATCCGCCCTGTGGTGGCCGCCATCAAGGAGTTTTTCGGCTCCTCGCCGCTTTCGCAGTTCATGGACCAGAATAACCCTCTGGCTGAGCTCACCCACAAGCGCCGTCTGTCCGCGCTGGGTCCTGGCGGTCTGTCGCGTGACCGCGCGTCCTTCGAGGTTCGTGACGTACACTATTCGCACTACGGACGGATGTGCCCAATTGAAACCCCCGAAGGTCCGAACATCGGTCTGATCTCCTACCTTGCGACCTTTGCCCGCATCAACGAGTACGGCTTCATCGAAGCGCCCTACCGCCGCGTGGACAAGGAAACCGGCGTTGTGACCGATCATGTGGACTACATGACCGCCGATCTGGAAGATGAATTCGTCGTGGCGCAGGCGAATGCACCTCTTACCGAGGACAATCATTTTGCCAATCCGCGTGTCAGCTGCCGTTACCGCGACCAGATTCTGGAGGTTGACAGCAAGCGCGTCGATTATATGGACGTTTCGCCCAGAATGATGGTTTCGGTTGCGACCGCCATGATCCCCTTCCTGGAAAATGACGACGCAAACCGTGCGCTGATGGGCGCGAACATGCAGCGTCAGGCTGTGCCGCTGCTCGTTACCGATTCTCCGATCGTTGGAACCGGTATTGAATACAAGGCTGCGGTTGACTCCGGCGTCTGCGTCCTTGCCAAAGAAGACGGCGTGGTCGAAAGCGTTGATGCCCGCCAGATCACCATTCGGGAGACCAGCGGCGATCTGCGCAACTACCAGATCATCAAATTTATGCGTTCCAACCAGGGCACCTGCATCAACCAGCGACCCATCGTATCTGCCGGCGAGCAGGTGAAAAAGGGACAGGTAATTGCGGACGGTCCCGCAACCGACCAGGGCGAGATCGCGCTCGGTAAGAACGCGCTGATCGGCTTTACCACCTGGGAAGGCTACAACTACGAGGACGCCGTTCTGATCAACGAAAAGATCGTGCGGGACGACGTGTACACCTCGATTCATATTGAAGAATACGAAACCGAAACCCGTGACACCAAACTCGGGCCGGAAGAGATCACCCGCGACATCCCCAATGTTGGTGAGGATGCCCTGAAAGACCTCGACGAGCGCGGCATCATCCGCATCGGCGCCGAGGTGCGTTCGGGCGACATTCTGGTTGGTAAAGTATCGCCCAAGGGTGAAACCGAGTTGACCGCAGAGGAGCGGCTGCTCCGCGCCATCTTTGGTGAAAAGGCGCGTGAGGTCCGCGATACTTCACTGCGCGTTCCGCACGGCGAATATGGCATCATTGTCGATGTCAAGGTCTTTACCCGCGAAAACTGCGATGAGCTGGCTGCCGGCGTCAATACTGTCGTCCGCTGCTATATCGCGCAGAAGCGCAAGATCTCGGTCGGCGACAAGATGGCGGGCCGTCACGGAAACAAGGGTGTTGTTTCCCGCATCCTGCCGCAGGAAGATATGCCTTTCCTGCCGGACGGCACTCCGCTGGACATCGTGCTGAACCCGTTGGGTGTACCGTCCCGTATGAACATCGGACAGGTGCTCGAGGTACACCTCGGCTATGCTGCCAAGGCGCTCGGCTGGAAGATTATGACTCCTGTTTTCGACGGCGCGCGTGAGGAGGATATCCGCGCCTGCCTGAAGGAAGCGGGCCTTGCCGAAGACGGAAAAACTGTTCTGTATGATGGCCGTACCGGCGAACCGTTTGACAATCGCGTCACCGTTGGCATCATGTACTTCTTAAAACTCCACCATCTGGTTGATGATAAGATTCACGCGCGTTCTACCGGTCCGTACAGCCTGGTCACCCAGCAGCCTTTGGGCGGTAAGGCGCAGTTCGGCGGACAGCGTTTCGGTGAGATGGAGGTTTGGGCGCTCGAAGCATACGGCGCCGCTTACACCCTGCAGGAAATTCTGACCGTCAAATCGGACGACGTGGTCGGACGTGTCAAGACTTATGAATCCATCGTCAAAGGCCACAATGTGCCGCAGTCCGGCACGCCGGAATCCTTCAAGGTGCTGATTAAAGAGCTGCAGTCTCTCGGTTTGGATGTCAAGGTTCTCGACCGCGACAATCAGGAGATCGACCTTAAGCAGACCTTTGAGGATGATGAAGATATCAGCTTCCGGAGCGCCGAAGAATCGGATTATGATGAGCTCAATGAGTATGTGGACGATTCCGATACACCGGATGACGATGATACGGATAACGATGCTGACGAAAGCAGCGATTTTGACGATGAGGATTTTGAGGAGTCCGATGAGGGCGTAGATTTTGCCCTGGACAGCGATGATATGGACGAAGATTTTTAATGGAAGAAGGGGTAGCAATTGGAATTTAACGTATTTGAGTCTATCAAAATCGGCCTGGCTTCACCCGAACAGATCCGGGAATGGTCCCATGGAGAAGTCAAAAAGCCGGAAACCATCAATTACCGCACCCTGAAACCGGAAACCGACGGCCTGTTCTGTGAGCGCATTTTTGGGCCTACCAAAGACTGGGAATGCCACTGCGGCAAATATAAACGCCTCCGTTATAAGGGTAAAATCTGCGACAAGTGCGGCGTTGAGGTCACCCGTTCCAAGGTTCGCCGGGAACGGATGGGCCATATTGAGCTGGCGGCTCCCGTTTCTCACATCTGGTATTTCAAGGGGATTCCGTCCCGGATGGGCCTGATTCTGGACATTTCTCCGCGCCGTCTGGAAGAAGTGCTCTACTTTGCCAAATATATCGTCATCGATCCCGGCCGCACCCCGATGGAGAAAGGGCAGCTGCTCACCGAAAAAGAGTATGCAGACATGCGGGAAAAATATGAGGACGATTTCAAAGCCGGCATGGGCGCTGAGGCGATCAAGGAACTGCTCCACGAGCTGGATCTGGAAACCCTTTCCACTGAACTGAAGCAGCAGCTGAGCGAGTCCTCCGGCCAGAAAAAGATCCGGATTCTGAAGCGTTTGGAATGTGTCGAAGCGTTCCGCCTTTCCGGCAACAAGCCGGAGTGGATGATCCTGGACGTCATCCCGGTTATCCCCCCGGATATCCGCCCGATGGTTCAGTTGGACGGCGGCCGTTTTGCGACCTCCGACCTGAACGACCTCTACCGCCGCGTCATCAACCGCAACAACCGTTTGCAGCACCTTTTGGAACTCAACGCGCCGGACATCATCGTCCGCAACGAGAAGCGGATGCTGCAGGAAGCGGTGGATGCCCTGATCGACAATGGCCGCCGCGGCCGTCCGGTCACCGGTCCCAACAACCGTCCGCTCAAATCCCTTTCGGATATGCTGAAAGGGAAACAGGGCCGTTTCCGTCAGAACCTGCTCGGTAAACGTGTTGACTATTCCGGCCGTTCGGTTATCGTCGTTGGTCCGGAACTGAAGATGTATCAGTGCGGTCTCCCGAAAGAGATGGCACTTGAGCTCTTCAAACCTTTTGTAATGAAGCGTCTGGTGGAAACCGGCGCCGCCAATAACATCAAATCCGCCCGCAAGATGGTGGACCGCGCCCGTCCCGAGGTTTGGGACGCGCTGGAAATCGTCATCAAGGACCATCCTGTCCTCCTGAACCGTGCGCCGACACTGCACCGTCTGGGTATCCAGGCGTTTGAGCCTGTTCTGGTAGAAGGCCGCGCTCTCAAGCTGCATCCGTTGGTTTGTACTGCGTTCAACGCGGACTTCGACGGTGACCAGATGGCGGTTCACGTCCCGCTTTCTGCCGAAGCGCAGGCGGAAGCACGCTTCCTGATGCTGGCGGCGAACAACCTTCTGAAACCTTCTGATGGACGCCCGGTTGCCGTTCCTACTCAGGACATGGTGCTCGGTTCCTACTACCTGACTTTGGTTAAAGAAGGCGAACCCGGCGAAGGCAAGGTCTTCCGCGACGTCAATGAAGCGCTGATGGCGTACCAGGAAGGTGTCGTTACCCTCCACGCCAAGATCAAAGTCCGGATGACCAAGGGCAACCAGAGCCGCGTCATTGACACCACAGTTGGCCGGCTGATCTTCAACGATCCGATTCCGCAGAACCTTGGTTTTGTCGATCGCTCCAAGCCCGAAAACCAATTTGAGCTGGAAGTATCCTTCCTTGTCACCAAAAAGACACTCGGAAAGATCATCGAGCGCTGCATCCGGATCCACGGCACCGCCAAAACCTCCGAGGTTTTGGACCGCATCAAAGCGCAGGGCTACAAATATTCCACCCGAAGCGGTATTACTGTTGCAGTTTGCGACGCTTCGGTTCCGGCAGAAAAGAAAGATATCATCGCGGAAGCCGAAAAGGCGAACCTTAAGGTTGTCCGTCAGTATGAGCGCGGTTTGATTACCGCCCAGGAGCGGACCAACCACGTGATCAAGATCTGGAACGACGCGACCGACCAGGTCACCGAAGCATTCCAGAAAAACCTCGATAAATTCAACCCCATTTATATGATGGCGGACTCCGGAGCGCGTGGTTCTATTAACAACCTGCGCCAGCTCGCCGGTATGCGCGGACTGATTGCAAACACCTCCGGTACTACTATCGAAATGCCCATCAAGGCAAACTACCGCGAAGGCTTGAACATCCTTGAATATTTCATCTCCTCCCGTGGCGCCCGTAAAGGTCTGGCCGATACCGCGCTCCGTACCGCGGACTCCGGTTACCTGACCCGCCGTCTGGTTGACGTTTCTCAGGATGTCATCATCCGTCAGGATGACTGCGGCACTTCCGAGGGTATCTGGGTTTACGACATCCGCGAAGGCAACGAGCTGATCGAGTCGCTCTCCGAGCGTCTGCAGGGCCGCTACCTGGTGGAAGATTTCCGTGATCCCAACACCGGGGAAGTCCTGGTTTCCAAAGACAAAATTATGGACGATAAGGATGCGGAAAAGATCTGCGCGACCGGCGTAGAAAAGGTTAAGATCCGTTCGATCCTTACCTGTCGCTCCACCCAGGGTATTTGTGCGCACTGCTATGGCGCCAACCTTGCAAACGGCAAACCCGTTGCGGTCGGCGAGGCTGTTGGTGTTATTGCAGCTCAGTCGATCGGTGAGCCTGGTACCCAGCTGACCATGCGTACCTTCCACACCGGCGGTATTGCGAACGCCGAAGATATCACCCAAGGTCTTCCGCGTGTTGCCGAGCTGTTCGAAGCCCGCAAGCCGAAAAATAGTGCCATTCTTGCTGAAATTTCCGGTACCATCCGTTTTGATGAGGAAAAGCATCAGCGCGTGATCGTCGTCTATGATTCGGTGGAAGAACGGCGCTATCCGATTCCTTACGGCTTTAAGATCAAAGTAAAAGAAGGACAGGTGATTGCAGCCGGCGATTCACTGACCGAAGGTGCGATCAACCCGCATGACCTTTTGGCTGTCAAGGGCGAACAGGATATGCAGAATTACCTGATTGCCGAGGTGCAGAAGACCTACCGGCTGCAGGGTGTTGATATCAACGACAAACATATTGAGGTTATCGTCCGGCAGATGATGAAAAAGGTTCGCATCGTGGATCCGGGTTCGACGGAGCTGCTTTCCGGCTCGATCATGGATCGCGGCGACATTTATCAGGAAAACCGTCGTCTGGAGGAGCGTGCCGCTGCGGGTGAAGAGGATATCCATCTGATTACCTTTGAGCCTGTGCTGCTCGGTATCACCAAGGCTTCGCTTGCAACCGAAAGCTTCTTGTCGGCTGCTTCCTTCCAGGAAACCACAAAGGTATTGACCGAAGCTGCGATCAAAGGCAAGGTTGACCATTTGATGGGCTTGAAAGAAAACGTCATCATTGGTAAGCTGATTCCGGCTGGTACTGGTATGAGCTGCTACAATGATGTTGAAGTGGTCCCGGTCCGGCAGGACGGCGACCTTTCGGAAGGCGTTTAATCAAAATCCACAGAAACGGACAAAAAAACGGGGGCGCTTTCGTCCCTGTTTTTTTGTGGAAACTGTTGACATTCTGACGAAATCATGATACAATGAACAAGTATGTTAGGGATGAATATTCCAAAGATTCCCGGACATAAACAAATAAGTAAGGAGGTGCCATATGCCAACCTTTAACCAGCTTGTAAGAAAAGGCAGAGAGATGCAGCAGTATAAGTCCACCGCTCCTGCGCTGAACCGTGGTTACAACTCCATGAAAAAGGAGCCTACCGATCAGAGTTCTCCTCAGAAACGCGGCGTCTGCACTGCGGTTAGAACCCAGACCCCGAAAAAACCGAACTCTGCGCTTCGTAAAATCGCAAGAGTCCGGCTCAGCAACGGGATGGAAGTTTCCGCTTATATCCCCGGCGTCGGACACAATCTGCAGGAACACTCCGTTGTTCTGATCAGAGGCGGCCGTGTTAAGGACCTGCCTGGTGTGCGTTACCACATCATCCGCGGAACTCTGGATACCCAGGGCGTAAACGGAAGAATGCAGGGCCGTTCCAAATACGGTGCCAAGCGTCCGAAAGCTGGTGCGAAGAAGTAAGCTTCCAGCAGTTGCTGGGAACCTTTCGGCTGATGGCAGCTTTTCTCATAATGCAAAACGCGTTGTGCAAAAGCTCCTATTGGGCTGACGAGGGTTTTTACTTTCGAGTACCGATGAATTCATTCTGTGAAGGAGGGAAGTAAAGTGCCAAGAAGAGGTCAAATTGCAAAACGCGATGTTTTGCCCGATCCGATGTATAATTCCAAACTTGTAACCCGTCTGATCAACAACGTGATGTATGACGGCAAAAAGGGCGTTGCTCAGAAGATTGTTTACGGTGCATTTGAAATCGTAGGCGAGAAAACTGGCAAGGATGCTCTCGAAGCATTCCAGGAGGCTCTTGAAAACATCATGCCCGTTCTGGAGGTTAAATCCCGCCGTGTCGGTGGTGCAACCTACCAGGTTCCGATGGAAGTTCGTCCTGAGCGCAGACAAACTCTGGGCTTGAGATGGCTCACCACTTATTCCAGAAACCGTTCTGAAAAGACCATGAAGGAGCGTCTGGCTGGTGAGATCATGGACGCGCTGAACAATACTGGCGGTGCCTGCAAGAAACGTGAGGATACTCATAAGATGGCAGAGGCCAACAAGGCGTTCGCGCATTACAGATGGTAATCGAGTTACCACTGTAAGAGTCCGGATGACAGCATCCGGTACGGCGGCCCACATTCCGGGCCGCATTTTATATTCAAATAGGAGGATATTATGCCAAGAGACGTATCTCTCGAAATGACTCGTAATATTGGTATAATGGCTCACATCGACGCAGGAAAGACCACCGCAACCGAGCGTATTCTGTATTATACCGGCAAAACGCACAAGATCGGCGACACCCATGAGGGTACTGCGACGATGGACTGGATGGCGCAGGAGCAGGAACGGGGTATTACGATTACTTCTGCTGCTACGACTGCTTTCTGGAAAGGCCATCGCATCAATATTATCGATACTCCCGGCCACGTTGACTTTACAGTAGAAGTGGAGCGTTCTCTCCGCGTTCTGGATGGTTCGGTGACCGTGTTCTGTGCAAAAGGCGGCGTAGAGCCTCAGTCTGAAACCGTATGGCATCAGGCGAGCAATTACAAGGTTCCTCGCATGGCTTTTGTGAATAAGATGGACATCATGGGTGCAGACTTCTACAATGTTATCAACATGATGAAGGATCGATTGAAATGTCACCCGGTTCCGATTCAGCTTCCTATTGGCGCAGAGGATACTTTTGTCGGTATTATCGACCTGATGGAAATGAAAGCCTACATTTATAACGACGAATTGGGCAACGACATTTCTGTCACCGATATCCCTGCGGATATGGTAGAAAAAGCGGAACAATATCATGCGGAAATGGTAGAAGCAATTGCAGAAACCAATGATGACCTGATGGAAAAGTACCTTGAAGAAGAGGAACTTTCTATTGAGGAACTCAAAAAGGGACTGCGTGCTGCGACTATTGATAACACACTGGTTCCGGTTTGCTGCGGTACCGCTTACCGCAACAAAGGCGTTCAGAAACTTTTGGATGCAATCGTTGATTATATGCCTTCTCCAATCGATATCCCGCCAATCAAAGGTATCGATCCGGAAACCGGCGAGGAAACTGTTCGGCATTCTTCGGATACAGAACCGTTCTCCGCTTTGGCATTTAAGATTATGACCGACCCCTTTGTCGGGAAACTCTGCTTCTTCCGTGTTTACTCCGGTACCGTTGATGCGGGCGCAACCGTATACAACGCAACCAAGGGCAAATCCGAAAGAATGGGCCGTATTCTGATGATGCATGCAAACCATCGCCAGGATATCGAAACCTGCTACGCTGGCGATATTGCGGCTGCGGTTGGCTTGAAGCAGACCACTACCGGTGATACCCTCTGCGATCCCAAACATGAAGTTATTTTGGAATCCATGGAGTTCCCGGAGCCCGTTATCCGCGTTGCAATCGAGCCGAAAACCAAGGCAAGCCAGGAAAAGATGGGTATTGCTCTCGCGAAGCTCGCTGAAGAAGACCCCACTTTCCGCACTTACACCGATGAAGAAACCGGCCAGACCATTATTGCTGGTATGGGCGAGCTCCATCTGGAAATTATTGTTGACCGTCTGCTTCGTGAGTTCAAGGTAGAAGCAAATGTCGGTAAGCCCCAGGTTGCTTATCGTGAGACAATCCGCAAGGAAACTGATGTTGAGTGTAAATACGCTCGTCAGTCTGGTGGTAAAGGTCAATACGGTCATGTTAAGATTCGCGTTTACCCGAACGAGGCAGGAAAAGGCTACGAATTTGAGAATAAGGTTGTCGGCGGTGCAATTCCGAAGGAATATATTCCCGCTGTTGACGCCGGTATCCAGGGCGCAATGCAGTCTGGTGTTCTCGCGGGCTATCCTGTTGTAGATATCCGCGTTGAGCTGTACGACGGTTCTTACCATGAAGTCGACTCCTCTGAAATGGCATTTAAGATTGCCGGTTCTATGGCGTTGAAAGACGCTCTGCGTAAAGGTAACCCTGTTATCCTTGAGCCTATTATGAAAGTTGTTGTCATTGTCCCGGAACAGTACATGGGCGATGTTATTGGCGACTTGAACTCCCGCCGTGGCCAGATCCAGGGTATGGAAGCCAGAAACGGTGTGGAAGAGATCCGCGCAATGGTTCCGCTGTCGGAAATGTTCGGCTATGCTACCGACCTTCGTTCTAAGACACAGGGACGTGGTCAGTATACAATGGAACCGAGCCATTACACCGAAGTACCGAAATCCGTTTCGGAAGACATTATCTCTAAGAGAGCAAAGCAGGCATAATCACTGCGTGCTTTCCCAAATAACCTGAAAATTAAAGGAGGAAAATCCAAATGGCAAAACAGAAATTTGAACGTACCAAACCCCATGTAAACATTGGTACAATCGGACACGTTGACCACGGCAAAACCACCCTGACCGCTGCTATCACCAAAACTCTGGCTATGCAGGGCAAGGCTAAATTTGAAGCTTATGACATGATCGATAAAGCTCCTGAAGAAAGAGCTCGTGGTATCACAATCAACACCGCTCACGTTGAGTATGAGACCGACAAGCGTCACTACGCTCACGTTGACTGCCCCGGCCATGCTGACTATGTTAAAAACATGATCACCGGTGCTGCTCAGATGGACGGCGCTATTCTGGTTGTTTCCGCTTCTGACGGTCCCATGCCTCAGACCCGTGAGCACATCCTGCTCTCCCGTCAGGTTGGCGTGCCTTATATCGTTGTGTTCATGAACAAATGCGACCAGGTTGACGACGAAGAGCTGCTCGACCTCGTTGAAATGGAAATTCGTGAACTGCTGAACGAGTATGACTTCCCCGGCGACGACACCCCCATCATCCGTGGTTCTGCGCTGGCTGCTCTGGAAGCTCCCGAAGATATTAACAACCCCGCTTACAAACCGATCCTCGAACTGATGGATGCTGTTGACGAGTGGATCCCCACTCCTGAGCGTGACGACAACAAGCCCTTCCTGATGCCTGTTGAAGACGTCTTCACCATCACCGGACGCGGCACCGTTGCTACCGGCCGTGTTGAGCGTGGTACTGTTAAAGTTGGTGACGAAGTTGAAATCGTCGGCCTGAAAGAAGAAAAAGCGAAAACCACCGTTACTGGTGTTGAAATGTTCCGCAAACTTCTTGACTTTGCTGAAGCTGGTGACAACATCGGTGCTCTGCTCCGTGGTGTTCAGCGTTCTGAGATTGAACGTGGTCAGGTTCTCTGCAAACCCGGCACCATTCATCCTCATACCAAATTCCACTGCTCTGTATACGTCCTGAAGAAAGAAGAAGGCGGCCGTCATAAACCTTTCTTTAACAACTACCGTCCTCAGTTCTACTTCCGTACTACTGACGTTACCGGCATCATCACTCTGCCCGAAGGCACTGAGATGGCTATGCCCGGCGATAACCTCGAGTTTGACGTTGAGCTGATTACCCCTATCGCAATCGAAGAAGGTCTGCGTTTCGCTATTCGTGAAGGCGGCCGTACCGTTGGTTCCGGCGTTGTTTCCAAGATCAACGAATAATCTCTTTTGCCAAACAAAACCCCGGTTTATGCCGGGGTTTTTCTTTTTTTGAAAATATGAAATTTTAGAAACAAGAACTTGCAAATAGCAGGATGCTGATGGAATTCAAAAACGCAAAAGATCTTTTGTATAATATGCGGAAAACTAATTTTTTACAGTAAAACTATTGCAAAAACAGAGATGTGGGTGTATAATGTTCTCATATTTTGAAACAGGGGGTCACCAGTATGGCGTTAAAGAATGAATACCTTCTTCGCGTTTTTGAAACTGTGAAGAAACGGAATGGCAACGAACCGGAATTTATTCAGGCGGTTCAAGAAGTTTTGGAATCGTTTGAACCGGTTGTAGAACAGCGTCCGGAGTTGGAAGCTGCTGGCATTATGGAGCGAATTGTAGAGCCTGAAAGAATGGTTCAGTTCCGTGTACCGTGGGTAGATGATAATGGTAAAGTACAGGTCAATCGTGGTTTCCGTGTACAGTTTAATTCTGCTATTGGCCCATACAAAGGCGGACTGCGTTTTCATCCGTCTGTAAACCAATCTGTTATTAAATTCCTTGGATTTGAGCAATGCTTTAAAAACTCTCTGACCGGTCTTCCCATGGGCGGCGGAAAAGGCGGCTCTGATTTTGATCCCAAAGGCAAATCAGATGGCGAAGTTATGCGTTTCTGCCAGAGCTTTATGACAGAGCTCTGCCGTCATATTGGCGCGGATACGGATGTTCCTGCGGGTGATATCGGTGTAGGCGGACGTGAAATTGGCTTTATGTATGGCCAGTACAAAAAAATTCGCAACGAGTTTACCGGTGTACTGACTGGTAAAGGCCTTACATATGGCGGTTCTCTGGCAAGAAAAGAAGCAACCGGATATGGCTTGCTTTATTTCACACAGGAAATGCTCGGCTGCATGAAGAATGATTCCATGAAGGATAAAACCGTTGTCATTTCCGGATCCGGAAATGTTGCAATCTATGCTACCGAAAAGGCACAGGAAATGGGTGCAAAGGTGGTTGCTCTTTCTGACTCTTCTGGATACGTCTACGACAAAGATGGCATCAAACTGGATGTTGTAAAACAGATCAAAGAGGTGGAACGCGGACGCATTTCTGAGTATGCAAAACGTGTGGACGGCGCTGTTTATACCGAAGGCTGCAAGGGCATTTGGACCATTCCCTGCGATGTAGCGCTGCCTTGTGCTACCCAGAATGAACTCGACGGAGAATCTGCTAAAACTTTGATTGCAAATGGCGTCATGGCAGTTGCAGAGGGCGCCAACATGCCTTCTACCCCCGATGCAGTGGAGGCATTCCAGAGCGCTGGTGTTCTGTTTGGGCCCGCAAAAGCTGCTAATGCTGGCGGCGTTGCAACCTCCGGCCTGGAAATGTCCCAGAACTCGATGCGCTATTCCTGGAGCTTTGAGGAAGTTGACGCAAAACTGAAAGATATTATGATCAACATCTTCCATAGCGCTGATGAAGCTGCGAAGAAATACGGCCACGAAGGCAACCTGGTTATGGGCGCCAACATTGCCGGTTTCGAGAAGATCGCGGACGCCATGATGGCTCAGGGCGTGGTATAAGAGAATCCCAGATTATGCGAGAAGGTCCGGTATCCGGTTCGGGTATCGGGCCTTTTTTCCACTTGTAAAGACAAGGTAAACCTGATATAATAAGGGTACAGATTTAATGGGAGGCGATTGCATGTATCAGGATGCGGAAGGAAAGTGCTGGTGGAAAGGAAATCTTCACACGCATACAACCCGTTCGGACGGCTTGAAATCCCCAAAAGAAGCAGAAGCGCTCTATCGCATGAACGGATATGACTTTCTTGCGATCACCGACCATTGGAAATTTTTAGAAACGCGGCAAGAAAACGGATTCCTGCTGCTTTCGGGCTGTGAGTACGATGTTGGAAAGGCGGCTCGCGCAGAAACCGGCATTTACCATATCGTTTCGATTGGGGCGGCGCAGGAACCTTCTTTAAAAAGAAGAGAAGGTCTGACCGCCAACGAAGTGCTAAACGCAATCGGGGAAGCGGGTGGTTTTGCTGTGCTGGCGCATCCGGCATGGTCGCTCAACCGGCCGGATGAGATTGAAAAGCTGCGGGGAGTGGGTGCTGCCGAGGTCTACAACACCTTTTCCGGATTGCCCTGGAACGGCCGCCGCGCTGATTCGTCGGGGATTCTCGATACCCTTGCGGCGGCGGGCAGTCTTTTGCCTTTTGTTGCAGCGGACGACACCCATCTTTATGCGGGAGAGGAGTGCCGCTCCTTTATTTGGGTGGAAGCGCCGGAGCTGACCGCCGGCGCCATCCTTGCTTCACTGCGGGAGGGACGGTTTTACGCATCCCAGGGGCCGAAACTTGCGGTTTCGGTTTCGGACGGCAAAGTGCAGGTAGATTGCAGTCCCGTTTCGGCAGTTATATTCTACTCCAATTTGGTCTGGTCGGCCGGGCGGGTGATACAGGGCGACAGCCTTACCAATGTTACCTATTCCCTCAAATCGGGCGAAAATTTTATCCGGGTGGAGGCAATCGACGCACTGGGCCGAATTGCGTGGAGCTCCCCGGTCGCAGTGGGGAGGTAGTTATGCTCGGATGGACATTGATTGCGGCAGGCGGAGTGGTTATTCTTTATTGCCTGGCGTCGACAGCGGCGGTGGGGATGGTGCCGTTCACCAACCTGCTTTGTGCCGGAGGAGCGGTGTTGCTGCTATTGGGGATTCTGGAGCACCGTTTTGGGGAAACACCGCTTGCGGTCAAACTTAAAAAGGTGCTGCTGCCGCTTGCCGCGGCTGGGCTCGCCGTATTTCTGGTGCTGGAGGGGCTGATTATTGCCGGTGCCGCCAAACAGGACCGGGAGCCAGCCGATTACCTGCTGGTGCTGGGTGCCGGCTTGCGCGGCGATGAGATGAGCCTTACCCTGCAAAACCGGATGGATACGGCGCTTGCTTATGAATCCGGCGAAACGATTGTGGTTTCGGGGGGACAGGGGCACAACGAGCTGATTCCGGAAGCCGAAGCGATGGGGGATTACCTGGTGGAACAGGGAATCCCGGAAAGCCGCATCATTCGGGAGGAGCGTTCCACGAGCACGATGGAAAACCTGCTTTACTCCAAAGAGCTGATCGAAAAAGACAGCGGCAAACCGATCACCGAGCTGCGGATCCGGATTGTCAGCTCGGATTTCCACGCATTCCGGATCCGGATGCTGGCCAAACGAGCAGGCTACGGCGAGATCGGATGCTGCGGAGCGGAAACGCCTGCCTGGACAGTGCCTTCGAGTTATATCCGGGAGGCGGCGGCGCTGGTCAAATCATTTTTCCTGGACAGATAAGGGGGCCTTTTGATGGCGATTGAATATAAAGATTGTAAAAGTTTTCACGCAGCGGATCTGGAACGGCTGTTTTTGAGCGTCAACTGGGAGTCAGGGCGATATCCGCAGAAGCTGGTGGCCGCGATGCAGCATTCGGACACGGTTTACTCGGCCTGGGACGGCGAACGGCTGGTGGGGTTGATGAACGCCATCACCGACCACGCTATGACCGCCTATTTTCATTACCTGTTGGTTGATCCGGAGTATCAGGGCCAGTCGATCGGCACAGAGCTGATTAAGCGGATGCTGGCTCATTACTGGGATATCCCGGCAAAAATCCTGCTCTGCGACGAGGGTGGACAGGAGTATTACAAGCAGTGCGGCTTTGAAGACGGCAAACAGCTGCACGCAGTTTATGTGAGCGATTTGTACTGAGAGCGGAGGTCTGCGGATTGGAACTGGAGCTGAATATGGGAGGATTTTCCTCCTTTGTGGCGGTGCCGGCGGATGTGGTGGACAAGTATCTTGCCACCGCGAGCGGCATTTACATCAAAGTCCTGCTGGCGGTGCTGCGCGCCAACCGGGCGGATACGGCTCAGATTGCCCGCAAGCTCACCATTCCGGAAAGCGATGTAAAGGAAGCGGTGCAGTTCTGGGTGCAGAACGGTATTTTCACCGAAGCGGCAGTTTCTAAAAAGCAGCCGTCCGAGCCGAAATCTCGGGTGGTCGTATCGGCGCAGAGCCTGTCGGCTTCCGAGATCGCTGAGCGCGCAACCGGCAGCCAGGAGATCCGCTTTTTGTTTCAGGCGGCGGAATCCCTCACCGGTGCGCCGATCAACTCAACCATGCAGCGGACGCTGCTTTATGTCCATGATTCCTATGGACTGCCGGTGGATGTGGTACTGATGGCGCTGGAATACTGCTGGTCGATCGGGAAAAATAATCTCAACTATTTCCAAAAACTTTGCGCCGGCTGGGCGGACCAGGGCATCAACACCCACGCATTAGCGGAGGAAACCATCCGCCGTCTGAACAGCGAGCACAGCGACGAGCGTCAGGTGATGGAGATTTTGGGGTTGGGCGCCTATCCGCTGACGGCGGAGCAAAAGCGGTACATCCAGGTCTGGACGCGGACCTACGGTTTTGGCCCCGATATGATCAAACTTGCCTGTGAGCGGACACTCAACGCGATCAACAAACTCAGCCTGCCTTATATGAATTCGATTTTAAAATCGTGGCAGGAGAAGGGGATCCGCACGCCGGCCGACGTGGCGGCAAAGGACGGAAAAAAAGCGCAGAATCCGGGCGGTTCGGGCTGGAGTCCCTCCTATGATATTGAGGAGTTGGAACGCCGCGGACTGCAAATTCCAAAAGTTGACAAATAAGGAGCGGTGAGGATGAACAGTTCTGCAAGAGAGGCGGTCCGACGGACGCTGGAAGAGCGCCGCAGCCGGGCGCGCGTGGAGCAGGCGGTGCGGATTGAGGAAATTTCAAAAAAAGTACCGCAGGTGATTGCTCTCCGCAAAGAGATGGCGCTCACTTCGGTCAAACTCAGCCGGATGATTTTAGAGCACAAAGCCGACCTTGCTGCGTCGCTCGAAAAGCTCAAACGGGACAATCTGTCGATGCAGGAGATGGAAAAGGATCTCCTCCGCCGCGCCGGTTACCCGGAGGACTATCTGGAGCTGCACTATACCTGCCCGCTATGCAAGGACACCGGATTTACCGAACAGGGCGTCTGTTCCTGTTACCGCAAACTGGAGCAGGAGGAAACGCTCCAACGTCTGTCGGACAGTTCTCCGCTCGAACTGCGGGACTTTGCGGGCTTTGATCTGCGGTATTACGACCAGACGCCGGACGCTTCAGCTGGGACATCGCCGCGGGAGCTGATGACGCGGATTTTCGATTACTGCAAAAATTATGCCGAAACTTTTACGCCGGAGGCGAAAGGGCTGCTTTTTTCGGGTGCGACCGGTCTTGGAAAAACCCACCTTTCGCTGGCGGTGGCAAAGCGGGTGATTGAGCGCGGTTATGATGTGCTTTACGGAACCGCGCAGGGCTTTCTGTCTGCTGCCGAAGAGGAGCATTTCAGCCGGGAGCGCAGCCATCAGACGATGGACAGCCTTCTGCGCTGCGACCTGCTGGTGCTCGACGATCTGGGAAGTGAGTTTACTTCCGCTTTTTCGCAATCGGCGCTGTATGAGCTGGTCAACGGCCGGCGCGGTCCGATGATTGTCAGCAGCAATTTGAGTATTAAGGAGCTGCAGGATCGTTACGGTCAGCGAATTGTGTCGCGGCTGCTTTCCAAATGCGTGTATATGCGTTTTTTGGGCCGGGACATTCGCCAGATGAAAAAATAAAAAAACCGGGGAGTGTGAAAACTCTCCGGTTTTTCGGACAAAAATATATTATCGCCCCCACTATTGCAGGGACGATAAAAACAAAATTATTTGACGATCCATAAAGGACCTGTTTTCTGAAGACAAAAAATATTATAACGCTTATATCGGAAAAAATCAAGAGAAAATGACAGGAAAATGAAAAAATTGTTGCTTTGCATAATTTTTTGTCGAGAATCCTGTTACAAGTGGCAGGTTAGCTGAGCACCGAAAAAGTATATCCCTGTTCCCTTGCGCAGTCGATAAAGTCACCTAAAATGGCGGCATTATCAGGGGAGACAGCGTGAAGCAGGTAGATAGCGCCGGGATGGAGAGCCTTGGTAATTTTGGGGAGTGCTTTGTCGGGGCCCATCTGGTTGTTGGGATCCCAGTCGGCATAGGCATAGCTCCAGAAAATGGACTTGTAGCCCAGCTGTTGTGCAATGGCAAGAGTTCGCTCGGAAAATTCCCCTGCGGGCGGACGGAAGAGCGTCATGGTGTAGTCAAACTGTTCCTCCATTGTTTTGTGGAGGTTTAAAATTTCCTGTTCACATCTTTCGACTGACTGATCCGGCATACACGGATGGGTATCCGAATGGTTGCCGATCACATGGCCGTCGTCGATCATCCGCTGGACCAGCTCGGGCTGCCGCTCGACATAGTCGGAGATGACAAAAAAGACCGCTTGGACGCCTTTTTCTTTTAAGGTGTCTAAGATCGGGGTGGTACAGCCGTTTTCATAGCCGCAGTCAAAAGTGAGGTAGATGGTTGGTTCTTCCTCGCCGATAAAGAGCGCGTCATATTTGCCGTATTTTTCCTGAAACTGAAGAGAAGCTTCGGGGCGGTTCTTGTCATCCAGCCGCACGCCCTGTCCCCAGCCCTGTTTGGTATTGTCCAGGGCAGATAGGTCGTAGGCGGGAACCGAAAGTTCGGTTTGGGCAGCCGGCTCGGATGTATCCGAAGGCGCGCCGGAAGTAGGCGCGCTTTCGGAGGACATGTCGTCATCCCGCTTTTCTTCAGAAGATTCCCGGTCGGATTCTTCTTTGCTCATATCGTCCGAAGCGTCGGACTGCATATCGGACCAGTCGGAGCTTAAATCAGATTCCGCATCCGAAAGGCCGGAGCTGATATCGCTGGTCAGGTCGGAAACGCCGCTCCCGATATCGGAAACACCGTCGTTGACCATATTGCAGCTGGAAAACAGCATGGCGGCAGCAAGTCCCGCACAGAGTAAAATACGTTTGGTCATGTGGAACACTCCTTTTTTGAGTTGGAGAAAACCGGGAAGTAATCCGCAGCGGATTCTCCCGGCACGGATAGCATGTGCAGCAAACGGCGCGGTATGAGAGGTGAATTTTTCCAAAAAACAAAAACGCCTTCCGGCCGGGACCGGAAAGCGCCGGCAACAATTACCGGTTCATTTTGTGCTCGCTGTTTTTAATCAGATTTAAAAGGGAAGAGGTATACTGCGGATATGTTTGGGCCAAACTCTCGGAAGTGAGGGCAAGCTCTTCCCGCGCTTCGGCAGAAATGATTTTATTTCCGGCCGAGCCATCGGCAACAGCCATCGCGTCGGCTTCGGTTTCCACCATGGCGGCGATGGCGCGGGAGGTGGAAAGATGCGGCGGAACGTGGAAAAAGTTCTGGTCATTTTTATGATTGACGCTGTATACCACCCGGAACATCCGGTAGACGCTCAGCATCAGGAAATCCGAAACGCTGCGGGTAAGCTCGGTACAGTTTAACCGCTGCAAAAGGTCAAACAGAATATTGAGCGAATGAAAGATCAGCTTTTTGTTCAGAGTGGGAAGGATACTGCCGCGGAGACGGTTGCCCTTTTCGGCATTTTCCGCTTCGGGCAAATCCTCTACCGAAAGGGTAGCGCCGGTGCGTTCCGGCGAACGTCCCAGCAGGTAATCACAGGAAACGTGATAATAATCGGCGGCACGAACCACAAAATCAAGCCCACATTCGCGGATGCCTTTTTCGTAGTGAGAAAGCAAAGCCTGCGAAATGCCCAGTTCAGAAGCAGCCTCTTTTTGGCTGATGCCGCGCTCCTTACGCAGCAATGATAGTATTCTCGGAAAATCAGCGTTCATAAATCCGGTATCCCCTTTTATCCAATGCTGCGGCACAAAAATCACTGTGCGCGGCAGAAAGTGTAAAATAAAAAACCATTATCCTTTCAAAAGGACAGGTCAACGTACTGTAAATTATATTACAAACGATACCTTTTGTAAAGGGATTTTGCGAATTTTTCAAATTTTTGTCGAAATTGGTATGAATAAACACTTAAAATTGCAGAACTCCGTTGTTTTTTTCCTTTAAAATCGGTTATAATAGAAAAGAGAATCCAAAATCGGAAAGGCAGGCGCAATATGCGTACATATCGATTGTTTTTGATTCGCCACGGACTTACCCGCGGCAACCTCGAGGGACGGTACACCGGCCGGCGGAACGACCTTCCCCTTTGTGAAGAAGGGGTGGAGGGTTTAAACCGGCTGCTTGCGGATTTTGAGTATCCGGATGTCAAGAAAGTTTATGTTCCCAACCAGCGGCGGTGTACCCAAACAGCGGAAATCCTTTTCCCAAACCGGCTGACCGCTCCGGCGCCCGGTTTGGAGGAATACGACTTTGGCGTGTTTGAAGGAAGAACGCCGGAGGAACTTTCCGGGACCGAGATGTTTGTCCGATGGTGCCAGAGCGGGATGCGGGCGGCGCCGGACGGTGCCGAGTCGATCACAGCCTTTGCGGAGCGGACGTCGGCCGGCTTTGAGGCGGTCGTCAACGACATGATGGAGAATGGTATTACAACGGCGGCGCTGATCCTGCCGGGCGGGGTTCTGATGAACCTGCTCACCGTTTACGGCTATCCGCAGCGCGATCCGATGCTTTGGACGGCAACCGAGGGCACCGGTTACACCGCTTTGCTCAACACCCAGCTCTGGCAGCGCGACCGGGTGTTTGAGGTTTATTCCCGGATTCCCATGGAAAAGGAGGAGCCAGATCCCGGTTTCGGAGAGGATGCCGAAGATGACGAGGAGTTTTTCCGTTCGATGCCCAAGAATTATTTCACTCTGGAAGTGGAAGAAAAACCGGACAATACCGCAACGCCGGAATCCATGGAGAAGAAACGGTAACAGTTTCCCAGCGGAGAAAGGACTTGAAAAGTATGACGTTTCAGCGTAAAATAAAGGAAAACGCTTTGCTCAGCCTAAAAAATAATTGGGGAAAAGCCATCGGAATCCTTTTATTTCAAGCAGGCGTTTCTGCGTTTTTCCTGCTTTTGGAGCAGCTGCTATGCATGATTTTGGAACTTACCTCGCCAGAATCCCCTGCGATGGTATTCAGTTTGCGGGGGCGTATTTTCGAGGTGAACAGCTCGCTCGCGATTGTAACGGCGACATCGGCGCTAATCTGTTTTGCGGTGGTATCGCCGCTGCGTTTTGGCGCAAAACAGTGGTATTGGGAGCTGGTATCGGGCGGGAAACCGGTTCTGCACACTCTGTTTGCTTATTTTTATGATTGGAAGACATTGTTTCGGGTGGTTTTTCTGCGGATTATGATCGGAATCCGGCTGATCGGATGGGGAGTACTCTGTGCGTTGCCGGTGGCCGGTGTTGCAGCCGGGATTTGGTTGGTAGGAAATTCTTTCCAAACTGGCACCGAACTTTTCATGTTGGGGATGCTGTGGATTCTGCTTGTGTTGATTGCATTTTTTATGGCTGTGCTGTGGTATTTTATCACGCTGCGGTATTTTCTGGCGGAATATATTTTCATAGCAGAGCCGGGTGCCGGATTACACAGTATTCTCCGGAGGTCGGTACAGGCGATGAAAGGCGGCAAACGCATCCTTTTTTCGCTCCAGCTTTCGATGCTGGGGTGGTGGCTTTTGTCGGTGCTGGTTGTGCCGGTGATATTTACAGCGCCGTATTATCAGGCGTCGATGGCGATTTTTGCAAAGGTGCGGCAGGAACAATACCGCCGCAATACAGCGGAAAAGTGAGGACGACAACATGATTCATGCAGCAAACGAGGCGGGACGGATTGTCATCAAGGTGGGCACCTCCACTTTGGCGCATCAGACCGGCCTGATGAATATTCAGCGGATGGAAAAACTGGTCAAAGTGCTTTCCGACCTGAAAAACGCGGGAAAGGAGATCATCTTGGTTTCATCGGGCGCGATCGGTGTAGGAGCCGGCAAAATGGGCCTGAAAAAACGCCCAACCGAAACTGCTGAGAAACAGGCCTGTGCCGCCATCGGACAATGTGAGCTGATGTACTGTTACGACAAATATTTTTCGGAATACAATCATACAGTAGCACAGGTGCTTTTAACCCGGGAAATTGTGGATAGTCCGGAGCGGAAGGAACATGTGGTCAACACCTTTCAAAGCCTGTTGCAGATGGGGGTTATCCCGGTTGTCAATGAAAATGACACCGTTGCGGTAGAAGAAATCGTCTTTGGCGATAACGACACCCTTTCGGCGATCGTGGGAAGTCTCACAGGTGCTGATTTGTTGGTGATCCTCACCGATATCGACGGCGTCTACAATAAAAATCCGCGGGAGGATCCGAACGCCGTGCTGATTCCGCATATTCCCGCTATCACCGACGAGGTGCGGGCACTTGCGGGCGGCAACGGCACCGGATTAGGCACCGGCGGGATGGTGACCAAAATTTCGGCGGCGCAGATCGGGTTGGAAGCCGGATTCCCGACCGTGATTATGAACGGTTCCCGGCCGGAACTTTTGTATGATCTGCTGGAAGGCAAAGGAATCGGAACCTACATCGGATAAGGAGGATGAAAGATGGCATCGGTACTGGAACTGGGGAGCCGGGTGAAGGAAGCTTCGCGGCTGCTTGGCATTGCCAATTCAGAACAGAAAAACCGGGCGCTGGCCGCCATTGCGGAGGCACTCTGGGAAAGACGGGAAGAGATTGTAGAAGCAAATGCCGCCGATATTGCAGCCGGACGGGAAGCCGGGCTGCGGGAAGGTCTGATCGACCGGCTCACGCTCAATGAAAGCCGGATTGCGGGCATTTGTGACGCGGTGCGGGAGCTCATCCGGGCAGAGGATCCGGTGGGGATTATCGAAAGCGGTTCCGTCCGTCCCAACGGGCTGCGGATTGAAAAAGTCCGGGTGCCGCTCGGCGCGGTCGGCATCATTTTTGAAAGCCGGCCGAATGTCACGGTGGACGGCGCGGTGCTCTGCTTAAAATCCGGCAATGCGGTGCTGCTCCGGGGCGGAAAGGAAGCGATTCGCTCCAACAAAGCGCTGGTGGCGATTATGCGCGAAGCAGCGGAGAGCTGCGGGCTGCCGGCTGATTGTATTGTGCTGGTGGAGGATACATCACGGGAAAGCGCCAATGAGATGATGAAGCTGAGCGGCATCCTCGATGTTCTGATTCCGCGCGGCGGCGCCGGGCTGATCCAAGCGGTCGTCAAAAATTCCAGCGTGCCGGTGATCGAAACCGGTGTGGGCAACTGCCACATCTACATCGAGCGGACAGCGGATGCGCAGATGGCGGAAGCGATTACCGTCAACGCCAAAACCAGCCGGGTTTCGGTCTGCAACGCGGCGGAATCGCTGCTGATTGATGAAGAGTGCGCGCCGTCGCTGCTTCCTCAGATCGCAAAGGCGCTGTTTGACAAAGGCGTCACTCTCTGCGGCTGCGAAAAGAGCCGGGCGCTGGTTCCGCAAATGGAGCCGGCAACCGAAGAGGATTACGCCACCGAATTTCTCGATTACCGGATGTCGGTGCGGGTGGTTCCGGATATTACCGAAGCGATCGCCCACATCGGAAAATTTGGCACCGGCCATTCCGAAGCGATTGTCACCCGGGATTACGCGGCAGCGGAAAAGTTTTTAAACGAAGTGGACGCGGCTGCCGTTTATGTCAACGCCTCCACCCGTTTTACCGACGGCGGCGAGTTTGGCTTTGGCGCGGAAATCGGGATTTCCACCCAGAAGCTGCACGCGCGCGGACCGATGGGGCTTACGGCGCTGACCTCCTCCAAATACCGGATCTACGGCAACGGGCAGGTTCGCTGACAGAAAGGAGCTGCGATTTTGAGCAGAAAAAGAAGGAATCCGGCTGTCAACAAGCCGGAAGAAAAAGCTGTGGAACAGGCGGAATTTTCTGAAGAAACCCAGGAAGAAAAAGTT
Source organism: uncultured Clostridia bacterium (assembly GCA_944382875.1). Taxonomy (GTDB): domain Bacteria; phylum Bacillota; class Clostridia; order Oscillospirales; family Ruminococcaceae; genus Merdivicinus. Next base: position 81,257 of record CALWNQ010000045.1, read on the forward strand.
GTTTCCGACGCTGTGACCGAAGAAGAACCAAAGACTGAAATTCCCACGGAAACTACACAGGAAATCATAAAAGAAGAAGAACCGGCAGATCCGGCCGCGGCAGAAAGCGGCGAGGCGGTTTTACCGGTTTCGCACAAGACGGGCGACTTCCGGATGATTCTGTTCGGGGCGATTGTACTGATCTTTGCGGTGATCGGCGTGATTGCCTCGGTGGTTACGGTGAGCCGGGGGGTTGGTTCGCTGATTCGGCAGGATTCGGTGCGGGAAGATTACGAGTGGCTGGTAACGCCGCTGGTGCTCCAGGACCCGCCTCAGTTTGAAACTCCCGATGACGCAACCGATGCCACCATTATCACTGCTGGCGTCTGGCGGCTGATTATGAACAGTGATACCTCGGTTTATCCCGCCGATTCGATGAATTTTATCACAGTTCCAGCTACCGATATTGAGGTGCAGATTCGCGCTCTCTTTGGGGAAGTGGATTATACACATCAGACTGTCGGGGATTCCGACCTGCTGATTATGTACGATGAGGAAAATAATTCCTATATATTCCCGGCTGTACCGCATGTTCTTACCTATACGCCGGAAGTGGAGTCGATTGAAAAGCCGGACAGCGAAACGGTGGTACTGACCGTTGGCTATATCCCGCCCGGACCGGTCTGGCAGGGGGATACCACCGGAAACAGCTACCGGCCGGAAGCGGAAAAGGTGATGGAAATCACTCTGAAGAAGGCAGAGGATGGCAGTATGACCATCTATTCGCTCCAGGCGGCGGAGGGACAGTCTACCGAACCAGGGGATGCAGATCTCCTGCCGGATACTTCGGAAGAATCGTTGAGCGAACCGGATACCATTCCGGAAGAAAGTGCAGCTGCGGAGGAATCTTCCGCAGAATCCGCGGGCGAGGAATCTTCCGCGGAAAATCCGGAAGAATCCACTGCAGAATCTTCGGATGAAACAAGCGCGGAGGGCGAATAATGGAGCTTCGGGCATACCGTTCGCAGGATCTTGCAGAGGTACTCCGGCTCTTTTATGAAACCGTACACACCATTAACGCGCGGGATTACACACCAGCTCAGCTTGCGGTCTGGGCGCCGGAGCAACCCGATATGGCGCGCTGGGCAAAATCGTTGGTGGCACACCGGAGTTTTGTGGCGCTGGAAGAGGGAGTTCTGGCGGGCTTTGCCGATTTGGACGTGGAAAACGCATATTTTGACCGGCTGTACGTTTCGGCTGCGATGCAAAGACGTGGCGTTGGGACACTTCTGGCCAATCGGATTGAGCAGGAAGCCGCCTGCTGTGCAATCGAAAAGCTTTTGGTAGAGGCTTCGGTTACCGCGCTTTCGTTTTTTGAGCGGCGCGGCTATGTGGTTCTGCAGGAACAACAGGTGGAGCGGTGTGGCATTCTGCTTACAAATTATCGAATGGAAAAATCGCTGGATTGAATAAAGAAAACCATTTTTTACATAGTTTACCGAAATTATTCGTAAAACATCGAATTATGGGTTGACAATAAAAGAAAATAATGTTAAAATTTTATTAATGTAAGACTGAAAGGAGCGTCCCAGGTGTTCCTGCAAAAGCCGGTAAAGCCGGACTGGAAGAAGGTATTGTTGGGGTTTCTTCTGCTGGCTATTATGGTTCTTGTGTTGGATGTGGGATGTATGTTCCGTCGGATTACAGGTGTTCCCTGTCCAGGCTGCGGGATGACAAGAGCCTGTTTCGCTGCGATGCGGTTTGATTTTAAGCAGGCGTTCTATTATCATCCGCTGTGGATACTGCCGGCACCGTTGGCACTAGCCGTGGTATTTTTTCCCCGTGGGGTATTCGTATCGCCAAGGGCGGAGAAAATAGCGGCGATTGTGCTATTGGGATTGGTGTTGGGGGTATACGCGGTTCGTATGATTCTGTTATTTCCGGATACACCGCCGATGGAATATCAGTCTGAAAATCTGCTGTACTGGCTGGCTTCGTTGGTTGGGCTGGTATAGACAACATGTTTATGGGAGGAATCCGCGATGATTCAAGAACGCAACTTCTGGGTGCTGCTTCTGCTGAACATTGTAACCTGTGGGATTTATTCCTACTATTACATCTACACCACCACCCGGGACATCAACCAGATGGTCGGCAATGACGGCCAGAACACCGAGCCTACCACTGCGCTGTTGCTCTGCATCTTTACCTGCGGTATCTATACCTGGTTCTGGTACTATGCACAAGGCAACCGCATCAAAGCTCTGGCGGACCGCAACGGCATTCCCTGCCAGGAAAACGGCACCTCTTACCTGATGTGGCTGATTTTCGGCTCTCTGCTTTGCGGTATCGGCTACTATGTCGGCCTGTATCTCTTCATCAAGAACCTGAACAACATCATTCGCGCATACAACGCCAGCATGGGCGGCACAACCGGCCCGGCTACCGGCGCAACTGTATAAAGATTGTCATTATACCAGAAGGGACGGCATTCACGCTGTCCCTTCCTTTTTTATACAGAAAAACAGCGGGAAAGAAACTGCGTAGAGTACAGTTCCTTCCCGCTGGGATGAGGTGGGTTGATTGGATTCCGTTTAGTTTTTCAGCACAGGTGTTTGACGGTTCAAGATCTGCATGAATTCTTCTCCGGTGATGGTTTCCTTATCATAGAGGTATTGTGCGATCTCATCCAGTTTGGAGCGGTTTTCTTTCAGGATTTGATAAGCCTTTTCGTGCTGCTTTTTCACCAGTTCCACAACCTGTTTGTCAATTTCAGTTTGTGTTTCCGCCGAGCAGGCAAGAATGGCGTCTCCGCCCAGATACTGGTTGCTGATGGTTTCCAGCGCAACCATGTCAAAATCCTTGCTCATGCCATATTGGGTAATCATGGCGCGGGCCACTTTGGTAGCCTGTTCAATATCGTTGGACGCACCAGTCGAAGAAGATTGGAAGATCAGTTCTTCTGCCGCACGGCCGCCTGTTAAAGTGGCAATTTTATTTTCGAGCTCTTCCTTGCTGACCAGATAATGGTTGCCCTCTTCCACCTGCATGGTATAACCCAAAGCGCCGGAAGTACGGGGGACAATGGTGATTTTCTGCACGGGGGCGGAATTGGATTGTTTGGCTGCTACGAGTGCGTGGCCGACCTCATGGTAAGCCACAATCTTCTTTTCCTTGTCGGTGAGGATGGCGTTTTTCTTTTGGTATCCGGCAATGACAACTTCGATGCTTTCCTCCAGGTCGGCTTGTGTAACAGAATGCCGGTTGTCGCGTACCGCCCGCAGTGCAGCTTCGTTAATGATGTTGGCAAGCTCTGCACCGGAAGCACCCGAAGCCATCCGTGCAATTTTACCAAAATCTACCTGACTATCCAGTTTGATCTTTCTGGCGTGGACTTTTAAGATTTCTTCGCGCCCTTTCAGATCGGGAAGTTCCACCGGGACGCGCCGGTCAAACCGGCCGGGACGGGTAAGAGCAGGATCGAGGGATTCGGGACGGTTGGTTGCGGCAAGGATGATAACGCCGGTATTGTCCTCAAAACCGTCCATCTCGGTTAGGAGCTGGTTCAAGGTCTGTTCCCGTTCATCGTTGCTGTTAATATGGGCATCGCGTTTCTGGCCGATGGCGTCGATTTCATCAATAAATACGATGCAGGGGGCCTTTTCTTTTGCCTGCTTAAAGAGGTCACGTACTTTTGACGCGCCCATTCCGACGAACATCTCCACAAATTCCGAACCGGACATAGAGAAAAACGGGACGTTCGCTTCACCGGCCACCGCTTTTGCCAGCATGGTTTTACCGGTACCGGGAGGTCCGACAAGCAGAATCCCTTTTGGCATGGCAGCGCCGATTTCCCTGTATTTTTCGGGATTGTGCAGATAATCCACGATTTCGGAAAGGCTTTCCTTTGCCTCGTCCTCACCGGCTACATCGGAGAACTTAATTCCTTCGGAGGATTTGACGTAAACTTTGGCGTTGGATTTGCCGAAAGCCATCGAATTGGGACCGCCGGCCCGTTCCATCAGCTTACGCGACATATACTGGCCGATTGCGATAAAGATGACGATCGGCAGTACCCAGCTGAGCAGGAAGCTCAAAACCGGGTTGGCCTGTTCGATAATTTCTCCGAAAAATTTCGCGCCGGAATCTGCGAGGCGCTGTGTCAGATCCGGATCCGGCATCATACCGGTTTTGTAGATGGCGGTATTGTCCTTATTGGTAAAGAGGATCTGATTATCCTGTTCCTGCACTTCCACCTGGCCGAGTTCCTGATTTTCTGCCATTTGGAGAAAGGTGCTGTAGTCGACTTCCTTTACCTGGCGTTGGGCAAGCCAAGGCATAGCAAGGAAATTAAACAGTAGCAGTGCCAACAAAACGATTCCATAATAAAAAATCAATGGTTTTTTTGGTTTTTTTACTTCCTGCATGAGGATTCTCCTTTCCTGTTTTCGGTATCAAGCTGGGCTTCCATGGCGGAAAGCGCGGCGATCAGCGCGAATTGAATGGTTTGTACGGCGTAATCCATCGCGTATTCGGCGTACAGGGTGGCTGCTTCCGCATGATCTTCTGCGGTGTTGCTTGTTTCCGAATGCAGATACCGTTCCAGTTTGCCGTTTTCCAGCAAAGCTTCCATTTTATTCCTGCATTCCACCAAGGCACGGGCAAGCTCCGCCACAGCTTCGGAGCAGCATCCTTCTATGCTTTTTTGAAAGATCAGCGTTTGTTCCTTGTATTCCTTTATGGCATTTTCCAGCTCCTGATGAATTTTTTCCGGGTTTTCCTGTTCACAGATCCGGATTCGGCTCTGCATTTTCCCAAACTGCTGTTCCATTTCATACAGCTTAATGGCGAACAATTCCTGCCGCAGCTTCATAATGAACCATATGCTCCTTTCGGTTTTTTGGGTAAGGAGAGGGGAGAATACCAACCTGATATTCTGCTGCTGATCATCTCCTAAGATATATATACCAGAAATCTTTTAAGAGCGCTACTATCAATTTTTATTTTCTGTCCTGATAAAACGGGCAATATGTCAGTCTTTTTGACATTTTACCCGTTTTATCAGGACAGTTTTGGATTGTTGACAGATGATGGGAGACTGAGGCATAAAAATAAAAGAGCCATCCTTTAACCGGACAGCTCTTTTGAATAAGCGTAAAAAGGTTAGATTGCTCTTGTTACCTTGTTGGAACGCAGGCAACGGGTGCAGGCATAAACGCGGCAGGGCTTGCCGTCTACGATTGCCTTCACACGCACTACATTGGGTTTCCAGGTTCTGTTGGAACGTCTGTGAGAGTGGGAAACCTTAATCCCAAACGCTACACCTTTTCCGCAGAAATCACATTTTGCCATCTTCTGCACCTCCTTCGGATTTACATAACATTAGTATTTTAGCAGACTTTTGAAAAAAAAGCAAGAGCTTTTTCGAGAAAAATCCAAAAGTCGTAAAATTTCTTGAAATTCCGGGCAGATCGCTTGTAATTTCCCGTCAAAAAAGATATAATGATTATACTGTGAACCGTTGATTTTTTATTCAGACTGTTAAGAGGTGCTCTATGCCAGACAACATCATCTATTTGCTTTACCAAACAACCATCCGGCTGGTGGTGCTGCTCACCGCTTTGCCGTTTCATGAGTTTGCTCACGCCTGGGCAGCTAACAAAATGGGCGATCCTACCGCCCGTTATCAGGGGCGGCTTACTTTAAATCCACTCAAGCATCTGGATCCGTTTGGCGCAGTATTGATGCTGGTTGCCGGTTTCGGTTGGGCAAAGCCTGTGCCGATTAACCCCCGGAATTTTAAAAATCCCAAAAGAGGAATGGCTCTTTCGGCAGCGGCGGGCCCGCTTTCCAACCTCCTTTTATCCTATGTGGCCATGGTCCTGCTTAAAATCTGCCTGTATTTGCAATATCCCTTTGGAGATGCGTTCCTGCTTGAGAGCCTTTCGGATATTTTCCAGATGATTGTTCTGCTCAACCTTGGTCTTGCAGTTTTTAACCTGATCCCGATTCCGCCGCTGGACGGCAGCCGTCTGTTTACCGTTTTTCTGCCGCCACGCCAGTATTTTCAGATCATGCAGTATGAGCGCTATATTCAGCTTGCTCTTTTTGCGGCGATTTTCCTGAGATTGCTCGACCGGCCGCTCGCTTTTGTGGAATCCCATGTTTTTAACGCGATGGATGTCCTGACAGGTTATGTGGATTTGATCGCGCGGGCGCTGCTTCGATGAGTGGGGAAGATCTGCAGTTTCATGTGGGGGAGTTCAGTGGTCCGCTGGAACTGATTTTGCATTTGATTTCCAAACACAAGCTGAATATCTACGACATCGAAATTTCCGCCCTGCTTGAGCAGTATCTGGATTATATGGAACAGATGCGGCAGGAGGATTTGGAAATCGCGTCGGAATTTCTTGAAATGGCGGCGCGGCTCGTTTATATGAAAACAGTGTCGCTGCTGCCGCGCCCCGAAGAAGGCGAAAAGCTTCGGCAGGAGCTGCAGGGACAGCTTCTCGAATACAGCCTGTGCCGGCAGATTGCGGGGCAGATGGCGGAAATGTACCAGGGGAATCGGATCTTCGTCCGAAACCAGTCGCCGATCGAGGTGGACGCGGTTTACCACGGGAGCCACTCACCGGCAGAGCTGCTTGCGGCATACCGGCTGGCGGCCGGACGTGCCCAGCGGAAACTCCCACCGCCGCAGACTGTTTTTACCGGGATTGTCAGCCGGCGGTTTGTGTCGGTGACGACAAAAATTGTCTTTATTCTAAAAAAACTGTACCGCACTGGCCAGGTGGCATACACAGAATTTTTCCAGGTTTCGGACCGGAGTGAATTGGTCGCCACATTTCTGGCAATGCTGGAATTGATGAAATCCCACCGCATCCGGGTGAGTGAGGACAACCAGACGGTGTATTTCTGCCGGAAGTCCCCTTCCGCAGAGGAAAGGAAGGAATAACGGATGGCGGAACAAAATTTAACCGGATTGCTGGAGGCGGTGCTATTTGCCTGCGGCGAACCGATTGAACTTGCGCGGCTGGCGGCCGGGCTTTCGCTTGAAAAGGCGGCGGTCCGGGAGCAACTGGAACGGTATGCCGAAAAGCTAAAAAAAAGTGATCGTGGCCTGGAACTGCTCTTTTTGGGGGAATCGGTGCAGCTCTGCGCCAAACGGAGCTTTGAGGAACAGATCGCCCAGGTGATCGCTTCTCGGAAAAACGCGCCGCTTTCGGGCGCCGCGATGGAAGTGCTGGCGATTATCGCCTACAACCAGCCGGTGACCAAGAGCTTTGTGGAGCAGGTGCGCGGCGTCGAGAGCGGCCAGGTGGTCAACAACCTGGTGGAAAAGGAGCTGGTGGAGGAAGCCGGCCGGCTGGAGATTCCGGGGCGGCCGATCACCTATCGAACAACAGCTAACTTCCTGCGCTGCTTTGGGATTTCGTCGCTGGCCGAGCTTCCACCGGTCCCGGGAACGGAGCCGGAAGGAGAGCAGATGGAGCTGCCCACCGAATAATGGGGAGGTGAACCGATGGGGTGGATCATTGCAGGCGGGATCCTGCTTTTCCTAATCCTGCTTTTGTGCCTGAGCGTGGTGCTCCGGGTGCATGTCACGGAAGAATTTACCCTTTCGGTCGGGATTCTCTGTTTTTACTGGCAGATTTTTCCCGAAAAGCCGGCGAAAAAGAAAAAACCGAAAGCCGCTCCCAAAAAGGCGACCAAAAAAGCTCCTTCCAAAAAGAAGCGAAAAAAGGCTCCTCCACCGGAGAAAAAGCCGGAAAAGGGGGATATTAAAGGAACCGCCGATATTGTACTCGACCTTTTGAAAGCAGCATTGCCTCCGTTGGGACAGATGCTGCGGCATCTGCGCCTGGTCAAGCTGGACGCTCGAATTTGGGTGGGCGGTTCCGATGCGGCTGAAACGGCATTGGCTTTTGGAAAGATCCAGGCGCTTTTTTATGGCGGTTATGCCGCTTTGCAGAACCTGATCCGGGTAAAGGCAAAACGGGTGGAAATTGACTGTGATTTTCTGTTACCCGAAACCCGGCAGGATATTTTCTTTTGTATTAAACTGCGGATTGGCGTGATTCTCTGGGCGCTGCTGCGAATGGCGTGGCGTTTTCTGGCACATACTATCCGCAAAGGGCAGCAGCCCGAACCGGCTGTACAAGCCGTGAAAAAATAAGGAGGAATCCATTATGGCAGAACAGCACCCCATTGAGGGCGTCATGAGTACAACCATGCAGAAAATCAAGGAAATGGTGGACGTCAATACCATCATCGGCAACCCCATTACCACGCCGGACGGCACTACCATTATTCCGGTATCCAAGGTGAGCTTCGGCTTTGCGTCGGGCGGTTCCGACCTGCCTACCGCTAACCCAAAACAGACCTTTGGCGGCGGCGGCGGCGCCGGCATCACCTTGCAGCCGATCGCGTTCCTGGTGGTGCATGAGGGCAACGTCCGTCTTTTGCAGATCGCGACTGCTTCCAACACGGCTGATAAGGTAGTCAACGCCGTTCCGGACATTATCGACAAGGTATCCGATATTCTGTCCAAATCCAAAGAAAAAGAGAAAAAAGAAGAATCTTTTGCCGAACAGGCATAATTTGAAAACCGCCTGCATATGTTTTTTAGAAAAAACGGATGCAGGTGGTTTGGTATGAAGAAAAAAGTTTTTGCGCTGCTGGCGGTGTTTGTCGTTTTGTTTTCCAGTGTACAGCCGGTCTGGGCGGCGGAGATGCCGGAGGTTTCGGCAAAAGCCGCTGTCGTAATGGACGCGGTAACCGGGCGGGTGATTTTTTCCAAAAACGGGGACGAGCGGCTCCCGATGGCCAGTACAACCAAGATTATGACCGCGCTGATTACGCTGGAACAACCGGGGCTGGACACGCCTTTTGTGGTGGATCCGGAGGCCATCAAGGTGGAAGGCACCTCGATGGGGCTGGTGGAAGGGGCCGAAGTGACGCTCCGGACGCTGGCGGCGGGGATGCTGCTTGCTTCTGGCAACGATGCAGCCAATGCGGCAGCGGTGAAAATTGCGGGGAGTATCCCGGATTTTGCCATTCTGATGAACCGCAAAGCGGCCGAACTGGGGCTTGCTGACACCAATTTTGAAACACCGTCCGGTTTGGACAGCCAGAGCCATTATACCACCGCGAAGGATTTGGCAAAGCTCGCCTGTGCCGCGCTCGAAAACGAGGAGTTTCGGGCAATCTGTTCGCAGACGAGCATGAAGCTCTGTTATGGCAATCCGCCGCAGGACCGGTGGCTTGAAAATCACAACAAACTTCTCGAAGAGTATGAAGGCTGCATCGGCGTCAAAACCGGCTTTACCAAAAAGGCGGGGCGGTGCCTGGTTTCGGCTGCGGAGCGGGAGGAAAAAAGACTCATCTGTGTCACTCTCAATGATCCGGACGACTGGAACGACCACAAATCGCTGCTCGACACGGGGTTTGCAGCTCTCTGTCCGGTTGGGCAGAAGCCGGAACAGCTTTCGCTGCCGGTAACAGGCGGGGTATCCGGCACTGTTATCGCCGGGGTGGGAGAGTTCCCGGAAATCTGTGTGATGGAGGAGGAGCTTGCTCGGATCGAGATTCAGGTGGAAACCGAACCGTTTCTTTATGCACCGGTGATCGTGGGACAACAGGTGGGAACGGTCCGGTGGCTGCTCGACGGGGCGGAGATTTACAGTCTGCCGCTCACAGCCCAACAGGCAGTGGATGCGGTTCCGGCAAAGCTGAGCCTTTGGGAAAAGTTCTGCCGCTGGTGGCAGGGATTGTTTAACTGATATAAGAGGAAAAGATGGAAATTCAGAACAATATTTTAAAGCATTACCTGAAAAACTGTTATTTCATCAATGGCACGGCGTATGCCGGAAAGTCCACAATGTGCCGGATGCTGGCTGAACGGTACGGCATGGTGCATTGTGAGGAAAACTACAACATGGATACGATCCTTTCGGTGGCAACCCAGGAAGAGCAGCCCAACATCAATTACTTCCATACCATGAAGAGCTGGCAGGAATATGTCAGCCGCACGCCGGAGGAGTATGAGCGCTGGTTTGAAGGAAACCAGTGGGAAGTTGCAGGGTTTGAGGTCGCGGAGCTGATCCGGCTTTCTGCCCATCAAAAGGTGATTGTGGATACGAATATCCCCTGTCCGCTGTTAAAAGAGATCTCGGATTACCACCGGGTTGCCATTCTGCTGTCGCCGCAGTCGCTTTCGGTGGAACATTTTTTTGACCGGGACGATCCGGAGAAACAGTTTTTACTGGAGGAAATCAGGAAATGCCCTGATCCCCAAAAAACACTCCGGAATTTTCAAGAAGGGATTGCACGGATCAACAGCCCCGCCCATTACCGTGAATTTGCGGAAAGCGGCTTTTTTACCCTTGTGCGGGAAGATCTCGAAACAGATACCAGAGAGGAAATGCTCCGGACACTTGCCCGGCATTTCGGATTGGAAAATACATCAGGTGCCCGTTAAACGCGCGCCGGAAAGAAGGAAATTATGGAAATTCGTTTGCAGAAAATTATTGCGGAGAGCGGTTTTTGTTCCCGCCGCAAGGCGGAGGAGCTAATCGCTGAAAATCGCGTTCGCGTCAACGGCCGTCCCGCAAAGGTGGGGCAGAAAGCCGATCCCAATCGTGACCGGATCAGTATCGATGGGGAAATGCTTGACACCCGCAGCCGGGAAAAACTGGTTTATTATATGCTTTATAAGCCGCGTGGCTACCTCACCGCCATGTCCGATGACCGCGGCCGTAAATGTGTGACGGAGCTGGTGGCGGACATCCCTGAACGGGTTTTCCCGGTGGGGCGGCTCGACATGAATTCGGAGGGACTGCTGCTCTTTACCAACGATGGGGATTTTGCCAACAGCATTACCCATCCTTCCCATCAGGTCCCCAAAACCTACCGTGTCACCGTCCACAGTGAAGTGACAGCGGAGCAGCAGGTCCGACTGGCTGAAGGGGTGGAACTGGATGGCGTGATGACCAATCCTGCCGAGGTGCGGATCGTTACCGAAGAGCCTGGCCGCACGGTTTTGCTCATTACGATTACCGAAGGCCGCAACCGGGAGATCCGCCGCATGTGCGAAGCGGTAGGGCTGGAGGTGGCGCGACTGAAACGCATTGCTGTCGGTCCGGTGCGGGTGGGAATGCTCAAACCGGGAACCTACCGGGAACTCACCGCCGAGGAGCTCGAAGCGCTCCGCCGTCTGGCACAAAAGGGCGCTGCCACCAACCGCGGCCGCCGCGCATAAGGAGGAATGGGACATGCTGATCATCCGTCCGTTTACATCCAAGGACGATCTGCCGGAATTTGCCGCAGCCTATGCGGAGGGGAAGCTCTCCTACCTGGCTTTTGCGGGCAAAGAGCGGATCGGTCACATTTTCTACCGGCCTTCCGGAGATCTTTTGGTAATTGAGGAAGTCGAATCCGGCGGGGATTCCGGGCTGTATGACGGGTTAATCCGCGCGGTCTGCGACGCCGCGGTGCAGAGCGGAATGGACGCGGTGCGGTTTGCGCCCGGCGTTAGCCGGGAGATGCTGCGGGAGCTTTCGGTGCCGGTGGATGAAACCGGGTTGCTCACCGGGCTTCCTGCTTTTCTGCACAACTGTAAACACTGCAAATTCTGATAAATTTTTTTGAAATAGATATTGTTATTTTTTTCACGGTGTAGTATAATAGAATGGGTGAATTTGATGACAGGCAAAGCTGCCCAAAAGCGGAAGGTCCTGTTGTTTGATTCAGAAAAAATTGTTTGCACCAATTACATAGAATGGGGGCTGTACAATGACTTATCAATCCAAGCTGGAACAGCTTGAGCAGAAAAAAACTGCCTGCCGGAAATCCTCTCCCGCACGGGACCGGATGGCTGCCCTGTTTGACGAGGGAACCTTTGTCGAGCTGGACATGTTCTCGGCCGGTGAAGAAGACAACGCCGGTGTCGTAACCGGTTACGGCAGCGTGGAAGGCGATGTGGTTTACGCATTCTCCCAGGACGTTACTACCCTTGGCGGCGCGGTTTCCAAAGCACACGCTGACAAAATCGCCAAAGTTTACGACCTTGCTGTGAAAAATGGCGCGCCCGTTGTTGCAATTTTTGATTCCAATGGCGCTAAACTGAGCGAAGGCCCGGAAATCCTTGCTTCCTACGGCAAGATCCTCTCCGCTTCCGCAAACCTTTCCGGCGTTGTGCCGCAGGTTTCGGTTGTAGCGGGAAGCTGTGTCGGCATCAGCGCCATGATGGCTGCCGGTTCCGATGTGGTGGTGATGGCGAAAGACGCCGAGCTCTATTTTGCCGATGCCGAGGGCGACGCTTCTGCCGAAGCTGCGATGGCTGCCGGTGTAGCGGACCTGATCTGCGATGATGCTGAGGCTGCGGTCAAAGCTGCGCGCGAAATCATCACCATGCTCCCCCTCAACAACCTCTCCGAAACTCCTGTCTGGGAAGGCACTGCGCCTGCTCCTGCAGCGATTGATGACAAGACCGAAGCTGCTGATCTCTTTGCAGCAGTTTGTGACGCCGGTTCCGTTCTGGAACTCAAAGCAGGTTATGCTGACAGCGCTGCAACTGCGCTCGGTTCAATCGGCGGCGGCACAGTTGGCGTGATTTACGCGAACGGCCGTTTGGGCCGCAAGGCAAACGGCAAGATCGCTGACTTTGTCCGTTTCTGCGATGCGTTCAATCTGCCGGTTATCACCTTTGTCAATGTGGAAGGCACCTGCACCTGCGGCGGCACCAAGACCGAAGGCGCCAAAGTGGCGGCCAAACTGGCACACGCTTATGCGGATGCAACTTCTCCTAAGATCACTGTTTACACCGGCTCCGCGATCGGCAGCGCCGCTGTTTCTTTTGCCAATGCCGACATCCGTCTGGCCTGGCCGACTGCTGTGATCTCTGCGCTGGCTCCTGAAACCGCGGTGGAATTCTTCTGGCATGACAAGCTGAAAGGTGCTGACGACGTTGCAAAACGCCGCGCCGAACTGGCTGAAGAATACGCTGAGACCGAAGCAAGCCCCTATACAGCTGCTAAAGCTTCGATGGTTGAGGATATCATCGCTCCCGCCAATACCCGCAGCGCGCTCATCTCTTCTCTGGAAATGCTCGCTTCCAAGAGAGTTTCCAGACTGCCCAAAAAGCACACCAACTGATTGTTTGGAACAAGCCTGAATAAAGGAAAGGAATGACATAACCATGAGAAGATTCAATATTACCGTTAACGGCAAAGCGTACGATGTCGCTGTTGAAGAAGTAAACGGCGCCGCAGCTCCCGCAGCTGCACCTGTTGCAGCTCCTGCTCCCGCGCCCGCTCCCGCCCCTGCTGCTCCTGCTCCGGCACCTGCTGCAGCTCCTGCTGGCCCTGTTTCCGGCACCGAGGTTAAAGCTCCGATGCCCGGCACCGTTATGGATGTTAAAGTTACCAACGGCGCTTCTGTAGAGAAAGCACAGGTTGTGATTGTTCTCGAAGCAATGAAGATGGAAAACGACATCGTTACCCCCGTAGCCGGCACCGTTGTTGACATTCGCGTGAAGAAAGGTGACTCTGTCAACGCTGGCGACGTTATGGTAGTTGTCGGCTAATTAGCCCCGCTTACATTTGGAAAACAGGAAAGGCGTGAATATAGAAATGGCAAAGGTAAAAATTACCGAAACTGTGCTGCGTGACGCGCACCAGTCCCTGATTGCCACCCGTATGCCCACCTCCGATATGCTCCCGATTCTGGGCGAGATGGACAAGGTTGGTTATTATTCGGTGGAATGTTGGGGCGGCGCAACCTTCGACGCTTGCCTGCGCTTCCTCAATGAGGATCCGTGGGAGCGGCTCCGTATCATCCGTAAGGAGATGCCCAACACCAAATTGCAGATGCTGTTCCGTGGCCAGAATATGCTGGGCTACCGTCACTATGCAGACGATGTTCTGGATTATTTTGTCCGGAAATCGGTTGCAAACGGCATTGATATCATTCGTATTTTCGACGCGCTGAACGATATCCGCAACCTGCAGGCAACCATCAACACTGTCAACGCGATCAAGAAAGAGAATGGCAAAGCCCATGCGCAGATCGCGATTTCCTACACTCTTGGCGAAACTTTCACCACCGAATATTATGTGAATTACGCTAAAGAAATCGAAGCTGCCGGCGCAGATTCCATCTGCATTAAGGATATGGCTGCTCTGCTGACTCCTTACCGCACCGCGGAACTGGTCAAGGCAATTAAAGCTGCCGTAAAGATCCCGGTTGACATCCACACCCACTACACCTCCGGTCTGGCTTCCATGTGCCTGCTCAAAGGTATCGAATCCGGCGCTGATATCATCGACACCGCGATGTCTCCGCTGGCTCTGGGCACCTCTCATGCTCCGACCGAGTCGATGGTGGCAGCACTCCAAGGCACCGAGTATGATACCGGTCTTGATCTGAAGCAGCTCACCAAGATTCGTGACTATTTCATGGGCCTGCGCAAGAAATACATCGAATCCGGCCTGCTGGATCCCAAGATGCTGGCAACCGACGCCAACGCTCTGATTTATCAGGTTCCCGGCGGCATGCTTTCCAATCTTCTTTCTCAGCTCAAACAGGCTGGCAAGGAAGATCAGTTGGAAGATGTGCTCAAGGAAGTTCCGAAGGTTCGCCGCGACGCTGGTATGCCTCCGCTGGTAACTCCTACCTCTCAGATTGTCGGCACCCAGGCTGTGTTTAATGTAATCACCGGCGAGCGGTATAAGATGGTCACCAAGGAGTTCAAGGGCCTTGTCCGCGGCGAATACGGCAAGACTCCGGAGCCGATCGATCCGGAATTCCAGAAGAAGATCTGCAAAGACGAAGAAATCATCACCTGCCGTCCGGCCGACCTCATCAAACCGGAGCTGGAAACCCTGCGCAAAGAGTGCGCCGAGTGGGTTGAGCAGGATGAAGACGTTCTGAGCTATGCCATGTTCGGCCAGGTTGCGACCAAGTTCTTTGAAAAACGTCGCAACGCCCGCTACGGCATCGACGGCAAGCGCGCCGACTTTGAAAACGGCGTTCATCCCGTCTGAGTATCGTAAAAAACAACCGGCTCTGTCCGTTTGGATGGAGCCGGTTTTCTTTTTGAAAGAAATCTTGCAAGGCTGTTGACATTTTGTTCAAAGTATGGTATATCAATAAAGGATTATTCCGGCAAAACTTGAAAAGGAGCACTATTGCATGACAATGACCAAAGAAAAATGGAAGGATTTCCTGCTTTTAAACCTGGGGACGCTGCTTGTCAGCGTGGGGGTGTACTTTTTTAAATTCCCCAACAACTTTTCCATTGGAGGGGTATCCGGTATCGCTGTGATTCTGGGCCGGTACAGCAGCTTCCTTTCGCCAACTGTTTGGATGAATATCATCAATGTCCTCCTTTTGCTACTGGGATTTGCAGTCTTTGGGCGTGGATTCGGCTTTAAGACGGCTTATGCAACCGCGGTGATGTCCGTCTTTACCCAAGCGTTCGAGTGGTTGATCCCAATGAACAAGCCCTTTACCGATCAGCCGATGTTGGAGTTGCTCTTTGCGGTGCTGCTGCCGGCAGTCGGTTCGGCGCTTCTTTTTAATATTGACGCGTCGAGCGGCGGCACCGACATTGTCGCGATGATTCTAAAAAAATACACCAGTTTCAATATTGGGATGGCGTTGATGGTATCTGACCTGTTGATTACACTGGCTGCCTGTGTGGCGTTCGGGATGGAAACGGGGCTTTTTTCGATTACCGGTTTGCTGACAAAGTCGCTGGTCATCGACTATGTGATTGAGAGCATCAACATGTGCAAGTATTTCACGATTGTCTGCGAAAAGCCGGAGCCGATCTGCGACTATATTACCCACGACCTCAAACGCAGCGCTACTATTGTCGATGCAAAAGGCGCTTATACCGGGGAGCAGAAATTCCTGGTGTTGGCGGTCATCCGGCGGTACGAGGCGGTTCTGCTCCGCCGGAAGGTCAAGGAACTGGATTCTCACGCTTTTTTAATGATTACCAACACAAGCGAAATTATTGGCAAAGGTTTTCGCGGCGTCAACTGAAAGAACCCCTTCCGGGTAAACCGGAGGGGTTCTTTTTAATGAAAACTGCCGTCCCAGACCGGCATGTTGGCAAGATATTCGCCGCTGACCGCCGGGACATAGTAGGCGCCATAGGTTTTCATGCCGTCCTCGTTCTCCTCTTCCGGCAGCTCGACATAAAACCGGTAATACGGCATGTAATAACTTTCCTGCGTCCCAGTCCGGTAAATCAGCTCCGCCTTTTTGATATACTCGGAGCCGGGCATCTCATAGGGGACAGAGGTGATATAGTTGCAGCTTTCAAGCAGCTTTTCCGCTTCCTCAACGCTGATGATGGGGTAGTCCCCGATCTTATCCGAAAGGTCGGGATAATGCACTCTTGCCAAAAAGAGCTTCCCGTCGTCATCGCAGTAAAATGCCGTTTCGTTGAAATTATAGTGGAGAATCCGGTAGGTATCGGTTCCGCTCGCATCAAAAAAGGAAATGGAGTACTTCTGCTGCCGGTAGAGATCGTACTCACCGCCGCTGATGTTTGTCTGCGGGTTTTGCGCGCCGATCAGAGCGGGATATGTTTCCAGTAGGTATTCGGCGACAGCAGATATTTGTTCATAGCTCGCGTAATGGGAAAATTCCAGCGAATCCGGGAGGGATACGGCCGGTTCAAAAGAAATATCCGCTGTTAAAAAGGCGTCCACTTCGATTTGGATTCCGTTCGCTTTTCCGATCAGTATGGTGGGGGCGTAGTATTCATCCGGGACAGAGGTGCCGGCGATCTCCATCTTCTCTTTGCTTTTTTGGATTTCTTCCTCGTCCGGCGCGTTGTCGGTGATGGTGAGGGAATCCTCGTCCAAGCCGAGTCTGCTGGCAATTTCGAGGAGGAACGCCCGCATCTTGTCAAAATCGGCACCGGTCAGGATGTGGTGCTTGGTGGTGTAGGTAATCGGGTTCCGGAAAACCGGGAGGGTGGAAAGCTCCATCTCCTCGGTCCAAGGATTTGCACTTACCAGTTCCGAGATGTCATACGCCATGTATCCTTCAAAGCCCATTCCGTCGGATACGCTGTCCGGGATTTCAAGAAGCGGCAGCTTTACCTCCTCCGCACTTTGTGTAGAAACTTCTGAGGAGGTTACAGCAGCTGTACTGGGTCGGGAATGCTCAGTTTGGATGGTGGAACGAGTCCACCAGAGCGCGCCGGTGCAGACAGCAGCGCCAGCAAAGACGGCGCAGAGAGCGATGGGCAGCCATTTTTTCACGGGAGGAGCCACCCGTTCCTCCATTGCGGCACAGACGAGGGATTCCTCCACGCCGCCGATTGCCCGGAACAAATCGTTTGCATTCATAGGTCAGTTCCTCCTTCCAAAAGGTGCTGTTTTAAGCGGAGCCGCATCCGGTATAGGATGGACTTTACCTTGCTTTCGCTCATGTCATACCGGCGGCAGATTGCCTTGACCGAATCGGCAAACCAGTATCGCCGCAGAAAGATGTTGCGGTTGATTTCGTCCTCCTCCAACAGAAATTCGTTGATCTGCCGGATGGTTTCCTGCTCCGACCATGCAGTTTCGGTCCCGGAGCGGGCGGGGAGGCACTTCTCCAATTCGGAGAGGAGCAGATCGGTTTCGCTGCACCGCTTTTTGGCATGGAGAAATTCGTAGCGGTCCAGCGCCAGGTTGCGGGTGATCCTCCCCAAAAAGGCGGCCAACCGGGGCGGCCGTGCGGTGGGCATGGCGTTCCAGGCAGCGAGCCAGGTATCGTTGACACATTCTTCGGCGTCGCGGGCATCCGGCACGATCCGCCGGGCGATCGCATGGCAGAAGCTCCCGAACTTGCGGTCGGTTTCCCGGAGCGCCTGTTCGGACCGCGCCCAGTAGAGGGCGACAATTTCACTGTCATCCATATGGAACACTCCTTTCGCTTTTCCATTCACTTGTCAAGACGGGAAAAAGCGGGGGTTGGTTGCAGAAAAACACCGCAGTTTTTGACAAACTGCGGTGTTTTGTTTATCGATTGTTCAGTTCTGCATAGGAAAGCATGTTGCGGCAGAGGAAGAAAAGCAGCGCCGACAGCAGCAGGTTCCAGACCAGTGTGGCAAGCAGAGCGACGGATACGCTTCCGCCAAAGGCAAAGGCGGCAACAAAGGCGATGATGACTCCGGGGGTTGCCAGCAGGAGCATAATCAGGAAATAAAGCATCAGGATGACCGTTTTGCTGCCCAGCGAACCGAGTAGACGCTCTACCAGGATGTTGCCGGCGATAAAGAAGACGCCATATCCGAACCGGGCCACCACCATGACGGCGGTTTCGAGCGGCGAAGCCCCGCAGATCAGTCCGAGCGGGATCATCACGACCACTGCTTCAAAGGCGGCAACGCGGAACTGCTCCGCGCAGATGGCCACGAGCTTGCGGAAAGCCGGCTGCGGTGTCAGGTAGACATAGGGGAGCAGCAGTTCTTTGGCCCACCGTCCATTTGCAACCGAAAACAGCTGCAGGTAGCACGCAAAGGCAAAGGCAGCCGCCGTACCGCCGGTATCCCGCATGAAAAAGCCGAATATCAGCGAGATAACCGCCATAATCAGGCTCATGCCGTCAAGCAGCAGGATACGGGCGCGTCGGTTTTCCAGCTTATGCTTATAATAAAAGGCGATAGCGCCGCTTCCTTTTCCAATGCCGGTCTTGCCCAGCTTGATTTTCCGGGGGAGGACATCCTGCGCCCGGCCTTCTTTTTTGGCTGTGATGGCGGTGTGGCTCACCTCGGTTGCCTGGAGGACATCCTCATAAAAGTCGGTTTCGGTGCTGGTGAGGATGACAAGCAGCAAAACGATGCCGAGTACTGCCAGCAAAAGCCCGGCTGCTCCCCAGAAGAGATCCCCGCCGAAGGCGAGCCGGATCCCGCCCGAAAGCCATCCGCCAAACGGGATGAGGAGCGAAAGGGGAGCGTTGGCAGCGTCGGCGGCAGCTTCGAGGAGCGGTTTGTCGGACAGAAATGCCGGCACTGCGATGACTGCCGCTGCAACAGCAGCCAGCACCCAGTATCCGATCGAAGCGGCACGGTGCCGTTTTTCATGGAAAGCGGTGAGAGAGTAGAGCAGCATGGCGGTGAGCTGTGCGCAGAAGATGGTTACGGCATATCCCGCCAGGATGAGGAGCAGCCCGCCGACACTTAAGCCGAACAGGTTGTGGAGCCAGCCATACTGGAATACCAGAAAGAATCCTAACAGCACCGAGGTTCCAAGCTGCCGCATCAAGCCGTAAAGCAGGATGGTGCGGCTGGAAATCGGAGCGGAAAAGAGCAGGCTGATGTCAGCCATTGTGTAAAAGCTTGCACCGGTGTTCAGGCCGTTTTTGGCGAGCAGGAAGAAGATTACAGCATAAAAGGCGGTAACCAGAGCGGTCAGCATCTGGAGCGGCTGGGTGATTTCGGTGGGTTCCGTTGAGCCGGAAAACAGCACAAGTCCCAGCATGGCGACAATAAACAGCAGCGCAATCAGCCGGGACGGGGTGCGGATCAGCTCTTTGATCTGGTTGCGGAAGGTTCGGGCAACCAGGTAGCGGATTGCTCTCATTCGGCATCCACCTTCCCCTCGGTGACGGCGAAGAAGAGCTTCTCCAGCGGCTCGTTGGCGTCGCCGGCTTCCTTGGTGGCGGCGAACCGGCCGTTGACCATGATGTGGGCGGTATCCCAGTAATCCTCCACACTGTCGAGCATGTGGGTGCTGATGAGGACGCTTGTGCCGCCGGCGCGGAGTTCGCGGAAAATCTCTTTCAGCTCTTTGATGGCGTGCGGATCAAGCCCAACCATCGGCTCGTCGAAGACGATGGCAGTGGGTTTTGGCAGCAGGGCACAGCAGATGCTCACTTTCTGCTGCATGCCTTTGGAGAGCTCCTTGCCGAGTTTTTGGCGTTTGTCGTCCAGTTCAAAGCGGGCGAGGAGATTGTCGGCGTCTTTTTGCCAGCCGTCGGGCAAATTGTAGGCGCGGGCGATAAACTCCATGTGTTCCTCTACCGTGAGAAGGTCGTAAACCGCCGGCATTTCCGGGACATAACCGAGCAGCCGTTTGGCTTCGATGGATTTGTTGGGATAACCTCCGATGGTGATTTCCCCCGAAAAACGGAGCAGGCCGGTGATGCACTTGATGATGGTGGATTTTCCGGCGCCGTTCGGCCCGAGCAGGACCGAGATTTTACCGTCGCCAACGGTAAAAGAGATGTCGTCGTTTGCGGTCACCTTTCCGTAGCGTTTGGTAACGTGCGAAATCTGAATCATATTGTGTTCCTCCCATATCGGATTTCACCTGTATCATACCATATTTGTTTTCAAAGCACAACAGATTTTGGCTGAAATGTCCGCAATGACGATTAAAACCGTCATTCTTCTTGCTTTTTTGACAAAAATCGGCTATAATAAGGTCTGTTGAAAATAATCCATCCGGTTCAGGGAGGGCCGATTTTATGAAACTCTGGAAAGAATTTAAAGAATTTGCGTTTAAAGGAAATGTCATGAACCTGGCCATCGGTGTTGTTATCGGTACCGCGTTCGGAAAGATCACCACTTCGTTGGTCAACGACATTATCATGCCGATTTTCGGCTGGATGACAGCCGGGATCGAATTTAAGTCGCTCAAATGGGTGCTGTCGCCAGCCGTTTTGGATGAATCCGGCAACGTGGTCAGCCCCGAAGCAGCGATTCTATACGGAAATTTCATCCAGAATGTGGTGGATTTCCTGCTGATTGCGATCTGCATTTTTCTTGCCATCCGCTTTATGAACAAAGCGGCGGCAGTCGCAGCCGAGAAACTCCGCCTGAAAAAGGAGGAGGAAAAGGCCGCCGAACCGCCGGCGCCGTCTGCTCCCACCGAAGCGGAGCTGCTTGCCGAGATTCGCGACCTTTTGAAAGCAAAAACGGAGGACAAAACCGATGCGTGAGTCTGACAGCCTGATTCCAGCGCAGATTGGAGAACTTTGTGAGGGGGCGCCGTCCCACCTTTCGGCGCTTTGCAACGCGGCGGCGCTTTTGTATGGAGAATTGGAGCGAATCAACTGGGCGGGCTTTTATCTGCTCAAAGGGGAGGAGCTGCTGCTCGGACCGTTTGGGGGAAGTCCTGCCTGTATGCGGATTCCGCTTGGCAAAGGTGTCTGCGGCACAGCTGCGGTGGAGCGAAAGACGCTGGTGGTGCCGGATGTGAATGCCTTTCCGGGGCATATTGCCTGTGACAGCCGAAGCCGCTCCGAGATTGTGGTGCCACTCATCCGGAAAGGAAAACTGCTCGGCGTTCTCGATGTGGACAGCCCGGAATACAGCCGTTTTTCCGAGGAGGACCGTCTGCTTTTGGAAAAAGTTTCCGCGCTGATTGCGGCGCTGCCCGGTTGGGAAGATTATCAGATTCAATAAAAAAAGCGTGCCGCATAGAAAGGCGCCCGCTCATAAGGAAGTAATTTAATTGTCGCAGGGCGGCATGGCTGAAAGGTCATGCCGCCCTGCCTTTTCTTTGCCGTTCCACGGTCTGATCGTCGCCCGGCAGGTTAACTTCTCCAATAAAGTTCCAGACCAGTTCGATCTTCTGCCTGCGGTGGCCGCTGGACTTGTCCGGCGCATGGACGATAATCTTCTTTACAAACTCATTGACGATGGTGGGTGTCAGTTCCCGGATGCCCACATACTTCCGCACAATGGTTGCAAAGCTGGCAAAATCGGCTTGATCCTGTTCAAAGGTTTCTACCGTGTCCCGCCATGCCTTGACCTGCTCCGTCAGTTCTTTTTGCTCCGCCTCATAGTCAGCGGAGAGTTTCAAGAACCGTTCATGGCTGATTGTCCCACTGATGTCATCCTCATAGATGCGCTTGAAAATGCGATCAAGTTCGGCAATCCGCTTTTCCGCTTGGGCAATTTCACGCCTGCGTTTCTTGACCTCTTTTTCCGCTTCTTGAAAACGCTGCTTTCTCGCGGCTTCCTCAAATGCCATGGCATTGTCAAAGAACAGCGCCGTCACATCGAAAATCCGCTGCAAGACAAACAGTTTCAGAGTTTCTTCCCGGATAAAGTGCATGGTACAATCACCCGTGTTACTCTTATATCGGGAACACCGATAGCAGTCTTGTTGCGGTGTCATGTTTTTGCCTGTGGCGAAATGCAGTTTGCTTCCACAGTCGGCGCAGTACAGCAGGCCAGAAAACATCCCTTGCCGTTCGGCTTGCTTGGCCGGGCGGCGCTTGTTCTCCCGCAATTCCTGTACCCGCGCAAAGACTTGTTCGTCGATAATGGCTGGCTGGGTGTTGGGGAAAATTCGCTGGTTCTCCGGGGCGTTATGCATCCGCTTTTTCAGCTTGTGGGATTTGGGATAGGTCTTGAAATTCACCGTGCAGCCGGTGTACTCTGGCCGCTCCAATATCCCCGCGACAGACTTC
>CALWNQ010000046.1 GCA_944382875.1 uncultured Clostridia bacterium
GGCGATTGCCTGCGGGGAGGACTTCCGCTTTGGCAAAGGGGCTGCGGGGGATGCGGAACTTCTCTCGGCGCTTTGCCGGGAGCTGGGGCTGCGGCTGACGGTGGTGCCGCCGGTTCTGCGGGACGGCGCGCCGGTAAGCTCCACCCGGATCCGGGCGCTTTTGCGGGAAGGGAAGATGCCGGAAGCGGCGGCGCTACTGGGCGAGCCGTACACGATCGACTTTCCGGTGGCGCACGGGCGGCAGCTGGGGCGGCGGATGGGCTATCCCACCATCAACCAGATTTTCCCGGCGGGGATGCTGCTCCCCAAATTCGGGGTGTACGCGGCGGTGGCCGAGGTCGACGGCAAGCGTTTTCCTGCCGTGACCAACATCGGGGTAAAGCCGACCCTTGGGGGGAAGGACGCGCCTTCTGCCGAAACGACGATCCTTGGATTTGAGGGCAACCTCTACGGCAAGCGAGTGCCGGTGCAGCTCATTTCGTTCCTGCGGCCGGAGCAGCGGTTTGATTCGGTCGAGTCGCTCTTTGCGCAGGTGGCGCGGGACGCGGGACAGGCGGAGAAGCTGGTGCGCGCATCGGTGCTTGACAAGACGGCCGAGGAATGATATAATAGTCGGTAACTGGCGGGCGTGGTGGAACGGCAGACACGATGGTTTTAGGAGCCATTGCTTCGGCGTGCGGGTTCAAGTCCCGCCGCCCGCACCAGGCTGGGCCTGGAGCGTTGACGCGCTCCGGGTTCTTTTCTTTTTGTGAGAAGGTGTCCCGCGTTTGGTACACAGTACGAAACTGGGACATTGCAAGAGCCGCGGCAGAACGCACACAGTGGAAAGCTGTGTGCGTTATTTTTTTGTCCTGCGACGGTAAAGGGAACAGAATCGGAAGTTGGTAGCCTGGAGCGTTTATGCGCTCCGGGTTCTTTTCTTTTTGTGAGAAGGTGTCCCGCGCCGGCAAGGATGTATTTGCAAAATTGGATGCCTCAGAAGCATAATACAGAAAGGAACTTCCGTATTGCGCTTTTTGATTTTTTATAATACGATAGAAAAAACAGAATTGTATGCAAATGAAATCGAAGTGAAGGGAGCAAGACAATGCAGAAGGTTGTGTACATCAGCAACAGCCGCGATTTTACCGAGCGGAACGACATCAACGAAAACCAGTATCTTGTCCGGCTCAACAAACTGCTGGAAGAAGGCTGGAACATTTCCCAGATGAATACCCAGACGGTGGAGGATGACCCCAAGCTTGACAATTATCTCCACAAAGAAACGTTGGTGTCCTTTGTGATTTTGGAAAAGCCGGACGAAAAATAGAATGGCTGATCGAATAGGGAAAAGCGGACTGCAAAAGCAGCCCGCTTTTTTATCAAAAAGGTTGTGTGCGTTTATCTGGTGTTTTTGGGTCTGCCGAAGCTGTGCCTGATTGAGAAGAAAAAGCGCCCTTCGCTGTATTCCAGGCTGAAAACAACGGTACAGGTCATTGCGGTGCCGTTTTTCTGTTCCATCTTTTCAACAAAGTCGGCGTCCAGCTTTGCATACTCGTCCGGCAGTTCCCATTCGCAGAGGATGAGGTAGGGGATTGTCTGTTCCGAGCCGGCATCCCGGAAAGAGGCGATCGCTTCGGCAATCTTCTCTTCTGTCAGAAGTTCGGGACCGCCGTCGCTGATGACGGAGCCGCTTCCCTGATAGACCGACATGGTGCCGGAGCCGCCGTATTCTTCCTGCATGGCGGCAAAAATTTCCGCGGCTTTTTTTGCAATCGTCTCATCCGGAAGCTGATAAAAATCTTTGATAAAGGTGACGCTGTCGACTTTGTTGGTGTAAAAAAGGCTTTCATCCGTCCCGGTCGGACAGGTAATCTCCATAAAAAATGTTTCGCCCAGATATTCGGCCTGCTCCGCCAGCAGCAGGTAGTCCACCACGCCATTGGCGTCGGCGAGTAAAAGCAGGTCCTCGCCGGGGGTAATATCCTGTTTTTCCAGGCAGTCGTTCAGATCCTGCCCGAGCCAGTCGGCGGCGGAGAAATCCTCTTTGGCGGAGGAACCGCAGCCGGAAAGCAGCGAGATGCAGAGCAAAATCGCAAGAAATCCCGAGAAATCGTTTTTTTTCATGTTTTTTCACCTCGATTTTGTTTTCGGTGCAGATGTGGAACACGGTAATCCATCGGGCTCAGCCCCCTTTTAGGAAATACGGTTTTTTCACTACTTTCATTATATAATGCAGAAAAAATATTGTCAACAAAGCAAAATATAAAAGGAAAAAATATAATTGAAAGGCTGTATTCGTTCTGTTTCGGGCTCCAAGCCGGTTGAGAGGGGATGTTTCTTCCGATCACGGCGCGTGTATCGCACCGTCAAGCCTGCTTGACGGAAGTTCCGGCGGTCGGTGCGGGATTGAAACGCCGCGACGTCATTTCAACCGGTCGTAGACCGGTTGATTGACTTCACCGCCGGAATATGGTATACTAACTACAAAACGCAAACGGAACAGCACCCGTTTTTGTGACACCGAAACGGAGGTATTATTGTGAAAATTGAAACCCAGTGTCTGCACGCGGGCTATGAGCCGAAAAACGGCGAACCCCGCCAGCTCCCCATCATCCAGAGCACAACATTTAAATATGACACCAGCGAGGATATGGGCAAACTCTTTGACCTCGAAGCTTCGGGCTATTTCTACACCCGGCTCCAGAACCCCACCAACGACTCTGTTGCGGCCAAAATCGCCGCACTGGAGGGCGGCACCGCCGCCATGCTCACCTCGTCGGGACAGGCGGCGTCCTTCTATGCCGTTTTCAACATCTGCTCCTGCGGCGACCATGTGGTTTCCTCCGCTTCGATCTACGGCGGCACCTACAACCTCTTTGCCGTCACCATGAAACGGATGGGCATCGACTTTACCTTTGTCGAGCCGGACTGCTCGGATGAAGAGCTGGAAGCGGCGTTTCGCCCCAACACCAAAGCGGTTTTCGGCGAAACCATCGCCAACCCGGCGCTGACCGTTTTTGATATCGAGCGCTTCGCCAAGGCAGCCCACGCCCACGGCGTCCCGCTGATTGTGGACAACACCTTTGCCACCCCGGTGCTCTGCCGTCCGTTCGAGTTCGGCGCCGACATCGTCACCCACTCGACCACCAAGTACATGGACGGCCACGCGGCTGCGGTCGGCGGCTGCATCGTCGACAGCGGCAAGTTCGACTGGAACGCCCACGCGGACAAGTTCCCCGGCCTGACCACCCCCGATGAGAGCTACCACGGCGTCACCTACACCGAGCGCTTCGGGCTGGAGGGCGCCTATATCACCAAAGCGACCGCCCAGCTGATGCGGGACTTCGGTTCCATCCAGTCGCCGCAGAACGCGTTCCTGCTGAATCTGGGGCTGGAAAGCCTGCCGCTGCGGATGGCGCGCCACTGTGAGAATGCCCAGGCTGTCGCCGAATTCCTCGAAAAGCATCCCAAGGTTGCGTGGGTGAACTACCCCGGCCTTGCTTCCAACAAATACCACGCGCTGGCGGAGAAATACCTCCCGAACGGCTGCTGCGGCGTCGTTTCGTTCGGCGTCAAGGGCGGCAGAAAGAGCGCCGAACTGTTTATGAAGAATTTGCGGCTCGCTTCGATCGTCACCCATGTGGCCGACGCGAAGACTTGCGTTCTCCATCCGGCCAGCAGCACCCACCGTCAGATGAACGACGAGGAGCTGGCAGCTGCCGGTGTCGGCGCCGACCTCATCCGTTTCTCGGTCGGCATCGAGAACATCGAGGACATCCTTGCCGATGTGGAGCAGGCACTCGAAAAAATCTGAGTAAACAAAAACAGAGCGGCTTTTTGACGGCTGCTCTGTTTTTTTTGTTGGCAATCACCCGAACGTTCTTCCATCAATTTCAGCGGCTTTCAGGCTTTGGCACTTCGTCCAGCGGAAACATTTTTTTAAAGTTGATTTGCTGCTTATCGCCGCTGTATCCGCAATGGTGATAAAACGCATGCGCACCGACTCTGGATGCTCCTGAAACCAAACGAACGCCGCATGCACCGGTATTCTGCGCCCAATGTTCAACTGCGGTCAATAATGCTTTGCCAATCCCCAGTTTTTGAAAGCTGCTTGAAACGGCAATTCCCATAATATTTTTCATATGAGGCGCATAGATCACATCATAATCATTCGCATGAACGTATCCGATCACATTGCCATCCAGGATAGCAACATAGATTTTATCGGTGCTGCTATCCAAAATTTTTGCGATCTTTTCTTTTGTTTTCTCTTCTGCATAATCATATCCCAGTTCTCTGGTATTCAAATCGTGAATTGCTTTCGCGTCTGTGATTTTACATTCTCTGATTTGCAAATTCATTGCTTTTCCCCCAATAACGGCGTGTTTCTCGCGCCGTTCCAGCGGTCAGTGCGTCATCGAAGCGCCGCGTCGTCATTCGCTGCGGCCCCAGGCCGCCGGCTGTAAGCTGGTGCGTGGCTGTTTCTTCCAATAACGGCGTGTTTCTCGCGCCGTTCCAGCGGTCAGTGCGTCATCGAAGCGCCGCGTCGTCATTCGCTGCGGCCCCAGGCCGCC
>CALWNQ010000047.1 GCA_944382875.1 uncultured Clostridia bacterium
AGTGTCTGGTTCAATTTGGAATCAGGCACTTTTTTCTTTTCTGATGCCTCTTTTCAATAGAGGCACAGATAATCAAAACGGAAGGGACGACCTTCCGTCTATTTATAAAAGTTATTTCCGCAATCATTCAATTGAAAAGTGCGCAGAGGATCTTCATTCTTTGCGCACTTTTTTCATATAGATTGGAGCTTACCGGCTCCCCCAACCTGATTTCCGGGGAGCCGACTGGCCTACCCCGTTTTTATATATCACACAACATGGAGGTAGGTTTTATGAATTTAATTCTACGAGTAAAAACACAAAGCCCGGACATCCGTTTCAGCTTTCTAAGAATCAAGCTGGTATCAGGAAAAATCGTGGTACTGACTTGGTCAGACAGCAGCATCGGCCGCAGCAAAGAGGGCTTTCAGGCAGTATACTGGGGAATTCGATTTGACCAGGAAAATGCCGGCAATCGAGTTGATGAACTAAAAGGAATGCAGATCGTTGATGTTGGTGCATATTCCCCGTCTGACAATCTTTCTGATCTGACAGTGGAAGAAATGCTGTTCGTTGATTGTGAAAAAGAACTGTTTTTCCAATCTCCCATTTATGAATGGAGGGAGGTTGCGAAAAATGCAGGATAAACCCAAAATTGAACAGCTCATTGCGGAATTGGAAAAGCTAGGCCAGACAAAAGGCACTAATACAGTTTTTACCACATTCCTGGAGATTTCAGCGGTTTGCCTGGACGCTCAGTTTAACCCGAACCTACAGGCACGGGAACAACAGGAATTGAAGTATGCTGCTATGGCAGCGAAATTATCTCCGGAAGAATTATCCGCTTATGCCAGAATGCTTGCACTGCTTTGTCTGGAAATTCATGCGCATCGGGATGAAGCATGTGACATCCTTGGCAGTATTTATCATAAGCTCAATTTGAACAATGAATGGAACGGACAATTTTTTACGCCGGATTACCTTTGTAGAATGATGGCGGAAATCACGGATCATTCAGATTCAGAGGAACTTGCACAAAATGGGTATGTCACTATTTGCGATCCAGCTTGTGGTTCGGGCGCCATGTTTCTGGCTTCTGTATGGGTGATGAACCGCAAAAAGGTGGATTTTCAAACATCGTGCCTTTTTGTTGGTCGTGATATCGATATCCGCTGCGTGTGGATGGCATACATTCAATTATGTCTGTATCGGGTGCCTGCCGTTATCATTCATGGCAATTCGCTGACGATGGAAGAATGGTCAATCTGGCAGACACCATACGCACACCTGCCGCTTATGGCCGCTGGACAAAAGCAGGAACAGTTATCCGGGATGGCGTCAGCATGAAAGAACCGCAGTATTCATCAAAAGATTTCACTCTGGCAGACTTATACCCGCGTTATCGTACTGGGCAATCCTATCTTATATCCAGATCCGGAAAAAATAAGGTATATGGTTATCGCTCAGGAATGATGACTCCAGTTGGGGACATTGAAATAAGTCAGTGGGAACGTCTGGTACAGGAAGTCATGAAGCGTGAAAAGGAAGAAAAACTGTATTCCCACCTATTAGAGTGGGTGCAGAATCACTATCCTTGGCTGCATAACGCACAGGAAAGAAAGGAGTATACTCTGGAGCTTTATGCCAGCCGTATTTTTGACAATCCTAAATGGTGCAATTATCTTGCTTTCAACCAAAAATACCATCTGGAAAATTCACAAAAAAAGGAGGAAAATGCACGTGTGTGCGAATCAACAGGAAATCAGCCGCAATCGAATGCTGGAACTGATTCAAAAACTGAATGAGGCAAATCTCGCTTATTACCGGGATGACCGACCTATTCTTACAGACCGGGAATATGATTCCCTGCTGGAGGAACTGCAAAAGCTGGAAGCCGAAACCGGCTTGATTCTATCTAATTCCCCGACTCAGAAAGTATCCGGGGAAATTCTGGAGGAGTTGACGCCGGTACGACATACAAGGCCCATGCTTTCCGCGGACAAGACCAAATCCATTGATGATTTGGTCCGGTTTGCCGGAACCCAGTCAGTGCTGCTATCCTGGAAAATGGATGGCTTGACCTTGGTGCTGCGGTATGAAAATGGAAAGCTGAAGCAGGCGATCACCCGTGGTAGAGATGGGATCATCGGAGAAGATGTAACCCATACGGTCCGAACCTTTTTGAACGTACCTCTCTTAATTCCGACAAAAGAATCCTTTGAGGTGCGTGGTGAAGGTGTCATCTCCTGGAAGAACTTTGAGAAGGTCAATCTTAATCTGAATGGAGATTATACCCATCCCAGAAATTTGGCGGCTGGAAGTGTACGGAAGCTGGATGCTTCAGAAGCCAAAAAGCGAATGTTGGAGTTTTGGGCATTTGACCTGGTAAGTGATGAGTTAGAACCATACAGCAAACGAAAGCAGTTGACAATTCTAAAGAATAATGGTTTTTCCGTAGTGCCGTACCTCTATCTGGACGGACGCCAGAATAAACAGTTGCTGAAGGCTGCGATCCGAGCTTTTCAACCAAAAAATTTTGCATACCCAGCAGACGGTGTTATTCTGGAATATGATGACATTGTTTATGGAAAAAGCTTGGGAGCTACCGGTCATCACGAAAACCGGCTGATTGCTCTAAAATGGCAGGATGAACTGTTTGAAACTCATTTCACCGGCGTGGAATTGGCAACAACCAGGACTGGTATGGTGAGTATTACTGGACTCTTTGAGCCAGTTAATATGGATGGTGCTATGGTCAGTAGGGCTTATTTACACAACTTGGATATTTTCGATGAATTCCAATTTGGCATCGGAGACACCATCAAGGTATATAAGTCCAATATGATTATTCCGCAGATTGCAGAAAATGTAACGATGAGCAACACCTACTCTCTACCCAAGAATTGCCCTTGCTGCGGTAAGCCTCTTGTTGTAAAGAAAACTACAGGAGGAACCCGGCAGCTTTTCTGCGAAAATCCGCACTGTACCGCCAAACTCGTCCAGAAATTTGTTCATTTCTGTGAAAAAACCCGAATGAATATCGAAGGTCTTTCCGCAGGCACATTGGAAAAATTGATTGGGCATGGCTGGGTCCACAATTTCGGCGATTTGTATGAGCTGAAACAGCATCGTGATGAAATTATCCAAACAGAAGGCTTTGGTGAAAAGTCTTTTGAAAGGCTGCAAGCATCCATTGAAAAAAGCCGGCATTGTACCCTTGCGAAATTCATTGCAGGGTTAGGAATTCCCATGGTCGGACGGCATGCTGGCCGGGATCTGGACCGGTATTTTCACGGATCCTGGGAGGCCTTTGAGAAGGCAATCCAGGATGAATTTGATTTCACACAGCTACCAGATTTCGGACAAACCATGCACAATAATCTCTATGCCTGGTATGCAGATGAAGAGGAAGCAAAGCTCTGGCGTCCGCTACTTGAAAAAATTGAATTTACAAAGGAGAATGAACAAATGAACACAAATACAAACAATCCCTTTTATGGAAAAACCGTGGTTGCGACTGGAAAGTTAGAGCATTATACCCGTGACGGCATCCAAAGCAAACTACTGGAACTGGGTGCAAAACCGACTAACTCAGTTACAAAAAATACGGATTACCTGATCGTTGGAGAAAAAGCCGGCAGCAAGCTTACAAAAGCGCAGCAGCTTGGTATTCAAACTCTCACTGAACAGGATTTCGAAGATATGCTGGCTGAATAACAGCACAAAGAAGCGGGGCAGTTAACTGCTCCGCTTCTTTGATCCTAGAGGTACTCAATATGAAACGAAAAACGATCGGAAATAAATTTTTTGATGGGCATGTTGATATTACCGACCCATGTTACAATCGGGATGTCTGGTGTCGGATGAATCAAATCTGCATACAAGAAGGTTGGTACACCTGCATTGCATGGTATCATTCCGAACGTATCCTATTTGAAAAAAAGCAGTTTTTTTCGAGGAGGGTTGGAATTCTCGGCATTTACCTGAATGGTGTCATTCCACTTCAAAAGAGCATGGAAGAAATTGGTGCTATTAGAGTAGATGCTGGACTTGCTGGATTTTTTCATAACAAGCCTGATTACGATGATGAACAATGGGCAAAAATTTACAGCCAAATATCACAAGGTGATGTATGGCTAAATGATGACGGCTTCTTTAGTGCATCCGGATATGGAGATGGGTGTTATGGAGTCTACGCTCAAAAAGTTAATAAACAAATTGTTGCACTGGAAATCAGATTTATATAGCAACCGAATGAAACCATTAAGTATGGAGGAATTGTAATGCTAGAAAGTAAAAACAGCCGCTTCTGCAGAGTAGCAGAGGCAAGAGTCAACAAAATAATCAAAATGGTTCGTCTGCTTGGAAATTGTTCCAATAAAATGGTTTACGCGTACAATGAAGACCAGGTAGAACAGATATTTGAAACGCTGCAAGCAGAACTGATCCAAGCCAGAAGAAGATATGCTCAGTTGGGAAAAAAGAAATTTTCCTTATCGGTGCCTGCACAATCAAATTGTATTCATCCCAGTATCGAATTGCCTCTGCCGGATGGAACAACTCTGAAAGCGACTGCATTTGCTGACAGTGAATATCCAGCAATCAATATCTACTGGGGGCAAAAAACGGATCCAAACGAGGAAATCTGTTTTGCTGAATACAATCCGGATCGAAGTGCACGTCAACATCTTTGTGTTGGAGCATATCAGTCTCATCAGGATGACACAACATATTATGAGCCGTACATGGCAGAAAGGGAATCAAAATGATATGCAAACAAGCCTTGCAATTATCCTGGCAGGAAGTAGACTTTGCGATCAGACAAGAGATGGAATCAATCTTGGGGAAAGTAATTCCATGTGAAGCAGCACCGGATGATGAAGATTTTTGGAGCGTTATGTTTAGCAGTATCCGACTTACAACATCGGATGTTACCCTTCTAATCAATGCTGTAGGATACCAAGACAGCCTTTACAAAGAAAATGTGGAAGGTTACGATGAGCCTACCCACCTGGGAATAGGAATGTACTTGTCTACTGCTCTCTTAGCCCGCAATCTGAAATTATGTTGGGATGGCGAACTGATTACAGAAAAAGCACTCACCCTCGTTGACATAACTCAACCATCCCAAAAGTCTCCTGCCATACTCTATTGGAATGGAAAAGAGATCAATCCTGCTCAACTAAAATCAAAACAAGAACTCCTTTCTTTTCTGACAGAAAACGGAGCCACCCATACTTCCCTTATGAATTTCTGTGAAGATTACCGGAATCAGTATCAAGACGATCTGTGCTGGTCCTATCCGATTTCAGACGGACTTCATTTGGGGACTTTTTTGGTTTTAGTACGGGAAGGTCTTCTGAGCCTGCCGTATAACAGCGCCGATCCAGAAGATAACGAGCATTTTTGTCTGGAGGATGTCAAAATGTTTGACTCAGAAACATTACAAACATTTCTGGAGGAATGGAGAGCCTATTCTGATGAATTGTGCAGATTCATGGCTGCAATAAAATGTTTCTTACAAATGGAGGTACATTATGGCCGAGACGATTATTAAGAACCTTGACTGTGAAACCCCTATGTCAATTCATGATGAGGTTTTACGGGTTGACTGGTACAAAGCAGGGGAAGGACTTTACGGAGACTACAATCCGGAGAACCCTGACGACCGAGAATTGCTGCGTTTTGACGTTTATGTAATGCGTACTCCCGAACCTTGGGATGACTCCGATGATGGATGGCGTGAAG
The DNA here is from genome assembly GCA_944382875.1 of uncultured Clostridia bacterium. Classification (GTDB taxonomy): domain Bacteria; phylum Bacillota; class Clostridia; order Oscillospirales; family Ruminococcaceae; genus Merdivicinus. The sequence continues at coordinate 5,728 of CALWNQ010000047.1, forward strand.
TTGAAGATGCTTCCTACTGTACCAATATGTCCGCAAATGCTCCAGAAGAAATTCTGGAAAAGGCATTGCGCTATATATTTTCGGCATACCGCAACGTCATTGAAGACTATCCCAATATATCCGTAAAAAGACTTGGAGAGGGATTGAGCTGGATCTCAGAATCATGTTTCAATTCCCAAAATAGTGATCATGTAGGTGAATAAAGTGAAAGAGTTCTTAGGTAAAATGATTCCAGTTTCTTTATCTGAACGCTTTTCATTCCATTGCCGGCAGTGTGGCGAATGCTGCCGGCATGTGAAAGAAAGTGTGCCATTGGAGAGTATGGATGCATTCCGTATTGCAAAATATCTACATGAAAAAGGTGAACCGATCGCCAGTGTAGATGATTTTTTGGAACAATATGCGGATCCGGTGTTGCTACATGATTGTGGGTACACAGTATTCATGTTAAGAACAACTGGACCAGATGATGCTTGTATCTTTCTGAAAGAGAACAAGTGTACCATTCATGAAGTGAATCCAAGAGCTTGTCGGACTTATCCCATTTCAGTAGGTCCCAATGGGCAAGGCAGCTATGACTGCTTTCTGAGTATGGAACAGTCCAAGCACTTCAAAGGAACTCAGCATACAGTAAAGAAATGGATCCAAAAACGTTATTCCCAACAATATTGGGATTTTCTTCAGGAGGATCTGGGGTCAGTTAAGCAAATCGCATCTTTGATGTCGCAAATCTCAGAATCAAATCGCAATCGTGCTATCGTGCTTTTTCTTTACTATAAGTATTCTAATTACGATCTGAATCGCTCTTTTATTGACCAATACAAGATAAATAACCATTCACTTATTATGAAATTAAGTGAAATGGTTGCCGGAAACCAATCATAAGGGGGCCAATTATGGAAAAATTGAAACTTAAATTTATTGGATTGGATAGTTGGGATCGACCTGTCTATATGGCAAATGGGGTGCTCTATGTTGATGTGAACCCTCGCCGAAGATACCGTCCCCAAATCTGCACAAAATGCAATAATGAGTTTGACGGTGAACCAGATACGCCAATCTCAGAGAAAACTGAGGTCGAATTCGACCCCAGTCGTTATTTATGGGACTAAAACTACTTTGACACGAAATTTGTGGAGGATAATCATGGATAACAGATTACAGTATATTGCAGAAAATTATGAAAAGATGAAAATTGGTGTGGATGATTCTTTCCCTTTTCACTGTACGATGTGTGGCAAATGCTGCATCAATCGAGAAGATATTCTTCTGAACCCGGAGGACCTATTCCGAATCGCGGACTTTCTGCACCTAACACCCAAAGAGGTCGTGGAACAGTACTGTGTAGCATATATTGGAGATACCTCTCGTATGCCGATTGTACAGATAAAACCCCAGGGAACGATCAAGCGCTGCCCTTTTCTCAAGGACCAAAAATGTTCTATTCAGGAAGCTAAACCAACTGTATGCGCTCTTTTCCCCATTGGCCGGTGTGTATGCATTCAAAAGGATCAAGCATTAGGAGACAATACACCAGAGATCCAGTATTTATTTTCAGACCCCGGTTGTGGGGATACATCGGAAAGCCATACTGTAAGAGAGTGGCTGACCAGCTATGGGATTCCTGTTCAAGATCCTTTCTTTTCCCATTGGCAGCATATAATGCTGGCTGTTGGCGGATATATACGTAAGAGTGAAGCAACAAGTCCTCAGCCTGTGTTAGAAGCCATCTGGTCACTCGTATTCCAGTCTCTCTATTTGGAATACGACATGGAAACTGAATTCATGCCGCAATTCTTAGAGAATTCTCAACTTGTACTTGGTGCAATGAAGAGGCTCGCGTCCCGTGTTAAGGAGTAGGAGTATGTATGAAGATCGGAACCAATATCAAATCATTCGCAAGGATGCCCGTGCATGCTTTGTGGAAAGTCTCAGCGATACTTTTTCGATTGGGAAAATTCACTTCACTTTTGCATCCTATGATATGAACAAACCATCAGGCCAGAGACAAACAAACGTAATCAATATCTACATTGCTATCGGGGAATTTCTGGAACTCTGTAGAAAACTGTCGGGCGGAGAAATGCGCTATCTGCTGCAAACAAAAAAGAAAAGTGGCGATAAATCCCCACTGTATCAATGTTTGGGCGGAACTTCTGCTGAGAAACTAGCCCGATTGGGCCATGCCCGTAAAGATGGAATGAGTCTATCCAGAACAGCTCAACTTTTGTGTGGGAATAAATCAGATTTCCTGTTTGTAGCGGACAGTGGCCCCGGCCAGACCAACGAAAAAGGGCTGATCGTACCCAAATTTGGGAATAAGCCGGAAAATCATGTAGCAATCAGTATGACCTTTGAGGCATTCAGTGAGCTGATGCTGACCACAAAGGTGCATTATGAAGCGTGGTTGGCCGCCTGGTACTATAAATACATGGATTCTAAAAAGGAAGAGGAACCTGCACCACAATCGCCAATTCCAACAATAGATGTAAATTTTGACACACAAGAAGAATCGATGTTTTAAAAGGAGCAGGCTGTACCTATCTGGTGCAGCCTGCTCCTTTTATTCCTGATTGCTCTATAGAATTTTCTTTATACTTTATGAAGACATTTCACCATTTTATATACCAGTCTTTATTGGGTTGTCATGATGCGAAAAATTCTAGTATGGTCAATGATGAAAAATGTTACGGATAATAGTTTAAATGCTCCTTATTAAGCAAAGTCAATACCAGCCATACAAATGGCTGTAATAATTAATGTTTTTCAATATCATTAAGCAGTTCTACATAACTTTTATTTACTGACAACCTGTGTTGAATGTTTGACTAAAGTATCAATCACATCGTAAATCATTTCTTTATCTTTGGAGGATAGCTTTTCCATTTTCTCTGAAAGAAGGGAATTCTTGATATGATATCCAGATACTAACAGATCACATAGCAGCATATCGGCTGAAATCTCAAGCGCATTTGCTATTTCAATAAAGGTAAGCAAAGCAGGTATTTTTTCTCCTCTTTCCAAAGAACCAATATAATTTGAACTCAATCCAACCTTTTCTGCAAGATCTTCTTGTCGCATTCCTTTCTTAGCTCTGTATTTACGAATATTTTGTCCAAGTGATGCAAGATTCATCTTTACTCCTCCTATCAGCATTAAACACACACTAAAAGTATAGATATAAATTACAAGAACATACACCAACTATCCGGAAGATATATTTACTATTAGAGTTGATTGTGCTAAAAGAATATGATAGTATATTCAAAAAAGGAGGGGAAAAACTTGGAAAAGAAAAATACCGCAACCTTTATTGGTCATCGTGACTGTACTGATCTTAACTCCGAAATACTGCGCACAGAGATTATTAAATTTATAGAGCATGGCGTAACAACTTTTCTAAACGGTGGTATGGGCAAATTCGATTGGTTGTGTGCCCGCATAATTTTTGAGTTAAAACACAATTATCCTAATATCGAAAATTATCTGATCATTCCCTATCTTTCCTTCCATATTCCCCCGACACCATATTTTGATGACGTTCTGTATCCAGAAGGTTTTGAAAAATATCATTTCAAAGCGGCTATTTCTATGCGAAATCAGTATTTGGTTGATCATTCATCTTATGCACTTTGTTATGTTTTACATAGTTCTGGTGGTGCTGCCAAAACCTATAAATATGCCCAAAAGCAAGATATCACGATCATCAATTTGGCAAAGCAATATCCAGAAACATAGTTGAAAATTCAATGTCCTATAAAATGGCACAAAAAAGGCGGAGAAATGCCGATGACACGGAAATCAATCTGTGCTATAATGATATTGTCCATACTTAGGTCTTCAGAAAAATGGTTTTTAAACCAAAAGTATTTTGAAGAAAAGGAGTGTGGCAATATGAAGTATTGTCCGTATTGCGGCGCCTCCATTCCGGATGGCGCTGTTTCTTTTTGTGGTGAGTGCGGAGAAAAGCTTCCTCTGTCCCCCAACAAAAGAATTCGAAAAAATGAGCAGAAAGGAGGTTTACCAAAAGACTCAAAAACTCCCATATTTACACCGGAGGACAATCATGACTTGTCAGAGTCTAACGAAGCTGTAAATCCTGAACAGGAAAACTCAGATCCCAATGATTTTGGATATGACGGATACTATGATGATATTGTTCCATCCGATACAGACCGAACCAGGGAAGGATTTGATAAGGAACTGATCAAAAAAATCATTCTGGTTTGTATTGGCGTCGCATGTATGATCGGAATCAGCATAGCAGCAATATATTTTCTGTAAGTGTTGCGAAATGGAGGGATGTGCCGTGTAATCTAGTAAAAACAAATTTGAGGTGAGGATCATGTATATTTCAAAAGGTATGGTAATAAAGCCTTCCACGGAAGATTTGCTGTTTGTAACCCGGTGTGGGACAGATTTCAAACTGACTGGAAACTTAGCAGATATCTGGCTGGATGGCCGTTTTGCTTTTGCGCAGGAAAAACCCGAACAGACCAAAGATATTCAATATCTGCAGAGGCTGGGCTTAATTGAGCAGCGCGCAGAACAGAATTCTTTGGCAGAATATCAAATCCTGACTCAATGTGTACTATGCGCAGCAAACCCGAAATACCGATGGAACATTCTGACACCGAAGGAAGCCGAAGTTCTCAAATGGATTCGATATGCGGGACTCCGACTTACCGCTGCAGAACTTATCTACCTTCAAGAAAAGAAAATTCGCCCTATTGAATCTCTGTTGTATGACCGTAACCGCCAGGCATTGACGGAAGTAATTTACACACCGGAAAATATCCAGGATAACCTGCTGGAATTGGAGATGGAACACTCTCCAACCCGCAAGGAAACCATCCAGATTATTTTAAGCCTGCTCAGAAAAAAGCGGATTTTATTGCTATAAAGTGATATAATGAAAGGGGGCGCCAATTGGTTGCCAGAAGCTTTGACAAAAGGAATCATCTCACGTATTGGAATCGGTGGAATTCTTTTGACTGTCTCTATATTCGTTTCCGTGTTATGGAGAGATGTATATCTGACTGTTCCCTGCCTCCTGTTTTCCATTTACTTTCTTCTGAATGGGATTCAACTATATCGAATCACTGCTGGAAATAAATTTGTGATCGTGACTGGCAGATGCAGTTTCATTGAACGCACAAAATTTCGAAGAAAAATTTCCAGCATTACATTTATCACAGAAGCAGAAAAATTAACCATCAAACTGCTGATCAAACACCAGATTCAAAACTTACAAGAGGGAGATTGGGTAACAGTCTACATATCCAGGCAAACGCCAGTATATGATAACGGTGAAAGCAAAGTATTGTGTTCATATCTTGCAATTCAAACTGGGAAGGAGGAAAAATGATGATGACCAATGAACTGTTAGCGACACTGGAGGAAATTGCAAAGTTAATCCGGCAAAAAACAGATGCAGACGGTCAGTTCAAAGGAGACAGTCAAAAGGTGATCTTAGCATTGGAGCTGCTCAAAAAAGAAATTTTATTGGCAAAATAGTTTCCGACATGATATGAAAACAAAATTGCTCAGTGGGTTTATTCGAATCTGATCTTTATCAACTTAGGAAAGTAAAGCGATTTTTCCAAGCAGGTGGATTGACGAAAATCAGGATATATGCTATACTGTACCCATAAGTATCAAGAGTTTCAGAAGAAACCCACAGTATCAAGCGTATGCAAAGTGTCAGTCAGCACAGATGTGCTGGTTGGCACTTTTTTTATTTTCCGGTTTCCACCTGCACAGCAGGTTGAAATAAAATATTGACAGCAGGCAATCCCTGCAAGAAAGGAGCATATTTATGCTAAAAGTCATTGCAACAGACGTCATTGTTTCGAAAGGATTTGATGGCGCGCCAGCACTCAAATTCTCGGAGAAAGGTGACAGCGTCCGGTTCCGTATTGGCAAAAAAGTGTATGATACTCGCGCGGAAAATAACCAGCGATGGGTAAACTTATCCGTGAAAGCCTTCGGAACGGTTTGTGACCGCATCAAAAAAATGCAGCTCAAGGATGGTTCTTTTATCAACATTCTGGGCAGACTGGATGAAGATTCGTGGGAGGATTCCACAACCCATGAAAAGAAAACCGCAATGGTGATTATTCTGGATGAAGTCGAGTATTGTTCTTCCGGCGGCAGCAAACAACAGAAAGAGCCGACAGCAAACAATTCGGCAGAACAGAATGCTGCACCGACTGCTGCCTCTGATCCGATGGAGAATTTCGGTAATTTTACCGGATACGAACCATTTGGCGGAGGCAATTCATTTTTTGATGAGTAATACAAAACCAAATCAGGCGAAGAAACGCACATAGGGATCTTGCATCACCTGTGTGCGTTTTTTGCATCAAAGGAAGGAGATTTTCGAAATGAATCAAAAAGAACACAATCGCCGGCTGGCTTATGACGCTCTGATCCTTCTTGCTGTGCTGGCTCTGCTCACCTTTATCAGCAGGCTCTGGCCAATCCTGCTGCTGATCCTGCTGGGGATATTTGCAGCAATGATCCGGCTTCTTTTCCTTTCCTCAAAAAAAACAGAAGAAATTGCGGAAGAAAAGAAAACAGAACCAGAACACGTCTATACTGAGCATGAAGTCCAGAATATCGCGTATTCACTGATTCAAAAACGCATCACAAATCTGGTGTTGAATCAATATCCGGAAGCAAGGTGGATCTGGGAAACTCCACGTACAAGAGAACGGATTGAGCATGGCGAAGATGTTTTTATCCTTCTCAATGGTGCGGGCGGATACCGCCGTGCAAAAGTGGTGATTCAAAATTTAAAAGTTCTGGACCTGGTTTTCATTTCTTCAGAACCCTCAGCTTTTTCCGCATCCCAAGAAAAAACGGCAGACAATCAGGAAACGAACCATCCAGTTCCGGAATATGAAGAAAGTGAAACACCAGTTCCGGAAAACTTTGAACTGCTTGCTTTTGAGTGGGTGGAAAAACACATTCTGGAGTTAAATGAACGCTGTAATGAGGCAATCGCACAAAAAGAATCCGCTATACTGGTAAGTGCAGCAGAGCTTCCTGCCAAGGATGCCTGGGAGAATATCTGTAAAGAACTGATCCGGGCCGGCCTGGAGGATACATCCTGCATAGAGGATGGGATTCAAATCAAAATCAAGCAGTGAATCTGCAGAAAGGAATCAAGTATGAGTGCATATATCAACAATATCTTTAACTTCAGTCGTCCCCTGCCGGAACCATTTGATAAGTTAAAGAGCAAAAAAATCACGATCTCCTCCATGTATGGGGATGGAACCTCATCGACATTATGCGCAACTGTCATCAAAGCCATTCATGCAGTCTGCCACTGTATGAATGGAACAGGTGAAGGTGCGGTCGGTATCATCGATCACCGAACTGCCGCTGAATACAAATCATCCATGGGACCGGATGCTTATCATCTGGTTGTCTATGATAGTTCCAGCGGTTCCGTTTTAGCAAGTGTCTATGACAAAAACACCGAAATCTTTGAAAGTTATGTTTTGAACCCCTCCGGGCGCGATGGAGCTGCGGTAATGATGGCACTGTTTCCCATTCTGATGCAGGATACTGAATTTAGAGACAACTTTTCGAAATATCGGGATCAATTCAACAAAAGTTACCCCGATATAAAAGCTGCTGAATACAGTATGGCTCTTCTATGTGACAATGCCTATCGTCGAGTGAATGATCCATCCTGTCCTGCCCATATTCCACTGAATGTTGATAAAAGCGGAAATCTGATGCGGGTATCTCAAACACAAATGGATTCCGGTAATTTCACCCCCACTACTGTTACAGCCGGCGAATTTACAATATTTGCCAGATCAGGATCGCCCGTTATTCAGAAAGCGACTGAAATCATAGATGTATCAGACTTTACAGGCAAATATGAATTTCGGAAACGTGCCTATTCGCCGCAGGAACAAATACTGATCCCCAAACTCCCGGAATGGTATATTATCCCCAAAGAAGTGGTAGATATCTGCAAGCATGCGCAGGCAACCACAGGACGCCCCATGCAGATGCGGAATTTTCTGCTTCGCGGGCCTGCCGGAACCGGTAAGACAATGGGGGCCAAAGCGATTGCCGCTGGACTCAACCTCCCCTATATGAAATATACCTGTTCGGCACAAACGGAAATCTTCGATTTCATCGGTATGATTTTTCCAGATTCGGAAGGTGGTTCCACTGGGGACGCGCAGCTTGATCAGGAACGGGAAATTCTGAAAGGAATGGGCGGCATCAATTATGCCAATGTTTCCAAACTGATGAAGCTGCCAAATCTGGATGATATGGATTATGATCCTGCTGGGGTGTATCAGGCATTGACTGGCTCTGAAAATGATGCAGCCACTTCTCAGGACTGTATGGCTCTGGTCATGAATATGGTTACAGAAAAGGTGCAGGCATTGTCAAAACGGGAAGAATCTTCCCACACTTCCGGGCAGACATACCGGTATGTGGAAACAGATTTCATCAAGGCTTTGAAAAACGGATACTTGATAGAAATTCAGGAACCTTCCACTATCGTTCAGCCCGGCGTTTTAGTGGGACTCAATTCCCTGTTGGAACAATCCGGTTCCATTACCCTGCCGACCGGCGAGGTTATTGAACGTCACCCGGACGCAGTCGTAGTTGTGACCACCAATATCAGCTATGAAGGATGTCGGTCACTCAACCAATCCGTAATCGACAGAATGAGTCTGGTGCAGGATATTGAGATGCCTTCGCCGGAAGTCATGGTGCAGCGCGCCATGGCTGTCACAGGGGAAACAGATGAATACAAAGTTTCCCAGATGGTACAGGTAGTCAATGATCTGGCCGATTACTGCCGGAAAAACAGTATCACTGACGGGTCATACGGAATGCGGAGCCTGATTGACTGGATCATCAGTGCGGAAATAACAGGCGATGTCTATGAATCCGCTAAATACACCATTATCAGTAAAGCAACCTCGGATGAACTGGATCGGGAGTCTCTCATCACATCTGTTTTAGAACCGATTTTTGCCCCTATCCGAAGAAAGGTTGCTATTTAATCGAAAGGAGGTTACCCTGTATGTCCAGGGTGAATCACAAACTGGTCAAGCAGCGGCTTAATGAAAACCGCAGCAAAATTACAGACCGTCAATTCTTTTCTTCCCGAATACTTGCCGGCCATTTTGAGGATATGGCTGCTGCGCAAACGCGGCGATATCACTATAACCGGCGCGTCCATGTCAATCTGTATTGGAAACCCAAGGAAGATCATATAGCGTCTACCGACAATCAGTTAATCCACATCAATACCGGAAATCATGTTGTGACGGATGTAAAAGGACGGGAAAACCGATATGAAATTGTTTGCGGCCTGTTCACTCATGAGCTTGGCCATGTGCTTTATACAGACTTTTTAATTGGTCAGACCCATTTGAATCACCTGGCTGAATATCGGTGGTATCCATTTGCACCAGATTTGAACACACCGGATGATGTGCGGAATGAAAAGGAGTTTTGGGCATACGCCAAGGCAGATCCCAAAAATATGGAAGCAATTCAGTATACAGCTCATTTCCTCTCTAACATCATAGAAGATGGTTATGTGGAAAATCGGATGCTGGAAAACTTTCCAGGCACATTGGGCTGCGCATTGGAGAAGTTCCGAAATCGTCAGTTTCAGGAGATTCCATCCGTTACAGATCTGATTGAGCGTGAAGAAAATGGAGAACTTCTTACTTTTGAAAGTATTCTGCAGCTTCTTCTTTCCTATTCCAAATTTGGTGAAATCAAATATGGAGAGGAACCGCTGAGTGATCCGAGAATCCAACGGATTTTCAGCCTGATCACCACAATCGATACTGCCCTTCTCAGTCGATCCGCAAAGGAACGTCTGAATGCGGTCAATGTGATTTTAGTCCGCTGCTGGGACTATCTGGAGGAATTTCTGGAACAGGTCAAACAGAAGCAGGAGGAGGCACAAAGTACAGGCATCAGCGTACCGATTACGGTCATTGCAGGCACTTCTGCTATCGGAGAAGGCACCAGTATCCCGGTAGATGATTCCGCTGAGCTTCCCGGAAATTCTCCAATATCTGCAAAACGAGCAAAGACACACGCCGATGCCTCCCTTGCAGATGAGAATTCGGAACAGCCAGAAACAGAAAATGCCGCCGAATCATCGGAATCAGAGTCAGGCGAAGAAAACCTGCCGTTATCTGATGAAACCGAAAACGCGGAAAAGCAGCCTGAAATATCGGAAGCAGAAAAAGGACGGATTCCATTGCAGCATACTGCTTCCTTGTCTGAACCAACTGGTGGCTCCATTCAGCAGAATGATGATTACCATCGGGAAGTCTATGAAAAAGCTGCCAGTGATATCGAAAGAGTACTGGACAAAATGGCAGAAAAAGCAGCTTGTGAACAGCTCGAAAACGAACGTCTCCAGGAACTGAATGATCTTGCCCAGAGTATTTCCTACGGTAATATCCATGCAGGAGTCAATATTCGGATCAACCGGATCAAAAGTGTTGAAGAAACTCTGATCGAGCAATATGATGCAATCGCGAATCCTTTGCTCACAATTTCCTGTCAACTGCAAAAGAGTCTGGTAAAGCAACTCCAGGAAAACCGCCGCGGTGGGAAGCAGACAGGCCTTATTATGGGAAGAAGACTGGATGCGCATGCGCTATGCCGGAATGACGGTAAGGTGTTTTATAAAAATAGCCTGCCGAATGAAATTCCGGAATTAGCTGTCGGATTGCTTTTGGATGAATCCGGATCTATGCGGTACTGCGATCGGTCTACTTATGCCAGAGCTGCAGCAATTATCCTGTATGACTTTTGCCAAAGACTCGACATTCCGATTATGGTTTACGGCCACTCTACAGATTATGCGAAGGGTAAAAACTACGTAGAACTCTATTCCTATGCAGAGTTTGAAAACTTCGACAAGGACGACAAATACCGTCTAATGGACATTGGCGCCCGTGGGAGCAACCGGGATGGTGCGGCACTGCGCTTCGTCGCGGAGCAGCTTTCCAAGCGAACCGAACCGGTAAAAATTCTCATTTTGGTATCCGATGGGCAGCCGGCTGATGACGATTATTACGGGACTGCGGCAGAAGAAGACCTGCGCGGCATCAAACAGGAATATCACCGCAAAGGGATTCTATTGGTTGCAGCAGCCATCGGAGATGACAAAGCCTGCATTGAACGAATTTACGGTGACGCTTTTCTGGATATTACAGATCTCACACAATTACCTGTGAAACTTACCACTATGGTAAAAAAACACATTCGAGTATAAACCTTGTTAGCAGAAGTGGCAGCTATTAGACAACGCTGCCCTTCTGTATATGAGAAAGGATGACAAATATGCATTTTATTTCTTTGGTAACCGTAACACTGCCTCCTATCACAGAGGATCGATACAAGGATGAAGAAATTCAAAATCAAATACGCGCATTGAAAGAGCGGCAAGCTACAGAAAAAGACAATTTTTTCCTGCAGTTGGCAATCAACTCGCTTCGCTGTAACCTAACTGAATTTTCACGTTGTGTATCCGATGCTGTTGAGGAAATCATGGAACCGTATTGTGAAAACACGGATAATCCTGACTATCTGGAATTTGTGGATATGACGGAAGAGCTGAAAGCGGAATATGAAGAAGAAACGGAATGGATCCGGCTGCCGGAAGGTAAAATTGTAGAACTGCAGAACTATCCATACTATCTGCTTTACACCGTCCAGGATGGCAAAGTCTGTCAACGAAAGGCCGGACCGGTGAAACAAAGCCGCCGGACCAAAAAGACAAAAAAGATAGAAGCACTTGGATATCTTCCGCGCAAAAAAGTCTACAAGAGTTTTCAAAAGTATGCGGATCATCAGGATTATGAATATGATGAAAAGCAGCAGGCATACGGCTATTATACCAATCCGAAAGCCATGTGGGACTGGTATGAAATCGGAGGAAGATGGAAAAACATGTTCCTTGTCAAGTCCACATGCAGAGATTATTCAGCCGGTGAGGGTGGCCTGGACACTGCTGCTGTACCGGAAGGATATATGTGGGTCGCGGCTGCGCGTAAAAACGAGATTGCTTGGGACAAAATGCGCGAATGGAAAATTCACCAGGCCACTCTGATTTTTCAACGGCTCGAAACAATGTTCCATGTCGGCCGGATTGATCCAGATTGTCATGGAAAACTGGTTGATGACGGTATCATTGACTGGAATGGATATCTTTATCGAAAGATTAACTATTAAAAGTCAAGCCCTAAAAATGAGTGGTGGTGAAACAGATGGCTCAAAAAAGGTATAGCA
>CALWNQ010000048.1 GCA_944382875.1 uncultured Clostridia bacterium
TCCACTGCATCCCTTACAGTGTAGCACAGACCTTGGAGAGGGTCTCTAATCACTACTACTCCATAATACAAGGATGAAACACTGAATGAATATCTGGAACGGCGTGGAATCCCGCAAAGTTGGAAATATCCAATCAATGTGCATGACATTGTGAATCCGGATGAGTGGAAAACGCCAAACAGCCGCGATATCAACGAATGGCACACCGTTCTGGATCAATACATTGATCGACTTGACGAAAACACTGTTCTTGTAGGTGTCGATTATCATGTTTGAGGTGACAGACAATGATTTTGAATAAAATCGGCGATGTACTGGAGTATAACGGGACAAAATTTACAGTTGGTCAACAGATTGTGGTTACGATGGAAGGTCTTTATCAAGGTCTTCTCGGTATTATTACAGAAATTCGGGTTGGAACTGACCAGGAAACAGAAAATGATACCCCCGATATTTATTGTGATTTCGCGGTCCCAGTTTTGCCATATGATGCAGAGAGATTGAGAGAAAAATTTTCCGAACTTTATCATGAGGAAAGAACACTGGAAAATATCCCGTTGGATTGTGTAATCATGGCACCGGAAATGATTCAATCCCTTTCATCTTGCACTGAAACGCATTCCATCACATTCTATATGTTAGAGGAAGACTGGGCTGTCGATGATGAGTACGGGCACAATTATATGATTTATGGCACCTATCTTCAGGCTAAAACAGCTCTGATAACTGAGTTGAAAAAGGAACAAGAAACTGGGTGCATTTACCGTTGGACTGCTCATGATAGTTTTTGCGAAGATTCAGCAAAAGACTTATATGAAGCCTGGTTAGATGGTGAATACCTGCAAAATCACTATCAAATTCGCATATATGAAAGTAAACTGGATGTGTCCGAAAGCTGGCTCACAAAACTGGGACGGGAATTTATTGCTCAAAATCAGAAAGAAGACTTTTTGGCTCAAATTTCCGAAGTAGAAGAAGTCGGCAATTTATCAGATGAACAATACAGCAAATTGATTGCCGATCCCAACATTGCAGATCGAATTCAGAAAGCTCTGGGACGAAATCATTCTTATTGGGATAGTTACTGGGACACTATATCAGAAGTAATCCGCGATATGATAAAGCAATATGCTGTATTGGGACATCCTAAATGCTTTTCTCCGGAACCAGATAATCCTTATCCCCTGTGCATTGGCAATGGCAGTAAAGATTGTAACGAATGCTGTTTGTATGTACATATGAAAGGTGAAGGTGATTTCCATGTTTGATCCAACATCAATTGTATCTTCTGATGATTCTCTGGCAGAACAACTGCGACTCAAATGGTTAGCCTGCTATATGCTATACGATTGGAATATCGTTCACGCATGTCAATCATTTGATAATACACAATATGACCGACTGAAAAAAGTCTGTACAATGGCAGATAAAATGAGTTTGTGTCAAGATCAATCATTGATAGTTTTGTACTATGCGGTACTGTCAGTAGAAATTGAGAATTGGATGAAACAGCATCAAACAATTATCAATCATTCCACTGCTGATTATTTAATAAAGAAAGCGTTATCTGAATTAGGTTCGGTTTACGAAAAAACAGTATAATGAATTCAACGGAATAACGTTTCAAGATAAAAATTGAATAATGGGAGTGTTTATTAATGAGAATGACACGTGTTTACTATAACGATAATGGCATACTTCTACCAGGGCTGATGGTTCAAAGATTGCTTCGAAAAAGCTTTTTTGTCCCATTTGATAGTGGGGGTACCTTTACTCATCGCTATATTCAAGACAAGAAAAAATTGATACCCTATACCCACAAATCCTATCAAACTTTTTATAAGAATACATATCATCCAGGAACATGTATCATGCTTCTTTGTAAAAAATCCAATACAGCTTCTATTCCTGCAGGAACAATAGGGCATGTTGACCATGTTGATGATGCCGGAACATTGCACTGTATATTCAGCCACAATAGAAGTCTTACCTTAACACCTGGTGTAGATGTGTTTCGTATGATGGAAAACTTAGACTTGTATTAACTTTACGAAAAGGAGTGTCTTTTTATAGACACTCCTTTTCGTATATCTATGCGACTGCTCCTTCTCTACTCTTTACAACCTTATTCCGATATCATATAATAAAAGAATATAAGGGATAATGGAGGTTTTGTCATGATAGATGCGAAAAAACTTTACGATTGTATGGCGTCCTCGTCTACACTTTCACCAGAAAAGATGTTAGCTGAAAAATATGAGTCTATAATTCGAGGAAATATCAGTTCTGCTCACATTCAGGATTATTATGATTTTTATCGATTGGTTCAGCAACATAAAAATGAAATTTGTTATGACACACTCAGGGAAGAAATAAAATATTACGCGGAAAAGCATGGTTCTTCTGCTATACTGACAGAATGGAGAGAAATCCTTCGGAATATTCGGGAAGAACCTCAATTATATACCTTATGGAGAAATTTTACAGCAGAAGACTCTTCCAATGCCAATGTGCAATTCTATGAAATTTTGGATGCAGTGGACGGGATTGCACAAGAACTTAATTTCTAAACAGAATTAAGAATTGCAAATTTGTCGATACTCTGCTATACTGATACTAATTGATACTAAATACTATCAAGTATGGATTGGAGGATATTATGGATGCAGCATTGTTTGCCAAAATGATTTCAGACAAACTAATAACTGACTTAAAGAAGATGGGATATAAATACCCACAAGCAGATATGAAAGAGTTTACCGGTTTACTGAAGCAAGAGTTTTACCGGCCCATACCGCTCCGGGATTTTTATGGCCATCCATTGGTCTATCTGGATAACATTACACAAGTTCGGCTTTCTGCTGCTAAAATCTTTCTATCCCCACAATCTGGCACACAGCTTTACGGCATCCAGGCCATGGAAAATGAAATCCTGGCTACATTCAACATTGAACAGATTGACACTTCTCGAGAAAGTGTCCGCAAAATTTTGTCCGGATATGCTCCATCCAATGAAAATGAAAATCGAATTCTGGGTATGAAAAAAGGATTGGAGTTTATTGCGGATCCTTCTCACCAGATTACAAAAGAAACAATCTTCCAGTTGTATCAAATGGCCATCGGTGATTTTCTGCCGGAAGATGACCGCTTACTGCCTGGACAATATTATCGGCATGATGCCGTTTATATTGTGGGCACGCAAGTAGAGCATATGGGGCTTCCCTGGCAAAAGCTGGATGAATATATGAATGATCTGATTCGGTTCACCCAACAGGATTCTGATTGGAATGATTTGCTGAAAGCTGCCCTGATTCACTTTTATCTTGCCTACCTTCATCCATATTTTGACGGGAATGGCAGAATGGCACGGCTCATGCATTTATGGTATCTGGTTCAGCAGGGATATTCGTCCGCACTGTTTGTTCCCTTGTCCCAGTATATTGAAAAAAGCCGGGGGAAGTACTATCAGGCATACACATTAGCAGAGCAAAATGCTCATATCAGTGGTGTACTGGATGTAACCCCATTTTTTGTTTACTTTATCGATCAAGTTTATCACAAACTGAATCCAGTTCAGCCATCTGTTGAATCCTCCCATATCCTCCATCAAGCCCTGGCTCAGCACTCCGTAACGGAAAAAGAATATGCACTCTGGCAATTTATTCTTTCTGCTTATGGGAGCGAAGAATTTTCCACCAAACAATTGGAGAAAGATTTCGGAAATGCTGCTTATGCCACAATTCGGAGCTTTGTCCTCAAGTTTGAAAAACTGGGATTATTATCTTCTACTCGGTACAGCAACCGGATCAAATACCGAATCAATTTGCAATAGAAACGGAAGCCTATATAAATATTAACCTGTTTATTGTATAGATGTGGAAAACCTAAAATCCTTTTCAATACGGATTGACTGGGAAACGGAAATCTGATATAATAAAGACAATCAGTATCAAGGTTTCCAATGAGAAATCAAAGTATCAAGAGTTTCCAAGTGTCATTTGCTTTTTGCAGATGGCACTTTTTTTATTTTCCCAAAATTTATACTGGACATCAGCCAGCAGTCCTTTCGGAGTGCTGGCTTTTGTTATAAAAATTATGACGGTTGATCCGTACAAGAAAGGAGCATTTTTATGCTGAACCCATGTGAAGACAATTATTTCACCACTTTCCATTCCCTGCCTGCCATGCAGGACTATCATGAGGAACTGGAAAAGCAAAGCCAGTGGTACCGATGCCGGGTGAACACCTTACAGGTTGAACCACTGAATGAGAAATCTCCGTTATATGAAGATCTCTCTGAATTCGCTGCCGGTGTCAGTCAGCAGGCGGTACAGGATACTGCAGTGAATCTTGGATTGGCGATGCGAGTGAACGGAAAATGTTATCCGGTTCGCACTACCGCCTACAAGAGTCTTCTGGACCGTGCAAAAATCAATGGAACCGCACTTCCGAAACTGAGCCGCGAGGTGCTGGCAGATGTCTTGAATGCCTGTCTGCATCTCTACTCAGCGGACGCTCTTCTGCTCATCCGGGATGAAAAGATTTCAGCCGTACATTCCGGTGATCCGACTGATTATGCGATTCTGCCCATTGACCAACTGCTGGAGACACTTCAGAAGAAGCTGGATGAACGTTTTTCCGGAAATGTATTTGATACAGGTTACAGCGATCATTCCCTGACCAGTGCAGCATGGAAATTGCCGGATCAGAAAGAAGAACTGCTGGGATCGTATATCAAACTACTGAAAGAGCATGGACAACTATCCGTTGCGTCCAAAC
Source organism: uncultured Clostridia bacterium (assembly GCA_944382875.1). Taxonomy (GTDB): domain Bacteria; phylum Bacillota; class Clostridia; order Oscillospirales; family Ruminococcaceae; genus Merdivicinus. Next base: position 4,780 of record CALWNQ010000048.1, read on the forward strand.
TCACTCCCGGCATTCGTTTTTTAACGTCCGATACCGGAGTCGCTTCAGCGCAAGTATCTGCTCTGCTGACTGGGCTGCAGTATCCCATTCTTGTCGGGAACTGTATTTCGGTAGACCATCGTCATCAAAAAAAGGTGGAGGATTTTGAAGTGCAGCTGGATCAGCTTTTTGCACAATTCGGCGATACGGTCGAAAAGCTGCAGAAACTATTGGATATTGAATTGGATTATCCGGTCAACGCCATGACACGGGCCTGCAAAAATCTAAGGTTACCGAAGAAAGCGGCTGTTGAGGCAATCGCGATGTTTGAAATGGGATATGGCGGCGGACCTGCAACTGCGCATGATGTTTTTCTTGCCATGCAGGAAATCCCTTTCCTGCTCAAATGTCAGAATACACCGGAAAGCAAAATGCTGGCAGTTGAAGAAAATATGGCGCGCGCCTTATCTCTCAATTGGTCGGATTATGACCTGGCAAAGGCGGTGAATTACTGATGGCTGAACCTGTTATCCTGTGCGACACAAAAGGAATGACAAACGAAGAATGGCTGAAAGTGCGGATGCATGGACCCAAAGGCAACATTCCGTATACAGTGGGCGGCAGTGATGTTGCTGCAATTTTTGGTGTCTCTCCGTGGACTAGCCCACTGGAATTATGGTTGATCAAAAAAGGCAGAATGAAGCCAAAAGAGAAAGAAAATGCGGCACAATTACAGATGGGGCACCTTCTGGAACCTATTGCTGCATACTGGTATCAGGCCAAAACCGGCAACATGGTATCGGATGATACCAATCTTTATCAACACGCGGATCATCCTTATGCCCTTGCCAATTTTGACAGACGATACAGCCGTGCTTCAGATGGAGAGCCTGGCATTTTAGAGTGCAAAAGCTGCACCTTTCATAAAGCAGAGGATTGGTCGGAAGATGCAATTCCCTTGTATTATGAACTCCAACTGCGGTTCTATCTGGCAGTTGCTGATGTAGAATACGGCGCTTTTTCCTGTATTTGGGGAAACAATCCGGAACATGATCTGGCGATGCCGGAAATTGTACGGGACCGGGCGAAAGAAGACTTGATCTTTGAACGTCTGGAAGAATGGATTTGGAGCTTAAAAAATGATAAACCTCCCACTATGGCAGATGTCCGTCCAAAACTGGCTTTGGAATCGCTGGCACGAATCTACGGCAGCAGCCAACCGGGGCTTCCGACGATTGAATTCCCCCTAAAAATGGAAAAGCCGCTTCGACGAATCGCAGAACTGCAAACCCAGGTTGCGGAACATCAGACAGCCATTAAAAATTTAGAAAAGGAGATGGATGCGCACAGTGTGCGAATTGCAGAATTGATGAAGACACATGAACATGGAGTACTGGAAACCACCCATGATAAGATCTTGATCGATTTTGTTACAAAAACAAGCCGAAGAACTGATACCAAGGCTTTAAAAGAAAAATATCCGACGGTATTTACAGACGTGCAAAAAATATCCGAGAGCCGCAAGTTAAAAGTGACGGTTCAGCCGGCATAAATTAAGGCCGGGAGATATTCTCCCGGCTCAAATCAAGAAAGGATGCTGTATATGAAGCAGATCTTTACAGAAAATTGGGAAAGCAAACTGGAAACACAATTTTTCAAAAATGACCGCTGCCAGAAACGAGCATATATATGCTCACCACTGCGCGGCAGGAATGAGGAAGAAACCCTTGATAACATGAAAAACGCCCAGGCATTCATGTATTGTGCAATGACAGAATTGGGATATTATGCGAGAGCCCCTCACGCATATCTTCCAATGCTCCTTCATGATGCTGTTCCGGCTGAAAGAGCACTGGCACTCCAGTTTGGACGCCGATTGCTGGAAAGCTCTGATATATTGCTGGTATGTGGAAATCAACTCAGCTTGGGAATGCAGGATGAAATCCGTCATGCGATTCCTCTCGCAATGCCGATTTACACATTTGATAAAGAAATGTATCATGCAGTGCAAAAGCATGTAACATTGTATGGCGGGAAAAAGCAACTGGTACATTTGGATTTAGCACATCCTTTTCTGGGCTGGGAATGTCCGATTATTCACGCGCAGAATGTGGGGTGCTTTTCTTGATCCAGTTTGCAAAAAGCGTGGATCTTCGATCCAGAAAATCCATGACAGATTACCTTCGCAGCCATTTCCGGTACAATACCATGAACTCCTGGAACCGATCTCAATCGTATGCGTGCAATCTCAAAATCGACCGTTTAGGGTTGACCTGCGAGATGATAGACAAGCTCTACGATATGATGGAAACCCAGGAGTTTTTTGATATCCAAGAGAAAATGCTGGACGAATTTTCAGCAGATCATGAGTATCGATGGCAAGCACACATGAATGGCCGCAGCGGTGGTTACCTGGTTCTGTACCAAGGCGAACTGATTCCAAGCGAATATCAATCTTTCTGTACAGTTTGTGGTCAGCGCAATTATACATCCGTTAGGAATACCGGAAATATCTGTGGGCGCTGCCAAAAACCTGCTAGAAAAGATTATACCAGTCCTCCCATGCAGATCGTCACCTATCCCGGCAAAGGTCTGGATGAAGAGGATGATTATGAAACATGGGAACTCTATGAACTGCGGGAGCGAGTACGGTTGGTACAGGAATTTGACCGGTTAGCTGACCGCATGGTAAAAACCGCAGTGAATTTAGCCCAAAACTGGACGGTTGAGGAAGAAGAAATCCTTGTGCCGCAGACACAAAAAATACTGGTTCCAATAACCGGTTAACGAAAGGAGGCGCAACTTTGCTGTGCCAATTTGAACGTCTGATCTACCCGCGTCCTTCATCGGAACTGCAGGATTCCAGCGGATATATGATTGCCATATACCGTCCTTGTGAAAAAATGAAGGATACCGCTGGAAATGCGATTACCCAAATCAAAGCAATTGGCTACTGTCTTCCAACTACAGAAAAGATGAAATATCAAATGCGCGGACATTGGACGAAAAACCCAAAACATGGGATTCAATATGAAGTAGAAGGATACGAAGAAGTGATTCTCCCTACCAAAGAAGGAATCCTTGCTTATCTCACATCCGGACAAATCAAAGGAGTAGGTCCGAAAACAGCAGAGCGCATCTACGAAGCATTTGGAGAGAACACCCTGCAAGTCCTGGATCAAGAACCCCAGAAACTGTTGGCAGTCCATGGCATCAGTAAAGGAAAACTGCAGAAAATCTGTGATTCCTATCTTGCGAGCCGCGGCGCCCGTGATATCGTAACGCTGCTTGCCCCTCATGGAATCACACCCAACCGGGCGGTACAGCTTTACCGAAAATATGGAAGTGAAACCATGGAGATTGTAAAGAAACATCCGTATCGCCTCTGTGAAATTGCCGGGATTGGATTTCGATCTGCAGATAAAATTGCGCTGAGTATGGGTTTTAACAAGCTTTCTCCTGAACGTGTGGATGAGGGCCTTCTTTATACCCTTCAGGATGCAGAAGGAAAAGGTCATCTCTGCATGGGAAAGCGCCCATTTATTGACGCAGCCTGTAAAATCCTGGACACACCGGAACTGACAACCGACATGGCAGCAGCTCGTGCAGCCAAACTGGTTCAAGCCGGCAAACTGACTTGCTATAAAGCCTGGGTTTATCGCACTCAAACAGCAGAAACGGAAGTACAACTGGCATACTGGATTGATAGGATGCAGAACTCCGTTTCTAAAAACTCCTGTCATAACCTGGAGTCAGAACTGGATACAGAAGAACGGAAGCTCGGAATCCGAATGGATCCGGAACAGCGCCAAGCTGTAAAAACCGCCCTGCAGTCTTCTATTTCGGTGATAACAGGAGGACCCGGTACAGGTAAAACTTCCATCCAAAAAGCAATACTGGATATATACCGGCATCAATATCCGGATGCTCAAATTGTCTGCTGTGCTCCAACCGGACGTGCTGCCAGGCGAATGGAACAATCCACTGGTTTTCCAGCCTCGACGGTACATAAAGCACTGGGATTATCTGCTGGTGAAGATGGGCAATATGGCGTTCCGGATTTTCTGGAGGCTGATCTTATCTTGGTGGATGAAGTTTCCATGCTGGATGTATATCTGGCCGAAAGCCTAATGCGCAGCGTTCCCATGACCAGCCAGTTAGTACTCATCGGAGATTCCGATCAGCTCCCATCTGTGGGGCCCGGTGCAGTTCTCAGTGAGATCATCAAAAGCGGTGTCGTGCCAGTTGTCCGGCTGGATCGTGTCCATCGTCAGAATTCCGGCAGCCGAATTGCTGCAAACGCCAGACTGATTCGGCATGGAAATCTATATCTGGAATATGGTGATGATTTTCACTTTTATGAATCATCTGACTTAAACACATCTGCTGATCTTATCGAATCTCTGTATCTGGAACAAATTAAGCAGTATGGAGTCGATCATGTAGCGCTGCTCACTCCCTACCGGCAAAAAACAGAAACAGGAGTGACCGCACTGAATGAACGGATTCGAGAGAAAGTAAATCCTCCAAGCCCCGCCAAAACAGAGGCCAGCTTTGGAAAACGGCTGTTCCGTGTCGGGGATAAAGTGATGCAGACCAAAAACCATGAAGATATCAACAATGGAGATATCGGTACCATTACGCAGATTGTTTCCCTGGAAGGAGAAACGACTGTTACAGTAGATTTCGGTGATAACCGGATCGCAGAGTATGATGTTTCGGATCTCCACATGTTGGATTTGGGGTATGCATCTACCATCCATAAATCGCAAGGGAGCGAATACCAATCCGTTATTATCAATCTGCAGTGTGCTCATGCCATTATGCTGATGCGGCCGCTGATTTATACTGCGATTACCAGAGCCAAACAGCGCGTCCTTCTGGTTGGAGAACGCCGGGCGCTCTGTATTGCAATTCAGAAACTTGATACAGAAAAAAGAGGAACACAATTATCGGAACGACTGAAAGAACTCAGTCAAAAAAGAAAGGAGTCTACTCATGGCGACAATATTGAATAAATATCTGCAGGTTCGGGACAGTATGCAGGAAAAGATCAAACAAGGTGCTTTGCCTTGCGACCAGATTTTAGTCTATCAGGAAATTCTGTACCGGATCAGCGTGCTGGAAACCTGTCAGGCCTTTTGCAAAACGGCGCCTGTTACCATGGATGTCAAACAGCTTTCCTATCACTATAAGATTGTGGATGCCTATTTGACCTCCCTCATATCCGATCACAAATTCGGGATGCCGGCAGATGAAGCTTTAAAGGCCAAACGCAAAACCGCTTCCGCAAGCCTGCAGGAAATCATTCAGAGCTGCCGCAAAAGCTTCAGCAGCTTTAAACCGGTAACGAATGATTTATACAGAACAAATATCAGCGCCCTGGTCAATACAGTACTTCCAGTATGGGTTCAGTATCGGGACGCTTATATTCAGTTATAACAGGAGGGATTTGCATGAGTCAGATTTCAAATGAAAAATCAGCTTCACTGGAAACAATCAGTCGGATCAATGCCGTGGAGGGATTCCACCCGGAAGCCTTTGCGGTAGAATTTACAGACCTGACAACCGGTGAATCCAGAAAACGGCTGCCTGTCATGATCCAAATGGCCTGGTTCCGGTTGAAATATCCGGAAGGAAGGCTGTCGGTACAAGTGACACCGGGAAAGGATTGTTTTGTTGCAACTGCCCGGGTTTACCGATCCTATCAGGATCCAATGGATTGTTTCCTGGCAGAAGCAACTGCCTCGCGGGGACCGGATCCGAACAAACCGTCTGTTTCTCCCAGAGAATGGGCGCAGACTGCCGCTGTAGGAATTGCACTGCGGAATGCCGGCTTTGGCCTTCAGTTTTCTGCCGCAGGTGAGGAGTTTGAAGGGATCTCATCGGAAGGAATGGCAGACAGCGCACCTACATTATCCAGAGATGTCCAAGAACTTCCGACAGCACAACCAGCATCTGCTCCGACAGCAGAAAATACAGAACCAGTAAATTATGAAACGGTTCCAGTAGAGCTTTCCGAAGAACAAAAACTGCAGAAAGCCATGCGGATTCCTTGTCCGATCAAAAAATATGCAGACAAAACCCTGGGAGATCTGATCGTCGCAGATGCCAAAGCGCTGAATTGGATTGCAACCCGATATACAGGCAATCCGGAAATTATGGAGGCTGCGAAACGGATCTGTGAGTATGCCTTACAGCAGGCATCAGCCTGATTGGATGATCAACATCGGGGATAGCGGTAAGCTATCCCCGAAAAGGAGGAAGTATGGATATTTTTCATATGTTGGACATTATTCCGTTGATCGGTCTTCCTTATCCAAAGCCCGGATCTGTGTCCTATAATGTTCCCTGTCCCTGCTGTGATACAGAACCCAAACAAAAGCATCTGAATATCAATCTAAAAAAAGATGTTTTTCGATGTCCCCGCTGCGGATTTTCCGGCGGAATTTTTGATCTCTATGCCTGTTATACCGGAGTTCCCCGTGATCAGGTGCGGGAAGCATTGATTGCCGGTCTGAATGTAGAAGGAAATCCGATAAAGCCACAAAAGCATCCTATGCCCGAGGAAATTCCGGAGTGCCCTTTGATTGATATTGACACACGCAGTCAGACCTATGAGTCCCTGCTCTGCAAGCTGTCGCTGGCATCGGATCATCGAGAGAATCTCCACAATCGCGGCTTGACCGATGAAGCGATTGAGAAGTTAGAATATCGGACAACGCCTGTGTTTGGCCAAACAGCAATCGCAAAACAAATGGTGAATGAAGGATTCTATTTGTCCGGTATTCCAGGCTTTTTTAAAACTAAGGATGGGACATGGTCCTTTACGCATGAAAGCCGCGGAATCCTAATCCCGGTTCGAGATGAACATTCCCGCATTCAGGGATTGCAGATTCGGAGGGACAATGTATCCCGGAGAAAATTCCGCTGGGTATCCAGTGTGGGAAAGACGGACGGTTGTAAAGCAGAAGGATGGGTACATCTCGCCGGGGGTCCTGCGCCGGAGATTATACTGACAGAAGGACCGATGAAAGCAGATGTCATCCATTTTCTGACAGGTCTTACTGTCCTGGCAGTGCCGGGGGTAAACAATTTATCTCATTTGGAAACCATGCTGGGAACATTAAAAGAAAGCGGCGTGCAAAAGATCATGACTGCATTCGATATGGATTTCCTAAATAATCCTCATGTACAAAATGGGTATAAAAATCTAATCGCAATGCTGAATGGATTTGAAATTCCTTTTGGATCTTATGTATGGGACCCACAATACAAAGGATTGGATGACTATATCTGGCAGTATCTGATCCAGTCAAAACAAACAGATATATAACAAGAAAGACGCGGTTCTGCGGGAACCACGTCTTTTTTTCGTATTTCCAAAAAAATGCGTTTTTACTGTTGCGAATGCGCATACTAAATCGTGTAATATGGTAAACAAAATCAGGAGGTATCATGATGATTATCGCAATTGATCACGGCAATTCAGCCATCAAAACGCCCCACTTCTCTTTTGTAGCCGGAGTTTCCGAACACACGGTGAAACCGCCCATGACCGATGAGGTGTTGGAATATGACGGGAAATTCTGGACACTTACCGGAAACCGTTTATCTTATATGCGGGATAAAACCCAGGACAGCCGGTATTTTATTCTCACATTGTTTGCCATTGCCAGAGAACTGGAAAGCGAAGGCAAACTGTCTGTCCCCGAGCAGATTTATTTGGCTGTTGGCCTGCCTCCGGAACATTACGGTGCGTTGAAAGCCCGATTTGCCCAGTATTTTAAGAAGGATGCGCCGATCAACTTTGTCTATAAGGATAAACCGGTTCGGATTTCTATCCAAAATGTTCTGGTTTATCCCCAGGCGTACGCGGCAGTGATTCCCCATGCTTCCCAATTACTGCATACAGTTCGAATGTTTGTCATTGATATTGGAGGATACACAACGGATGTCCTGCTGCTTCGGAATGGTAAACCAGATCTTCAGTTCTGTCGCAGCCTGGAGATGGGGGTAATTACCATGAACAATGAGATTATCCGGAAAGTAAGTGCTTTACACGATATGCTGATTGAAGACGATCATATCAATGCGGTTCTGCGCGGTGAAGATACAATTCTTCCAAAGGATGTGGTAGAAACAATTCAGCAGGCAGCGATCCTGCATACGCATAATATTCTCAACAAGCTCAGAGAACTGCAGGTTGATCTCCGGTCAAATCCGGCAATTTTTATTGGCGGCGGCAGCATTCTTTTCCGAAACTATATTGAACAGTCCAATCTTGTCGCGAAAGCAGATTTTGTTGAGGATTCCAAGGCGAATGCGATTGGCTATCAGATGCTGGCCGGAAAACAGTTGGGATACCGACCGATTGGTTAATCCGAGGTGATCGGATTGAAAAAGGACGGAAAATACCGGTTTTCTCTTCAGTTTGATGATGAGACGGAGGAAAAACGGAAAGTTGGAGATTTTTTGGAACAGCTTGGCAACAGAAAAAGTGCAGTGATTATTCTGGCTGTTACGGAATATTTGCAGACCCATCCGGAAATGGCAAAGCAGGATTCCAAAATTCATATTCAAATCGAACCCTCCCTATCCAAAACAGAACTGGAAAAGCTTATTCGTACCATTATCGATGAGAAACTGAGTGCTGTTCCTCATACAAACGAAAGTACGGAAATAGAAAACGAGCCGGTTCTGAATGATGCCGACATTGAGGAAATGCTTCAAAATCTGGATTTGTTTGGGATATGACATTTTATTGATAAGCCACTTGGACAGTTTCATCTGTTCAGGTGGTTTATCATAAATCGTTGATTTTTCTTTACTAATATGGTAAAATTCTCATAACAAAAATCGCATAATAGAGTTTGCGGAGGAATACTTGGATGAAGTTTTTAAGCGAAGTTAGAACACCTGGAAAACATGGTTCTTTGAAAAAACAAATTCTTATGACAATCGGCATATTGCTGCTGGGCATATGTCTTGGTACCTTCTCAAAATTCTTAGATTATCGTCAAGCTGAACTTCCGCAGTTCTTTATGCTCATCGACAGCACTTTGGACTTTCATAATTTTCTTGGAACTTTTGCTCCCTGGATCGTGATTGCAGTATTTATTTCAATAAAGAGCAGCAGTCCTATTCGAGCAGGGATAAATGTTTTTATGTTCTTTGCAGGAATGGTTACAAGTTATTATCTCTACTCCAACTATGTAGCAGGCTTCTTTCCCAAAAGTTATGCAATGATATGGGTTGGATTCACCCTGATTTCTCCGATTTTGGCATTTTTCTGCTGGTATGCAAAAGGTGATGGTTGGTTTGCCATCTTGATTTCCGCAGGAATTTTAGCATTTATGATAAACAGCACCCTGTCGTATGGGATGTGGTATATTAACATTCGATCATTTCTTCATTTGATCATGCTATTTTTAGGAATTATTATTTTACATAAATCCATTAAAGAAACAGTTTATATAATTGCACTTGCAATCCCAATTACGGTTTTACTAGATATCCTGATTCCTTTCCATTACTAAATGAATCAACAAAATAAAATACACAGTAAACGAGCCGTGATCCTCACAATCAGGTGAGAATTACGGCTTGTTTACTTCATTTATTCAGCTAAAACTAGAGTGCACCGGAACATAGTTCATCATTTACGCAGTTTTCCTTTATAAATACACTGACCATTGTTTATAGTCATAATATTCCTGATGTAATTCCATTTATAGACCGTCTTTTGGAATTATACTTTCTTATAACATGCAAAAAAGTATGTTACAATAAACCAGGTAAGGGGTCGATGAATTTTGGATTACAAAAGCTTAGGACAAAATGTGAGAAAATACCGAATAATGGCTGGATTAACGCAGGAAGAGCTGGCGGAAAAAGTCAACTGTTCTAACAGCCATATTGGTCAGATCGAAAATGGACGAGGAATTCCGAGTTTGGAAACTATTACTTTGATTGCAAATGCATTGGATGTTTCCGTAGACTGGTTTATCATCTCAGATTTGAAGCATCCGGAACTAATTTACCTAAAAGATATTTGCGACAAGATCCAAACTTATCCTTTACGCACTCGGATTGTTACATGTGAAATGATCCAGCATCTTTTAGAAGTGGTAGATGAATCTCAAAAGTAAAAACCATATAGTGGGGGCGTCATTATGAAAATACTGACGGTACATACACCGAAAATATAGTTGTATTCTTCCAAAATAATTCTAAATGTCAATATTTACATAGTCTTCAAAAGACTATGTGTATATTTTACGGCCAAAAACGGTTACAGCACATTGTGTACTGTAACCGTTTTTTTGCTATGTTAGAGAAAGGGGGTGATACCCATGATTCCATATATTACTGTATAAATTCATCTATACAAGAAAATCAAAAGCAGTGCATGCCGTTTTGGGCATGTGTTTTTCCTTATACTCTTTGTCATGACGGCATGCCTACAAGGAGGAAATTGGCGTCATGAGAAAGCAACAGGATGAATTACGTGCCAGATTTACTGTATTTATTCAGCATGTTATTATTCACGCAAGAATCTCATATCTTCGACAGATCCAGAAAACAGCCTTTGAAATCTCATTTTCAGAGATAAAAAACACACCAGTACAAGACTTCGATACTCAGTATAAGGAATTCATGACAGATAGGTTGAATTTTAATTTTGAAGAAGATACCTTGGCGAAAGCTTTTTCCTCACTTCCTCTTATGAAAAAGAAAATTATAAAACTAGCTTTTCTTTATGATTATTCTCCGGCCGAAATTGCTCAAAAACTTCATTGTCCGATCAAATACGTATATGATCAAAAATATCTTGCAATAAAAAAGCTTCAAAAAATCATGAAGGAGAATTGCCATGACAAAAAATGAATTTCATGATACCTTATGTAAGGCAGTTAATGGAGATCGTGCTGCCTTGACAAAAATAATGATTACCTATGATTCTCTAATTCAAAAGTACTGTTTTGTTTATGGGAACTTTGATGAAGACTGTTATCAGCATATTATTTTAGAGATTCTACGTCATATAAGAGACTTTAAAGTGTAGCCAAATAAATAATACTGAAAAGGCATCGACCTGAGTTCATCTGGTTGATGCCTTTTGTACTAAATAATTTCAAAAAAATTTTCTTTTCTTTCGAAAAATGGCAGTTAAATTGCCTTTTATATATTGAAGACAATCTTCAGGTATCTTGAAAACTAAATAGGCCAGCCCCGATACATCCCTTTGATGAATAGCGGCTATCCTTTTGCCAGCAGGCAAAACATGAGCACTGATATATAGGTGGCACCTGTATAACGCGATGACACATCTGAGGTATCATGGTACTTCTGTAAAACGCAGTCCGGCCATAGTGAAGGCGGGAAGATGAAATTTCTATGGACCTGTTCGCCGCAGGCGTCGGGAATGGCACAACACATGAAAATGAATTGGCACAAAAATGGCACAGAAATGCCGATGACACGGAAAATGATCTGTGCTATACTGATAACATCCAAAATTATATCATGAATTCCAAACAGGCAGATTGACGAAAATAAGGAGATATGCTATACTGTATTTATAAGTATCAAGAGTTTTAAAAGAAACTTACAGTATCAAGCGTATGGAAAGTGTCAGTTAGCACAAATGTGCTGATTGGCACTTTTTTATTTTCTGATTTCTGCCTGTGTTACAGGTTGAAATAAATTTCACAAAACGTTAGATGAAAGATTAACTATTAAAAGTCAAGCCCTAAAAATGAGTGGTGGTGAAACAGATGGCTCAAAAAAGGTATAGCAAA
>CALWNQ010000049.1 GCA_944382875.1 uncultured Clostridia bacterium
ATCATCCAGGAGATGACACTCTCGCAGGACAAATCCTTCTCCCTGACCATCGACAAGGGAAACAACATGGACCAGGGAGGCTTGAAAGCGGCCGGACGGATGCTCGACAAGCAGGTCCGGGAACAGTGCATCCCCACCATGGACAAATACATGTTCGACAAGCTCTCCAAACAGGGGGGAATCATCGTTGGAAACTCGACCAAGCTCACCAAAAGCACCATTGTGGAGCGGATCACCAACGGCACATCCGCCTTAGACGATGAGGAAATCCCGGACGAAAACCGCACCCTTTTTATTACTCCCGCAAACTATGCGCTGCTGCGGCTCTCCACGGAATTTGTTGAGCTGGAAAAGATCGGAACCAAGTCCATCGCCAAAGGCCAGATCGGTGAGTTCAACGGAATGGCGGTTATCAAGGTGCCGAAAGGCAGATGGCCGAAAAATGTGAACTTTATGATCTGCCACAAGGATGCGGCGGTCGAATGTGTGAAGATTTCGGAAACCAATCTGCACCAGGATCCGCCCGGTATTTCCGGAAACCTGCTGGAAGGACGCTACTACTACGACATCTTTGTGATGATGGAGAAAGCATCCGGCATTTATGTCGAAGTGGACACTTCTTCCGGCGCCGGCAAGGTTTCGGCAGCGCCCAGTATCGCGGCTTCCGGCGGCGCGATTACCGGGGACGGCACGGTGTGGCATACCACCGACGGCAGCGATCCGCGGTACAGCAAATCCGCCGTGCAGGGAAAATCGCCTGCTGTAACTGCGGAGGGAACCGTGGTGAAAGCCTATCAGATTGAGGACGGCGCTTTCCCGTCGCCGGTTGTCACTACGGTGTTGACGGCATAATCCATGAGGGCGGCAGAAAAGCCGCCCTTTTTTGAAATACGGGGGAGATGGCATGACAGGCAACGATATTTACAACACTGCGCTGGCACTGCTGGGGGAGCCTTCCAGCTCTCAGAGCGACTACGACACCGAAGTGGTAATCCGCCTTTTGAACACGGCGCTGGTGCTTGCTTACAGCTATAACCAGCAGCTGCGGGAATACCGGGGACGGGAACCCATGAAAGAAATCCCCACCATTCTGACACTGGCGGACGCCATCGATTATGAACCGGAATTCATCCGGAATGTGCTGCCGTACCGGCTGGCAAGCGATCTTGCTTTCGCAGATGAAGAAACCCAGAAAGCCGAATACTACAATCAGATGTTCCAGACAACCATGCTCGACTTTACCACGCCGATTTCCGGACCGGTAACCGACGTTTACGGAGGGTATACCGATGAAGTTTAATGTTTCCATTCCAGCGACGGCACCGAGCAAAAGCGTCCTCAATATTTCCTATCTGCGGGGTGTTGATCTCCACAATTCACCGCCCAACGTGGACGCATCGAGAAGCCCGGAAGCGCCTAACATGATAAGAGATGTTCCGGGAAAAGTCCGGAAACGGATGGGATACCAGACGCTTTTTACCCTTTCCGGCAGGATCAACGGACACTATACCCTGATGATTCCGTCGAATGATGGGAGAAGCATTGAAACAAGAGAAATCATCCACGCGGGAACCCGGCTTTACTTAGGACAGCAGGAAATTTATGACGGGATGCGGGATGAACGCTCCAAAGGGTGGCAGATCGGGGGAAAGCTGTTTATCCAGGATGGGGAGAATTTTCTGGTATACGCAAAAGAACCGGTGCCGGAGCCGCCGCCCGATCCGCCGGAACCGGAAACATGGAGCGTGAAAAAAGTTTCGGACAATGCCTATATCCCGACTGTCATCATTGGGAGAGAACCGAGCGGGGGCGGAACGGCTTATGAGCCGGTCAACATGCTTTCCGACAAATGGACCGATTCCTTCCTGGGAACGGAATCCGACACCGAGTATCAGCTTTCTTTCGGCGATCTGAGCGAGGAAAAGGTAACGGGAAAGCTCTTGCAGGAGGACGGTTCCGAAAAGGATCTGGCGGAAGACACCGATTTTACGGTGGACCGCAAAACCGGAAAGGTGACCTTCAAATCCGCGCCGGGGAAAAGCCCGGTGACAGGAAAAGACAACATCAAACTGACGGCGGCAAAAGACCGGAGCGAAAGCCGGCGGAAAATCGAGCGGTGCAGCATCTCCATTCTTTACGGTGTGGCAGGAGCCGCAGACCGGCTTTTCGTTTCGGGAAATCCGGAATGGCCAAATTACGACTGGTATTCTCAAATGAATGATCCTTCCTATTTCGGCGATACCTGGTATTCCATTTTAGGGCAGGATTCCTCCCGGATTGTTGGATATTCCATTCTTTCCGACCGGCTGGCAGCACACAAGGACAGCGCGGAGGATGGAAGAAATGTAATCGTCCGCCGCGGGGATCTGTTGGAACAGCAGAATTCGGACGGAACTGTGAGCAGCAAAGCGGCGTTCCCCATTGTGGGCGCTCTACAGGGAGAGGGCGCGGCTTCCTCCTATGCTTTCGGGTATCTGGGGAACGAGCCGCTCTTCCTTTCCCGACTGGGTGTGTATGCGCTGACGGCGCAGGACATCACCGGGGAACGGTACAGCCAAAACCGGAGCTTTTACATCAACAACAAGATTCTGGAAGCGGGCGATCTTTCGGACAGCTTTGCTTTTGTCTGGCGGGATTTTTATTTTCTCACAGTCGGAAGCCGGATTTACATTCTGGACGGTTTACAGAAAACCTATGAAAAAGGGACGCCTTACTCCAACTTTCAATATGAATGTTATTACTGGGAGCTTTCCGCAAGGGTGATCTGGGAGGACGAAACCGGTGCGCTCTGCATGGGAACCGAATCCGGCGCGGTGCAGCGGTTTTACACCGATCCGGAAGATGTGCTTTCCTACAACGACGACGGACAGCCGATTGAAGCCTGGTGGGATATGGCGGACTTTAACGGCATGGACTTTTATAAAAA
>CALWNQ010000050.1 GCA_944382875.1 uncultured Clostridia bacterium
GATGACAGTCACCCGGTAGTTTCCGGTCTGCGGAACAGTAAAGGTGTCGTTGGCGGTAAAGATTTTCACGATGGCCAACGTTTCCGCCGGGAGCTGTGCCCCTTGCTGTATTTGATTGATCAGAGGTGCATATTGATCCAATAATGTATCACTTGGCACTTCCACCCCTTTGCTTTCGATCGCTGCTTTTATATCTGCTTTTGCTTTTGTCAGACGGTCGATCTGTGCCTGATTGCTCATGTTTTCACCGCCTTAAATAGCTGCAAGCGCATCCTCGATTGCACTGGTCAGCGAAACCGAACCAGAACCATTATGAAAACCAGCCGGAACTGTGTAACTTTCAGATGTTAATCCGTCAATAGTTGCCTGGACAGCGCCATTATCTGCCATTGTTCCGGTCTTTTTAGCACCGCTGCTGTCCACAAAGATTTTTGTTGCCAACACATTTTCCTGTGTCGCAGTGACGGGAGTGACATCCGCATAATTAGCCGGAATGGGTTCCACGGTAACGCTGGACAATCCGTCATATCCTTCGTCTGGTGTAATCTGCTGCTGGGATTTTGTCGGGGTTGCTGTTTTTGTTTGCAACTTTACCCCTTCACCTGCATAATTTCCAATTACTCCGAGGACAGTAATACCGGACTTAATGTTTTCCGGTATAATTTTACTCTGTTCTGCCGACGCAATTTGTACTTTTCCGTTTCCGTTATGATAACCAGCCGGCACAGAATACTGTTGTGCAACTTGCGAAATATTTCCGGATACGGCACCATTGTCCGATATCTTTTCAATAGCTTCCGTACTGGCTTCCAGATTCGGAGATGGTTCCACAAGTCCTAATTCCGAGAGTTTTGTCCCGATCCTATCTTTCAATCCGTCAATTCTTTCGATTTGGGTTTGAATACTCACAATGCTGCCTCCTTTAAATACTTGCCAGTAATGCTTCCACGTTGCCGAGTTGGGTATATACTGCTGCAGATGTGACCGGTTTTGTATTATCCTGCTGTACTTCTGATGCAGTATCCACGGATAACACTCCATTTTCCAGCTTTAACCCATCGCCGATTTTATACCCGCCCCCGCCTCCTCCGCTTGCAGGAAATCCGCTGTCTTCATATTTGTCGGTTTCAGGATTCCATATCTGCCAGTTCCCATTTTCTCCGATAACAGGCTGGTGAATCGCGGCAGCTTCCGCTTTGTCCGCTGCTGTTTCAGATCGATTTGCGCTGTCTTTTGCCTGCTGTGCAGCCTGTTCAATTTGTTTTACAAACTGCTGGTATTCGTCCGGTGTGTATCCCGGATCTTTTCCACCGGCAGCCGGGTGTCCATATACCTCATAAACAGCGCCGGCAGAATATGTCACCTGCTCTCCCTTGATTGCATCCAGCACGATTTGTCCACGAATAGATGCTGTAATATCTCCGGTTATATCAATTACCATTCCTGGTGTAAGGATAATCGCAACCGATTCTTTGCGGAATGGAAGAAAAGTCAGGCGGACTGTGAATCCGTTCCACTCATCCGGCAAATCCACCTGCATTTGTTCTACCTTGTTCGAGCCTTTCGCTCCCAGACAGATTTCTTCGGGACAAATATTCCATTTTACCGCTTCCCCACAAGAGGACTTTAAAACATGCAAATGTATCATTTTGTCCTCCTTAGTTGATCAGGCCATATGACTTTAATGTCTGTAAAATCTCATTAACCTTGTTGACGATGGTGGTGCTTGTCGCAGATGTAGACAGAGTGGCAATCGCGTCAATAGCGGTTCCGCTCCGGTTAAAAAATCCAAGTCTGCTTCCTGTATGCCGCTCTGTGAAATATCTTGCAGTTTGTACCGATAAATTCGATTCTGTTTTATTGTTGAGTGCATTTGCGTTTGCCGCAGTTGTTGCACTGTTGGCGGTATTTGCTTTTTCTGCAGATTTGGCTGAATCGGCAGTTTTGGCATTTCCAGCTTCTTTTGCATAGTCAACTTCAAATTGTTTTCTGGGATTGCCTACCGGGTACTCTACGATATAAGTACCGCTGTCCTCTGAAATTCTTACTCTGTCCCCTTTTTCGAAAACCACAAAGCTGTTGCATTTATAATGCTTTTCGCTGGGTGATTCCTCCCCGTCAAAAACCAGTGAAATTCCATCGTCATAAATTTCTGCGACTGTGGCAAAATTGATCTGCTTTTTTTCGGTTTCTGCCGGCACAAAAAGATTTTCGTCCATCAGATCTGTACAATCCTCCTTACACTATGGCTCATATTTCCCCCGTTTTTCAGTTCCATTTCCCAGCTGATTTCCTCAAAAATCCCGCTTAGTTCCGGATGCCGTATTTCTAACACTTCCCGCCCCTCGTGAATAGGCATTAACGCGGTGCTGATTGTGGCCGCCTCGTATACCTGGGATTGGTCAAAAGCAATTCGACGGATATAAGTGTCCAATTCTTCCTGACTTGTGATAGCATCCGGCTTATATAATTGGCTGACAATGTTTCGTCCCCGCCGCACGGTCGACAGCTCCGAAGCTGGATTATCATTGATGTACATGGATTTGATCGGTTCCTGCTCGGGATTTGATACTACCGCCAGAAAAATATTAGGGACGTTGTAAAGGTCTGTCGTGGAGGACGCAGGACTATGGAGTACAGACAGTTGGTCCGCACGGTAAGAGTATGACACATTGTCCGCGTTCGGTTCTTGATATGGCTTTAAAACAGCCCGTCCCTCAGCATTTATCGACAAGGGGAGATAGTTGATTTCCGAAAGCAAAGTATTGATGATTTCCAGTTTGCTTGTCCCGATATCAAATTCCCGGTCTGTGGGCAGTTTCAAATCACTGGATATTACCTCGATATCCGAAATTCCGGATGATAAAATTAACTGCTGCACAATGTCCAGATACGGGGTTCCCTTGGGATAAAATACCCGTTCTGTGATACAATCTTCTTTTGCGAAAATGGTTCGGTCATAGGCTTCCACGGTGTACGAAATGTGTCTTCCTTCGGCGTTTCGAGTAGGAGTGGATGGGATAAAAAATCCCAAAGAAAATTCAGTCCAAATATTATCCACCTGAATTTCCATTATTGGCTGAATCTGATCGACCAGCCAGTTAATGGCAGGCTCTCCAGAAAATTCAAAGGATGCTGTCCGCTGGATGTCGTCTTCCGCGGAATATCTCACCGTTCCGGACATTCCCGGGAGCACTCCTGCACGGATCCCGCTGCGGATGATATAATAACGGAATCGAACCCTCCTGTTTCCTTTTTTCGCGTGCAGGGAATCGCGCACCTGCTCCGCTGTTAATCCATTTCTTGCAAGCGGCAGCATCCTTATTCCTCCTGATATTCGATTTTTTCCACGAAATCAACTTCCTGCGCAGACAGCGTGAAGTCCCGGCTCATATGGTCCGTATTCGTTTGCAGTCCCGTCAACGCCATCCAATATGCTGCTCCGTCTTTTCCCCGATACCGCACAGTTTTTCCGTAAATCAACAGGTTTTTTATCCGGTCATACTCTTCTCTGGTTCGATAGGAGTACACAAAAGACAATGCATTTGAGCAGAATTCTGAAAATTCAAAAAACGGAAGGCTTCTTCCTGCTGCAAAAATAGCTTCTCCCATTACCTGAATATTTTCTGTCCAGTTCGGATCAGCATTTCGCCTGTAAATCATTGGCACCCATTCGGCCAGATTATCAACAGGCGCTACCATAGCATACGGAATGGAAACTTCTATTTCCCGCGGCTCGGAATCCGCGAATTCATCTGCTGCGGTAATCCCGCGGACAATATACACATGATTTCCCGCACTTACCGCATAGTCTGTGAATCTTCCGTCTTTGGATTCTGCAATCGGAACACCATCACGCAAAAGATAAAACCGTACAAAGTTCATTCCACTTGCCTGAATGGTTACAAAGCCAGGATCACCCGCAGCATTCACAACTGGTTTTTCAAGCCCGTTTTCCGGAATCAATACAAAACCGCTTCCCCATGGACTTTCGATATTGTAAGCATTCCAGATTCTCACTTTTACTGTATATGATCCCGGTGCAAGGTACTCTTGGATCTTCCGCTCTTTTTCAGTACCGGCAGTTTCTCCCGTCTTATAAATAAGTGTGTCACCCGAATATACCGCTACTTCATATGCCTGCTGTCCAACAGACTGCCAGCGCACCAAAGGCCGAGCTTCGGCTGAAATGCTGGTAATGGACGGGGCGGAAGGAGCCGCACGCACAATAAATTGGACAGGTTCGCTCCAATCTCCAGCCACATTATCCGTATTATAGGTTCGCACTTTCCAGAGCAAATTTCCTGCGGGCAATGTGTTTGCCGGTACAGTTGCGTATGTATTTTTGGTGCTTTCCGATTGTAAGGATTCCCAACTTGTACCATTATTGCTGCTGTATTCCAGCTCATATTTTGTTTGATCCGAGCCGGTGTCTATAATATGATTCCACTTGAATTCAACGGGAAAAGAACCATCTACAACCACATTTACCGGGCTTACGGCTTTTGCGCTGGACTTACTGTCTACTGTGGTCAGAGCAAACCAGTCAGAAGGAATGCCTTCGATTCCATCATCCGATGTAACAATAACCTGCCATTCGATTTCATCAGCATTAAATGTTCCCGCTGGAATTGTGATCGACTGTGTGCTGCCGGAAACCGAAACTTCTGTATATTGCGGTGCCCCTTTTGTTCTCCATCGGAATTTTGCAGACGACTGTTTGATTTCATCATAGGAAAAGATTTCTTCAATTCCCCATGAAAACACATTGCTTTTGTTGTTATCTACAAAACCAGAACTCGGAGATTCATTCGCCGTTTTAGGGGCATAGTCTTCCAGCGACAAATTCACATAAGGCGCATCAGACGAATTCTGTGAGTAAACACTGGTAATACAGTCGATATTAGGATCGAGTTTTATTCCATTTTGGAACAATGAATACAGATATTCCTTGGATTTTTTGATGTCATTTTGATAGGTGTTTAGCGCAGCTTCTACCCATTTAAATTCTGATGTAAGAGAAAGCCCGGAATACACTTCCCATCCACTATTATACGGATGGTCGTAATAAACAACGGTGTCTTGATTGAAAGGTTTATAAATCGGTATAAATCTTGCGCTTCTGCTTTCTTGTGGGCTTTCTCTTTTGATTTTTGCCTTGATGCTTACTCCGTTTATTTTCTTTTTCCGATATTCCATCGGAAACTCAGAGAAAGAAAATACCGCATACGCATTGAAATCCAAATTGCTCAGATAGTCAAGGACATATATACTGGATGAATTATCTCTGGTGTTTGGTTCCGCCTTTTTTAAAGCTGCTCCTTGTTTTACAGGTACTGTTTCAGTATAACCTGCCATCACTTCGACCTCCTGTCCCTGCGGGCATTTTCTGCCATCCGAACCAGATCATTCAGCTCTTTTATGTTCCTGGCTTCGACTGTGATATAGAACGTATCTCCGCCGCCTGCAAGCATTCGTTC
Organism: uncultured Clostridia bacterium; assembly: GCA_944382875.1. Classification (GTDB taxonomy): domain Bacteria; phylum Bacillota; class Clostridia; order Oscillospirales; family Ruminococcaceae; genus Merdivicinus. Next base: position 5,481 of record CALWNQ010000050.1, read on the forward strand.
AGTGACAGAATTGCTGTATACGGCAGATCCGCGCGGCAGCCGTACCAATTCCCGGCCTCGTTCTCCAACCATTGCCCAGCCGCCAGGATGGTATGATGTGCCGGATGCATATCTTGGGGTTGCCGTATTTGTATTTGGGTTTCTTATATCATTTTGTATGGAATTAATGTCATTTTTAATTGATGCTACATCTTCTTTTTTTCCTTTAATTGCTGCGATTAAGGTCAGTATTCCTATTAGTAATGCTACTATTCCTGCTATAATTGCATACGTTTTTAATAGACTTGTATTCATTGGATCCAAAAACTTTGTGATTGATGATATTGTTTTTGTTACACTGCTGATAGTTTTAATCAGCATTATTAAACTTGCAACAGAAGCAATAACTTTTATAATTGCCAGTAACGTGTCAGGTGGTATGTTTCCCAAAATTTCAAAAAAATCTGTCAGTACAGGAAGTAATGCAAGCGCTAAATTTTGTTTTACTGTATCAACAGATGTTTCAAATTTGTCCATGTCTTCTCCGAGTGCTGAAAGTTTTGATAATGTTTCTTCACTCATAACTGCACCAAACTCATGCGCTTCTGTTTTTAAAGCATTCAATTCTTCTTTTGTCATGTTTAAAATTGGCACAAGGTTTTCTCCGGTTGTAGAAAGCAAGGCGGAAGCAATGGCATTTCGTTTGGTTTCATCAGTAACGCCTTGGAGCTTTGTAATAACTTCCGAAAACAATTCGTTCTGACTTTTTAGTTGACGTTGATTATTGAGCACATTGATTCCCAGTTCGTCAAAAAGCTCTGCAGCTTCCCCGGCTCCGGATGCTGCATCCTTTGCTTTTTCAGCCAGCGCAGACAAATCCCCTTGTGCTTCTTCAGCAGATGTTCCCGCTCGTTTCAAAACATAGTCCCATTCCTGATACTGATTGGTAGTCATACCCATACGCTGGGACATCACATCAATTTCCTTTGCATTTTTTGCAGTTTCAACAGTAAGTGATGTCAGACCTGCGACAATACCTGTAATGGTTCCGATTAAAGCTAGACCGGATGCATTTACTCCGGACATTTTATCGATCATCCCGCTCAATGCAGGAGGGACGGATACTCCTGCAGCTTCAGCTATATCCGACAGTGCATTTCCAAAATTAAGGGATGTTTCTGCTGCGTCTTTAGTTGATTCCGCAACTTCTTCTGCAGCTTCCCCGGTATTTTTCAACGCATCTTCACATGCTTTGGCTCTATCCTGCAACTTTTTAAGTGCAGTTTCGCTGTAAACAACTTCCCGGGTCAGTGCATCATACTGTTCCCGAGAAACTTTCCCTTGCTTAAACTTTTCCTGCGCCTGTGTTTCTGCAGTTTTGAGAATTTCTAACTTTTTGGTTGTAGAATCAATGGACTGCGCTAGAAGCCGCTGCTGTTGTTCTAAAAGTTGGGTATTCCCTGGGTCAAGCTTTAGCAGGCGATCTACATCACGCAGCTGATCCTGCGTATTTTTTAATTCACTATTAACACCAGAAATTGCTTTAGAAAGTGAGGAGGTGTCTCCTCCAATTTCGATAGTAATACCCTTAATTCGATTTGCCAATGAGAACACCTCCCTTAAAATTTGTCATAGTCTTCCTGTGTGGCTAGTTCCTGATATTCGCAGTCGTCATTGCTTGATTCTACTGCCATATCGAATACCATTCCTACTTCCAGCAAATCAAGGTCTGCTATGGAAATACCCATCTGTACGCATCGCAGCAGATAAAGCGCAGTTGTCATTTCCCTTTCGGTAGGACGGCTTTTTTTTTAGATTCATCAATTGAGAAATTATCCATTGCCCAAAGTGTAAATGCTTGCTGTTGTAAAGCCATACTCTCGGTTGAAGAAAACTGATCCAGCCATTCCAGTGCTGTTCTCTGTTCCATTTCCGGATCTGCTGCTCTTGCCATAGAATAGGTGAGATTCTCCAGAATTTCCAGATCATCATCCCCGATTTGATCGATCACATCCAGATTCTCTTTGTTGTCTGCATCCGACTTTACTTTAATGTTTTGGTATCGTTTGAGAATCGGTGCCAAATCCTTGAAAATATCACGGGAAAACAGAATCCGGTATAAACGCGGCAGTGCAGCGGTCGCTTTCAGCTTTACCGATTTCCCATTCAATTCGACTGTTGTTTCCATAGGTCCTCCTTATGCCTTTGCAGCTTCCAATGTACGTTCTTCCGGAACAAATACGGTTTTGTACCAGTTGTCATAGGTTTCTTTCGGTGTGCTATCTGTGGTTCTGGTTTTTACAAGATAATTGGGGAGCGGAGTTGCTGTCAACGAAAGCGAATCCGTTTGCGGTTCAATATTTTCGGTAGAGGTTTGTCCGTTTACCGCCGGACGTGTTGCCTTGCAGTTATAGAGCACGTGTCGGATTGCTTTTGTATCTCCATCAAATTCAAACAAGAGTGCAAATTCTACCGGCTGTACATTGCTGTATTCGCTGAGTGTTTTTGCGGTTGTGTCTTCAACCTCTTTGAGCACATCTTTTGCAAAGCTATCCGGAATCAGTGCAATAACCAGATCTCCCTGATATCCGTTATTGGAAGATGTGGTAAAATAAGCCATTCCATCGGCGTAAAAAATTGTAGTGTTTCCCTGTGACGCAAGGGAAAGAGATACCGCACCGGGAATCGGAACAGGCGTTTCAAAAGCAGGAGGCGCTTCACCGTCTCCCGGCGTCCGAAGTGCATAATGTACGTTTTTTAGATTGTATTTGACTTTGTTAGGCATTATCTTTTACCTCCAATTCGTATGTGATAAGATAGCATTTTTCGTCCGAAAGATATTCTTCCTCTTTCGTCCAGGTGAATCCATCAAGCGCCTGTTCGATTTTCATTTCCAAATCCGGACGCTTCCGCTTTGTGTGCAGTTCCACCTGTAAGTGTCCGAAAACAAAATATACTCGACCGTCCGCGTAAAATGGATTTGCGTACTTGGTCGAGTATACCCCGTAAGGCATCGCGGGAACCTGCCCTTTGGGGAAATCATTATAGGCAAACGGAATCGGAATTGCGGTCAGCTTGTCATATAATTCCTGCAGATCATTCACGTTATCCCCCCTTTATCACTTTTTGGACACCGTCTTCAAACATTTGAATTGCCTTTTTTGCAGCGGATGCAATATGCGGATATGCACGGACCATGCCTTTTCCATTGGGTTTTCGATGTCCATTTTCCAGCAGATGCGTCAAACGCCAGTGCTTGGCATTCCGCACGATATAGACGCCGCCTTCATGGATCCGTCCCCAGCTTTTGGCATATTCTCCGGTACGGTTGGGAGAATCCTTTTTCAGATCGTCCACCAGCGTTTTGCTGGCTTTTGAGGCCTGCTTATTTACTCCCTTTTCCACTCCATTGGCGTATTCGTCCAATATCATTCCAATGCTTTTATACAGATCCGTGGTCTTGATTCTCTGTCTGCTCGCCGCCATCGGTTACACCCGCTCTTTCCTCTGCATACAGTTCCATCGTATCTTCCAGTGTGTTGTGGTAGGTCCGGTATATCTCATACCGTTTTCCTCGCCATTCAATAATGTTTTCTCCCTCATAATCGAGGGAGAAAACAACAAAAACATAATCACACCGGTTTCCGGTCTGGGCAGCCTTAAAATATTCGGCGCGGCTGGCTGATTTGACCTCGACAAAAATTTCCCGGCTGGTTTCTTCCGGATCCTGCCAAATTCCGATACGATCTTGCGGGAAATGCTGCTTGATCAGCGTTGCGACATCATTTCGCATTCTCCTGCTTCCCCCCAATCGGTATATCCGGTTGCCGTCTGAAGCTGTGCCTTCTGCTCATCATAGGAGGCTTTCATCCGGTCATAGTCCGGCGTATTCCCGATATGCAGCTTGCAGTATGTAATTACCGCCCGGACAATGAGCGGATCTGTATCGCTCATCGGAATGACGCCGGCAATGCCGAGGTCAGCCAGCGCCGCTTCTATGGTATCATTAATTTCATCATCCAGCATATCCGTTTTGATACGGAGCGCCAGCTTGACCTTTTCCAGCATTGCGAATCACCTCTTATGCGGCTGCGAGTTTGGAAAACGCGCTGCTCAGTCCGACTTTTACATCAAACAACGCAACGCCCAGATACTTATAAGAGTTGTGATCGATATCGTAACTCTGTCGAACGCTGACGCTTTCAGCCATTGCTGCGATACACTTGGTGAGATCACCGGCCAGTACCGTATCATCCGCCACATTATCGTCGACAAGTACCTCAACACCATAAACTCTTGCGGTGTTGTATGCTCCTTCGAACCGGACGATAGACGATTTGGAATTGTCCTGAATGGGCAGCAGTTTGGTATACAAAGTTTTGCGATTGCAGAGAATCGCCACGCCTTCTCCCTTTACAGATCCAAGCAGTGTCTGCACACCTGCAGCATCAATGGCAGTACCTGCCGAAGAAGCGGCCGCTGTAATAGCAGCAATGATTTTGGCATTGATCTTGCGGGAAATCGCTTCGCCCAGATTGCGGGACAGCCACGATTCGAATGCATCCACGCTCATTGCCTTTGCTGCTTCGCTGACTTCAATCAGTTTTACGATTTCTGCGGGAACCAGAGTGATCTTGGTCAGCGTATCTTCAGCAGCGGTAATTGCTGCATTTTCGGTATGATCCTGTGCCTCGTTGTTGGTACCTTCGACATAATAGGAAATGTTGGCAGCGCTGTACACAACGGTCATGCGTTCCAGAATCGGCGCACGGTCACGCACTACCGACATAATCGCATTCGCAGTAATTGTAGAAATAGCGCCGTTTGCATTGGTGTATGCCCTCTGTTCCGCATCGGAAAGAGTGACGCCCTGCAGCTTTTTCAGCCACGCAGCGCGATATTCTTTGGAATCTACAGACACTTCTTCCGATCTGTTATCCGCAAATGTCCGGATAACCGTGCCTTCTCCGCCTGCGACACGGTTTGCAATTTCCCGGCGGCGCTGTTCCGCTTCATAGGCGGCAATCCGTTCGGAAATCTTGGTGGCTTCGGCATCCAGCGCATTCAGATCAGCATTCGGTTCGTTGACAGCAGTGCGAATTTCTGCAGCACGGGTGCGCAGTTCTTCAATGGTCATTTCATCAATCGGTTTACTCATCTTTTTCATACCTCCAATAATTTCAGTTTGATTCTTCTTGCGGCATCTGCCCTTTTCAGTCTCTCCGCTTTGATTTCGCCGATCACTCCGTCGGCAAATCTTCGGGCGCTGATGCTGGTCATATCATTCGCCGGAATTGACACGGCGCTGACATCGTACAATTTGGATACTTTGGTAATGGTTCGGGTACAGGTTTCATGCTCGTTTTCCCGATCCTCCACATATTCCCGGCGATCCTCCGCCACAACAAATCCGAAGGACATTTTATCGGTGTATCCGCCTTTGATCTCCTGATAGAGCTGCCGCCCGATCTCTGTCCCGCTCAAATCCGCGCGAATTTTCAATCCGACGCTGTCCACTTCCAGTGACAAAGTGCCGTTTTTGTTCCGGGCGAATACCCGGCCTGTGTGGTCGTATTGGAAGATTACATCCGACATATCACATCCGTTAAATGCGCCGGGATCTATCTGTTCCACAATGGTATAATACCGGCTTGTATAAAGTGTGTACGGCTGATTGAAAGTAGTGGCATATCCTTCCACAATCATTTCCCCGGTATCTTCTCCGGCAGCTCGCACCGACATAACCATAGACCGGTATTCCCGCCCGTCTTCCAGCCGGTTCAGCTGTTTATCCGTCAGTTTTGCTTCCACTGGTCAAGTCATCTCCTTTTCTGGTTACAGATCCGTTTGCCCCCAGCAGGTAATATTCCCCTCGGATGGTGTAGGCCTGTCCCTGTCCGTCCGGCAGAGGCGGCAAGTTCCAGATTTCCCGGATGGTATCACGATTAAAAATTCCCCGATCCGCCATCTGGGACGAAACTGCCAATTTATCGGTATTGGTCATATATTGCAGCCGGTTTGCCGTTGCCATAACCATACTTCCGGCTGTGCGTTCCCGCTCAGTGAACAGCATTTTTGTTACAACATCGGAAAACTGGATTGCAAACGGTTCGATAGCTCCTTCATAAAAGGCAGACCACGCATCGCCGTATGCTTTGTTCTGCATAATGTCCTGATTCACCCCGAAATAATCGTAGACATTTTCCTTGATTGCCTGCATCTGCCCGGAATCAATCACAAACGGATTTGATTTGATTTGCTGGATGTCCGAATAGGTGTTGGGAAATAAGAGGATCCGGTATCACATAGTTAAAAATATTGGTGTCATTTAATCAATTTTGCCGATAAAGCGGTAGAAGATTTCTACCTCCT
>CALWNQ010000051.1 GCA_944382875.1 uncultured Clostridia bacterium
ATCCAGCCCTCCGGCTGTATTGGTTGAGCAAAAGTCAGCGTGGGATTGGTGTGGTATCTTTATCTAAGTGAACCCCCCCTTTCCCTCTCCGGAAAGATTGTTTCTTGTAAATCGCTGTTGTTCTTTGGAAATATCTTCTGCTTTGGAAAAATTGTCCAGCCTTGCCATAAACCGGAAAGTTGCACCAGATTTCACACCTTCCGATATGCCCTGATTCTGGATATTGATCAAATCCATAGTCGGATGCAGTGCCCGGTTTGTTTCTCCAAAAAAATCATCCTGATACTGGAATTTTGTCATAATGCCGCAATCGCGCATTTTAACAGCAGCGGTTTTTCCGCTGTAAAAATGGTATCGCAGCCACGGTTCCCCGCTGTATTCCATGATTTCGCACCGGGAAGGAAGAATCGGATAAATGCCGGATGTTTCTCCGAAATCATCAGACACCGGCACAATAAAAGCTGTGTTCTGCGCGTCCAGAATGGTAGACAACCGGTAGAGGAACTGTCCCCACGTCTGCCATTCATTCGGACCTGCCCGCAGCTTTGTCTGCAATTTCGGCTTGGCAGAACCCTGTACTGTCACTGCTAATTTTCCGATATGTACGGCTCTGGCATTGACGGCGGCACGGACCAGTTCACTTTCATAGATCTCACCGCCCCACGACTGAAAAACCGGCGTATAGGCGGTAAAGGTTTGGAAAAATCCGTTCGGCTGTCCCATCGGATCTGGTTTTTTGAATATCTTGCTGAAAAGTCCCACACTTTCACCACCCTTGCGATTTTTCCTTTACTTTGATTTCTACATCATTTGGTTCCCGAATTACATCACACCAGTACGGCAGAACAATTACATTTCCGGGTTGTTTTCTCTGCTGAACGATGGATTCTCGAAACTTTTTCAAATCCTCACGACTTAAAAATGTATTTGTTCGGATAATAAGCAGATCGTCATTCATTTTTCAGTTGCTCTCCAATCTCGGCACACCATTTTTGCCGCACAGTAAAGGCATCCAGCAATGCGGCAGTGCCGTCTATTCGTTTCCGCTGTCCTACTTTTACCAGCTGTACCTTCTGATTCTCCGTTTCGGATTTTAAAGCAGCGTTCAGCAGGTGGCTTTTCAGCAGGTCATTATCTCCGATATTGAGGATCCCGTCTTTGATGATCCCCTCAAATTCCCGAATCACCGGCGTGAGGTTGGTTCCCTGATATACATCGTCCATATGGAATCCATATCTTTTCATGTCTTCGACCAGATACTGCGCAGAATAGCGGTCATATCCCACCTTTAGCGGATAGATTTGATAATCTTCTACCAGCTTCCGGAACCAGTCAAAACAATCGTGATAATCCACGTAATTCTCCCCTGACAGGCTCAGTAACCCGCGCTTTATAAAGATTTCATACGGAACCCCGTCTTCGGCGGTTGCCGTTTCCAGCCGGGTTGCCGGCATGAAGAAATGAGAAAACACATACAGAATCCCGTTTTTCTGAATGACTGCACAGCAGGATGTCAGGTCGATTGTCCGGGACAGATCGATCCCGCCGACACAATAGGAATTTCGGAAATCTTCCAGTTTCAGCGGTGACCCGCTCGCGGAATCCACAACTTTGTATTCCAGCCATGCCTGCGAACTATTTTGTTTGATGTTGCAGTATTTGGTCAGAAATTCCGCCCGCTTGGACAGGCTTCCTTCTGCGATCGCAATTTCTTCCAGCAGATAATCAACCGATACGGATACACCCAGATTCGGGTTGGATTTCCGCAGTTCGTTGATGTCGTTCCACTTTTCGATATCGTCAATCATGTACAGAAATGGCGCAAGCCGTTTTTCTTTGGAATTCCCCAGCAGGAAAGAAGTGCAGCGCTTGATTAGTTCATCATAGATTCCGTCGTTAATATATCCTGCTGTTGAAATAGAGAGGACCAGCGGCTGCCGTCTGGCGCCCAATGCTGATTTCATAACTTCATACTGTTTCAATCCCTGGTCGCCCGGCCAGCTCGCAATCTCATCGCAAACCACCAGATGCGGATTGAAACCATCCGATTTTTTTGCATTAAATGCAATCGGCTTGATGCTGGTATTATATTCCGCAATATAAATATCCGAACGCCGCTTTTTTGCCAGCTCTTCCAGTTCCGGCTCTTTCTGCACCATCTGGTAAAAGTTATCGTATACGATTGCCGCCTGTTCCAGTTTCGGCGCAATGCAGTAGACTTTTGCACCGTATTCCCCGTCCAGATACGCCATATACGCAATAATAGCAGATGCAAACAGAGTTTTCCCCTGCTTTCGCGCCATGATGATGACGGCTTCCCGGAATTGTCGATTGCCGTTTTCATCCAGAATTCCAAACAAGACTGAAACCAATGATTTTTGCCAGAGTTCCAGCTTGATAAGGTCCTCCCGTCCTTCACAGTGATGACAGAAGTTTTCAATAAACCGGATGGCCTTGTTTGCTTTTTTCTGGCTGAAGAAAAACAGACCTTTTTCCAGTCCGCGAACAATATATTCATACCACATCCGGATCCAGCGGCCGACAACAATCGATCCATCTTGAATTCCCTGGTAGTATTCGAGAATATAGTTATTCATCCCGCAGCGCCCCCAGCTTGCTTTCTCTCTGGCTTGGCGGTGTCAGTTCCAGAAGCTGTTTCATCACGCTTTGATAGTTTTTGTCAGTTGCCACAAACAGCCGCGCCACAGGACGTTCCCGCTCATACGGCTCTGTTTTTTCTGATTGGCTGAACATCTCGGTTTCCCCGTTTTTCTGAATGTCCTCCCACAGCGCATCCAGCCTGATCCGCAGCCTTGCCGCCTGTACGATCAAACCTTGTGCAACCTTAAACTGATTCGGAGGAAGTGTCTTGAAAATTCTGGTAAGTCTCAGTATTTCCGCCTTAACCGGATCTTTATTTTTCATCGATGCGCCTCCTTTCGGGTAGGGGGTCACGCACACCTGCGGAGGAAAATGAAGGTCCTCCCCTCGGTTCCTTTGACTTTCAAAAATTTTTCTTGATAGGGGGGACCACCCCGCCATACTCATCGAATGAATATCGGCTTTCGGCTGCGTGCTCCTTTGCATGGCAATCCTGACAAACTAATTTAAAATTATCCCACGACAATGTGATCGATGGATCGTTGATATTTTCGGCAGTCAACGGGATTTTGTGATGCACGATTTTCCCCGGTGTATAAATGCCGTGAGCCAGACATTCCTCACACAATCCACCGACAGATTTGATATACGCTGTTCTGCTTTCCTTCCATGCAGATGATTTATAAAACTGCTGTGCGAATTCTTTTGCCATTTCGTCCTCCTCCGGCTCATGCGCCGTAGTTTGACATATCCCGGATTTCCGGGATGCGGCGTTGATTACCCAGTTTTCGCGCTGGAGAAAAATCCAAAAAAGACAAGGCGCCCCGACTATTCGGCAGCGTCTTGTCTTGGAGGATATTTTCATACCTACATCATAGCACACTTGGAATATAACATTCTATAACATCTTTTCGAATTCCTGTAAGGCCCTTTCATGGATACGACAAATCTGCATATAGCTGTAATTCATTTGGTCTGCAATCCTTTCAAGGGTTTGACAAAGTATATACCTGCGATGCAAAACCTCCTTTTGTTTTCCGTCCGGAAGAACCTTTATTTTCATTTCGATTTCTTTTCTCAAATCTACCAACTGATCAATATCAGCGTCGATTTTGTTTTCCGTTTCAAATATCTTTTCCACTGCAGGAGGAACTCTCCCGTTATAGCTTCCAGATCTATGTCCTCCATCTGACTGGCTGGGTGTAATTCGTGTCGCAAGGGATGTCCATCGTTCTTTTTCTTCCAGCAAGCGGTCGATCTCCCGGTTTAACTGCTGATACTGAGATAAGTATTCTTGTGGCGTCATTTGCTGTCCTTTCCTGTCTGATGCTTCACCCGGTCATTGACTTCCGCCCGTTTCGCGTTGTTAAACCGGTCCAGCGTTCCGACTAAGTACCCGGTGATCCTCCGGATCCGCTCGAATTTTACGCCGCGGCCTACCTCATTCTTCTCCATGACAGGTCACCTTTTCAAATTCCTTCTCCGCTTTGAGCAGCTCCCGCAGCTGCTCCTCCGGTCCTTTGAGATCATCGCCAAGGAGCAGCGCATTTTCGAGGATATATCGCCGCTGACTTTTCCCATCAGCAATCAGTTTGCGCAGTACCCGCTCTGTAAAAGGAGTAAATACCTCCTGTTTTTCTTTTTTCTCCTGTTCCACTGTTTTTCCCTCCACACTTTGTTTTTTCCATCTGGCAATCGTTGCACGT
>CALWNQ010000052.1 GCA_944382875.1 uncultured Clostridia bacterium
GGAAAGATGCCGCAAATCCTTGGCGAATATCTCTTCCGTTTCCTGATCCTTGAAATAATCCACCGGTGTTTCCTGATGGTTTACTGCGTCCAAAAATCTGCTGGGGCTTTTCCCGTATTTTTCCCGCAGCACATTTTCCAGAACCCGCAGCTTCTGAATGTCCTCGGTGTGGTAAATCACGTTGGAAGCGCCCTCGATGTATTGGTCAAAACCTTTCAGCGCGTCGTAATCTGTTGCTGTTCCCTCCCGATGCAGCAGGTTGGCAAAAAAGCTCTTTCCCGGCACAAAGGTTTCGGTTCGTCCTGCGATCTCGGTCGGCAGCTCCCGCAGATCGACTTCCATTCCCACCGACCGCAAAAGGTTTGTCAGAAAATCGTCCGGATCGTTGAAATGCGGAAAATAATCCTGGATATATCCGGGCGGTGCGTATCCGTTCAGCATCAGCGCATCGGAAACCTGGTTGTACATTTCACTGTATATTTTCCGGAAAACCGAAATGGCGCGGTCGATTTTGTCTGCAGAAAGATGTGTGGGGATTTCTTGCAGCGTGTTGACGCCTTCCCCCACGCGCTGCACCCATTCGCTCTCTTCTTTGGTGAGTTTCAGCTCCCGCACCTGATCCCGGTATTTGTTCAAAAACCTCTGCCTGTCGGCTTCATGCTCGTGAACCGGCGTAAAATACCGGTCAACAATGTTTTCTGCGTCCTTTGCGTATTTTTTCGGCACAATATCCCGGATATTCCGTTCCATTGTTTCCCGGGAATATTGCAGGCCGGTTTTCTTGTCCTTGAATTGGTCGGAATGAACCAGCGCTTCTTTTGCCCAGTTTACCTCATCCGCCATTCTCTGGGCATTGTATTCCCGGATGGGCTCCATTGCTTCGTCCAGCGCCCACCGCGCCTGGACAACATCCAGTATCAGCTCTTTGGGAAGTCCATCGTCTACCTTATCCAGCGTAATAAAACCACCATAAAGCTGATCTACTGCGTTCTGTTCTTCTCGTGTCAGCTCCGGGAAATTCGCCAGCCGTTCCCGCGCCCGTCTTGCCCTGCGGTAATCCTCCCGCAGCACATCCGTAATCAGAGCGTTATCTCCGGCAATTCCCTTATCAAGCCGTTCCAGATAATCGTTGATGTATTCCAGCTCTTCCTCTGTCAGAGGATCATCCGCTTCATATTCCGCTTCCCCCTCTGCCCGAAGCTTCGGAATATTTTCAACGTTTCCGGCATACTCGGCCAGTATCTTGTCAAATTCCTTTCTGGCGTCTGCGCGTGCCTCTTCTGCCTGTTTGCCGTAAAAATCGTCCAGAGATTCCACGATTTTGGTGATGCCTTTGGAAACTTCCGAAATCTGCTGCAGCTGATCGGCAGGGTTTGTGATGTCTACCGGGAACATAGCCGGATACTGTGCGGAAAGCTCCTGATATTTCATATCGACCGGAATTCCCTTTGTGGGATCTTTGGTAATGGTAAAGTTTCCTGTGTTATTCCGTCGGAAACTTTCAAAATCGCTGATGTTTGCCCTATCTTTTTCAGAAAGGTAGAATTTTGTTTGCCGGATTTCCTTTTTCAGCCCGGAATATTGATTGTAATGCTCATCATTGATCACCCGTGCGGAATCATAGATATCATTGAAAATCCGGTTTGCCGTTTCCTCCGAAATTGTGCCGTTGGTCCGGTATTCCTCCGCCGCTTCATCCAACAAAGCTTTCACATTCTGCCGCGCCTGCTTCGAATTGGAAACTGGAATCACATTTTTCAGCTTTTCGATAAAAATGGTCTGTGCGGTGTTCTGGTCTTTCGGCCGCACCGTGCTTACATTCTGCGGCTGAGCGTCCAACATGCCTGCGGCTTCCTGTAAATCGGTTTCGCTCGGGACAAAAGGTTCCGGCATTTCTTCCGGCGGCACCAGCTCCGGCTCACGCACCCGGTTTCTTTCGGCAATCTTTTCCAGATCCTCCTGGCGTTTCTGGTCCATATCCCATATTGCCTGGCGCTCGTTCTGTGCCCTCAGCTGCAAAAGCAGCGGCGAATCAAACTCTCCCTCTCCCGTGTTTGGCAACAAATCGTTGTTGACATTCCCCTCCGTCTGTGATACACTCGAATCATGGGGAGAGTTACTCGAAGTACCGAGAGGATCAGCTTCGGTTCGGCCGCCTGCCTCGGGGTGAAGGTAACTCTCCCCGTTTTTAATTCTCCAATCGTAAATTTGAAAATCATCATTCTTTTTTAAATTCCTTATTGCAATCCGCACGCCGCCGGTCTGACCATCCACAGAGATGGGCACATAGAAATAGTCCCATTGTTTGATCTGGTCGTTGCCGCTTGCTTTGCCGTGAACGTCGTTCGGGGAACTGTACAGATATTCCGCCTTGTCAAATATTTCCCGGCTTTTTGTAAGCATCGCCGATTTTTGCGGCGTTAAGTTGTCCGACACATGGTTAATACCATCGCTGTATACTCTGGCTTCAATCACATTGCCGTCAATCGAAAATTCAATCTTCTGCCCGTCAAACATGTTGTGCAGAAGATTTTTGATGTAAGCAGTAACCGCTTTCCGCCTTTCTTTCAGGATCGGAGTGCGGTCTGCTTTTTTCATGCTCCGCAGATCGGGATAATACTCCGAAAGCTGCGCCAGATCCTCCCCGGTAATCACCACCGTTTTCCCATCCTGCATCATCTGCTGATGCAGCGTGTTCATCGCCTGTGCTTTTCCATCCTTGTCGGCGTAATCAAAAAAACGGCGCTGCGGTTCGGCGGGTTGTGTCGGTGTATTCTGTGTTTCACTGCCCGTATTGGAACGCGGAATCAGCGGCGAATCAAAATCCGGTTTTGCCGTCCCCGTTTCCAGACTGTTTTCCAGGAATGTCTTTCCGTTATCCAACCTTGTTTTCGCCGCATCCCGGATGCCGGACACATCCAGATCGGTGAGAAGATCAGCACTCCGCATTGCCGAACCGAAAACAAGTCCTGCGCCTGCGTTTGCCAGCGCTTCCTTGATGTCAAAAGGCGTATCTTCATCCAGCATAATGTTCCGGAGCAAAAGCTGCAAACTGTATTCATTAAATTCTTCCAGTCCTTCCTCTGCGCCGGTTCCGATGAGACGCGCCAGCTTGTTTGCGGAAAGCTTTTGGATGTAATCGCTCACCTGCTGCGGAATTTGCTGCAAAACGGCTTGCCCCGCGGCGGTACTTCCGGCTTTTTGCAAAAGCTTTTGCCCCCAGTTTCCGGCAATACCGCCCATCTGCTCGATTCCATAAGAAAGCGCACCGGAACCGAGCGCATAAGCAAGCGCTGTATCCGCGTCCTTTCCCTGCTGCAAAGCATATGCGCCTGATTCACCCGCCTGCTGAACCGCGTTAAAGACCGGGAGCGGCACACCTGTCGCGCCTGCGATGGTGGCATTGGCCAACAGATCTCCCGCCATCATGCCAAAGTCCGCGATACCTTCCTCAGCCGGTGATAACCCCCGGTAAACCGTTTCCCTTGCTTTTTCGGCTTCCCCGGCAAACGGTTCCAGATCGGCCTGGTTCTCATATTTTTCCGGATCGGTATTCCACCCGGCTAAATCCAACAGCTGAAAAAACAGGTTTCCACCTGCGCCGCTGTTTTCCCTTTCCCGTTCCCGCTGTACTCCCTGGTCGATCAAAAAGGTTCCGGCCCGGCTCAACCCCGCCATCCCACCGGCAAAAGATCCCCGCACCCCTTCTCCGATTCTCTCCGGAAGAGAAGGCTGCGGCAAAAACAGATCGGTCAGGCCGTTTTCCTGATTCCGGATTTCCCCAAAGGTTGGAAAGGCGGAGGTTTTCTTTGTTTCCGGCTTTTGGATGCTAATCGGCGTCAGAATCGGTTTCGGATCAAACTCCGGTTCAAAAGCAACTGGTCCCGGCTTGTCCTGCACCAGATAGGAAGGAACCGAAAAGGTAAAACCTTCCTGCTTTGTGTTGCTGTCCATAATCGTTTGCTTGGGAGCAGCTGGGTTTTCTTTCGGTGTATAGGACGCGCTTTTCTGTGTTTGTTTTTTGGATGCCGCAGCTGCTTCCCGCAGCTTCCGAATCGGATTGTCCTTGTCTATGGAACTGTTTTTCTGAATGGTTTTTCCGGATGCCATCGTAATCCCTCCTATACAAAACGGGGCGTGATCTTCACACCCCGTTTTTTGTTTATCTCAAACTCATGCTGGGAAGAGAGAGGCTTTTTCCGCCTTTTCCGCTCTGCTTTTTCTTCTCTGTATTCCATTCTGGTTCTGGAATAGAGTTGCCGGAAGAATACCCGTTTCCCGCTCCCGGATTATATCCTGATCCGCCATACATCGCATTCAACAGCGCATCATAATAAGATGAACCGGATGAGCTTCCTCCGGACGAACTTCCGGAATATGTATTCTTCTGTTTTGCGAGCTGCCAGTCGCGATCCGCCTGCTGCTGGTTATAGTTCTTCTGCCATTCCCACTGTTCACGGGCAAAATCGTTCGCGATCTGATCCTGTTCAAGCTGATAATCCCATTGTTTTTGCTGCCAGTCCAGCTGATCCTGGTACTGCTTCTGTTCGTCCGCATAAAGCTGTTTTTGCAGCTGCAGCTGTGCCAGATTGGAAAGATAGTTATTCCTTGCGGAAGAAAGCATATCGTTATAACCGGACTGTGCTGCCGCCACCGCGTCCGCCTGTGCGCTCCGCACACTTCCGATCTGCGTTTCCAGATCATAAATATTGTTGTCATAATCCCGCCTGGCTGCGTTGGCCTGGTTTCCGTATGCGGCCTCCAGCGCCAGCTGTGAGGATTCCGAAAGCCCTCCGGTCATTCCCTGTGCTGCAAGCTGCTGCGGTAAATCTCTTTTTGCCAGCATGTTCTGGATATATGCTTCCTGTGCGGTGTCCTCATACCTCTGTTCGATCTGCGGCCGCTGCCGGTTCAGTTCATCAATAGCCGCCGCATACTGGCTTTCAATCCGGGAAATCTCTGCGTCCTGCTGCCGCCTGATATCAGCCAGCATTTCCTGATACTGGCTTTCGAGCGAACCGATGTACACATCATACGGAGATTTCACATAGGGAACGTTATCCAGTTTTGAATTTACATAGGTAACCGGTGTTGCCATCTTATCTCACTCCTTCATGCAAAATATTTCCCCGGCTGTCGGTGATGACGCAGGCGCCCAGCGGAATCCCCGCGGTGTTCTCGCTTGCCGGCTTGTCGTTCAGCCAGAAAGTTTCTGTTCCGATTTTCTGGTATCCGGTCAGCATCTTGCCGTCTTCTCCGAGATAGT
>CALWNQ010000053.1 GCA_944382875.1 uncultured Clostridia bacterium
GCGGCATCCGCAGCCCCCGGCAAAGCGCCGAGGGAAGGTCCGCATCCCCCGCAGCCCCTTTGCCAAAGCGGAAGGCCGCCCCGCAGGCAATCGCCCGAACGCCGAGCCGAGCTACCAGCACATCCGCGACAAACTCCCGCGGCGAAAGGTCGTGCACCGCCGAAAAGGGCGGCTCACAAACCAGCTCGACGCCGAGACGGGCGAAAATCTCCGCTCTGCGGGTGTCCGAAAGGATCGCCGCAAAATCCGGCTTGGTCACCAGCTCGGGACGGTCGAACGAAAAGGTGAAAACCGCCGTCCGAAGCCCCTGCGCAGCCGCCGCTTCGATCACCGCGCGGTGCCCCAGGTGCAGCCCGTCAAACAGCCCCAATGCTACCGATGTCGGCATTGCCGCCTTTGCCGGAAGTTCCCGGATATACTCCATGTTGTCAGCTCCTTTGCGCAAACAGTTTCTGCATGACCAGCTCCATCCGGTCAAAATCACAGGCCGCCAGACCTAAAAAAGCATTGCCCGGCCCATAGACCGCGTGGTTGCCGCCGATTTTCGTACAGCGGACACGGTTCAAATCGAGCCGCACGCCATTCTGGAACATCCGCGCCTGGGCTTCGCCAAGGGTGATGACCGGCAGCGTTTCAAAAAGCTTTTCCACCGGCAGCAGAAGCGACGGGAATACGCCATCCCGCGCCGCCTGTTCCGCCTGTTCCATCGTGACACAGGCAGAAAGCGGAAATCCCGCCGCCTCGGTCCGGACAAGCGACGACATCACCGCCCCCGTTCCGAGCGCTTCGCCGATGTCGTGGCAGAGGGTGCGGATATAGGTGCCCTTGGAACAACAGACATCGAGCGTCCCTTGGCCGGTTTGCTCCGAGTAGTCGAGCAGGGTGAGGGCATGAATCGTGACCGGGCGGGCCTGCCGCTCCACCTCGATCCCCTGCCGCGCCAGGTCGTAAAGACGGCGGCCGTTGATCTGCACCGCCGAATACATCGGCGGAACCTGCAAAATCTCCCCGGTAAAGCGGGAGAGCACCTCCTCCAGCGCCGCGCGGGACGGAACCTTGCCGCTCTGCGCCGTCACTGTGCCCCAGATGTCCTGGGTGTCCGTTTCCAGCCCGAATTTCACCCCCGCCGTGTACCGTTTGTCGGTCACCGGGAGGATATCGCACGCCTTGGCCGCCGTGCCGAAGAGCAGCGGCAGCACTCCGGTCGCCATCGGGTCGAGCGTTCCGCTGTGGCCGATTTTCCGGGTGCCGCTGATGCCCCGCATCTTGGCCACCGCGTCGAACGAGGTGAAATCCTGCGGTTTATTCAAAAGAAGGACACCGCACAGCCCCGTATCAGGGCGCCGGCTCACGGGTTTTCCTCCAACGCCCGGCCGACAGCGCCCAAAATCAGCGTTTTGACCTCGTCCAGGCTGCCGGAAAGGGTGCAGCCCGCCGCACGGGCATGTCCGCCGCCGCCAAACGCGCTGCAAAGCTCCGAAACATTGAGCCGGTCAACCGACCGCATCGAAACCTTGTATTCGTTGGGGCCCCGCTCCTTGATGGTGATGCCCACCTCGACTCCTTCGAGCTTGCGCGGCAGTCCGGCGAGCCCGTCGGC
Source organism: uncultured Clostridia bacterium (assembly GCA_944382875.1). Taxonomy (GTDB): domain Bacteria; phylum Bacillota; class Clostridia; order Oscillospirales; family Ruminococcaceae; genus Merdivicinus. The sequence continues at coordinate 1,601 of CALWNQ010000053.1, forward strand.
TTCCGCCTCGGTGACGCCGCAGCGGGCGTACATCTCAAGGCTCAGCACGATGAGCGCCGCCTGTCCGTCAAAGTGAACCTCCATGCTGTTGAGGGCTTCCCGCTCGATGGCGAACTCCCCAGCCGATTTGGTGTCGAACACCCGCTTGCAGACCTCGGCCGCGTCGCATCCGGCTTCCATCATCCGCGCCGCCAGAATATGGGTGCGGGGGGTGGTGTTCGCAAATTTAAAGCTGCCGGTATCGGTGGCCATTCCGGTGAAGAAGCAGCGCGCCGCCAACGGGGAGAACGGAACGCCCAGCTCCTCGGAGAGCAGGCAGACGATCTCACAGCTTGCCGCCGAATCTGCTTCGAGCAGCGTATTCTCGGCAAAAAAGGTGTGGGAAGCGTGATGGTCGATGGCAAGCTCCACCCGGCCGAGCCACTCGGAAGCCCCTTCACCGAAGAGCTGCTCGTCCGCAATGTCCACCGACACGACGGTTTGCGGTGCAAAGTCGGACGGCGCGTAACCTTCTTCCAAAAAAGAGAGCTTGTGCGGCACCGGTTCGCAGCAGACGCGCGCCTGTTTGCCCATGGCGGTCAGGGTGTGCCACAGTCCAAACGCCGAGCCGAGGGTGTCGCCGTCCGGGTTGCGGTGGCAGAGGATGATAAACCGGTCGCGCTCCCGCAAAAACTGAGCCGCCTGCGCATAATTCCATTCCATCGGCTACTCCTCTTCCCCGGAATCCTGTTCCGATTCCTCAAGATCGTGAATGATTTCGCTGATCCGCGCGCTGTACGCAATCGAGCCGTCGGCGATGAAGTGCAGCTCGGGGCATTTCCGCAGGTGCAGCCGGTTGCCCAGCTCCCGCCGCAGGAATCCCGACGCCGATTGCAGCCCTTTGATCGACTCTTTGGTGGCCGCCTCGCCCTCGATGGCCGAAACGTGCACCTTGCAGTGGGAAAGGTCGCCCGAAACCTCGCACCGGATGATGCTCAGCATCCGCGACACCCGCGGGTCTTTCAGCTCCCGCACAAGGGCGCTCAGCTCCCGCTTGATATCCTCGGAAAGCCTGCCGATTCTGTAACTTGCCATTTTCTGCTCCTTTCTATTTGAAAAAAGCCCCGCCCCGTTTTGGGACAAGGGCATGTTTGGATTTTTGGGGGTGTGCTGTCATGGGTCAGGAAGATTTGTAACGGCTTACGCCGTTCAGGGCACCCCTTGATAGGGTGCCCTACGGTCAAACAATCCACTGGATTGTTTGACCTACCCTCCTGATCTTTATTTCCTGTAAAGATTCCGTGTTCTGCGGAACACGGCCAAAGGGCGTTGCCCTCTGGACTCCCACCAACTTTTGAAAAAGTTGGATCAAAACTTTCACTTTTTCCTGCGTGGGTGCTTTGCCGGTGGCTTGCAGCTTGTCGCAAGCCAACATAAATGTTGGTGCGTTATTGAAGCGCCGCGTCGTCATTCGCCGCGGCCCCAGGCCGCTTAGTCGCGGTATTCTTCGACGGTGAAGGCTTCGTAGATGTCGCCTTCCTTGATATCGTTGAACTTCGCCAGGGTGACGCCGCACTCATAGCCCTGCGCCACTTCTTTCGCGTCGTCCTTGAACCGTTTCAGAGAGGCAATCTGGTCGACCGCCACGATGATACCGTCGCGGACAATCCGGATCTGCGCGTTGCGGGCGATCTTGCCTTCCAGCACATAACACCCGGCAACCGCGCCGACGCCGGTGATCTTGTAAACCTGACGGACCTCGATCCGGCCCATATCCACCTCGCGGGTCTTGGGCGCCAGCATACCTTTCATCGCCGCCTTGACCTCTTCGATCGCGTCGTAAATAATGCGGTACATCCGCAGCTCGACATTCTGCTGCTCCGCTTCCGCCTTGGCGGTGGGATCGGGACGAACGTTGAAGCCGATGACAATCGCGTTGGAGGCGTTCGCCAGCATGACGTCCGAGCTGTTGATCGCGCCGACACCGGTGTGGATCACGCGGACGCGCACTTCGTCGGTGGTCAGCTTTTCGAGCGACTGTTTGACCGCTTCGGCGGTACCCTGCACGTCGGCTTTGACGATGAGCGGCAGCTCCTTGATCTCGCCTTCGGCAATCTGGCTGAACAGGTTGTCAAGGGTGACCTTCTGGTAGGACTTGAACTGCTCTTCCTTCTGCTCGGCGCGGCGCTGTTCGACCAGCTCACGGGCGAGGCGTTCGTCCTCCACCGCGTTGAAGATGTCGCCTGCTGCCGGGACCTCGGTCATACCGGTAATTTCCACCGGGATGGAGGGGCCGGCTTCGGTTACAACCTGGCCGCGGTCGTTCCGCATCTGCCGCACACGGCCGACCGAGGTGCCCGCAATCAGCACGTCGCCGGTCCGGAGGGTGCCGTTCTGCACCAGCAGGGTAGCAACCGGGCCGCGGCCCTTATCCAGCCGCGCTTCGATGACGGTGCCCTTTGCAAGGCGGTTCGGGTTGGCTTTCAGCTCCTGCACATCGGCTACCAGAAGAATGTTTTCGAGCAGGTCGTCAATGCCCATTCCGGTTGCGGCCGATACCGGCACGCAGATGATATCGCCGCCCCATTCTTCGGGAACCAGCTCGTATTCGGTCAGCTCCTGTTTGACCTTTTCGGGATCGGCGTGGGGTTTATCCATCTTGTTGATGGCCACAATGATCGATACGCCGGCGGCTTTGGCGTGGTTGATCGCCTCGACGGTCTGGGGCATGATGCCGTCGTCGGCAGCGACTACCAGGATGGCGATGTCGGTGACAGCGGCGCCGCGGGCGCGCATTGCGGTAAAGGCCTCATGGCCGGGAGTATCGAGGAAAGTCACATAGCGGTCGCCCACCTTGACGCGGTACGCGCCGATGTGCTGGGTGATGCCGCCCGCTTCGGAGTCGGTCACATGGGAGTGGCGGATCCGGTCAAGCAGCGAGGTTTTGCCGTGGTCAACGTGGCCCATAACGACAACAACGGGGCTTCTTTCCACCAGGTCTTCGCTCGAATCCTCTTCGTTGTGAATGAGCTGCTCCTCGATGGTGACGATGACCTCTTTCTCGATCTTGGCGTTGTATTCCATCGCGACAAGAGAAGCGGTGTCAAAGTCGATGACCTGGTTCTGAGAGGCCATGACGCCGAGCATCATCAGCTTTTTGATGACGTCGGTGACGGTGACTTTCAGCCGGGAAGCGAGCTCCGAAACGGTGATCTCGTCGGGGATCATCACCTTGAGCTGCTGCTTGCGGGCCCGTTCGAGGGCCAGGCGCTGCAGCTTTTCGGCTTCGGTTTCCCGTTTGCTCGAGAATTTCGCCTTGTTCTTGTTCTGGGATTTCTGTTTCAGCTTCTGCTTGCGCTGCTGGGAATCGGGACGGCCGTTCGACTGCGGCGCGATCTCCTCATAATGCTCGTTATATTTGTCAAGGTTGATTTCCACCGTGCGGGTGTCCACGTGGCGGACGGTGCGCTCCTTCTCCACAGGCTCAGCCGGTTTGGCGGGCTGGGCAGGTGCCGCGGGTTTGGCCGGCTTCTGGTTCTGCTGGAAACTGCGGCTATCCTGTTGATATCCGCGGACGTTCCGATCCGTGCGATCATCCCGGCGATTGCGGTCGTCATTCCGGCTGTCATAATTGCGGTTGTCCCGGCGGTCATTGTTCCGGAAATCGCCGTTCCGGCGGTCATTCCGATCTCCGCGGTCGTTTCGATCCCCGCGGTCGTTTCGATCCGCATGTTCGGGGCGGCGGATCTCAGCCGGACGGTTTTCAGCGGCACGGCTGACGGTGCGCTCCGGCTGTTTGGGGGCTTCGATTTTGGGAGCCTCCGGCTTCGGGGCCTCCGCTTTGGGCGCTTCCTGTTTCGGGGCTTCCGCTTTGGGCGCTTCCTGCTTCGGGGCTTCCGCCTTGGGAGCCTCCTGCTTCGGGGCCTCCGCTTTGGGAGCTTCCTGTTTCGGGGCTTCCGCTTTGGGCGCTTCCTGCTTCGGGGCTTCCGCCTTGGGCGCTTCCTGCTTCGGGGCTTCCGGCTTTTTGTCCCGGGAAGCAAAATAGCTGTCAAAATTCTCTACCTGATGGTTCTGGGTGTAGTGCTCAAAAACCACATTCAGCTCCTCTTCGGAAAGGACGGTGGCGTGCTTTCTCGGCTCGCCGCCGAATTTTCCGTCGAGGAGGTCGATAATCTCCTTTTTGGACACGCCGAGATCCTTTGCCACTTCATGTACGCGGTATTTTATCTGCATGAATTTTCCTCCGTTTCGTTGTGGATCCGGGCAATGGTACTGCCCAGCCCCGGATCGGTGATCGCAATGACGCCGGTGCTCTTTCCCGCCACAGCCGCCATCTCCTCCATCGGGATGGCAAGCCGGATGAGCGGCACACCGTATTTTTCGCTGAGAAAGGCGGTTTCCTTTTCCGTTTTGGCCGAAAGCCCCGCCGCCGTTAACAGCAGCGCCGCCTGGCCCTGCTGCACGGCCCGCTTGACCGTTTCAAAGCCGTATACGAGCTTTCCGGCCCGCCTGCACAGCGAGAGGGTGGATACCAGTCTGTTCAATTTTCCGAATCTTCCTTTCTCACAGCGGGCTGAGGCGTATACGCCTCCATCTCCCGCTCCATCGCGTCATACACCTCGTCCGGGATCCTGCACTGGAACGAGCGCTCGATCCGGCGCGCTTTCCGGGCTTTCTTCAAACATTCGGCAGATGGGCACACATAGGCGCCGCGCCCCGCCTTTTTTCCGGTGAGATCCAGTGAGATCTCCCCCTCTTTGGACCGCACCACGCGGACCAGTTCCTTTTTGGGTTTCATTTCTCCGCATCCGGTACACATCCGCAGCGGGACACGTCTTGTCTGCATATGGGCTCCTTTCTGTCAGGATTATTCCGCTTCGGCAACTGTTTCGGCGGACTCTGTTTCAGCGGCTGCCGCCTCCTCGGCGGGCTTTGCTTCTTTCGCCTCGTGGGCTTTTTCGGTCATCACGCCCGATTCGGGACGAATGTCGATCTTGTAGCCGGTCAGCTTGGCGGCAAGCTTGGCGTTCTGGCCTTTGTTGCCGATGGCGAGCGAAAGCTGATTGTCCGGCACCGTTACCCGGCACATCCGCTCCTCACCGGGGAGGATCTCCACCGCTGTGACGGTGGCCGGCGACAGCGCCTGGGTGATGAACTCGGCGTCGTCTTCACTGTATTTGACGATGTCGATCTTTTCGCCCTTCAGCTCGGACACAATGGCCGAGATACGGCTGCCTTTCGGGCCGATGCAGGCGCCGATCGGATCGACGTCGGGGTTTTTGCTCCAAACCGCCATCTTGGTGCGGGAGCCGGCTTCACGCGAAATCGATTTGATCTCGATGACGCCGTCGAAAATTTCGGGGACTTCCCGCTCAAACAGCCGTTTGACCAGCTCTTTGTGGGTGCGGGAAATCTTTAAGAAGCAGCGCCGCTCGAAATTGACCACATCCACGACATACACCCGGATGTGATCGCCCTCTTTTAAGTTGTCGTTGGGGAGCTGCTCGTTTTTGAAGAGGATCTCCTCGTTTTTGTCGATCTCCACGGTGGCGTTGCCGGTATCCGGCTCGATTTTCTGGACAACGGCCGGCACAACCTCGTAGATCTTGTTCTGGTACTGGGATACCAGGCGGGAGCGCTCCGCTTCCCGGATGCCCTGACGGATGACGTGTTTGGCCGTCTGGGCCGCAATCCGTCCGAACTGCTTGGGGTTGAGCGGAATTTCCACCGGCATTCCCTCTACGGGATGGCGGTTATATTTGAGCGCTTCGTCCATACTGATTTCGGTGGCGGGATCCTCCACCTCCTGCACGGCGGTTTTGGTGATCGACACCTCAAACCGGCAGGATTCCGGGTTGATGACCACATTGACATTATCGGTGACCTGGTAATCGCGCTTGACCGCAATCACAATGGCGTTGGTGATTTTTTCGATCAGGTAATCGCCGTCGATTCCTTTTTCCATTTCCAAAAGCTGCAGCGCTTCGAAAAAGTCGCGGATTTCTTTGCTGTTCATGGCTGTTCCTCCAAACATTAAAATGGCAGCTCGTCAAAGCGACGGACAAACCGCAGCTCCGAGAGGGTGAGTTCGTGTTCCTTGCCCGCGGCGTCTTCCACTACAATGGTTTTGCCCCGGTATTCCTTTAAAATACAGACCGGCTCTTTTTCGCCGCCCTCTTCCCATGGTTTGAAAAGGCCGACCGTGACCTTTTGCCCGATATTCTGGGTGAAGTGGAAGTCCCGCTCGAGTGCGCGGTTCATCCCCGCCGACCACACTTCCAGGTAATAGCTCTGGGAGATCAGATCCGCTTCGTCTAAAAGCGGATCCACCCCGCGGCTCACCGCTTCGCAGTCGTTGATGTCGGCGCCGCCTTCCCGGTCGATCAAAATTCGAAGAAACCAGTCCGCCCCTTCCTTTTCATAGCGGACGTCCCAGATGGTCACGCCCTGGCTTTCCGCCACCGGCTCCGCCATCTTCCACACCGCCTCGATGATGCTGCTCTTGCTCATGCTCTCCGCCTTTCGTTCTGATTTTCCCCTAACATAAACGAAAGACCGGGAAGTTCCCAGCCTTTCTCATCCTACCATATTCTACCTTAGCCTATTATATCACATCCCGCCGCAAATTGCAAGCCCTTTCCGCCGCTTTTTTTCGCCCGGCTTACAGCCGGAGGAAATTCACACGGAGTTCACACTTTCTGTCGAAAAAAGTGTTACAATTTGTAATAAAGGCGTAACGAGCATGTAACTTTTTCCATTTCCTGTGCCAAATGAAAAAAAATCGCAGGAAAATGCAGGAATTCCTTGCTTTTTTTACAAAAATGGGATAATATAGAATGTGTATAACCCTGTGTAATTCTGCATAGATGCGGTATTACCGCAGCCGGTGTCCGGAGGTCTCTGCGCAGCAGTCTGTATTCTCCGGGCGGAATCATTACGGAAGAAGAGAGGTAGTTCCATTATGTCAAATCGACTTTTCCAGGGCGTTGTCCACCAGATGCGCGATACCATTGACCGCGTCATCGGCGTGATCGACGAAACTGCGGCGATCATCGCATGCAGCGATCTTTCCAAAATCGGCACCAACAGCGACTACTACGCGGTGGAGTTCGGCGACTCCCACGATGTATTCGTCCGCGACGGCTACACTTATAAGCCTTTCGGCCCCCACATCAAGGCGGATTACGCCGTTTTCGTAGAGGGCACCGACGAAATGGCCGCCCGCTACGCTTCCATCCTGGCCATCTCCCTGTCGAGCATCAAACAGTACTACGATGAAAAATACGACCGCAACAACTTCATTAAAAATGTGGTCCTCGACAACATCCTCCCCGGCGACATCTACATCAAGGCCCGGGAGCTTCACTTCAACATCGACGTCAACCGTGTGGCCCTCCTCGTCCGGGTGGTTTCCACCAACGATGTATCCGCTTACGAGGTCATCCAGAACCTCTTCCCGGACAAGCAGAAGGACTTCGTTTTCAATATCAGCGAAACCGATATCGTTTTGATTAAGGAAATCAAGGCCGGCATCGATTCCAAAGACCTGGAAAAACTCGCCCGTTCCATTGTGGATACCTTAAGCTCCGAGTTCTATACCAAGGCTGTGGTCGGCATCGGCACCGCCGTGGTCGGCGTCAAGGATCTTGCCCGCTCCTTTAAAGAGGCGCAGATCGCCCTCGAGGTCGGCAAGGTATTTGACACCGACGAATCCATCGTGAGCTATGATAACCTCGGCATCGCCCGGCTCATCTACCAGCTCCCGACTACCCTCTGTGAAACCTTCTTGAAGGAAGTGTTCAAGACCGGCTCGATTGATTCGCTCGACCACGAAACCCTCTTTACCATCCACCGCTTCTTTGAAAACAACCTCAACGTATCCGAAACTTCGAGAAAGCTCTTTGTCCACCGCAATACTTTGGTTTACCGCCTGGAAAAGATCAAAAAGCTCACCGGGCTGGATCTGCGGGAATTCGACGACGCCATCATCTTCAAAATCGCCCTGATGGTCAAGAAGTACCTCACCTCCAACCCCATGAAGTTCTGATAACGAGGCAGCGGCGGGCTGTCCGGTCTGCGGCGTTGCGCCGAAGTTTGGGCAGCCCTTTTTGTTTGCCGGAAAAAGAAAAAAACCGGCCTATCCCTGGGCGCATAGAAAGGATGCTTGTTGCATGATCGATCTGATGGACGTCTGCTTCTCCTACGAAAACGGGACCGAAGCGCTCAAAGATGTCAACCTCCGCATTGATAACGGCGATTTCGCCTTTATCGTGGGTTCCTCCGGAGCAGGAAAAAGCTCCATCATCAAACTGCTGCTGCGCGAAACGCGCGCCACCTCCGGCACCGTCATCGTCAACGGCTACAATCTAAACCGTTTAAAAGAGCGGCAGATTCCCAAATTCCGCCGCAGCATCGGGGTGGTATTCCAGGATTTCCGCCTCATCCCCAATATGACTGTTTTTGACAATGTTGCGTTCAGCCTTCGGGTGACCGACGCTTCCAATAAAGTGATCCGCCAGCAGGTTCCGTATGTGCTGGAGCTGATGGAGCTCCAGGACAAGGCGCGCAAATATCCCTATGAACTGTCGGGCGGCGAACAGCAGCGTGTGGCGCTCGCCCGCGCACTGGTCAACGATCCTCCCCTCATCATCGCGGACGAGCCCACCGGCAACATCGATCCCGAATTCTCCTATGAAATCGTCGAGATGCTGCGGGCCATCAACCGCTGCGGCACCACCATCGTCATGGTCACCCATGAACACGAGATGGTCAAGTATTTCGGCGGCCGTACCATTAACATCGAGGACGGCGCCGTGGTCTTTGATGATTACATAACAGGAGGATCCAATGAGAGCAAGTAGTTTCCGGTATCTGGTCAAAAACGGCGTCCACAACCTCTGGACCAACCGCATGATGACCATCGCTTCGGTGGGCACTTTGGTTGCCTGCCTTTTGATTGTGGGATTTGCGGTGCTGTTCAGCATCAATGTCGACAGCATCGTGGAATACATCGGCCAGCAGAACGAGGTTGTCGTCTTCCTCGAGCTGGGCGCTTCGGACGAGGCCGTCGAGTCGGTCCGGGCAAACCTCTCCGAAATGGAGGGCTTGGGCGACATCGAATATGAATCTCCCGAACAGGCCTTTGCCGATTATAAGGAAAAACTGGGCGAGGACGGCTACCTCCTCGATGGGATGGAGGACGAAGCCGCCGAAATCTACCCGCCCAAATTTACCGCCAAAATTACCGAACCCGAACGGGTGGACACGCTGGTGGCCGCCGTCAAGCGGATTGAATATGTGGACAAGGCCGAAGCGCCCACCGACCTTACCAAAACGCTGGTGAGCGTCCGCACCATGGTCAACACCATCGGGGGCGCCGTCATCGCCGCACTGGTACTGGTTTCGGTGGTGGTTATCACCAATACCATCCGCGCTTCCGTCTTTACCCGCCGCAAGGAAATCAGCATTATGAAATATGTGGGCGCCACCAACACCTTTATCCGCATCCCATTTATCGTGGAGGGAATCCTCCTGGGGATTTTTGCGGCGCTCATCGCCTTTTTGGCCATCTGGGGCGGCTATGCCCTCTTTATCGGGGCCATTACGATGGAATCCTCCACCTGGCTCGCTTCGCTGACGCAATACCTCGTCCCCTTTGCCGACGTCCGGCTCCAAATCCTCGGCGGCTTTTTGCTGGCCGGTATCCTGACCGGCGGCATCGGCAGCGCCTTTAGCATGCGGGGACATCTCAAAGTTTAAAAGGGGGCTTTTTCCGATGAAACGCAGAACGGCTGCCGCGGCGCTCGCCCTCTGCCTGCTCCTCGGCTCCACATTCGGGACGATGACCGCCTCCGCCTCATTGGAGGGGGAAAAGGACGGCCTTCAGTCCCAGAAGGAACAGATTGAGGAGGAGCTTGCCGCACTTGACGAACAGCTTGCCGCCACCAAAAACGACATTGCCAAGGAACAGCAGTACCAGGCGACGCTCGACCAACAGATTGACTTAAACCGCGAAAAGATGGGCATCCTCGACCAGCAGCTTTCCGAGCTGAACGCAAGTATCGAGGAAACCCAGCAGACACTTGCTGAAACCGAAGCCGCCATCTCCGAAAAGGAAACCGAGATCGACGGCACGATTGAAAAATACAAGGAGCGGATGCGCGCTTCCTATATGGCTGGCACCCTCTCGCCGCTGGAACTCCTCTTTTCGGCCGACAGCTTTGGGGAGCTCATCAGCAATGTGGAGATGATCAAGGCCATCTCCCGCCACGACACCGCACTCCTCGAATCGCTGCGGGACCAGCAATCCGCCCTCCAAAACGAAAAGACGCAGGCCGAAGCGGTCAAAGCCGACCTGGAATCCCAGCAGGACGCCGCCGAACAAAGCCGCGCCGAAATGGAAGCGACCAACGCGCAGCTCCAGGCCGCCTATGCCGAGAGCCAGAACGCAACCCAGGACCTCCAGCAGGAACAGGCGAACTTTGAGGCCAACAAGGAGCAAAGACTCCGCGAAGCCGAAGAAATCGAGGCCGAAATTGAGGAGCTGATGCGCCAAATCGCCGAACAGAACGCCCAGCAGAATCAGTCGGGCGGCAGCGGCATCGTCACCGAAGCGGGCTTTCTCTGGCCGCTGCCCGGATTCTCCAACATCAATTCCGGCTACGGCTGGCGTTTTAACAACACCGACTTCCACACCGGACTCGACCTTGGCGGAAGCGGCGTTTACGGCGCCGACATCGTCGCCGCCAAATCGGGCGTCGTCGCCTCCCCGATGACACACTGGAGCTACGGCAACAATGTCGTCATCAACCACGGCGACGGTTACGTTACCCTCTATGCCCATTGCTCCGAGGTGCTTGTTTCGCCCGGGGAAACCGTCTCCCAGGGCCAGGTCATCGCCCGCGTGGGCGCCACCGGCAATGTCACCGGCCCGCATCTCCACTTTGAAGTCTACTATAACGGCGTCCGCCAGAACCCGGCCGGACTCATCCAATACTGAGAAAGGAGTCTTTTCCGTCATGCACTTCCGCAAAACCGCAGCCGCCGTCACCGCTCTCTGCATCTGCGCCTCCCTCTGCCTGCCGCAGGCCGGCGCCGACGTCTATGCCGACTCGCTCTCCTCGCTCCAAAGCAAACAGGAACAGATCGAGAAAGACCTGGACGCAATCAACGACGAGCTTGCTTCCCTGAAAAACGACATCGCCAAGGCGCAGCAATATCAGGACACCCTCTCCCAGCAGATCGAACTGAATAACCAGAAGCTTACCGTCCTCGACAACACCATTACCCAGCTCAACACCGATATGGAGGAGAGCCGGGAGAATCTTGCCAAGGTGGAGGAAAATATCACCGCCAAGGAAGGTGAAATCGAAGAGACTACCGACCAGTACAAGGAGCGGATGCGCGCCATCTATATGGCCGGCGACACCTCTACACTGGAAATGCTCTTTTCGGCCGACAGCTTCAGCGACCTGCTCACCAACATTGAGATGATGCGCGCCATTTCCGAGCACGACACCGCCCTCCTCGAGTCGCTCAAGGTCCAGCAGACCGACCTTCAAAACCAGAAGTCGCAGGCCGAACGCATCCAGGCCGACATTGCCGACCAGCAGCAGCAAGCCGACGCCCAGAAGGCGGAAATGGAGCAGACCAACAAAGAACTGCAGGCCGCCTACGCCGAAAGCGAGGACGCGATGCAGGATATCGAGACCGAAAAGGCGATGTTTGAGCAAAACGCCGCCGCCAAACAGAAGGAAGCCGACCAGATCGAGGCTGAAATTTCGGCCGAAATCAAGCGGCTCCAGGAACAGAATCAGCAAAACGGCGGGGGCGCCACCTCCTTTACCGGCACCTTTGCCCGCCCCACCAACAGCGGCTACTACATATCCTCCGGCTACGGCCCCCGCTGGGGCTCCTTCCACTCCGGTATTGACATCACAGCCGGCGGATGCTACGGCGCCAACATCTACGCTTCGGCGGCCGGCACCGTAATTACCGCCTCCTATCACTGGAGCTACGGCAACTATGTCGTCATCGACCACGGCGGCGGATATTCCACCCTCTATGCCCACTGCTCCGCCCTCAATGTGAGCGTCGGGCAAAAGGTCTCCCAGGGACAGGTCATCGCCAAAATCGGCTCGACCGGCCAATCCACCGGCCCGCACCTCCACTTTGAGGTCCGCATCAACGGCACCCGTCAGAACCCTTCCAACTACGTTTCGTACTAAAATGTCCCGCTTCCGCTCCGCTGTTTTCCCAAGGGAAAACGGCGGCGGAAAACTTTTTGGGGTATTTTGTCAAAAAATGAAAGAAAGGCATTGCGCATGAATAAGAAAATTTCGCTCGGCCCGGTCATCTGCTTTATGGCCATCGTCGCCGCCATTACCTTTACCGTCACCATGGCGTTTTCCAAAAACCTCTTCAACACCAAAATCGCCAATGTGGAAGAACGCGCCCAAATGTATGAAAAACTCTCCGAAATCGACCAGATCGTCCGCGCCAACTACCTAAACGACATTGATGAGGACGAGCTGATGGACTCCATCGCCTCCGGCTATATGAAGGGGCTGGACGACACCTACGGCTATTATATGAACCAGGAAGAATACCAGCAGTACCAGATGGACAACCAGGGCAAGCTCATCGGCATCGGCGTCACCGTCAAGCTGGATGAAAGCGGTTATATCCGGGTGGAGGAGGTCTCCGCCGGCTCTCCCGCCGAGCTGGCCGGCATCCAGGCGGGCGACCTCATCGTCAAGGTGGACGACTCCGACGTCCTTTCGGTTGGCTATGAGGAAGCCGCCAACATGATCCGCGGCGAAGAGGGCACCCGGGTGAATGTCACCATCCGCCGCGACCAGGAAGAGCTGACGATGGAGATCACCCGCCGCCTCATTGCCACCACCACCATCACCTACCGCATGATCGGCACCGACGGCTATATCCGCATTTCCAAGTTCGACAGCTCCACTCCAACTGACTTTAAGGCGGCCGTTTCCGACCTCCGCAGCCAGGGGGCGGAAGGGTTCATCTTTGACGTCCGCAACAACCCCGGCGGTCTGCTCGACGGGGTGGCGCAGGTGCTCGACTACCTCCTCCCCGAAGGCGACATCGTTTCGGCCACCAACAGCAAGGGCGAAACCGAGGTGCTCTACACCTCCGACGCCGACTATGTCGATATGCCGATGGTCGTTTTGGTCAACGGCGAAACCGCTTCGGCGGCGGAACTCTTCTCGGCCGGCCTGCGCGACTACAACATGGCCGAGCTGGTGGGCGTGAACACCTACGGCAAAGGCATCATGCAGACGGCCTACTCCCTTTCGGACGGTTCGGCCGTCAACCTGACCACCCACTACTACAATCCGCCCTCCGGCATCAACTTCCACGGCGTCGGCTTAAAGCCCGACTATGAGGTCCGGCTCACCGCCGAGCAGGAACTGAACCTTCTCGACCTCCCCGAGGAGGAGGACACCCAGCTTCAGAAAGCGATTGCGGTGCTTGACGCGGCAAAATAGCCGGTCTACGACCGGAGGAAATGACGACGCGGCGCTTCGACGACGCACCAACGGCATAAGCCATTGTGACTGCCGCAAAATTGCGGCGCGACAATGGCTCGGAAAAACTGCCACCCAAACAAGCAAAAGTTTTCGCCCGCCTTTTTGGCGGGCGAAAACTTTTCTTTTGTCCTGCGCGGTAATTTCTTATCATAACGGCGCGTTTATCGCGCCGTTCCAGCGGCCGGACAGTGGCTGTGCGGCCGCGTCGTCATGAAAGAATCGCGCCGTTTGCATCGGTGTAGATGCACTGGCCCTCTTTCACCGGGCCGATGCTCCGGTCGGCAAGGGCGTACCACTTGCCGCCGATCTCCCGGATGCCGGTCGCCATCATCCCGTCCGGCTCGAACCAGTACCACCGCCCGTCAATCTGCTTCCAGCAGTTTTTCAGGTCGCCGTAATACCAGTTGGCGCCCACCTGACGCCAGCCTTCCGGCTTTGCCGCGCCAAAGTCCACACAGGAGCAGTTCCGGTCGACATCCCCCGTAATGCCGTTCACCTGTCCTTTATTGCTGTACTGCCACACCGCGTACTTCCCCTTGTAAGTGCAGGAAGCCCCCCACTGCGCTACCCACACATCCATCTCCTTTTGGATCGAAGCGGCGTCCACCTGGTTTTCCAGCCAGGATTTAGAGCTGTAAAACATCGGGGTATAGCCCGCCGCTTTCACCTTTTTCGCAAAGGCAAGGGCCATCTCGGTCCGCTGCGCTTTGGTAAGGGACTTCTGCGCCGCGTCCTCCTGGTCAAAGACGAGCGGCCAGCTCACACCGGTGCCTTTGGCAATCCCCAAAAGGAAATCCGCCTCGGCTTCCGCTTCGGCAGCCGTGTCCGCGTAGCTGTAAAGGTACAGCCCAAACGGAACGCCCGCTTTTTTCGCTCCCGCAAGGTTCTCTTCACATCGGGCATCCTGTTTCTGTCCGGCTGCCGCCCGGATGAACGCAAACTGAATCCCCGCCGCTTTCACCTTCTGCCAGTCGATCTCCCCCTGCCAGGCGGAGACGTCGATCCCCTGCATTTCCATCCTGCATCAGCATCCTTTCTCCCATAGTTTCCAGACGGGAGAGCTTCCCGTCCGTCTCGCGTAGGCTTTCCGCAATCTTCCCAAGGAGGTCCCCCTGTTCCCGCAAAAGCCCGCGCATTTCCTTTTCCCGTTCCTCGTTTTTCTTCAGCTCCCAGAAGAGCAGAAATACAAACAGCGCCGCATAAAGCCCCTGCCCCACGGCAGCTGACATGAGTTCCTCCATTATTTGTCATCCTTTTCCGGAGAGCTGAAATAAAAGGCTGTGACCGACGCAAAGATCATCAAAAACTTTTCCGGCTCCACCCAGCCCATCAGCGTGATGATCGCAAAGACCAGCGTGAGAACCAGGGTGACCAGGTTTTTGATGCAAAGCAGCCGGAGCAGTTTCTCCTTCATATCGCCCGCCTCCTTCTCAACCGTCTGTGCGGTCTCCCGCACACCCTATGTTATGCGGCCGCGCCGCCACTCTCCAAAATCTCCGAAAGCTCCGCTTCGGTGATGAAAATCGGGCAATACTGCCGCAGTTTTTCCTCGGTGATCCGCCCGCTTGTCCACATCAGCATCAAAAAGTTCTTCATACCATCCCTCCTGCCTGCATCAGCACAATGGTGTCCATAATCCCCAGCACCGCTTCTTCAAGCGAACTGAGCCGCTCATCGGGAGCCACCGGGTTTTCGATAAATTTGCCATTTGAAAAGAGCATCCCGGGTGCCGCTTCGCCGGTTTCGGCTGTCACCTCGACATAATGCCGCACTAGATCCGGATGGATAATCTCCTCCAAGGCCAGCTCGCCCGGCTGCACCTCCGATTTTTCAACGCCCGAACAGCGTGTTTCCACCGAAAGCACCTGCCCGCCGTACTCCACAAATGCGTATTTTTTCATCTGCCCGCT
>CALWNQ010000054.1 GCA_944382875.1 uncultured Clostridia bacterium
GCTATGACAAACGAATCCATCTACGCCACTCTGGCACCGCCCGACCTCTGGAACCGGAGGCAGGAAACCGGAAAAAGCGTGGCAGAAATCTTTTCGGAATACGGAATCTATCTGACGGCGGCGAAAAATGACCGGGTCGCTGGCTGGATGGATCTGCATGAATGGCTGAAACCCTGCACCGACATGGAGGGGAAGCAGGCGGCGAAGATCCGGTTTTTTGCCAACTGCAATCACATCATCGAGGATCTGTCGGCGCTGATCTTTGACAGTAAAAATCCGAGCGACTGCGCGACAGAACCGCATGAGATTACACACGGCCCGGACGCGATCCGTTACTTTGTGGCCGGGAGGCCGGCGCCGGCTGCGGCAAAAGAGAAAGAAGCGGAGGACGCGGCATCTTATGAACAGCAGGCGGAAAGCCTTATCAACTACGGATATTAGGAGGTTTGGGGATGTTTGGAAAGAAAACCCGGCGGGAAAATGCGCTGGAAGATTTGATTTTGCATTTGAATGCAGTCATTCGGGAGGATCAGGAGAAAATGCGGGAATACCGCAGCGAAATCGCGGATTTGCAGGCGGAAAATGACCGAATAAAATCGGAAAAAGAAGATTTGTCGGTACAGCTGGGGAACATCACCAAGCGGGATATTGCATGGGGGAATCTGATGAACTTTGACGGCACAAGGCAGGTGAGTACCGATGGCGATGAAATTGGATGAGGGGTGGATGAAATCTCTTCCAGTTGGGGAGATGCAGACAGACCAGCAGACAAGGCCACGCAGAAAGATTACATCGGAGCAGATTGCGGAGGAATACAACCAGGCGGTTGCCTACAACCAGAAGTGCAACGGCGGCAACCTCTATGAGCGGGTGAAACAGAACGAGCATTTCTTTGTCGGCAACCAGTGGGAAGGTGTCAACGCGCCGAACCTGGACAAACCGGTGATGAACATTCTCAAACGGGTGATTTCGTTCTTTGTTTCCTCCATTGTTTCGGACGATGTGGGGGCGGAACTCACCCTCTTTGGCGGAAAAAACCAGATGCGGGAGATCGAACTCAAAATCATCTCCCAGCAGATTGCGGAGATTATCGAGAACACCAAAGCAAAGGCCAAAAACCGCGACGCAATCCGGGACGCGGCGGTGGATGGGGACGCCTGCTTTTACATCAACTTCGACCCGGAGCTGGAAACCGGACAGGAAGCAAAAGGCGGCATTGACATCGAAGTGCTGCCCTGCACCTCCGTGTATTTTGGCAATCCGCAGGTGTGGGAAGCGCAGAAACAGCCATATATCCTGATTCAGATGCGGAAAACTCTGGATGATGTGATGGAAGAAGGGCGCGAAAACGGCGTGTCGGAGGAAGAAGTTTCCTCCATTGCGGAAAACGAGGATCCGAACAGCCTCAATGTGGAAACCGAGGACGGAAAAGTAACCGTGATTACCCGGTTCTGGCGGGAGAACGGAACCGTATGGTTCTGCCGGACAGCCGGCGGAATTATGCTGGTGCCGCCCAAAGACACCGGATACCGGCTGTATCCCATCGCCTGGATGAGCTGGGACAAAATCAAGAACTCCTATCACGGACAGGCGGCTGTAACCGGGCTGATTCCGAACCAGATCTTTATCAACAAGCTGTTCGCGATGTGCATGGAGCATGTCAAAAAACTGGCGTTCCCGAAAGTTATGTACAACCGCTCAGTGTTTCCGAACGGCTACACCAACCGGGTGGGAGAAGCCATTGGGGTGAGCGGAGATCCGAGCGCCGCGGCAAAGGTGATCGAAAGCGCGGACATGTCCAGCCAGGTGATGGCGCTGATCGAAAACACCATGCAATACACACGGGACACCATGGGCGCCTCCGACGCATCTCTCGGCAATGTGAAGCCGGACAACACCTCGGCCATTATCGCGGTACAGAAAGCCTCCGCGATGCCGCTGGAATTACAGCGGATGGGCTTTTATCAGTTTGTGGAGGACTACATCCGCATCTTTATCGACATCATGCGGGCGAATTACGGGGTACGGCAGGTGGCGTACGAGGACGAAAACGGAAACAGTCAGGAACTTCTCTATGATTTTTCCGGAATTGACCGTTTCCGCTGGAAACTCAACGTGAATATCGGCGCTTCCACCTACTGGTCCGAGCTGATGCAGATGCAGACTCTCGACAACCTTTTTGCACAGAAGATCATCACCGATCCGGCCGATTATCTGGAATCGGTGCCGAGCCAGTATGTGCCGAACAAGCAGAAACTTTTGGCGAAAATCCGGGAGCGGGAACAGATGGCCCAGCAGGCGGCAATGATGCAGCAGCAAGCTGGGCCTCCGATGGAAATGCAGTGAAAGGAGGATTTGCATTGAATTGTCCGAAATGCGGGGTGGAATGTATCATTTCCGCTGCCCACAACGAAGCGGAACAGCACGGGGATCAGGTGACGGTTTACACCGTGCAGGACTTCCAGTGCCGAAACCCGTCCTGCGACGGTTACGGCAAAAAACAGGGAGAAATACGGCATGTGATTTTTAACGGCATTCCGAAATGAGGAATTCCGGACGGCAAAAGGAGGAATCAACGATGGAAGAAAATGAGATCATGGAGGGCGAACAGCTCTTTGACGACGACACCGACAGCGGACTGCTGACCGATGATGAAATCGACAGCCCCGAAGAACTGACCGAGGAAGAACCGGCAGGGGAACCCGGAGAGCAGCAAAATCCCCAGGTGGATGGCGATGCAGCTCCGGGACAGCAGCAGGAGAATCAGGAGCCGGAACGGTTTACTTTTGAAGCAAACGGGCAGCAGATGTCCATGACAATGGCGGAATTGCAGTCCGCGGCCGCAAGGGTGCAGCAGGCGGATCAGATTATCCGGCAGCAGAACCAGATGCGCACTTCGCCCGAAATGCAGCTGATTGCGCGGCTTGCCGCAAAGAGCGGAATGTCTACCGCACAGTATGTGCAGGCGGTTGAGCAGCAGATGCAGCAGCAGGAAGTGGAGCGGATGAAACAGGCCGGAATCCCCGAAACCTATGCCAGACGGCTGATGGAGCTGGAACAGAAAGAGCGGGCAAGGGAACAGGCCGAGCAGCAGGCGGCAAGAAAAGCCGGAACCGACCGGGATTTTAGGGAATTTGTGGAAGCTTATCCCGACGTGAAGGAATTTCCTGCAGAGGTGATCGAAGCGATCAAAGGCGGCGCAAAACCGCTCCATGCGTATCAGGCATACGAAAACCGGCAGCTCAAAGCACAGCTGGCTGCAATCCGTAAAAACGAGGAAAACCGGAAGAAAACACCGGGAAGTCTTGCAGGGGACGGGCCTGCGCCCGATGTGGATGCGTTTTTGTCTGGATTTGGCCAGGCTTAGAGCCTAAGCAAGGGTGACGCGGCCGCACAGCCTTTGACCGACCGTGTAAGCCGTTGCGACAAGCTACAACGGCTCGAAACATAAGACCTTATACCAAATATGGAGGTGTAAAACCATATGGCAGTAAACCTTTTGACCAGCTACTCCAAAGTGATCGGAGAGCGGTTTGTAAAACAGTCCCTTACCAAGGGGCGTTTTTCCAAAGAAATCAGCTTTAAAGGCATCCGGACAGCGCAGATCCTTTGCCCGACAACGGTGCCGGTATCGGATTATAAGCGCAGCGGCTCCAACCGGTACGGCGAACCCCAGGAGATGCAGGACATCATCCAGGAGATGACACTCTCGCAGGACAAATCCTTCTCCCTGACCATCGACAAGGGAAACAACATGGACCAGGG
>CALWNQ010000055.1 GCA_944382875.1 uncultured Clostridia bacterium
AACCGGATGGAAAACCGCACAATCGAATATATTCTCTGCAATCCCGTTTATATCGGAAAGCTTCGCTGGGGCGGTGACGGATGGTTCCGGCGCGATTTTCAGAATCCCAATATTCTGGTTTTTGATGGCTGCCAGGAATCGCTCATTGATCTGGAAACCTGGAACGCCGTCCAGAAAAAGGTCCGGGAAACCAAAGAACTTTATGGCTATAAGGCGCGGAAAACTGCCGCTCACGACTATTTTCTCCGCGGTATCTTAAAATGCAGCAACTGCGGCGGCACCCTCACCTGTTCCAATCAAATCGGCTTACAGTGTACCAATTATGCAAAGAATTCCTGTACCATATCCCATTATATCGGAATAGAGAAGGCACAAGCTGCCGTTTTAGAAGGATTGAAACAGGACATTCTTTCCGGAAAACGCGACGCAGCGTTTTCTGTCCGGCCGCGCGCAGTTCCGTCCGCGAAAGATCCTACCGATCAGCTTATTCGTCAGGAACAAAACAAGCTCAAACGCATCCGGGAAGCTTATGAAAACGGTGTTGACACACTGGAAGAATACCGCGTCAACAAAGAAAAGATAACCGCACGCATCGAAGAATTGCAGAAACGAAGAAAAGCTGATGAACCGCCCAAAGATATCACTGCTGAATTTTATAACCGGGCGCAGAATGCCATGCAGGTAATTCTCTCCCCTGACGCAACAATCCCGCAGAAAAATGAAGCGCTTCGCTCCTTTGTCGATCATATTACCTTCGACCGAAAAAAAGCTTCTTTCACGATTTTTTATTACTTCTGATTATAGGTTATAGGAATGTGGTGGTCCCGCGTTGGTATAGGCATCTTTTTTGTAACATAAATCCAATGGCTTAGAGCCGTAGCAAAAACGCACACTCACTGATGTGAGTGTGCGTTTTCATTTATCCGATAATTTGATAAAATTTCAGGTTTTTGGAATTTCTGACATACTGATTGGATTCCCCGAATTATGGTATTCTGTTTGCTGTTCCCAAAATCACATTTCCGATTTCTTCTTTATACCCATACCTTCCTGAGGTTTTTTCCATATTTTTCGCAGACGTCCGAAACCAGCCGGATGAACTCTCTTTCTTTTTCCTGTGGGAAGATTAGCAGCAAATCCTGCATTTCCTCATAAAAAGCGCAGCCATCCCACTGATTCCGTGCATATTCCTCCTGAAATGAAAAAGGAATTTCCAAAACAGGTTTGGCCCGGTAACCCAGCATTTGTAAATGGCTTATACGGAAGTATTTCTCTTTTTCTTGAAAATAAGTATGAAAATTCTTCGCATCCGGGCCACGTTGGACAGTAACCAGGGTTTTGCTGTCCTCAAAAATCCGGTTTTCTCTGGAAAGCCAATGTTCCGGGAGACAGAATCCAGAATCACCGCACTTATCAAATTCCGTAATGCAGAAATATTCCTGAAAACAAGCAGACAGAATTTCCACACAGAGACTGGGGAAATCCTCGTCTCCGGTTTCTCCGGAATAATTCAGTTCCAGCCGGATGCAGCTATCTGGCTTATCCAGCATCAGCCAGTAGTTTTGGTAAACTGGTTGCTTTTTTCTTTTTCTTCGGAGCATCTCATTGTTTCCTCATTTTTCCCAAAATCACTCTCTTGGCTTTCCAAAGAAGTAACCGAATTGCAAAAACAACTGCCGTTACAATTAGGACTGTATACCAGGTTACATATCGCGGCACACAAATCACCCATGCCATTTCAGCCAGTGTCACCAAAATCCCGAAAACAGCATACCCTTTCATAAATTTTGAGTTGCTTATCAACAGTTTATGGACAAATGAGTATAGTAAAAATGGACAAACAATATATGTGAAACAAAGAATTTCATAATATGCTGAACTCGGCCATGCCCAATCAGCAGTATCACATTCTGAAATAATAAATTCAGGCCCAAAATAAAATCTTTCATAATCAATTGTTTTATAGAAGAGAAATAAAAAAAATGATAGAATTACTATGTACAAAATATGACTAAGAGCAGAAAGAATTTTCTTAAAAATTTTGGGATTAAAAAATTTTTTCATCACAACTCCTTATTTTATCCAGGCTTGTAATTTCGGAATCATGGATCGAAATCTTTGAGCATACCCACAACTTCCAGCCCGTTCTTTACTGACATCCGGCCCGACATTGTAGCGACCTACAACTACCGCCATTTCTTCATAAGTAAGGTCTGTCCCTTTCTTATTCGGAAAATCAATATTTTTTAAATCGGCCAAATGTCGCGCAACCAAAATAAGGGCTGTTTTATCATGGTTCAACGTATCAATTAACTCTTTTTCTAAATCATAATCCAATTTCCCATAATAGTCAAGGGATTCAGCAGCTCTTCTTAATTGCATACTAATATTACCAAACGACGTCTCATAACTTGGCTGATTCAGTTTACCAAAACCGACTTTTTCCAGTATTGTCCTTATAATGCCTGTTGGGTCATGATTGGACAAAGTCCTAATAAGTTGTGTGACATAATCTTGTATAGGTGGATCTCCTCCAAATTCCATATATGCGATTCCTGCTAGCATAAGCGCAGGAATCTTATAATCTCTTTCCAATTCTTTTAATGCACCTGATAATGCAGTCACATACTTCTGCTTATGCTCTTCAATTTTCTTCGTCGATTTTATAACATGTTGATCCCAAAAATATAAAGCAGCATCTCCATTTGTCCACTCATCGTAATCTCCAATTTCAATATCTCTAGCTTCCCGCTTTAGTTTTTCTATTTCGTTCAGTAAATCCGTGTAATATTGGTTAGCAAGTGTAATAAAACCAGATAACGTTCCAGACATCCCAGAAAAGCGACATAAATTATGATATGCTTGAATCGTACTGGAATAGTTTTGTTTGGTCATAAAATTTTCCCCATATCGGCCATTTTTCAAATCAGAAATGAGTATTGCAGCAATTTGGGAAAGGGCTTGGTTTATTAATTTCCCATATGCCCAGTCACCGCCATGCACCCCATAATAATTGGGAATATTCGTACCGAATACATGCTTTTCAATATGGTCGATATATTCCCGCGAACATATCACCCTTCCGCAACGACCGGTAAACTCTTTCGGATTATTGGTGTAAAGCAGCTTCAGCCAAACATCTCCAAGAAACTCCCGATTTTTCCCTTGCATGACTGCGGAAAGAAATTCCGCTTTTTCCGCACTGCCATTCACTGCGCTGCTTTCGCCCCAATCCATTGCTCGCTTTATGGTATCCATGCGGTCGGAACGATTCAAATACCGGCCATTCAATACGATTTTTACTGCTTCATCAATTTCCCGTTCGGATGCTTTGGATTTCGCTCTGGTATCAGAGGACGATAAGGAAAGAAGCCGAATACAGCCATCACTTTTACCGCTGTTGCCGGAGGTGATTTTACAAATGTCATACAAGCCCAAAATAACCTTAATCAAATTTTCACGATCATTTTTTGGAATATACTGAATTATCCCAATGTTTTTCTGAAGATCTGTATAGACCTCGTCAAATACACTATAAATTTTGCCGGATACCGACGACAAACTTCCGTAATAGTCTGTTCCCCCTTTGTCCTGCATAATACTTCCCAGAAACGTCTTTTCATTTAGACACCGAAAATAATTTCTGCTGCCTACGATATACCCGCCTTGTCCAGTTAATTCTTTACTCATTCTCAATCCCCTTTCAAAATTGAACAAAACAGGCTTCGCTACATTATGAAAAAATCCCAAGCTTTTTCAAAAAATGATTGACAAAGAATAGGATACTGTGATATACTTAATTTGTCAGAAGAAGAATATCAAGTTGGGTGGTGCAAATGCAGCGCCCTTGTTTTGTTTCTATCTATATTTATAGCACATTTGTTCTGATTTGTCAAATCTTGGTAAGACGAAATAAGAATCTCACATCTTTACTCAATATAAAATAGCTTGAAAGATTGGGTAAAGATAATTCCGAGCCGTCTTCATTTGTGAGGCTTCCGATATGACTGCACAAAATATTTTTATGATATCTATTTTATCACACAAACCCATGTAAAAACACCATTGAAATCTGAACCCTTGAGGGTTGGACATCAATGGTGTTTTTGTCACAATCCAGTGTTTACATGTGGTTATGAGATATCCATTTTCGATGTCGGTTGCCGAACCCATTCCCTCAGAAAAGAATTGCAATCATCGTTTCACTCTGAAGGGACAGCAACCTATCATATTGTTTTGACTGGAAAGCGTGTGGGTGATGTAGTCACAATTGACGAAATAATACACCACAATTTAATAGGTCTGTTTTTTATGTTCCCGAAACATCACAGCCATAGACTGGAACTTGTTGCATTGTCCTATACCATCCGGTGCTACCTATCATGCCTTCCAACATCCGGTACAGGATGTCAGTCAATAGAATCTACCCTTTATGAAAGCTAATGTAAAAAGCCTTCCTTTCTATGATAAAAAAGAGAAATATCGTTATGTGATGCATCATTCACTAAATTGAATGGCTCTATAAAAATTAAGGTTTCAACGGTCCATAGAAGTAGGAGGCAGTTGCTCCGCCATCAATAAGAAAGTCAGCGCCGGTGATGAAGGCACCTTTATTGCTCATTAACAGTTCTGCTACCTTGGCTACTTCGTCCGCTGTACCGGGACGCCCGGCGGAACATTTTGCAAACATATTCTTGTAGAAATCTCCACGGGGGCCGTTAAACTCGTCGATAGCCAGAGGTGTGACGATAATACCGGGAGAGATCGAGTTCACCCGCGCCCCCTTTTCGCCCCACTTAACGGATTCCGCCATGACACGCTTTTCGTTGCATCGCTTGGCGAGTTGATATGCGTGCAGGGTGTCACGAATATTTTCAGGCTGGAGCATGGGCAATTTGAGCAATTTTCGGTTGGGGTGCATGCCAGCTGTTCATCCTCCTCCGGTGTAAGTTGCTTCATCCGGTGGCCGGACTGACTGGATATGGTCACACCCACGCCGCCAGGAGCGATTCCCTTTCCCATTTCTTCCAGCAGCACTGCTGTCCCGTACAGATCCACTTTCAAAATAGCCTCGATGGGTGCCTGACTAGGTGAAACTCCGGCGGCATTGACCATCATGGTAATGTCGCCATATTTCTGTGCCGTAGCGATGATGTTCTGGATGGATGCCCGACTGGAAAGATCCATCTTCACTGGTATCACATCAAATCCGGCATCGTTCATGGTTTTTGCGACAGCTTGGGCATTTTCCTGCTTTTTATCGCCGACGACGATTTTCATTCCATACCCCATCCGGCGGGCAATGGCCATACCGATTTGGCCAGCACCAGTCAATACCATTACGTCTTTCACAACGATTCTTCCTTTCCTTGCGGATTTTATCTTCAAGTTTCTCTATTATAGCAAAGTGTTTACATTTTTGGCATACATTGTGTGTTGCCTTTGACCAGGAATAAAAATAAACCGTATTTTCTTATTTCCGATCGCCTTGGCCGGATAGCCATGTCCGTACGGTTTCAGTGCTGCGGTCCACATTGGAGCCGCAGATTGCAAGGCCATCCGTCACGCGGGCGCCTTTACAAATGCGAGCAATCTTCCGCTCGGTCCCGCTCAGTCCGCTGCCTTCATGGGTACAGAAGGGGTGGATGGTTTTGCCCGTCCAGTCGAAAGCCTCCAGGAAGGTGTAAACCGCCATGGGCATATCCCCCCAGTAGTTGGGGTAACCCAGATAAATTTCATCATAGTTGTCCAAACTGACAGGAAACGCTGCCAGTTCCGGCCGAACGTTTGCCTGCTTGTCTGCCTTCGCCTGTTGGATACAAGTTTGATAGTCGGCAGCATAAGGGATTTTCTGCTCAATTTTGAACTGTTCTCCGCCGATAGCTTTTGCAATCATATTTGCAACCTTTTCTGTGTTGCCCACAGTAATACTGCGGTATTGACCGCCAAAATAATTTTCATCAGCCCGCGAGTAAAACGCAACAAGTTTTGCCATTTGAATAGCTCCTTATTTTTCAAATTCTTTTGCTACATCCACCAGTAATTTGCGAATTGGAAGATGCTGCGGACACGCTTTTTCGCATTTCCCGCACTGAATGCAGTCGGACGCCTTGCCTTTTCCGTTGCCGGTATGAACCACATTGTAATAGTAATCCGCATTCCAGTCGTGGTGGATCTGTTTGGTGTTCATCACAGCCAGCAGATCAGGAATGGAGATGTGCTTGGGGCATCCGGCTACACAATAGCGGCAGGCGGTACAGAGAATCAGATTCATCTCATGATAGATTTCCCGTACCTTGTCAATCGCAGCTAGTTCCCGATCATCCAACGGCTTAAAATCCTTCATAAAGTGGATGTTCTCCTGCATTTGTTCCATGCTGCTCATGCCGGAGAGTACCATCAAGATGCCCTCAAATCCGGCTGCGTAGCGGATGGCATAGCTTGCGGCGGAGCCACCACCCAGTTCATCCAGCACAGCCTGAGCCTTTTCCGGCAGATTTGCCAGATTGCCGCCTTTTACCGTTTCCATGACAATGACCGGTTTGCCATATTTGCGGCAGACCTCATAGCATTTTCGGCTCTCCACAGCAGGGTCCTCATAATCCAGGTAATTGAACTGGATCTGTACCACTTCCACCTGAGGATACTCGGTCAGAATCTGCTCCAGTACCTCCGCTCGGTCATGGAACGAAATGCCGAAGTGACGGATTTTTCCCTCTTCTTTCAGTTCCAGTGCCGTTTCGTACGCACGGCATTTCTTAAAATAGGCGAAGTTGTCTGCACCTTGGGCGTGCATTAGATAGAAGTCAAAATAGTCCACACCGCAAGCTTCCAGCTGGCTCTGAAAGAACGGACGGATGTCCTCCTGCTTTTTGAAGAAAAAGTTGGTGAGCTTATCCGTGAGAATATAGCTGTCACGGGGATACCGGCTGGTCAAACAGGTTTTTAAAGCTCCCTCGCTCTTGCCATTCAGATAACCGTGAGCCGTATCGAAGTAGTTAAAGCCGTTTTCCAAAAAGGCATCTACCATGCGGCAGGTCTGTTCCGTATCTACCTCTCCGGCTTTCATGGGCAGACGCATACAGCCAAAGCCAAAATTCTTTTTTATATGTTTCATGATAGGTTCCTCCTTATATTTGTTTTCCCATCTCATAAGCCTGAAAATAGGCCGGATGCTGATAGACATCGCCCTTGTCCCAGGTGCCGGTCCCGTAAATTACGCCCACTTCTTTCGCATCCGGCAGGCAGCGCAGGAACCCTCGAAACGCCGCTAACGTTTCGTTTCCGGCTTCATGCTGCGGATCGGCAGCCGTGATGATAAAATAAAACTGCTTGCCTGAAATGGCCTTGTGGTTTACAAGGCAACGGTCGATCAGCATTTTCATCTGGCTGCATAGGGAATAAAAGTACACCGGCGAAGCCAGTACAAGGACATCGGCGGCCACAAGCTTGGGGAATATCTCTGCCATATCATCTTTAAGGGTACATACATGGTTTTCCATGCACCCGTAGCAAGCCTGACAGGGAGATACCTTCTTTTCCCGCAGGTTCACTTTTTCTACTTGATGCCCAGTCTCCGCTGCGCCCTTGGCAAATTGATCGCAGAGTACATCGGAATTGCCACCTTTCCGGGGACTGGAGCTGATAATTAAAACTTTCATAACAGGACCTCCTTGGAATGGTATATTATTATTATATAAATTCCGAACGGTTCCATCAATTTTAGTTTCGACTCTGCTTGATAAGTTTATCTTATACGAAAAAACTGCCCTCGCAGAACGAGAGCAGTCATAAAACATAGCCAGTTGACGATTCAAATTTACTTCGTAGTATATCGGAAAATTCCTCCACATAATAGCCGGAGTTCTCCTTTTTCCAGAACAGGCAATAGTTGCGAGTGATCTGTTCCTCTCCACGACAAAGAGGAACGCGGCGAATGGAAGCGCCAAAGGTCATAGCCTGGCTGCTGCCCTCCACCGGCAAAAAGCCCTGTCCGCTGATGACCATCATACGCGCCTCCTCAAGATTTTCCGCATAGAGAAATTCGCCCTGTATGCCGATGATCGTTTGGTAAAATTCTTTCTCAATAGCCTGCTGTTCTTTGGAGGTCACCAGAATACAGGGAATGTTTTTCAATTCCTGTACTGTAACCGAAGGGAGTGTGGCCACGGGGTTTCTGGCCGCCAACTCAATATACATTCTGTTGGTAGTTAGAATCAAGTTGACATACTCATCCGAAAAAGCTCTCCGCTGATCGTTTAACACCAGATCCGCACCGCCAGTGCGCAACAAAGTAAATAATTCTTCATGGTTGCCGTATAGAAGCTGGACAGTAACGCCAGGGTATTTTGCCGAAAATTCCTCCAGTGCCTGGTGAACTTCCGGGCTATTATAACTGCGTAGGTATCCGATTTTTAGAATTGCTTCATCTCCACGGGCAATCCTAGCCGCTTCATTGCACATCTGCTCGTAATCAGCAATCAATACCAAACTTTTTTTATAAAAGTGTTCTCCCGCAGGAGTCAACACAAATTTCCGATTATGTCGTTCCAACAGGGAAAAACCTAATTCATTTTCCAACGCCTTTATTTGCTGAGAGATAGCCGACTGCGATATATGGCATTCTTCCGCTGCCTCGGAAAAACTGTTGTTACGTACAACAGATTGGAAATATTTAATTTGTCGAACGAAACAATGATACTACTTTAACTCAATTTGATATTATAAGGAGAGGTATTATGAGCAGGTTTCTTGAGGATTTTGCAGAATTTATAAAATACAATGACGGAAGAGTTTTTTCTGTTGCAGAAATCAGGGGTAATGAAAGTCCTGAAAAAATAGTTATAACCGCAAACAATTTAAGTCAGGATATATACTCTGTTGCAAAGATTTATACTGTTACGGCTATAGGTATATTGTGTGACAGAGGGCTGCTGAGTACCGAAGACACCGTCACTCAGATTCTAAGTGATGAGTGTCCCGAAGGATACGAGCCATATTGGGATGAAACTACGGTTGAAATGCTCATGCTTCACATGGTAGGTTTTCCCGGCGGTTTTGATACAGACGTTTTTGATGCATCGAAGTTTGACCCGGATTATCTGAAAGAAATCATGCTGAAAAAATGGATTTGTCCGCCCAATACACAAAGGCATTACGAAGATGCAGGATATTATATCCTTTCGAGAATTGTCAGCAAAATTTCGGGTAAACAGCTTTTGCCGTTCTGCTGGGAAAACATCTTTCTGCCTCTCGGCTTTAAAGAAGCTGCGTGGAGCTGCTGTCCCAAGGGCCACGCAATTGGTGCAACAGGTCTTTACATAAGGATTGAGGATATGGTGAAGTTGGGTGCGGTTTATCTCAACGGTGGCGAATACCATGGCAAAAGAATAGTATCAGCCGAATGGGTAAAAAGAGTTCTTGACAGACATTATGAATTTGCACCCAATGGTATAAAGGATTCGTATAACAAACGCGGAATGTACGGGCAGAATCTGCTTGTAATTCCCTGTGAAAACAGAGTCGTCGCCTGGCAAGGATATGATATAAGACCTAACGCTCCCGACCTTACACGCTTTGCGGCCGAGTATAATGGATAATTTTTGTTGACTGTTGTAGTTGAGCGATAATTTCCAAAAACATTGCAGCATAAAAACGCCATAACTGCCAAATTCCAATAGGTCGAACTGATTTAGAAACTGAAAGGAGGCAGCCGGAGCATGAAGGAGCGCACATACATTGCCATCGACCTCAAGAGCTTTTATGCTTCGGTTGAGTGTCGGGAGCGCGGACTTGATCCAATGGACACAAGCCTCGTCGTTGCGGATGAAAGCCGTACCGACAAAACCATCTGTCTTGCCGTTACTCCCTCCCTCAAGAGCTACGGCATCTCAGGGCGCGGACGCTTGTTTGAAGTGAAGCAGCGCGTCAAGGAGGCAAACGCAGGAAGAAGGCATGATTTTTTCCGTACCAATGATGCTGATTGGGGTACTGGTAACCGTTGTGAATTACCGGACACAATCCAAAAAATTCACGCAGACGGAAACGGCGCTGCGGCAAAAATATCAGCAGTACATTCATTCCTGTGAGAAACAGCTGGAGGAGGCGGCTTGTAAGCAACGAGACGCCTTGCTGGATTCCAATCCATCGCCGGAACAGTGCCTGCGAATGGCTCGGGGAATGGATCGCCGGCTTTGGGAACGGACAGCATCCGATGGAGATTTTCTTTCATTACGGGTTGGACTGGGAGAGGAACCGCTAAGTCTTGCGGTTCAAACGCCAAAAGTTGGATTCGTTCTTCAGGAGAATGATTTGCTTCGGATGCCGCAGCAGGTTGCCCAGCGTTACAGCCATGTGAATGACATTCCGATTTTATGCGATTTGAAGCATAGTCCCAGCCTTGGGGTAGTGGGGGAACGACATGCTTGTTTGCAAATTGTATACGCGCTGCTGAACCAGGCGGCTGTCCATCTCGGGTATGACGACCTTAGGGTTGTGGCGATTTTTCCGCAGGAAGAACGGGAAAAGTGGGAATGGGTGCGGTGGCTTCCCCATACATACGATGAAACCCGTACTTACCGGAATATTGCCTGTACCAGATATGAAGCCGCTCAAGTATTTTCCAAGCTGGAAAAGGAATTTCAGCGCCGCAGTGCCAATCAGGCGGACGCATGGGGAAAAGCGGTTTCCTCCCTGCCGCATTACCTGTTTGTGGTTGGGGACCTCCGTTTGCTGCAAGGACTGCCGGCAGCGGATTATCTGCTGCGGAATGATACCGGTTTGGGTATCAGCAGTGTGCTTTTGGGAGAAAATCTTCAGGCTTTGCCCGGAAATGTGGTGCAGATTGCGGAAATTCGAGGCAATGGCAGTGTGTTGTATCACCGGGAACAGCCGGAAGCAAAACAGGCATTTCAGCCGGACGTGATTTCTGCGGCAGATTGTGAGGAATTGGCCCGGGCGTTGGCGCCGATTCGGCTGCCGAAGAAAAAAGAAGCCGGACATCTCCCGGACAATATCACATTTTTGGAAGGTTATCGCGTGCAGCGTCCGGAACAGCTGGATATTGGGGATTTTTGGAAAAATTCGTGCAGTTACAAGTCTTTGTCTGTCCCCATCGGAATTAAAGCCGGCGGCACCACCTTTTCGTTTGATATCCACGAAAAGCACAGTGGACCTCACGGCTTGGTAGCTGGTACCAATGGCAGCGGAAAATCGGAAATGGCCCAGAGCTGGATTGCCTCCATGGCCCTCCAATTTTCTCCTCGAGATGTGAATTTCGTGCTGGTGGATTTCAAAGGAACCAGCCTTTTGCAGCCTTTTCGGAATCTGCCCCATTTGGCAGGCAGTATTTCCAATCTGGATAAAGATATTGAACGTTGTCTGCTGGCTTTGGACAATGAAATTGAGCGTCGGCAGATTCTGGTGGACCGGTATGGGGTACATGATATTCTGGGATACCAAGCCAAACGCCGCATCAATCCCGAAATGGAGGAAATGCCGTTTCTCATTCTGGTAATCGATGAATTCGCGGATTTTAAGGCGCAGTATCCGGATTTTACCGGACCTTTGAACCACATTTTCCGCGGAGGGCGCGCATTGGGAATTTACACGGTGATTATGACCCAGAAGCCCGCCGGAGTCGTGACAGAACAGATGACCGCCAACGCCAATTTCCGTTGGTGCTTAAAAGTGATGTCAGAAAGTGACAGCCGGGAAATGCTGGGAATCAGCGATGCTGCTTACCTGACGAAACCTGGCCGGAGTTACGTGAAAATCGGAATGGGTGTTCCAGAACTGGTGCAGCCTTTTTATTCCGGCGCGCCGTATTATCCGGATGGAAAATCGCCCCAAACAGCGCCTTTGGTAGCACGGGTTACCTTGACCGGGGAACGTCAGCCTGTTGCAGGCGTCTCCGAGAAAGGAGGCAGCCATGCCAAAGGGACTCAGCTGGAGGCGGTTGTGGGAGCGATTGCGGATTATTGCCGCCGGAATCAAATCGCGCCGGCGAAGCAGATTTGGAATGCGCCTTTGCCTGAAAAGCTGGATTTGGCGCAGATACTGCCGGCCGGCAGGCTTTGGGAGAATCCTGCCGACTGGACAGAAGGTATGCAGGCTCCGGTTGGATACATCGGACTTGTGGATGACCCGGCCAATCAACAGCAAACAGTCCTTACCCATAATTTCTGGCAGGATGGACATTTGCTGGTGTATGGGATGCCTCTATCCGGTAAAACAACCTTTCTCCAAACCCTGCTTCTGAGCTTGTACAGCCAATATAGCCCGGCTCAAATCCAATGCTATCTGACAGAGTTCAGCGGATTTGGGCTGCGCAGCATGGAAAAATTCCCTCATACCGGCGGTGTAGCCGGGGATGATGAGCCGGAACAAATGGAAAAGATCCTAAATTTGTTCTCCAAAGAACTGGAACAGCGGAAACAGATTTTCAGAAAAACTGGTGTCAGCACGATCTCTGCTTTTGCGGATACTGGTGAACAGGTTCTGCCAATATGGGTTCTGGTAATCGATAACCTGAATCTGGCTGGCGTTGTTTTGCCGGAATGTCTGGATACGATTGAACAGATTTCCCGGGAAGGGGAGGCTTTTGGCCTTTACATCGCCGCTTCTGTAACGGGTGCATCTGGCTTAAGCTACCGTTTGACCCAGAATTTTAAGACCGTCATGACCTTACAGCTTACCGACCGGCTGGATTATGCACAGCTGGTTGGACGGGTGACGGCCAATATTCCCAAGCCGTTGATAGGCCGAGGGCTTATCAGCGGACCGCTGGAATTTCAGACCGGTATTGTATATGCGGCATCCAAGGATGGAAAACGAGCGGCATATCTGCGCGAATTGGCCGAAAGAATGGCGGCCTGCTGGACAGGGCCGCTTCCCAGAAAAATTCTGTCCATACCGGAGCGAATCCCTTATGGCTCAGTAGAAGGAACCCCTCTGGTTCTGGGGCTTTCCCGCCGGGATGTTTCCCCGGTATGTCTGCCTCTTGGGGAAATCACCAGCCTGCTTGTCAGCGGCGGAAGTCAGCCAGCGTTGGAACAGCTTCTTTTGTTGCTGTTGAAACAGGCGTCTGCTGTGGAAGAGATTTCGATGTTGATCTGTTCACCGGTTCTGACCTGTCCGGGTGCGCAAATTGTGCGGGATCCAGCGGAACTGGACAAAGTCCTGGACTCCCTGATTCCGGAACTGAAAGGACGGCAGGCAGCCCACCGGCAGGCTCCGGAGCGTGTTTTTTCGCCCATTCTCATCGTGCTGGACCAGATTGCCGGCGTCATTGAGGAAGGAGGTCTGCACACTGCTTCCCGGCTGGAAGCATTTATCCGGCTGGGAGAAGGTCTTGGCTTGACGGTCATCGGAGCGGATACCGCCCAGAATATGGAACGGAGCTATTTTACTCAGAATATTTTAATGGAAACCATGCATGAAGGTCCGATTCTGCTGGCAGGAGGCTCCGCGGGAGATCACCGGATCGTGGATACGATTGCGTTAGGCCGGGAATTTCCGGGGCCGTTTGGGGATGACCTGGTGATATTGGAGCAAAACGGGAATTTTGTGGGAATCAAAAAAATGAGCTGCCAGGAATAGCGGCAGAAAGGGGACAAGATGGCTTATACATACGCGGAATATGACGCCTTATTAAAGAAAAAGGACGCGGTGCAGCAAAACATCCGGGATTTGAAAAAGGCAAAGCTGCAGCTGACGGAATACCTGGACAGCTCCGGTCCCTGTGCCGCCCAATACCTGAGAAATGCCTGGACAAAAATTGCCGCCGGGGGCAGCTGGACCGGCGCGCCTGCCAACAGTGCCATGAATTCCCTGAAGGGACTGGAGGAGACAGCCGTAGAGCTATCCTCCTACATTGTCTCCACCTGCGACGCCATTCTGACGGAGCTGGAGCAGGAGGACCATGAACTCTCCCTAGAAGCGGGACGGGCGTCGGCGTATCTGGACCTTTTGGGAAATATCGAAGCCCTGGGCCGGTCCTTTACCGGGGACATGAGGAGGTAGGAAAGTATGCAGAGCGCATCCATCCGGCTGTCGGGGCTGGCTCTGGGGCAGCTGCTGGCCACTATGCCCATTGGGGAACATTCTCTGCTGCCCCAAGCGGCCTATACCCCCCGGGACTTTCTCGCTGCCCGGAAAGAACTGGAGAAAGCGGGGCTGGTGGAGCTGGATTTTGACGGTTCCCTTCATCTCCGGCCCCTTTACTGATGTGCGATAAAGAAGTAATAGAAGTGTAAAAAATTTTGCCGTTCCTATCCGGCACTTAGGGCTGTGTCGGATA
>CALWNQ010000056.1 GCA_944382875.1 uncultured Clostridia bacterium
ATTTTTCTGCCGTTATCCAATGTGACATCGGTTTTGGAGATGCTTTGGATATACCTCACCCCCACAAGATAGGAGCGGTGGGTGCGGACAAAGGCGTATTCTGACGCTTCCCGCAGCATTTTTTCGGCGGTGGTGATGCTTTCTTTGATCTCAAGCGAAGTATCTTCCGTTGTGACGATGCAGCTGTGTGCAAAAGCTTCCACCGACACAATCCGGTTGAGCGGAACACGCCGGATTTCTCCTTCGGTTTGAAGCAGCACTGCCTTTTCCGCTTTTTGGAGTTTTTCCGCCGCGCGGCTGAGGACCTGAAACAGTTTTTCCTCCGACACCGGCTTCATCAGGTAATGCAGCGCCGATACTTCATATCCTTCCGCGATAAAATCGGGAAATCCTGTGATGAAAATGATCTGCAGATGGTCATTTTTCTGCCGGATCTTTTTGGCAAGCTCGATGCCGTTCATGCCCGGCATTTCGATATCCAAAAGCAGAATGTCAAAGTCAGGTTTTTCGGAAGAGCGGAACAGAAGCGGTTCCGCCGAAGAAAAATTTTCCAATAGGAAATGTATTTTTTCTTTTTCTGCCCACTTGCGGACAGCGGCAGAGAGTTCGCAAAGAATTTCTGCGCTGTCGTCACAGATTGCAATTTGATATTGCATGATAATCTCCATCCTTCGTGTTTTGGTTGATCGCTTAACAGCCTGATGTGAAATCGGAAACGCTTTGCCGGTCATCGGAGTTGGACAACCGGTATTGTCCTTTTCCAATTTTGATGATTTTTCCTTCCATACACAGTTTTTGCAATGCGCGCTGTAGTTGACGCCTGCTGCAGCGAAGCTGCAAAACAGCCGCTTCAATCCCTTTTAACTCGTGCGTGGGATTTTTATATTTCAGATACAGGAGGACACGTTCTTGAATCGTTTCCGCCGGCACGTCTACCAGAGCAAACAGCTGCAATTTTTCGGCATAGGAATGCAGCAGCACATGTAAAAACCGGATATCCGTATGAAGCTGCTGCTCATACGGCGCGATCGGAAGGGCGACGCAGGTGACCTCGGTGACAGCCTCTGTATAAAACGAAGGATTTCCCTGTTTAACAAATTCGATATCCCCGATAATAATCGGGGCATTTTGCTGGTTGACAGGCGAGATCGTCCCGTTGTGCCGGATGCCGTATATCCGAATGGTTCCTTTTAATACAAACAGGATTTCTTTTAACGGATTGTCCGGAGAAGTGATTTGTTCCCCTTTTTCATATTGGTAAAGCAGGAAGTTGAAATTTGGCGTGGAAAAGCAGTCCCGGATCTTTCCCTTTTCGATCCAATGATGGATTTGGTCGGAATCATGGATTTTTTTCATCATCAACCCTCCCCATTCTATTGTGCCATATGGCACAGAAAAAATCAATTCCAAGTTATATAATAAAATTAGAAGTATTAAGGTGAGGGAATCAAATGGAAAACCAGATTTTTGAGGAACCAAGAGTTTCAAAGGCGTATATACGCCTGTCTGTACCGCTTGTACTCAGCATGGTGGTAACGCTGATATACAATTTGGCGGACACTTTTTTCGTGGCGCAGACCAATGACACCAACATTGTGGCGGGTGTGTCGCTCGGCGCGCCGCTGTTTACCCTGTTGATGGCGGTGGGAAATATTTTTGGCCAGGGGGGAAGCTCCCTGATTTCCCGGCTGTTAGGCCAAAAAGACCAGAAGGGCGTGCGGCATGTCAGCTCGTTTTGCTTTTATGTGACCATTTGTGCGGGAATCCTCATTGGAGGATTGATGCTGCTTTTTCGCGTGCCGCTCCTGTATCTGATCGGGGCGAATGAGGAAACCTTTGCACATGCTTCCAATTATTTTCTGTATCTGGCAATCGGAGCGCCGGCGATTATGCTTTCCTTTATTCATTCCAATCTGCTTCGCTCGGAAGGAATGTCCAAAGAATCGATGGCCGGCACGGTTTTGGGAGCTGTGGTCAATATCATATTGGATCCCATCTTTATTTCTGTGCTGGGATGGGGCGCCGGCGGAGCAGCGGTTGCCACCGTAATCGGTTATGTATTTTCGGACGTTTTCTTTGCCCTTGTGGTGGTGAAGAGAAGTCACATGTTGTCCATCAACCCCAAAGAAATAAAAGTATCTGCCCAAAACATCGGGCAGATATTGGGAATCGGGATTCCCGCCGCGATCGTCAATTTGATGCAAAGCGCAAGCATTGTCCTGGTGAACCAATTCCTGCTGCCCTTTGGAAATGATAAAATTGCCGCGATGGGCATCGTTTTAAAGGTCAGTATGATAGTCCTTTTGCTCCTAACCGGGTTTGCGTTTGGGGGACAGCCGCTCTTCGGCTATTATTATGGGGCAAAGGATAAAAAAAGGCTAATGGAATTGTTCCGGTTTTGCGCCTGCTTTATCAGTATTCTTGCGGTATTTCTGACGATAGTCATTGTTCTGTTTGCGCCGGCTTTGATGCGGTGCTTTATGGACAACGACAGCATTGTTGCGGACGGAACGCTGATGCTGCGCTGGCAGGTGGCGACCATGGTGTTTGTCGGCATCATCTTGTTGATGACCATCGTGTTTCAGTCCCTGGGAAAGGTGGCCGGTTCGTTTATTCTTTCCATCAGCCGGCAGGGTATAGTGTTTTTTATTGTGTTGGCAGTCGCGTATTTCACGGCGGGATATATGGGAATTGTGGTGTCGCAGGCGATCGCCGACGCAATCACAGCTGTGATCGCGGTAGTGCTGTTTCGAAAGCAGCTTTATCAAGAATTTCACTCGTGATCTGGCGCGGTGAAACCTTTGGGTTGCGACCGATTTTTCTTTTAACAATGGAATAGCAGTATCGGATAATATTATTAAGCTTGCCTTGATTTTGTGCCGCTGTTTATGGTATTATATGGAAAGGTTATAACACAAAACACAGCACCTTTCGCAGCGTTTTCTACCTTTTGTACGGGAGGCAGGCACCATGAATTTGCCAATAGTGAAAGAGCGGTCTTTTTATAAGACTTTTTGCATTTTGGCCGGAACACTGATTCTGGAACAGGCGGTCATCCTCAGTGTCAATCTGGCAGACAACGTGATGATCGGCAGCTATTCTGAAATTTCACTGGCCGGTGTTGCGGCAGTGAATCAAATTCAATTTGTAATTCAGCAGGTCGCATACTCAATCAGCAATGGATTGATCGTCTTAGCCAGTCAGTACTGGGGAAAAAAGCATCTGGATCCAATCCGCAAGCTTACTTCGGTTGCACTGTACTATGGGATTTTTTGGGCTGCTTTTATGTTTGTGCTGGTCACTTTGTTTCCTGCTCAATGTGTCGGGCTGTTTGTGAATGACCAGGCAGCCATCGCAGAAGGGGTACAGTATTTGAATATCATCCGGTTTACCTATCCTTTTTTTGTGGTTACTACAATTCTGCTTGGCTCCATGCGCAGTGTGGAAACGGTACGCCTGGCATTAATTGTATCGGCTATTTCGTTGGTGGTCAACTGCTGTATCAACTTTCTGCTAATTAACGGACGGTTTCATGCGCCCGAAATGGGAGTTCGCGGTGCCGCGATTGGAACTTTGACCGCGCGGGTGCTGGAATGCGGCATTGTGATCTGTTATGTATTTCGAAAGGATAAGAAACTCCGATTGCGTCCGCGTAACTTCGTGCAAACAGATAGCCTTTTGCTGAAAGACTACACCCGTGTTGCAATTCCCATCATTATTCAAGGCGCGATGTGGGGAGTTACGAATGCGATTCAGACTGCTATCCTGGGTCATATGACCATCAGCGCAGAAGCTGCTTATTCTATATCTTCTACGATTTTCTTGCTGCTAAAAGTTGCGGCTGTAGGTGCTTGTACCGCAGCGTCCATCATCATTGGCAAGCAAATCGGCATGGGAGACCGAGATAGACTAAAAGAAACAGTTGTTACCTTGCAGCTCCTTTTTATCGGGGTGGGAATCATGCTGGGGCTGATGCTCCTTGCCATCCGGACACCACTGCTCTCCGTTTACAAGATTTCGGACGAAACATACTATTTGGCAAATGCATTCATGATTATACAAAGTGTTGTAATCTGTACCATGTCCTATCAAATGCCCGCAAACTGCGGTATCATCCGTGGCGGTGGGGAAACCCGTTATGGTATGATTCTGGATCTTATTTCCATTTGGATGATTGTATTGCCTGTCTCCTATTTAGCGGCATTTGTCTGGAATTTTTCTCCCGTTGTTGTCGTGATGTTCCTGAATGCCGATCAAGTGTTTAAATGTATTCCGGCAGCTATTTATACAAATAGTTATCGTTGGGTGCATAGTCTTGCCAGAGAAGGCACTCCAAAAGTAAAATAATTTACTGGGCAGGAGTTCTCTGCAAGCTTATCCTAAGATATTGGCGCCCAATGGAGTTCTGTTGTTATAATATAAAAATGAAACCGCACATCCACCAATGGGGTGTGCGGTTTTAAACTGTAAAATAAATATTTATCTAAGAATAAACGTGAGATAGATCATCTCACTTTGCCAAATTCGTATAGGAGTGTTATTTTTCCAGTGTCAAAACACCGTCTGCCATCCGCCATACACAATCAGATAATGCTGCTACCTCCGGATCATGGGTGACAACAATCACGCAGTATCCTTCCTTTCGGGCCAGTGTTCCCAGAATTTGCATAATTTTCTGGGTATTGTTCCGGTCTAGGTTTCCTGTCGGCTCATCGGCTAACAGGATTTTTGCGCCAGCACTCAGAGCACGCGCAATCGCTACTCGCTGCTGTTCGCCACCGGATAGATGGGAGGGGAAGCGCTTATGCTTTTCTGAAGGGATCCCCACTGCTTCCAGGAGTTTTCTGGCGTGTCCTGCGGCTTCTGGCTTGGACGCACCGCAGAGTTCCATGGGAAAACACACATTCTCTAAAACAGTCAGCAGCGGAAAAAGCTGGAACGACTGGAATACCATCGCAATTTGTTCCCGGCGGCATTGATCCAAATCGAGCTGGGCATAATCCACCCCATCAATCCGGATAGTTCCTTCATCCGGTTTATCCAATCCAGCCAGTATGGAAAGCAGGGTAGACTTTCCGCTTCCAGAAGGTCCCACCACTGCATTGAGTTTTCCGCCGGAAAAGGTGCAGGAAATGTGGGAAAGAACATCCCGGTCACTGCTGGGATACCGGTAGCAAATATTCTCCAATTGCAATTGTGCCATTGCTGTTCCCTCCTATTCTTTTGCCTGCAAAAGTTCCAGCGGTCTCTGTCTGGTAACTAAAACTGCACCCAATACTGCTCTAATCAGCGAACCTGCGAGGTACAGTGCCACTCCCAATTGACTGCCCACAATTCCTTCTGGAGTTAATACAGCTGTTGCAATCACTCCCACCAAGCAACCTGTGATTACCGCCAGCATACCAGATAAAACCAATACACGCGCCGTATTCCGCCGGGAAACGCCTAACACCCGCAGAATAGCAGCGTTTTTCAGTTGCAGTAAGCTCAGAAATACTGCAAGACCTGCACTAATCAGTGCAGCGGCAGCATATGTTACCGGCAGCAATACCCGGATAATCTGAAGATTTTTTTCCAAAGGCTGTATATTCTGTCGCAGTTCGACGTCCCAAATCTGAAAACGGAGGGGGAGTAATCTGGCGGAGCTGTTTTCTTCCAACGGCTGTACTATCTTCCGCAATTTCGAAAGCTCCCGGTTTTTTTTCGGATTGAGTTGGAAATCAGCCTGACTGTACGCCAAGTCACCCCTTGTGATCTGCTGCAACCCTGAGAGAGGTATCAAAATTTCATCTATTTCTTGACTTTGATACCATCCAGCAATTACAACCGACCATTTGTCGCTACCTTTGAAGTTTTGCAGCAAAATCTCCTGCCCATCCTGCAGTTCTGTCATTTCCCGCCATTCCAGCGGAAGGAAAACAGGAACATTTTTGATTTCAACATCCCACTTGTCTTCAAAGATCTGTTCCGACCATTCTGATGCAGACGTGATATTAGCTGAATTCGGAACACAATTCCAGCCGTGAAGGATCGTCTGCCCGTAAAAAGGTTCTTCCTCGTCTGGACGGTATAAGCCTATGCAGGTAACTTCGCCATGAAGTTCAGAACTTTCCACAAAGCTGCTTTCCAAAAAACAGGATTTCTCATGGAATCCCCTCCAGATGATATTGTGCAAATAATAATCAACATCACTATTTTGTTTTGGGGTAAAGAAGAAATCGGGATTAGATGACGAAAATAAATGAGTATTTCAGTGAGGATATATACAGGAAAATAAGAGAATCCCAGAGTACATTTTGTTCGAGGCTTATCTTTGTGAGTTCGCGATAAAAAATAGACGCTTTAAATTAGGCTGATTCGTTTTCATTGAATTGAGATGGTATTTGTACACATTTAAGCGTCTGTTTCTTCTACTTGGGGCTCCTGGATGTAGCGGATAATAAGCATTGCCGTGATAAATAAGAAAAGTGCGAAAATAAATGGCAGACGGCGATCCAGACTGGACAGCCACCCGGCTAAATATCCAAAGGGGGAGGAAAGGGCTATTGTGGAGGCCATGATAAGGGCATTCAGGCGTGCCCGTTCTTGTGGGGCAATGTTCAGTTGGAGAAGGGCGTCTTTACGCGGATTTACCAATGCCGCAGCAAGGGCGGCAATAAATACATAGAGCAGTACAAAACTTAGATTGCTTGCAGGAGAGAGGATCAGCACCAGAGCAGCTATACTGTACAGTGCGAGCCCGATCCATAACGGAATACGGAATTTCGTGGTATTCATACGATGCTGAATCCCCACCATAAAGATCAGCATAACAGCAGCGTTCAAAATAGGGAAAAGTGCCAGGAAATTTTCTGAAAGTCCCAACCGCTTTGTGACATACAATCCGAAAAAGTTTGTATTTACCATATTGGTGACATAAAGAATTACCGAAACTGCCACTGCTTTCAGAACGCCCCTGTCTTTGAGCAGTTTGGGGATTAAATGGCGATATTCTCCCAACATATGGGGGATGGATACACCCTTTGTCTCTTGCCGGCGAATTTTACCCTGCTTTGTTTCATGGCAAAACCGGAAGGTAATGAGTGTTTTCATAAGCATTGTCAGCGCAAAGAGGAAATAGAGTACCCGTACCACCGGTACAATCGAGTATGAACTGACAAACAAGCCTGAGAGTGGTGCGAAAAATATAGCCACAAGTCCACCGATATTCACCCAGGTATAGATTCCAACCAGATCCTTTGGATGGGCGTCTTCGATAAGCAAACAGTACCATGCCGTCTGGTTGATCTGTTCAAAGCAGTTGAGTAATGCGGCAGCTAAAAACAGCCAGAAATTGCTGGAAATGGCCCACACCAGGCAGGCCAGAGACCAACCGAAAAAATCCCCCATCATGGTTGTAAATTTTCGTCCCAGTTTGTCCGATAAAATGCCTCCAAAAAAGGAGAACAACACCTGAAACACCATGGCGATGGAGAGAATCAGTCCGATTTGTACATCTGTGATGCCCTGTGTATACATATATAGAGTGGCGAATGGTGCGATAAGATTGTAGGGAATCCCCCATAGCGGTTCAATTAATACGAGTGTTCGAGGATTTCCCTTATTGTCAGCCAGCACCTGGAGGAGGGGATGTGCTTTCAGTTTTTCTATTTTTTCTTTCAGATTCATATACAATATCCCAACTTTCTCTAATTTCCCATTTATTCTATCATATTTTTAAATAAACGGGAAGAGCTTTTCAGCAATAATTCTTGTATTTCGGTATATTGTTTTTGATAACTTTTACATGTAAACAGGTAACACAGGTGTGATTTTTTGCAGGAATGAAGAAGAAACAACATTACCTGTATTATTGGGGGACAAAAGAAAGACGCGTACTCACGTTCAGTGGGTACGCGTTCTGCTGTGGTTCTGAGCCACGGATTTATCGTTATAAAAGAAAATCAAAATGAAATGTTAAGGCGCATTCGATAGGCGATGTATTGTGATTTATTTAAGTTCAATACATTGCCCGCAGCATAGATCCACACAAATTCCGCATCCATTACAAAGGTTTTCATCAATTTCCATTCGAGAGCCTAATGGTTCATTTTCATCCTCGATCCATGAGATTGCCTTTTGCGGACATTCTTTGATAGGTTTACAAATGCGGGATTCGGAAGCGCATTTGTTTTTATCAATGTATGCTTTCATATTTTCTACCCTTTCTTTATCCCCATTATTTTTAAGGTGCTATTTTAATTTCTGCTTTAACCGCAAAATGTTCTGCTCAATTTGAGAAATAGTGCGCTTAAATTCATCATCAGATTTGCCGCTTGGATCGTCAAGTCCCCAGTTTTCCGCATATTGAGAGGGAAGATTGGGGCAGCTAACATTACAGCCCATGAAAATTACCACATCCGGTTGAGGAATATCGGAAATCAGTTTGTTATATTGTGTAGCTTCCATGTCAATACCATGTAATTGTTTCATGATACGTACTGCGTCAGGATTGATATGATCCTTTAACTCTGTTCCGGCAGAATAACTTTCAAATACATCATCGGCAAGTTTTTTGCCTAAAGCTTCTGCCATCTGGCTGCGGCAGGAATTATGCACACAGACAAACGCTACTTTCGGCTTGCCATCGCATCGAATTTGAGGCTTATATCTTTCAAAATCATAATCGATATCAAGCGTTCCATCGTCACCAGAATAATGAATCGCTTTGGCTGGACACTGGCGCTCACAGCCGTGACAGCCATGTACACAACCAGTACCATAAACTACTTTGGGTTTTCCATCCGGACCATCGGGCTTATAGACACCGTGTCGGCACATGTCGTTGCAAGCCATGCAGCCGATACATTTTTCGTAGTCGATCATCGGATACCAGCCTTTACTCATAGTGCACCTCCTTTCAAAAACCAGCCGTTTGTTCTGTTAGAATCCAAGTTTATGAAGGAGTTTTTCCACATCAGCAGCTTTCAGCACTTTGCCCATCGATACTACTTTTTCGTTTACCACCAAAGCGGGAACACTCATCACACCGTATTCCATAATTTTTGGCATATCTGTTACATACTCAACTTCAATGGACAGATTCATGGCTTTTACTGCTTCTTTTGTGTTTTCCAGCAGGGTGTGGCAAGACGCACAGCCTGCACCCAACACTTTGATACAGCAAAGCCCTTCTTTGACACCAGCACAGCAATCGTTTTTCAGTTCGGTTGCATCGGTCTCTGCTGTCGGGCAACCACACTGACAGGCGCAAGTAGGTGCTTTCTTTTCTTCCTCTTTTTTCTTACCAAAACCAAATAATGCCATCATTATTCCCTCCAAAATATCATCTTAATTGAAAATACGGATCAAATCATATAAAACCTGATGATTAAGTACTCATGGTAATTTTAAGCATTCGAGTCTTTCCATCAGCTATTCCTGCCTCCCGTACAATTGCAGCCACAACCGCATCCACAGGCTTGCGGTTGATTCTGTTGCTTTCCCTGTAATGCAGGGGGAATCCAACCGGTATCATCTCCAACGTAGGTGATGGCTCCAACCGGGCAGTGATTGCCGCAATTATGACAGTGATCAATACAGGCATCCGGATTTGTCACAACCGGTGAAGGAGATTTTTCCTTATCATATACATGATGTGGGCAGTTGTTTACACAAGTTCCACATTCTATGCAGCTCAAAACATCTACAACAGGATACCATTTCTTTGCCATTTGAACTTTCTCCTTACTTTATACTAATAAAAATTGAAATGCGTTAAAGAAATAGCCAATGATGATGATACCAACCGTGCAGATTGC
This sequence comes from uncultured Clostridia bacterium, assembly GCA_944382875.1. Taxonomy (GTDB): domain Bacteria; phylum Bacillota; class Clostridia; order Oscillospirales; family Ruminococcaceae; genus Merdivicinus. The sequence goes on from CALWNQ010000056.1 coordinate 9,801, forward strand.
AATGAAGATACCTAAAAGCTTTGGCTTTACTGCTTTTCGGAGCATAATCATGGAAGGCAGTGATAAGGTTGTAACCGCCATCATAAACGACAGTACGACACCGAGCAAAGCGCCTTTTGAGAGCAGTGCTTCCGCAATCGGAATCGTGCCGAAGATATCAGCATACATCGGAACGCCGCAAATGGTAGCCAAAACTACGCCAAGCGGATTGCCATTGCCTAATACTTTAACGATTAAGTCTTCCGGAATCCAGTTATGAATAACTGCACCAATTCCAACGCCAATCAGAACATACGGAGCTACTTTTTTTACGGTTGAAACTACCTGCTCCCACGCATATTTGATTCTGTCTTTAAAATGCAGTTCCTCTTGCGCAACATCCAGTGTCCGACCATTTCGAATATATTCTTCCACTTGATTTTCAAGATGGAATTTTTCAATCAATGTACCGCCAATTACCGCAATTACCAAACCAACAATGACGTAAACAATGGCAACTTTCCAGCCGAATATACTCATCAAAAGTACCAGAGAGCCGAGATCTACCATCGGAGAGGAAATCAGGAACGAAAAGGTAACGCCAAGCGGCAGTCCTGCACTGGTAAATCCAATGAAAAGTGGAATAGAGGAACAGGAACAAAACGGCGTAACTGTACCAAGCAGTGCAGCGATCATATTTGCGCCAATTCCATGAAAACGTCCCAGAATTTTTTTCGTTCGTTCCGATGGAAAATAACTTTGAATGTAGGAAATAATGAAAATTAAAAAGCCAAGTAAGACCATAATTTTAATTACATCATACAGGAAGAACTGCACACTCCCACCGATTCGACTGGCGGTATCCAGTCCGAAACTACTAAGTAGGCTTCCGATCAATCGATTTAGCCACGCCATACCCAAGATTTCATTTTGAAAGAAATCCCATCCTGCTTTGAGTGCTTCCATAAAAGAGCCCCTTTCAATAAATAGTGATATTCAAATATGTCTATATGATAATGATTTTTTAAGTCGTGCGAAAAGTTAACCAGGCTACTTTTCACAACACGACTGTATATTTTCTACATCATTCACTTTTGTAAGAGATTCAAAGCATTGAAGCGCATATTTCTTGCCTTCCGGCGATATAGAATAATGCATCCATTTTCCTTCTTTACGTCCGATAACAATGCCGGAATCACATAAAATTTTCATATGATGCGACATCGTTGGTTGCGTCACATTGATTTCTTCCAGAAGTTTGCAAGCGCATTTTTCACCGGTTGATAAAAGCTGCAGAATTCGAATTCTGTTTTCATCGCAGAACGCCTTAAATATAACGGCAGTTCTTTTGGGATCCATTTCCATTCCGCACCTCACATAGACAAACATCTATGTTATATTATATGCAACACATTGAAATTTGTCAATGGGTTTTTAAAAAATTATATCGCGGGATCAAAATCAAGCATAGTGTCCGTTTTATCCAATAATTTCAACAGGCGTCTGGTATGAAAAGTGCTGCTGTCAATAGTATCTGCTGCTTGAATCTCCTGAAGCTTTTGATGGAATACTTTCATTTGTTTGTTGTGGCCGAATTTCTCAATAAAAAACAAGACTCATGCACCTTTGGCCTGAAGCTTGATGGGTGCATGAGTCTGCCTGGTAAGAGATGCAATTCGGTTCTGAATATCTGTAAAATCCAGTTTTGTGAATGTGGCTTTGCTTTTTTTGTAGTTCAAGCGGCTGTGTGGAGAAATCCTGATTATCTGTAAATCTAAATCCAAACCATTCTAAAAGCTGGAATAAGCTGTTTTTACGGTTACCCCTTTTAGCCGGCCGATTTTTCCCGTCAATGCACTGATCACGTCATTTGGCGCATCCATGGCGATGCTGATGACTGCAATATTTTTTTGCTTATAAGGGATCCCCATGCGCCCAATAATGTAGGTGCCGTACTGATGCAGCAGATCATTCAAAGATGCTACCGACGTTTGATCCTCTACAATAATAGCGGCAACAGCTACTCGGGTTTCCATAGCAATTAGCCCCTTTCTTTTGCAATCTCTGGCACAGAATTTCCGTCACATATTAAAAACGAAAATCACGAACCATTCACGAGGGCGTTGCCGCCCGTGTGCTGGAACGGCAAGGAATCATCTCGGACCGCTGCGAAATAAACCAGCAGATCAAAGCAGACAATGCTTTGCTTCGTGAACTGAAAGCCGCCGTCAGAAAGCTGGCACAGGCAGTCAAAAACACGATTCCCGCTCTTGCAGAAGCGATGGAACGGCTGCGTGGCAATATGAT
>CALWNQ010000057.1 GCA_944382875.1 uncultured Clostridia bacterium
ATGCATGATACTTTCCGATTGTTTTTCTAATGCAGAAAAGTCATAATCCACTTTTTTTATCAACTCCCCGGCTGTTTTATCCTGAAATAATCCGGGAAATTTCCGAGAACAAAGCCATCGGGCGTATAGTGGAATGATCAATGTTTCCTGTAATGAATTCTTTTTGATTGTTGATTTGTTCATAATCTGCCTCTTTGGGTTAGTTGTTGCTAACCTTTTTATTTATTTTAACAGATTTAAAAATCTTTTTCTACTCAAATTGCTCTTTTTATTCCTGTAATATATTTTTTGGGGGTTCTTTACGCAAGTTTCCAGCTCTGGCTTTCTGTCTGCTGTTTTACCATATGGGCATATACACCATTCTTTTCCTCCAGATTCTTTGGTGATCCTTCTTCTGCAACTATACCATCGGAGAGAACAACAATCTTATCTGCTCCGGCTACGGTACGCATCCTATGAGCAATAACCAGAACGGTCTTATCTTTTATTAGCCGTGACAGAGCTGTCTGGATTAGTGTTTCATTCTCCACATCCAGGGAGGCTGTGGCTTCGTCAAGAAGGATGATCGGCGCATTTTTCAGAAATGCACGGGCAATGGAAATACGCTGGCGTTCTCCACCGGAAAGTTCACAGCCGTTCTCCCCGATATTGGTATGCCATCCATCCGGCAGTTTTTCAGCAAACTCATCCACATTGGCAAGTTTCGCAGCCGCAATGACCTGTTCATCTGTGGCGTTTTTGTTTCCGATTCGGATATTCTCCAGTATAGTGTTGTCAAACAGAGTAACATCCTGGAACACAATTGAATAAAGAGAAAGCAGTGCTTCCGGATCCACTTTCGAGACATCCATACCTCCTACCATAATTTTTCCCCGGCTCACATCCCAAAACCGGGCTGCCAAACGGGATACCGTTGTTTTGCCGCCGCCGGAGGGACCGACCAAAGCGGTCACTTCCCCCTGTTTGGCAGTAAAACTGACATCCTTTAATACCGTTTCTCCGGTGTTGTAGGCAAACCCAACATGGTCAAAGGTAATGTCATACCCTTGATTAGAAAGGCTGGTTTTGCCCTGCTGAATGGGATGGTCAAGAATTTCATTCATACGAGCGATATTTGTACGGGTAGAAATTACCGCTGCCAAATTCTGCAGCGCACCCTGCAAAGGATCATAGAGCCGGGAAACCACCAGCAGGAACAGGAAGAACGTCAAAATATCCAAACTGCCCTGCATCAGCAGAACGGAGCCTACAAGCGTAACCGTCGCAATCCCAAGCTTTAACACAAGGGAGGCGGATACCACAAATGCCGCCAACCCGAACTCATTGAGAATGGAGCGATGCTCCACCGCACGGATCTTCTTTTCCAATCCTTTGAGGTATTCTTTTTCAGCGTTGTTGGCTTTCAGATCCTGTACCGTTTCAATACACTCTTGAATCCCGTCCGCGCAGGCCATTTTTGCATCCATTGACTTCTGATTGAATCCTTCCTGTACCTTTGCAGAAAAACCTACAATGGCAAACGCCACCGGCATCACCCAAAGAGCTGCCAGCGCCATACGCCAATCGTAGAAGAACAGGCTGAAAGCAATCAAAACCGTAGAGATGATGGAGCCTGCAAGCTCCGGAATAAAGTGGGAAAAGCTCTGCTCTAAAAAGGTACAATCCGCCATAATAGTGCTGGTAAGATCCGCAAGGTCTTTCTTTCCAAAGAAGGACAGGGGGATTTTCCGCAGCCGCTCTGCCAACGTAATACGGCGCACACCGCTTTCCGTATAGGTGGCAAAATAGGTGGCGTTATACTGGAAATAGGTCATCAGCAGGATCAATCCCACACAGAGGATACAGCCGATGATATAGAAGGGAAGCCGGCTTTTCGGAACACCGCCGTTCATCAGATCGCTCACCATGCAGTACAGCAGCCCAACCGGGAACATGAAAGAGATATTTTGCAGAACGCAGGCAAAACAGCCCTTGATTAAATCCTTTGCACCCTGCTCGGACAAGGCATATTGTTTTTGCAGACGTCTGATCATTTCACTGTACCTCCTTTTGAACCTTCCACTGAATAGAAGTCTGATAGTTCTGCCACATCCGGGCGAACAGACCGCCTCTTTCCATCAGCTCACGGCTAGAACCGCTCTCTGCGATCTGTCCGTCTTTTATAACGTAAATCTTATCCGCACCGAACACCGTGGATAGCCTATGTGCAATCATAATAACTGTTTTGCCCTGAGACAGCTTGGAAAACGCCGCCTGTACTCTGGTTTCATTGTCAGGATCCGCAAAAGCTGTGGCTTCATCCAGAATAATGATGGGGGTATTTTTTAGCATCACGCGGGCAATGGCAATCCGCTGCTGTTCACCGCCGGAAAGATAGACTCCCTTGGTGCCAATCACCGTATCCATACCATCCGGCAGTTTTTCGAGGATATCGTCGCATTGGGCATTTTTTAAGGCAGCCATGACTTCCCCTCGGGTGGCGTCCGGTTTTCCCAGACGCACATTCTCAAAGATGGAAGCTTTGATCAGTCGGCTGTTCTGGAACACAAAGGAAACCGTGTTCATCAGTTCTTCCTT
>CALWNQ010000058.1 GCA_944382875.1 uncultured Clostridia bacterium
GCGCAGTAGAGCAGGCCGGAGAACATGCTGGTCCTTCCTGTTTTTGTCGGCCTGCGTTTGTTCTTCCGCAGTTCCTGTACCCGTTCCCACTGTCCCTTCTCAATGATGGCGGGCTGGGTGTCCTCAAAAACCCGCTGGTTCTCAACCGGGTTTTCCATCCGCTTTTTGAATTTCAGGGACTTGGTATAGGTCTTGAAGTTCACGGTACAGCCTGTGTACTCCCGACGCTCCAATATTCCGGCGACAGATTTGGCGCACCACTGATAAAGATTCTCCGGCATGGCCCAGCCCTTTTGCCTGGCGTGATAGGCAGTAGGTTCGTCCATTACAACATACTCTCGATCTGAGGCTAACGCAGTAGCTATCGCAACTCGTTGCTTTTCTCCGCCGGATAGGGACATGGGATGTCTCTTTGCATATTCAGACAAGCCGAGCTGCGTTAATATCTCAAGAGCTCGTTTTTCATCTGGATTTTTCATACTGATCAGCAACTCATCCATAACACTCTCAGTAAAAAGCTGATGATTAACATCCTGCATAACCATATAGCATTGTTTCAGGCGGTCTTTATAAGAAAGGGACTTATCTCCATCCCGCATTATTCCTGCCTTTTCAATTCCGCAAAGGCAGCGCCCAAAGGTGCTTTTAGCTGCCCCGTTGTTTCCGATAATGGCTATGATCTCATTCTTTGGAACGCAGAATTTTTCAAGCTGCAGGCATTCCTTTTGACGTTTATAGGAAAAACGGAATTTTTCAAAACACAATGGCTGTTTATCTGCCAAATCTGCAGGTTCAGGTTCCAGACTGCAGATGTCCAGTGTTCTAAGTCCAAGGGCACTAAGCTTTTCCTCATCCTGCTTTCGCAATTCGTCCGCAGACAAATCAAAGACTGTTTTTCCTTTCGCAAGGCATACAAATCTGTCTGCAATTCCGGCCAAATAATACAAACGGTGCTCGGATATAATTACAGTTTTTCCCTGCGATTTCCATTTTTGAATGACTTTTGCGAGTATTGAAATATGCCGGACATCCAAATTTGACGAGGGCTCATCCAAAATAATAACGTCGGGCGCTGTTGCACATACCGACGCACAAGCGATCATTTGCTTTTCACCGCCAGACAGATGAAATAAACTCTTTCCGAGCAAACGTTCAATTTTGAATTCTTTGACCGTTTCGCTTACCCTTGTGACTATTTCATTCTTGGGATACCCAAGATTTTCACACGCAAAGGAGAGCTCGCTGTCCGTATCCACATTGAAAAACTGGGATCGGGGATTTTGAAACACACTGCCAGTATTTTCTGCAATCTCATACAAGGGCATTTTTGTAATATCCCTGTCATTTACCCTTATCGCACCTGTCAGATCACCTTTATAAAAGTTAGGGATCAGGCCATTCATAAGCCGCGTGACTGTGGTTTTACCACATCCAGATTCACCGCAAAGAACCAATACCTGCCCCTCCGGTATAGAGAGGCTCAGATGATTGACAGCGCCCATCTGTTCGTTTCCTTGGTAAGAGAAGCTCACATTTTCAATTTCAATCATAGTGCGCCTCCTTAAAGACCTAATAAAGAACAGATTTGGTTCTGGAAACAGAAGATAAGGATACAGCAAACACAGATGCCGCAAATCAGCCAATCCCAAAAATGAAAGCCTATGTCGCACATATTGGTGCGCTTTTTTGGCGAGCCAAGTCCCCTTGTAAGTGCAGAACAGGAGAGATCTTCACCCGCCTTCACAGTTGAAATAATCAGAGGCACAACTCTGTATTCAAGCATGAGCATTGGATTTTTAGGAGTAATGCCTCTCATTTTCATTGCGTCATTGATTGCTCCTGCGTCCTCTTTAACCGTAGGAAAAAATCGAAAAACAACAGATAACGGAATCGTGATTTTGTCAGTTATGTGCATTTTCTTCATGGAACCTATAAATTCGCTGACGGATGTGGTAGTCATAAGAAAAAATGCCGTAATGACGCAAGGGGTAAACCTGGTTATGATTGCAGACACCATGAGCACGATAAACCCAGACACCCCATTTCCAAAAGCTCCCCAAGATAGTTCCATCACAAATCCGAGGGTGTATAAAATGAAATACAAAAAACCAGCCAAATATTTTGCCGACAGAAGCAAAAGGGCAAACGGAATAAAAGCCAGCAGTGGCTTCAAATACAGCATTAGTCCGCCGTTATCTGTACTGAGTATGAGGGTGCATAAAGTAAGCAACAGGAGCAATTTCGTCCTCGGATCAAACCGTATTCCTTTTCTGTCAGAAGGTGATGCTAATAATTCTGAGGCAGGCATTATAAAATCCCCGCTTTCTCAAAGTGCTTTTTCATGATCTTTTTACCGATCAATGCTCCAATCAGGCCGCAGATAAAATTGAGTCCCACAAAAAGCACCAAGCTCCACCACGGGGTATAGGCCAGCACTTGTGTACCGTAGTCCGCACTGTATCCACCCTGGGTATACTTTGCCAGTGTATCCTGTGCAAAGAAGTACCATGGAATAAGCGAGCCGGACGTCCAAATGGAGAAAACGCCATATCCAATCAAATTATGCTTGAAACTTTTGTAATTTCCCTTTTTCATAATGAAATCACCAAGCAGCCCAAAGACCAAGCCTGTAGGGACGCACCAAAAACCCATTCCCGTAAGTCCCACAAGCAGTCCGGTCAGTACTCCCATAAGAGTTACCAGGCCAAACTTTTCAACCTTCGTTGTGTACAGCATAAATACGGTTCCATTGATGAGCGCCCAGACTGACGGAAAAAAAGGAACCATAATGGGAATAGAAACGAGAAGAGATAACGCTGCTCCGATCACAAAATAGATGACCGTAAAAATACCCAAGGTGATTAAATCTTTTGCTCCGATTTTGCTGTTCATGAGAAAACCTCCAAATCATAATGTGTTTTGTATTGTAAATGTAAGTCCGCTGGTTAGCAACACCTAACCCGTGGGTAAAATTTTTCTGTTTTATTGCAGTATCCTTTCAAACAGATCTCTCCAGCCTGCTTCAAGAAAAGTCTCGACAGTCTTCATACAAGACACCGCTTTTTCTTTACTGTAGCCCTTTTCTAAAATCTGCTGATAATAGTGAAACTGCTCCCCCATAATCATACCAACGCCATCCAGATCAATATCGCTTTGCGACATCTCCTTCAGGAAAGTTACTGTCTCTGCTGTTTTATGTTCCATCATTTTTTGTATCAGCGTATAAATAGAACTTCCTTCGCTGCGGCAGAAAAACAGGATACATTCATCATAATACTGGAAGAGAATATCGAGATAGATTTTTTCCTCCTTGCGAATTGCGTCCAGAAGAGCATCCACGTTTTTACTTTCCAGCAGATCATAATACATTTTGCCGATTGGTTCCGATTGAGTCTTGACAGAAGAAAGAAAATTGCTCACCAAACTGCAAAACAAGGCATCTTTACTGTTATAGCGGGTATATACAGCTCCTGGGGTCACTCCTGCACGATCAGCAATTTTGCGGATTGAAGCTTTTTGGAAACCAAATTCCATAAATTCATCAAATGCCGCCTTAACAATCTTATCGTCAAGTGAATGGTCTTTTAATGCCATTTAACTAATCCTCCTTTCGTGATTACGCTGTAATCAATTACACTGTAATCATACTACCTTTTTTGATTTCTGTCAATACAGTAACCTTGCGCCCTCTAAAAAAACAAAGTGGCAAGCAATGCAAACATATACATGTTTTGCGATTTTGGCCGGATTGCACCGGCCAAAATGCTTGTTGAGGGATACCCCCAAGCCCCCAAGATCGCCACCTTCGGTGACAGCCACGCATCCTGCGGACGTTGAAAATTTGAAATAGGCAAAAGAAAACTCTATGCAAATGGTTCGTCCATTCACATAGAGTTTTCTTATTTCCCGTTTACCTGGCATAGGTCAGTATTTTTGCAATACTTCTTTATGCTCCTCTGCCATTGGAAGGCGGCTTTTTCGCTCCGTTTTCGCTTACAGCTTCTCGCGGACCTTGGCGGCCTTGCCCACGCGGTCG
>CALWNQ010000059.1 GCA_944382875.1 uncultured Clostridia bacterium
AATCGTTCAGTGTTTCCTGGCTGCATTGGATTTCATTCCAGTTATATGTCAACTCTGCTGCCCCATAACTATACCAGCACCGGGAAAACCTCCGCGGTTTTTCCCTGCTGAAGAAAAAGCATTCTGTTTCCCGGATATCCGTCCGCACTTCTTCCGGCGGCACATTATAATCCCGCTCCACCTCAAAAAAACGGATATAGACATTTTCGCCGGACGGCTGTATGATCGCGTAATTGCATCGGTCCCGCTTATATTTCCGGGAAACATTCCATTTCATCACCTGGAAATGCCTTCCGCAGTTCGGACATCTTTCCCATTCTCCATGCTTTGGCGTGTATTCCATCCAGGAATAGCACTTGCAGGCAGTACAGTAGCACTCTGTTCCGCTTTCTTTTTGTCCGGTCAGAAAGTTTACACGGCTGGCCTTTCTGGTAAACAGGTATCCGCTCTCCGGCATCGCATACCGCAGAATCATTTTTTCCAGATCTTCTGGAAGCGGCGGCCGGTTGTCTAAAATCTCTTTCATGCTTTTCATTCTCCAGCACCCCCCAGCAGGTCCATGAATGAAACCACCGTTTTCTTTGCTACCGGCTGCGGCACCGCTTTTGTTCCGGTCCGTGCGGACTTTTCTGTCCTCCAGTATTCCGGCGGCAGTTCTTCCGGCACGGCCAGCCCGTAAAATTTGCAGATTGCTTTCATCACTTCCATCGGATCAGCCATCCGCTTTCCGGTGATTTCCGACACCAGCTTTGCAACACTCATTTCCGGCACATCCAGATCTTTCTCCACCAGATCGGCGGCGGCTGCGTCCTGGGCCACAATGTCGATTAGCTGATTCATCACGTTCCACTGATTTGTGTGCGGCTTGTATCCTTTTCCCTGCTCCCGGATTTTCTCAATCACCTTTTCCATGTTGTCCTCCTTGCATACAACTGCAAAACTCAATTTTCTTCATTCTCACTGATTCCAAGATTCCGCCGGGTTTCTTCCAGCCGGATCGCGTCCCGCTCCAACGTTCCCTCATAGCTCTCTTCCGTGCCATGGTATAACGCCCGGAAGATTTCCATGAACTTCTCGGTCAGGACTTCCTGCGGAAAGATGATGCCCTGCAAAATCATTCCCTGTTTTGCTACAAGGTATATTTCGCCATAGGAGTTTTTTCTCTCAAACAGATCATACATCCCGCCGCCCAGTTCGAGCGGCCCGAACAGCTCCACCGGTATCAGCAGCACACCCCGGCTTGTTTTCACCGGCTGGAACTTACGGTCATCCCATTCCAGGCTGATCGGGATCATTTCCACCGGTTTTTCTCCCTCAGCTATGTTTTCCAGATTATACCGGTCTGGATCCGGTCGGCATTCTTCCGCATGCCAGTCCCCTCTCTTATCAAGCGGGATATCGAACACTGTGAGCAGCTGCCCGGCGTCCATAAACGGCAGCCCTCTCACTGGATAAATGGCATTCCCTGCCTTAATGTACTGTGCCGCGATTTCCCGCACATCGGTGTGTATGGTTATCAGTTCCACTCTTTTCCACGGCTTGCATATCGCCGCAATCCGTTTGATTTTCATGTTTTCTTCTCCTTTCTCCTGGCGCGGAGTACTGTGCTTTCGCTCACCCCGTACATTTTTGCAACCTGCTGCACCGTCTTTCCGCTCTGCAGCGCTTTCCGGATTTCCTCTTTCTGTCCCGGCATCCCCTCCAAAACTTCCAGCATTTCCGCTTTCGGCACACCGTAAAGCTCACAAAGGATTTTTACCTGCTTTTTCCGGTACCCGCTCCGCCGGTACAGCATCCGCGCTTCCTGCCGTTCTTTTTCCGTCACCGTTCCACCTCAAATCCGCTTATAATAAGCGATCAGGTGTTCCCACCCGGTCGCTTCCACCCAGTATTCCACCGGCCTGTCCGGATCCAGATGATAAGCCAGGCCTTTATATTTCATCTTTTCCGGCGGATTTCTGCGGAACCGGCTTTTTACCTCTTTGACAACTGGTTCCGGATGTTTTAAGTTTCTGCTCCCGATCCACCGCTTGGCCCCCGGCTTCTTTCCCGCTCCAAAGCTTTTCCGTGTTTCTTTGATGAGATATGCCGCCAGCCGCCAGTAACTCCGGCTTTCATCCAGCATCACATATTTTGGCCGCCCTCTCTGCCATGCACCGTAGATCAGCCGCTGGTCAATCTGATTCACGATAACGTGATGATGAATTCTCGCATAGGCGTACTCTGTCACCACAATGTAGCGGAGTTCCTGCCCGTTTTTGCGGTAAATCCCCCGCAGCTTCCGCAGATATTTCTGCAAGCAGCTTTTCGCCTCTTCCTCTCCCGGTGTTTCCCCGGAATAGGTCAGTGTGATGTGAAAGTCCCCCGGCGAAAAGTTTTCGTTCAAAAGCCAGGTCAGTTTTCTGACAGCGGCATTTTCATTCCGGAGCGCCAGCTCTTCGCTCGTGGGTTCCGATTTTGGAGCGCGGATATTTTTTCCTTTGGGCCGGTATGCCTGATACCGTTCCACCTCCAAAGTCGCCCCTGCCTGTATAATTTTTTTGTATGCCATTTTTTCACCTGCCAACCGTGAAAATATGTCCGGAAGATAACCCTAATATCAAGGGGAAAA